>NZ_CAXBGN010000004.1:0-682340 GCF_963975415.1 uncultured Kriegella sp.
CGCTCTTTTGTTCTTTCTGGTTAATACTATAAATTTAAAGAGAATCAAACTTAAGACGGTAACCGTTGCACAAGCCGTTAGTTCATAAAAAACGGATCCGTTCAAGCCTCTTTAAGAGGCTTTTTTCGGGTCAGGTCATAAATGGGAAGCCAGTTTTCCATGCTTTGCAAAAGCTCCCAATAAGTATTCCAAGGTGTTTTCCATAAATGCCGACAGGGCAAGTTGCCCTGCCCCGCTCTTTGAACGTTTTTCGACGAATTTCAGGTACTTCTTCAGGTTATAGGCGATGGTCGAGACCTCCCTGTCCCTCCTATTTAAGCCTGTTGCTAAGTTTCCAAGCTAATGCTTTAAAGATTAGCTTGGAAAGAGTGTAAACCTAAGCGACGATATCTCTATTTAGTATCTGACCCTACCACGAAATCAGACTTCCCTTTAAACTAATGGATTATTCTAAATATCTTATCTTCAACTCAAGAAACAAACATACGAGCCGAGACCGCTGTAAGTAATGTTGAATCACAGAAATAGAAAGTGACTGAAACAAAAGAAATAGCATTTTTTGAACGAGTAGTTGATTTGTACAACGCATTGAATATTCCAATTGAACAAGACAGTCAATTCTCGATGAATGATTTGCTGGATATTCACCGAACCATTCCGTATAAATCGCCAATATTCAGAACGAATTATTATTCTTTTATATTCGTCAAAAACGGAAAAGGAAATTATACCACAGACGAGCAAACTTTTGAGTATGGCTCGCGAACCATTTATTTTACAAATCCCGGACACATCAAATCCTTTGAATTTCACGAACTGAAAGAAGCTTATCTAATTACCTTTAGCGAGGAGTTTTTAAAGACCAACATTCACCAAAACATTTTTAACGATTTTCCATTTCTGCTTTCCGAAACTGTACCACCACAAAACCCAAATAAGCAAGAATACACGGAAATTGAAACGATTTACCTTCAAATCCTGAATGAATACCAAGGAAGTTCATTGTATAAAGAGAAAATCATAAGCAGTTTACTTGTTGCTCTATTACTTAAAATAAAGGCTTTGTTTTGGCAAAATTATTATCCTTTAGAAGAGGGAAGCAATCAATCACGAATTGTAAAAACATTTAAAGAGAATTTAGAAAAGCACTACACCAACTTGGCTATAGGAAAAGTAGATAACGTTTTTCAACCGCAAGACTATGCCAATTTACAACAACTCAATTCGAGCTATTTCAGTCAAGTCATAAAAAGTAAGACAGGCAAATCGCCAAGTAGATGGATAAACGAACGAACAACTTCATATGCCAAGGCACTTTTGAAAAAAACATCCAAGTCCATCAAAGAGATAACCTTTGCTTTGGGTTTTGGAGAAACTGCTCATTTTAGCAATTTTTTCAAGAAACAAACTGGCTTTTCGCCTTCTGCGTACCGAAAAAAATACAAGAACTAAAAACCTCGCAACACAAGCTAAAAATTTCGCAACAAAGTAGCTTTGCGTCACTCATACCTTTGTACCATCGTTAATATAAAAAATAAAAACAATGGCAAAAATTGATTTAAGGAACAAAGTAGTATTAGTTGCAGGTGGTGCAAAAAACCTTGGTGGTTTGATAAGCAGAGAAGTTGCAAAACATGGCTCTGATGTTGTAGTTCACTATAACAGCGACAGCACAAAACAAGCTGCTGAAGAAACCCTAAAAGCTGTACAAGATTTAGGAAGAAAAGCAATTTTAATTCAAAGTGATTTGACAAAAGTCGAGAATGTTACGGCACTTTTCAAAGAAGCAAAAGATAAATTGGGACGTGTAGATGTTGCAGTAAATACTGTTGGAATGGTGTTGAAAAAACCATTTTCAGAAACCACGGAAGAGGAATTTGATACGATGTCGGCCGTTAATAGTAAATCGGCTTATTTCTTCATCCAAGAAGCTGGAAAATCATTAGAAGACAATGGAAAAATCATAACTCTTGCCACATCACTATTAGGCGCTTATACTGGTTTTTATTCCACATATGCAGGAGGAAAAGCTCCTATTGAACATTACACAAGAGCTGCGTCAAAAGAATTTGGAGAGCGTGGAATTTCTGTTAATTCTGTAGCACCTGGACCGATGGATACCCCTTTTTTCTATGGACAAGAATCACCAGAGGCAGTTGCTTACCACAAATCTGCATCGGCTTTAGGAGGATTAACAAAAATTGAGGATATCGTTCCTATAATCACATTTTTAGCGACAGAAGGTTGGTGGATAACAGGACAAACAATTTTGGCAAATGGTGGCTATACAACCAAATAGGATGCAAACTTTAACTTTATTAGCTTTGAATTTGGTTGTCTGCGTGCGGTCGAATTCAAGCATAAAGTAAGAAAACACAATGCAAGAAAATAAAAAACAACTAAGTATGGCAAGTGATAACAGTCAAAACATACAACCAGAGCAGGTTGTGATTCAATTAATAGAAGCCATGTCGGTCAACGATGCTGCAAAGATTCGCTCTCTTTTTCATAAAGATGCCAAGCAAGCCTATGGTGAAAGCGGCTCTTGGAAATCGGGTGAAGCCTTTTTTAAGTGGCTACAAAGTGACATTATTGACCGAAAAGGTCAGGTAGATACTGCTAAATTTTCTGCCGATGGAGACAAGGTGGTTGTAACGGGACAATACAGTAGTGTCGGTTATACAAATAAAGCTAACTTTTTATTTTCTGTAGAGAATGGCAAAATTAAGAGCTGGCAAATGAGGTATTAATACAGCTTGTATTGTAAAAAATAAAAACACTACGCCCAACACGGTGCATAAGCAATAGCGGTTTGAGCAGAAACTCGAACCGTTTTTTCGTTTAAATAAAGTATATTACTATCTGATATCTGAAAAGTAGTTGCTTAAAATCTGCTACTGCCCATACACCTAAACGTTGTAAGCCATATAATTAACGATGAAAAAGAATGTAATCTACTATTTCACGCTGCTAGTTTTCTTTAGCTATTTTCATGATGCTATCGCTCAAAGTAGCGATCGGAATAACTCATTGATCCTAAATAAGGCGACTCGAAACCAACTAAAGGAATATGATAGTTTTTTCATTGAAAATCATAAAAGACATATCAGTGAGTTAGTTGAACTGATTGCCATCCCGACCATGTCGATGAAACCAGAAAACAAGCCAGAACTCAAAAAAGCTGCAGACTTACTTAAAGACATGCTCCATACCATTGGTATGGAAAACACAGAAGTGTATTTCACCAATGAATTGCCAGTAGTTACTGGCACCTATACACGGAACAAAAAGCAACCCACCATCCTTTTTTATGGACATTTTGATGTGCAACCTGTCAATAAAGAACGTTGGAAAAGCGACCCATTTAGTGCAGAAATAAGAGATGAAAGGCTTTATGGAAGAGGAGCCACCGATGACAAAGGACCTATTATTGCTTTAATTAGTGCCATAGAGGGATTGATAAAGGTGGATGGCAAACTTCCTGTCAACATCAAGCTGCTATTGGATGGTGGCGAAGAAATGGGGAGTCCACATTTACCAATATGGTTAGCTTCAAATCAAGAATGGCTAAGTGACATTGATTTTGGAGTTAATGTAGATGCCATGATGAATAATGACAACCAAGGAATGATGTGGAAAGGACTCCGAGGAGCCGCAGACCTTGAAGTCACTATTACATCGGCAAATACCGATTTGCACTCGGGCATCTATGGAGGTGTTGCACCGAATGCTGCTTTAGCAGCTTCTAAAGTGATTGCTTCCCTTTGGAATAATGATGGTTCAATAGCTATTAAAGGATTTTATGATGGCCTAAGGCAATATTCTGAAAAAGAACGAAAGGAAATTGCTGCTGTTGTAGACCCAGAGCAACAAGCTAAGGATTTAAAGAAATTTGGCATCGACCAATGGATCGGAGAGAGGGAATACTCCTTTTATGAGCGTCCTTGGATTCGTTCCTCAGTAGACATTACAGGGTTTAAAGCTGGTTACATTCAAGGTAAGGCCTCTATTATACCTCACACTGCTTGGTTCAGAATGATGGCACGTACGGGGCCTGACCATGATCCTAAAGAAGTATTGCAAATGCTTAAAAAACACGTCAAAGATAGTCTCCCATGGGGATTGAAAGTGGATTTCAAAGAAACAGTGATCGGCACTGCTCCTATTTTCGATGAAAGTGATTTGGGCTTTAGAATAGGTAAAAAAGTATTAACAGACTTTTTCGGGACTCCTCCAATCATACGCTATATTGGAGGCACAGTGCCGGCCCTGTCGTCTATTCCCGATGGTGGTGGCCCAAATTTAGTTTCCATAGGCTTCCAAAGGAGTGACGAAAATTTTCATGCTGACAATGAATATATGCGTATTGAGAGTTTTAAGAAAGGTCAGCGTATATACGTGAACCTGCTTCATGCATTTGTGAATCAATTGAATGAATAAATACTACGTACAACCAGGTATATGAAATCATAGCATCCTAGAGGATGCAACGTATCATAGCCCGAGAGTAGACAATAATTACAAATAGATAATAAAAAAAGGTAACCAACTCAAAATAAGCATGAATTGTACTATAAAGAATCACATACTCTAATACTTAATAATATCGCGAGGTTTATTGATTTAACCGAGTTAGAAAAGCAAAAATACCTCTCTTTACTTACTGAAATAAAAGTAAAAAAGAAGGCATTTTTAATGCAGGCTAATGATGTTACTAAATACGAGTATTTTATAACAAAGGGTTGCTTAAAGGTTTATACATTAGATGAAGATGGTGCACAGCACATATCAATGTTTGCGGTAGAGGGTTATTGGACTGGTGATATGGCTAGTTTTATGACCAAAGAACCAACACGTTATTTTATTAAGGCTACGGAGCATTCAGAATTATTAGGTATATCTAGGACTAATTATCATTTACTTTTTCAGGAAATACCCAAATTCGAAAAGTTTTATCGCATCCTATATCAAAGGTCACTTATAAGTTATATACAACGTGCCAACCAGGGCATGTCCTTAACCGCTGAGGAAAGATATATTGAGTTCAAAAAGAAATATCCAAAAATTGTCAATAGAATTACCCAAAAAGACCTAGCGGGTTATATTGGCATTACACCAGAATTTATGAGTAAAATTATTTCTAAGGTCAACAGAATGTAAAAGTCTTAAACTAGTTCATTTTTTTTCATGTGCTTCTATGGGAATTTTGAAGCATGAAAAAAATAATACTCATTACATCTTTTCTAACAATCGGACTTGCTAACTATTTGCAAGCTCAATTTACACAAGTAGAACTGTTTTCCAGTTTTGATAAAACAGATTTTACATTATTCTCTAGCTATACAATTAATAAGAGTAAAACGCTCAGCATTAATACACTAGCTTTCTTTCAAAAATTTAGGGACGAAGAAAACCAAGTCTTTGACGAGGCAGGTGTACAACCAACGGTATTTTGGAATATTAATGAGCATATTTCAATTGGTCCATCTTTATATTACAACAGTTTTTCTGGGTATTCAGAACGTTTGTCAGCAAAGTTCACAGTAAAAAATTCACGAGTATTATTGGTTATTATTCCTACGGTAGCATATTCCGAGCAAAAGGATGCCAGCTATGCCGAAACATTTGCGCAGTTTCAGTTTAATATGCCAATAAATGATAAAGTTTCTCTTGGGTTAAACGGACAGTTTTTGGCCGTATGGGATGAATTTAAAACACATTCCAGGAGTTTTCAGCAATTAAGAGCTGGCGTATCATTCGCGGGACATCAGTTCGGTTTTGGTTTGGACTTTGACCAGTATGGCCCTATCCCAATAGAAAAATCATCTTTCGGTGTGTATTACCGAAAAACTTTATAGACAATTTTAAATCTTAAACATTATGAAACATTTAGTACAAAAACTTTTAAAAACCCATCCAAATATTGGGTTTAGCATTGCACGATTAACACTTGGTTTAGTTATGTTTCCGCATGGTGCACAGAAATTACTAGGCCTCTTTGGTGGTTATGGTTATACGGCAACTATGGAAACATTTACAACTCAGATGGGATTACCAAGCTTTGTATCATTCTCAATAATAATGATAGAATTTTTTGGTTCTATCTCACTAATTCTAGGACTCTTCAGTAGATTTTGGGCATTAGCACTCGCAGGAATGTTCATAGGCATCATTTATACGACACAGTTAGAGCATGGATTTTTCATGAATTGGTTTGGTAATCAAGCAGGTGAAGGTTACGAATATTCTCTTCTAATTATCGGTCTTGCGTCAGGCATAATAGTTAATGGTAGTGGAAAATGGTCAATTGATAATTTAATTTCTAAAAAACAGTACTAATGAAAAAAATAATCACAATAGCAGGGAGTAACAGTCAAAAATCTATCAACAAAAGTTTACTGTCCCATACAATTAGTTTATTAGAAAACGTGGAAATTATTTCAATCGACTTAAACGATTATGTTTTACCAATATATGGGGTTGATTTTGAAGCCGAAAATGGCATACCTACCGCCATTAAAAGACTAGACGAGTTATTTGATAAGGCTGATGGGTTTATAATTGCGTTAGCAGAACACAATGGGACTTACACGACGGCATTTAAAAATATAATAGACTGGTTGTCTCGAGTAAACATGAAAATATGGAGAGGAAAGTCAATGCTTTTAATGGCTGCTTCACCAGGCCGTAGAGGCGGCACAACTGTCTTACAGTCTGCAAAAGCCTATTTCCCTTTTCTTGGAGCTAAAGTAGCTTCAGATTTCTCGTTACCAAATTTCTACGATAATTTTTCAGAAGATGCAATTTCTGATAATGAATTGAAAGAAGAATTAAACAAAAAAATTATGCTCTTTGAACAGCATTTAAATAATTAATGAACTATTGCAAACAAAGTAACCGTTGTACAAGCCGTTAGTTCAGAAAACACGGAGCCATTCAAACCTCTTTAAGAGGCTTTTTTCGTGTCAAGTTAGAAGTGGAAAGTTAATTTTTCATGCTTTGTAAGGGTGCCGAAAACGTATTCTATGGTGTTTTCCACAAATGCCATTAAACCAAGTTGCCCTGCCCCGCTCTTTGAACGTTTTTCAATGAATTTCAGGTATTCTTTAATGTTGTAGGCGATTACCGAGAGCTGCATGCACTTATTGCCCTGTTCCAGCCCGATGGTATTTATTTTCCGTAGCCCCATGAACAACGGGTAAAGAAAGTCCAGTTCAAATGCAGCTTTCAAGCACCTGTAAAAATTGTCCTTGGGGATCCGTTCGCTAAATTGGAAACTGGCGAACGGTTTTTCCTGATAGTCCTTTTTTCCCTACTTACCTAAAGTTACGATCGTTATCCAGATCGGCAATGATCCACAAAGACTTTTTCGTTAACTTGTGCAACAGGCACACCGTGTATAGTTAATGATCCTAAGGTGCGTTTATGACTAATTGTCCGTAAAATTATATTATGAATAGCATTAAAAAAGTAACGATATTGATAATATGCTTGTTCGGTTTTTTTGAGTTATTCCCTCAAGAGTTTAACTATTCAAACAACAGATTTGCTATTAGTTTTGATGGTAATAGCGCCCCTGATAATCAATATAAATGGCCTACGGGAGACCCCGATGATTGGGGGGCACTGGTAGCTTCTTGTGCCATTATAGCTAAAGTAGGATTGCAGGATAAACTTGTACATTGTTCTTACAATAATTTTATTGACGCCCCTGCCGGACCTGATGATAAAAATCAACTAAAAATTAGCGCTGACGGGTGTATTTCCCGATGGGGATTCGACAAAAATGTTTTTTTTGATGTTACTACCCAACTAAACAAGGCAAGGGCAAGTTTAGCAACAGAGATGGGGAAATCAACCGCCCAAGATCCATTGTATTTTTTACATGCTGGCCTCTCGGAATTTTTATACCAGGTAGTAGAAGAGGTAATTTCTCAAGGAAAAATTGAGGCGCTCAATCATGTTTATCTTTTATCACATAGTACGTTCAATGAAAACGAGACTCGCAGAGATTATCATCATACTTGGAAAAATATACAAGACCTGTGTGGTAATCGCATTAAATACAAAAAGATCCAAGACCAGAATGACAAACATAACCCTAATAATCTATGGCATTCCATGGATGACTTTTCAGTTTGGTACTGGATGAGAGACCACAAAGACCTAAACATTAGATGGATGTATACACGTATACAGGCACATAGTATGGGACATGCTGATATTTCAGATTGTGGTTTAATTTATTATTTACTTATAGGTGACGACAATGGAAACCCACAAAAATTCAAAAACTTTATTGGTGATGGGATATCCATTAATTAAAACAGAAATCAACATGCCCACAGTAAAAAATTTAATAACGGATTCGATGGGTTTTCCAAGGTTAGCTTCACGCCCAATTATCCTTTCTTTTCAGACAGATAACGGCACTTAAATCTATTACCAAACTTGCGCCAACCATTTTAGGCACACTAACTACAACAATGCATGGTAAGCGGACTACAAAATAATCCCAAGCGAATCTTTCTACTAGATGGTATAGGTGCAATTATTTCTATTCTTATGCTGGGCATAGTTTTAGTCAATCTAGAACCCTATTTCGGAATACCAAAAAATGTACTTTACATACTTGCTACTCTTCCTATATTTTTCTTAATATATGACCTCTATTGTTATTGTAGGCAAATCGTTAATAAATGTAGTATTCGCATCATTGCGCTTACCAATTTGCTCTATTGTTTTCTATCGCTAGTTTTGACCATTTTACACTTTAGTAAAATCACTATTCTAGGTTGGTTATACATTATTATTGAAATCATAATCGTGGTTGTTGTAGCAATTATAGAGCTTAAGCTGTCTGCGGAAATAATCAACACTCGAATTTCAAATGAATAGAATCATCAAAGAAGCACATTAAAAACAACCGAACTTTGAAGTTTGCAGAATTTGGGCCAAATTCACGGTATCCGACCATGTATTGTCATGATCTAAACTTACCCGTTTTATAGGTTGAAGGTTAAAGTAAAAAGCCTAGCGATATTTTCTACAAGTTTTAATTTGGAGAACAATAACCTAAAACATCTATAGCCATGAAAACATACAAACTACAACTTGGAGTTGGATTTTACGGCGAATGTCGTAGATAACAAGAGACGCTTTTGGTCGTTCAACCGAATCAATTTCTGAGCGCTACTATTCCAATTGAAAAGACGCCCAGACGGGCTTATGGTCAGACAAAGGTTTTTCTAATTCTATAATCTCAGCTTGTAGGGCGTTCATTTTTGAAGGATCATAAAAGATATGGTCAATCACACGACCAATCCGCTTTTTATTACCAACCATAGACCTCAAGGAATCGTAAGGCATACCAACATTTTCTCCAGCAAGTTTATACCCTATACCCTTAAACATTTCATGATACATGTTCATAGTGTCCACTTTGCTGGGCACAAAATTGAAGTCTCCGGCGACAACGGCTGTTTCATTGTCTCGATGCGTCTTTAGATGTTCGACAAAAGTTTGAATCTTATGGGTGGTCTCATCAATATGGGCCTGATCACGCCATCCGAAGGGAAAGTGGACAGAATACAAGCTTATTTCCTGCCCCCCTATTTTCGTTTTGGCTTTGACCGCAGTGTGTAACGTGTCTCCCATTAAAACTTCCGTGATATCATACAATGGGGTTTTTGATAAAATGGCTTTGTATTTGTCATCATGTCCCGCTGTAGTGTATTTTCCCAAAATCACATATTCCAGGTCCATTTCCTTGCCTACTTGGCTAGCCCAGTCCCCACCGGGAACCTCAGACATACACACCACATGAAATCCGAAGGAACGCAACATTTTTCCAATTTCCTTTGCAGAGCCTTTGTCACCATACTGCACGTTATAGGCTGCCACCTTTAAGTTTATTTGAGTTTTCTCCCTAGAATTTTCGCTGAAGGATAAAAGTAGTATGAGGCAAACAAAGGCGGTCGCTATTAGCATAGCTTGAAAAGCTCCGTGTTTTAACGGATTTATCTTTTTATTATTTATAAAATTCATTGTACATGATTTTAAATCAGTTTGTATTTGTTAGTATCGGAAACATGGTTTACCCATAACCTTCATACTTACCGATAAAGTTAATGCGTTGATATGGAAGTACTCGCTATTTACTGTATTAGCACTTCGATAATTGCCTGATTTACGAAGCATTGTTCCTACCTACTTTTAAAATGATATAGCCCGATAAAATTGATCTAAGCCCTTTTCTTAAAAATCATTCAGGGAGTGCCCAGATCATATAAAACAAATTAGTCAAGGGGGAATATGGTTACCTATTCTTCCCTTGACTAACATAACCATCTCGTTCTTTAATTTATCCAATCAGGATTTTGTACGAGTACACCATCAGAATTATCAATATCGGTTTGATATAAGGGTTGGTAATAATTTTTGGGACTAGTCCAAATTTTTCTCCCTACATCACTAGGAATCATTTTTTCTGGCCTCGCCAAGAATTCTTCCAAGTCATAAATTCCTGCCTTGTGCCATCTAAGTAAATTCTGATAACGAAAATTTTCTCCCGCAAGTTCAACCCTTGTTTCATGAATCAGGTCATTTATATCGGCTCCAGATACTGGTTCAAGACCGGTTCTAAGGCGAACTGCATTGATTAAATCGTCACCAGCTCCTGCACCATTCAATCGAATTTGTGCCTCCGCTACCAACAAATAGGTATCTGCCGCTCGCAAAAATGGAATATTCAGACCATGGTTAAAATTTCCAGATTCTGTCCAATCCATATATTTAAAATAGCTATGGCCGGTATTGGTTAAATCGGAGGTGTGTTCAACCAACCCCAGGGAACCTTGAAGGGCGAACTCTCCATCTGAAATAATCGTTACACTTTTTCTAATGTCCCCTTCTTCAAACTCGTTTACCAAATCGTCTAAAGGTTCTTGAAACCCATACATCCCCCACGGTCTGGGGCCCCTATGCTTCGACATTATATTTTGGTTTATCCACTCCAAATCATTCATCATAATAAAAAGGTTCTCCTTCAAATATTGATTGCCTTCTCGAAAAAGGGATAGATAATCATCTGCTAAGGGATAATTGTCTACTACATTTTGACCGGCCGATATAGCCTTGGTCAAAAACTCCGTGTTGCTATACTCTTCGGCCCTGTGCATGTATATAGACGTCATTACGGCCCAGGCTGCACCTTTGCCAACACTACCCGCAACATTATCCATAGGAAGAAGATCAACAGCTTTTTCTAAATCAGATAGAATAAAATCGCTCAATACCTCTGGAGACTCACATTTCGGTATATTATATTCATTGGTCAAAACATTTTCTTCGGTTATAATGGGAACCTGCCCGTGAATAAGATATAAACGGTAATAGGCGTATGCACGTAGAAAATAGGCCTGCCCCATAATAGAATTATAGGAAGCATCACCTATCGCTCCTAAATCTTTTACTTTTGGACCATTGATCAGTATGCCATTGGCGCTACTGATCACTTCATATTTATACCGGTAGGTATCTCTTAATTTATAGTTCGATGGATTGGTGTTAAAGGTTTCAATCTCTTCGTCTTCGGCATGATCACCTGCTCTCCAATGATCATCGCCCTGATTGTCGAAAAATAAATCGTGCATACCCAAGGCCCGTGTAGCCCACTGCCCATAAGCACCTGCCAATGCATCTACCATGTCGGCTTCGGTAGTCCAATAATCTTGATCGGTTCGCTTACCTACCAAATCTTGTTCCAATATATCATCACATGAAGCTGCCATGATTACCGCAAATAATATAATTATATAGTTTTTCATCGTTACTTTGTTTTAAAATTAAAAGGTAATGTTAGCCCCAAATACGACGCTTTTAGACTGAGGATAATTGTTATAAATTACACCACGTGCCAAATTACCAGTCCCACTTTCTTCGGGGTCTACCCCATCAAATTTAGTAAAGGTCAACAGGTTGCGTCCTGAAATATAAAACTTCATATTACTGACACCTATTTGATCTGTAATGGTTTGGGGAATCGTGTAACCCAAAACAACATCCTTCATTCTTAGATAATTACCACTCTTCAAACCCAGTTCGGAAACCCTATAATTATCATTCGCACGAATTGTGGACATTCTAGGATAGGTGTTCGTTGTTCCTTCGCCGGTCCATCGTTGGTAGGCCACAGCATCCATATTGGCACTTTGTGTTGGGTCAATTCCGCGCATCATCATAGCATCATATAGCTCATGGCCAAATGCACCACTGAACACAGCAGAAAAGTCAAACCCTTTGTAATTCAAATCTGCATGGAAGCCCAGCAGTAGGTTGGGGTTGGCGTCTCCAATATGTACCCTATCCTGTTCATCGACAATATTATCGCCATTGACATCTACAAAACGAACATCCCCTGGAGTAATATCCGTTTTACGTGGATCACTTGAAATGTTGGAATCATTGTCAATTTCTGTTTGGTTTTGATAGATCCCATCGGTCTTCCAACCATAGAATGAGCTAATTGGCTCACCTTCATAAGTTCTCGTTTGATCTCCTCCAGAAATAAATTTGCTAGAACCATAAAGTTTGGTAACCTCGTTTTTGATTAGGGTAGCGTTTACCCCCAATTCAAAATTAAAATCCCCAACTGTTCCTGCATAAGATGGCTCTATTTCGAATCCTGAGTTATGCATCTCTCCAATATTGGAATCTGGTATTGCCACCAAACCTGCGGTACCCAAACCTGGTAACGGAATCAACATATCAGAAGTTAACCTATCGAAGTAGGCGACATCCAAATTAAATTTATCATTAAATAGACCTAGTTCCAATAAGATATTTAAAGCACTTGTAGTTTCCCAAGTAATATCCGGATTGGCAAAAGATGCCAAACGGGTTCCCGTTAAATTGGTGTCGTTCAATATATACTCTGTGTCTTTATTATAAACGTTCAGATACTGGAACGCACTCACATTTTGATTACCAAGCTGCCCCCAGCCCATGTTCAATTTCATATTGGAAATTGTTGGGTGATCTTCCAAAAAGCTCTCATTGGAAATTCTCCATCCACCTGAAATTGAAGGAAAATACCCCCAACGGTTGCCCTCAGCAAATCTTGAAGAACCATCGGCCCTGAAAATTCCCGACACATAATATTTGTTATTGTAATTATAGGTACCTCTTACAAAGGCAGACGCCAGACCTGTGGCCAAATAGTCATTTCCGCCGCCTTTTATAATAGAAGCATTGTCCATAACCAATTGGTTTTTCTCTACAGAGGCAAAACCCTCTCCCGACATATTCATAAAATGACCCTTATCTACTTGTCCTGACACCCCAAGTACCGCACCTATGTTATGCGATCCTGAGGTCATTTTGTAGCTTGTAAACAATTCGCCTAAAGTTACTGTGGTTTCATCAGTATTGATTCTTAGAATCGGCAGGTTTTCAGTTCTGGACTGATCTGGGGTTATGTCTTGAAATGCTTCATATTTCGACGTTGATTTTTGATAAGATGCCCTAGCTGTAAGCGTTAAAGCATCGGTAAAATCATAATCGGCTTTCATACTCACCAGCGTATTGAACTTGTACCTATGCCTCCACTCTTCTTTAGCTTTATATACGGGGTTCCACATGTCTCCCAATTGGGTAGAGGCCTTTCCTGAGCCATAACTGCCGTCTTCATATAACACTGGAATGGCTGGCATAAATCTATAGGAAGAATAAATAGTTTGAGATGTTCCCGTTGCCCCGTCATCTTGAGTCAGCAAGGTGTGATTGTTCGTTATTCTTATGTTTTCTTCAATTCTAAAACGATCGGATATTTTCTGAGTACCCCTCAAAGAAATTCCCAGGCGTTTGAAATAGGTATTTATCTGGGTTCCTTCTTCATCCCTATAAAAAATATTGGCATTAATAGTCGATTTTTCAGAACCTCCACTAATGTTCATATTGTAATCTTGAAAAACGCCATCCCTGAACATTTCTTCCTGCCAATCCGTTCTAGTCTGATTGTAGTACTCATCTGCCCATGGCGAATTTGGATCAATAGGGAGACCGTCCATAATGTACCTTTCCCTTTTTAACTCATAGAGCTGTTCGGCAGTGGTTACATCGTATTTTTTAATTACACTGTTGAAGCCAGTGGAAGCATTAAGCCTTACCGTTGTTTTCTCATTAAATTTAGCGTTATTCGTTGTAATCAAAACAACACCATTGGCAGCACGAGTACCATATATGGCACCTGATGCCGCATCTTTTAATATCTCTACAGATTGTATTTCAGAAGAAGCTAGTTGCCCTAGAACATCTGAAGATACCGGCACTCCATCTAAGACTATCAGTGGTTGAGAGTTGTTTATAGTGCCAACTCCCCTGATTCTAATACTGGGCGTACTTCCAGGGGTACCTGAATTTACAAACTCAACGCCCGATGCCCTCCCCTGAAGTGCCATCGCGGCATTTGAGGCCGTAGAAGCTTGAAAGTCCTTTCCGTTTATCCGAGAGATAGAAGAAGTTATCTCACTCTTTTTCTGAGTTCCGTAACCCACAACAACTACATCGTCTAATTGGGTTGCATCTATAGGTAGAATGGTATTTATGATGGTCTGGCCATTCGCCATTACTTCGACTGTTTTATAACCCAAATAACTAAAAACAATTATACTATTAGAATCGACTTCAATAGCATATTTGCCGTCGAAATCTGTAACGGTTCCTATAGAGGTTCCCTTAACAACAACACTGGCCCCTGGCAGTGGCACACCATTATCGTCGCTTACGACACCAGTCACGACTGTCGATTGAGCATTTAGCGTGAAAATAGTATTCACGGTGTCTTTGGCAGACATGAGATGAATTTCCGATACAAATAGCAAAGCGCATAAGAATAAACTTCGTGCCCTAGGCATGTGTATTAATTTCGTTTTTATTTTCATTTTCTTTAAAGTTCTTAGGTTGATTATTTTCTTTATTAAATTCTTGAATTGGCGTTGTATGCAAAGTAATGTTCCACGCTCGTTACAAATGATGATTTTGGGTCTATATAATGCGTAAATGAGCACTTTTTGATGTAGTTTCAAAATTGTTCTGCTCTTCTATTCATACCATAAATCCACTGCTACTTTTACTTGAAATAGTGATGTTACTATTGACGATAACCAGTTTATCCAACAGGCATACGCAAGCACTTCGTCATGAAACATCATGACAAGTCTTACATGCTTAAACGAAAAAAGTGTGGTTCTAAAATTGGTGTAAACCGCAACTGGGGTGGCAAACCCAAAATGCTACTGAAGTTTTTTCATATATTTGTAGTGCTTAAGGTGGTTAGACATTGTTTTAATCGCTTTTTATGGTTTCGGGAAATGCTTACACATTTCCCGATTTTTTTAGCGAATGTAATTTACTTGTTAATTTTTTTAAATATATGAATTATTTATTAACAAATAGTTAATAATTTTAACTTCCATATTTAGCTAGGCATGTATAGTACTTATAAAAGGGCAGTTTAAAAATTACATGTTTTGATGAAATGGCGTACAATACGTGGTAACATCTAAATTAAATAGCTGCTTTATTAACTTCTATTTTTATAGCGAATTCTAAAGCGTAGTTATCCGATTTTTTCTAAACCTTTCAGCGGTTCGTTGTTAGAAAGGTGATTTATCATGATCGCTATCGCCCAGTTTTGTAAACATGCCTCCCAAAACACAAATACACTTCACAGATTCTGAATGGAATGGAAATCGCTTTGGATTTGATGAAAATGACATTATATGGAAAACAGGTACCGAAATTATTAACGCAGGTTCTATTATTAACTTTACAAATTTAGATTCGAATACCATTGTTACTAATGGAACGGTATTCGGCGCTATGAAGTTATCAAGGAAGCACGACGCCATTTTTGCTTACTTGGGCAATAAAAGAATGCCCATTAAATTTTTAGCCGCAATAGCAAACAATAAATTAGGGTTTGGCACCTTAACGAATACAGGCTTAGTTAATGGAAAAACTGCAATCACATTCCAAAAAGAAAAGTAGTTCGAAAAATAGCCCTCCTCCTTTAATTCATAATTACATTTGTTGAATGAGCAGGGGCACCTAAGCTTTAAAATGTCGCTCTCCCTGCTATTACTTATTTAGAATGTCTTGTCCTTCATTTTTCTCCAATTCATAGGCATACGAAAGATAGTAGTTTCTCGCAGGAGCATTTATTTGTTGCGCTGCCAATGACCTTAACAACTTTACCTTGATTGTGATGACTCTTGATGTCTCATAGTCTGTTTGAAGCAGATGGTCGGCCAGTTGCAATCCCCATTGATAATCACCATCCTTTACCGATGTACTTAGTTTCTCAAATAGCTTCTTCTTCCCCCCTGCAAGTGCAATGATATGTTTCGCCTCTTGTGGTGAAGAAAGCGGGTAGAGATTTGTTGGGTTTCCATCAAACCAACCGACGTAGTGAAGAAATACAGAACGAACTCCCCAAGGCACCGAACCGTAAAATTCCTGTAAGTTCGGCTGATTAATTAGTGAATCGGGCAACCTAACATGATCAACCGTTTGTTGAAGTGTATATCCCTTGTTCATGGCATCTATCGTTTGCTGATAAACGCTTAAAATAGCTGTTGCGTAATTTTTTAGGTTACGATGGACCTTTGCTTTTCCCGATAATGGTCGTGTGTGGCCGGGCACGAGGTACTCCACAGGCAAAGTACTCATTTGTTGTATCGATTCACCCCATGATTTGACATCTCTGTATTGTGAACCTCGAATGGCATAAAGGTTGGGGAATGACTTGTAGTAATTATCACCCGTAAATAAGGTTTTCAACTCGGGAGTCCATACAAAAAGCTCGTCATTTGTTTCCCCGTCCGCGGCATGCAACTCAATATCGATGCCTGCCAATTCAACTTTCATAGAATCTTTAAATAGCGTGTTTGGTTTAATATACCCCTCTCCAGCCCTGTCTTTTGAAGTGATACCGGGTGCCACGCCTCTATTAATTATATCCTTTACGGGTAAATCTCGTCCAAATTGCCGTCCGTTACGCTTCTTTAAAATAGCTTCTACGGGCGAATGTTCCTGAAGCTCGTCTTTAAACCCTTCTCTTGCGATTATCGTAACATCTTCACTATTTCGAATAAAAGCCGAAGAACCACCGGTATGATCCAAATGGCCATGGGTGTAAATGAGCGCCTTTACAGGTTTGCCGCTTATTTTATTGAACTCTTGCGCGACCTTTTCCGCAGCACCCAAGGCGCGAAGTGCATCGATTATCACCACTCCTTCTTCCCCTATGATCATGGAAGCATTTGAACCATCATATCCGACTGCTACATACACGCTTTCATTCAATTTGATGATTTCAGGAGTAAATTCGGAACTTTGGGCTTTTAATTTGGTAATATTCGGATGTTCTTTTTCCTGTTCCTGGGATGCAATTTCGTCAGGGGGATTTTTACACCCCTGCAAATAAATAATTGCCGACAGAAGCATTAAGGCTTTTAGGATTGACCTATGTCGCAAAGCACCACACGTATCAATATTAGTTAGTTTATTTCTATTAATCTCCATAATTTTATAGTTCTTATATTTTGCAATTGCTTCTTTACTTCTTCCACAACGGTCGAACCATATCAGTAGGACTCCCAATGGCGCGACGCTTCCTATTTCCCTCGTTCGATCGTCTTATTCGAGTCCCCTTTTATTCGGATTCCAAAACGGTTTAGTTTTTATTTGTTTGGTTTCCCAATGAAGCTCTTTTCTAAGGTAATGATTTAGTGCAACACATATTCTGCTATCCCCACCAATGTAAGCCATTTTTTTACCCGTCATTTTGGGTACTATTTCGTTTACCTTAGCAATAATATCAGGGTAAGGGTTTGTGGCCATTTCATAAAAATCAAATGGCGTTGTACCATCAACATCAGAAAACAGTTCACTCTTTTTTTGGCTATAGATGATGCTTTTCATTTTCCGGTCTCGGGGAACATTGCGATGAATCATATACAGATGAGACAACGCCGATACATCACCGATCATCAAGTAACTATCTGCCGAATCATCTACCAAAAAATTTCCTTTCTTCCATTTGAAATAAACCTTATCCCCGACTTTACAATGCGTCGCCCATTTGGCGCCAATACCATTACTATGGGTAGCTACGGCCAGATCTAAATAACCTTCGGCTTGGTTAATGTTCCAAACGCTGTAACTTCTTATTTTTTCTTTTAAAGAAAGTTCTCTATCGTTTAGTCCAACTCCCACTCGTAAAAAATACCCCGGTACAAAATCAGCTTTATGTATACTATCGCTTCGCAAACGAATTTTCCAGACGGCTTCTGAAAGCCTTGTTCTTTCTTCAATTATTGTTTCTTGAAGTACAACTTTCTTTATTATATTTTCAATAAGCCCCATTTATTAATTTTCGTAAAAGATTCATATGTATTGTGACTTTTAACCAAATTTGCCCTTACGCCCTTCTTCTTTCATCGATAAAAAAAACCAACTATTCTTGAGCTTTGATTTCTTGAACCATTTCAAGCGGGGTTTTATGCGCTCTTCCTGCGGCCTTTGCAAAATCAGAATGTACATCGTTCGCACCTATATTGATCCCTTCATAGATACCTGCTATTATGGTTCCCAAAAAGTCACCTAAGGCTTCTTTTCGCTCCTTTTCATATACTTCGACCGAAACCGCTTCGTAAGTCAGGTTTGTATGGTACACCTGATTGATAAGGGCAGCTAATTCTGCTTGGCTAATGGCCTCACCAACCAGGTTATAAATCTGCCCGTTATTTCCTTCATCGAGCAGCATTTGTGCATAGGCATAACCCAATTCTTCTCTACTGGTGTACGCACATTTTCCGTCTCCGGCACAATTACGAATACCACCCTCTTTAACATAGTTTTCAATATACTCGAGATCCGGTTCGATATAAATGCCATTTCTACCAATGACCCATTGCATACCGTATTCCTGAACATCTTTTTCGGTCTGTCGATTGCTTTTTACTACCGGACTAAATGCTGTTTCGCTATCATTTCCCACTATACTGGTGTACACGATTTTTTTAACACCATTTTGCTCTGCAGCCGCTATAACATTTCTATGTTGCTGAATTCTTTTTTGAGGGTCGTCCATACCTGAAACCAAAAGCACAGCATCGATTCCCTGTAGAGCTTTATCAAAATCATGGCGATTGTTGTAATCTCCTTGCCTAATTTCGACTCCGAGATGATTTGCTTTTTCAGGTGTTCGCGCAATTCCAACAATATTTTGGTTTCCGATTTTTTTAATAAGATGTTTTATAATTGAAGCACCTAATTTTCCACTTGCCGATGTTACCGCTATTCTCATATTACGTTGATTTAATAACTTTAAAATTAAGTTGTTACTGCTTTTTCTTTTCGCAATGTCACTAATTTATCTTTTATATATGGTATTCTAATGATAAGGCCCAAGCCTACGATCATGGCATAAACAATCCATGTTTTATCTAAAATTGCCACGTGCAGAAGACTCATAAAAATGGTAAAAGTGGAACCAAAGGTTAGTGACGACTTCTATATCAAAGGCGTATACCAAAATAGCCTTAGCTTTCCCATTACATACATATTTCAAGAAACCAATATGCTTCTTGTTGCCAACAGGGGGTGTCAGGAATCCATTATCTATGAAAAAAAAATCTTACGAAGCCATAGCAACCATCATGGCATCCAAAATACGTTTTCTATTCATCCCTATTTTGCCATTCGTATAATTCCCCAGCATATGTGGTTATAATGTTGATTTAAAGTTATTCAGGAATCTTCAGGTGATCGATAATACCACTTCTAAATACCGTTTTTAACGTTCTTTCGGGCTTGTTTTCATAACCGATTATAATGGAACTATGTACAATCATTTTCTCAAAATCAAAAACAATGGTCAAATAGTCCTTTATTCCTGTTTCGTGCCAATTGACCAAATAAAGATTCTCACCAATTTTAAGGGAGCGGTATGGAATATCTTGATTTCCATTTCCCTTTGCGGGTCCGGCAACCCACTCATATTTGGCTAGGCCGTCATTAAATTCCATATGTATTGCCGTAGCATTTTGATACTGAAAATTCAAGGTGTAACCGTCTAGGAAATGTTCAGGTTCCCCAAATTGAAATTTATTTTCTTCCGTTGTGCTGCTTTGCCCAAAACTATGCCCAACACTGAATAGTACAAGGCAAATAAATGCAGCTAATTTTGTTTTCATTATCTATGACTTTAAAGTTGGGTACAAAATTGGCACTATCTCCGATGACCGGGTAGGTTAATCTTCGATAAATAATGGTAAATATGGGAACATAGTGTCTACACCCCTATTTTGATCAGTATTCATGTAGCTCCCTTTCACCGAAAGCTCGGTCTAACAACAAATCTCATTATATTTTGCTATCTTTAGGATGCATAACAAACTATGTTCAACTATTTCCTGGAATATGAAACCAACCAATGTACTGCCTATTCTGATTTTGTTTATTGGTTTAACAATTACCTCCTGTGAATTTAATATTAACAAAGTCGATAAATCAGCCGATAAATATTCCTCTGAACTAAAGGAAGATAACATCCCTAAAAAATTTAGAATTAGTAAAACTGAATTATTGGGTAAGTGGGTACAAACAGGTACTACGGAAATTCAGAGAAAAAAAACCGCACTACATATTATGAGTATTAATTTTAAGGAGGATTTAAAAGCTGACATGCTATTGTCCGATTCATTGGGAACTAGAACGGTTATAGGTGATTGGGACAATAAGGATTCCGAGTATTCGATGAAAATTGGGGATAATTTGGGCGGCGATGTAAAGCTAACGTTTGGCGTACTGCTTAAATATTTTCGAGACAGTCAAAGAATGAATATAATTACACTTACCGAAGAGTTAAATAACGGAAAGATACTGCTCAAATCGCCCGGAGGTGTAATTTTTGAAAAAGAGTAAAAATCCGAATAATATACTATGCCCACTCTTGCAAAACCTAGGAACAATTTCTTTCCGCCACAAACTCAAGCTTAACGTACGATTGGGCGCTGTAAACGAAACGACTATAGCCCCGTTTTAAATTGTTTTGGTGTAGTGTTTGTATGTTTTTTGAAGAATTTAGTAAAATTTGTTACTTCATCGAAACCCACTGCATATCCTATTTCCTTTAAACTATAGTTGGTGCTTGCAATGGCTCTTTTTGTCTCAAGGATGACAAAATCATCAATAAAATGCTTGGCCGTATTCAGGGTAAATTCTTTGACAATTCGATTCAAATGCTTTGAAGAAACCAGTAGCTTATCTGCATAATCCTTGACATTTCGTGTAGTGACATAGTTTTTTTCCACCAAATTTTTAAATTCGAGAAACAAGGGATAATATTTACTTTGTTTTGGTGGGGCAACAGTCTGAGAAAGGCGTTCTAGTCTAAGCAAATATAATTCAAGCATTGCAGCCACGATATTTTTTTGGGCATAGGTGTTTTCCATCGCAAGTTCAATTTTTAGTTGCTCAATAAACGGCTCGTTAAAATTAATTCCGTCAACGGCAGCTTTCGATATATGGTAATTGTAAAGATGGGATATAAACTCGATGGATGATTTTGAAAAATAGTTTAACACAAACTCTTCGGTAAACACAATAAGGAATCCATCGTAACTCGGATTCTCTTCAAATGCATGTACTTGCCCTTTCGCTATTTTTAATACTGTACCTTTTTTTAAAGAATACTCACTAAGGTCAACGTGATGACTTCCTTCACCTTCTGTAACAACCAACAATGCAAAAAAGCCAAGTCTATGAGGTTTATTAGGATTATGGTCTAAACCTTCCTTTATTTTAACGAATAAGTCATTCAGATTAATAAATTCGAACTCCCTTTCGTTTTTTTCACCTTGAAATGATATGGTGGGTATGTTATTCAATTCGATACGGTTTAAGCAGCTACTAAACTAGGGCTATAATTTGACTAAGATACAGCGATATTTGATGCATAGCGCATGCCTAGTCCCATCATATTCACAGGGAAGGTGCTTACAAATCACCCGAAGACTTTCAAAACTTGGTTCGAAACATTCTTATACTAACTTTTCAATTCTTAAAAACGTGAACATCACAGTACCGTTTAAAAACCCAGAGGTTTTTTTTAGGTCATAGACCAAACTGGTTTCGGAAATTATCGTACTACCCGAAATAGTAATGCTATCCACCCAAAAAATGAATTATTTAAAGATATTCCGAATAACCAGTCCGTTGTCATCTTATGGTTGGCTGGCTTTCCGAAAGATAAATATGCTCTAAATCATGATAACGGCCATGCATTAAATATAGCACTCAAAAATGGAAGTTGAAAAAAACGGAAAGCGGAAAACGCTGGTTTTAGTTTTAAATATACTCCGTACCTTGTTGTATGATTATTAAGTGGTTTGTTAACCTTTTTAATTAGAAAAAGAAAAAACGACCTACCAAATAACGTCTAAAAAATAGCTAGACAACATAAAAAACAAAACTTACGGTAAGGTATCAAGGTCAAAAGAATAAATATTGCCCAAGTCATCGGAGAAAAATATAAGTTTAGTTTCATCGGGTAAAAAACTAGCCTTACTCGAAGTAGCATCCCCGTTTTTCCCATTTATCCGGGTCTTTAATTGAATGCGCTCTTTAAACTCCCAACCACCTTTCTTCTTTATAATTTCATTGACTGAAATAAAATATCGATTGCTCTCTCGATTTCTGACTGAATGTACTTCGTATATTTTCCCAGATTCAACGTGATTAATAATGGGGCGGCTAGGACTTCTTTCCCTAGTAAGGTTTTCGTATGGAATATTGGTCCATTTACCCTGTACGTCCCGTACTCGAAAGACAAACTGAGGTTGATCGATTTCGTCAACACTATTTTTGGTGACCATGGCCATTTCCCCATTTTTAAACATCGTAGCATTCAAGTGATCATCTGCATTATTATCGCCCTGCTGAACAACTACAACCGATGACCACTCGTTAGGGGCATCCCCATCATAGTGAATTCGTTCATTAATCGATTCCGTATTTTGGTTCGACCAGAAAACCGAAACTTGATTTTTCAGCCGAACGATTAAAGAGATATCGTCTTTGTTGATGTTATCTGCCAGCGTAAATGGCTCTGACCAATCTCTTCCGTTAGAAGAATGCCAAACCATAATTTTTTCATTTAGGTCAGCGCAGACCCAATATTGATTTTTTAAATCTTGGGTAATAGTAGCAGTTTCCATAGCATGACAGTTAGGAGGAATGGGAAGATGAACTTGCGACTGATGTTCATATTGACCGCTATGTTCGGAATGTGCTATTTGCACTACACTTAAAACACATTCACCAACTAAAACTATATGCGCCTCGTCACCCCTGCTCCACACATCTGCCTTACTCGGTAAACCATGCCACGCTCTATTAACGGTAGATTGGCTTGTCCACCCAAAAGTATCTTTTTTCAATAATTTAGGGCCGTCTACATCACCCACTACGAGCCATTGCCCATGATTCGTCGTCCATGATTTTGATTGAGGTTTGTCCGCAGTAGCATCTCCATAATTAACTTTGAAGATAGGGTCTAAATAAATTTCAGGTGTTTTGGTCATTTGAGCAAATGCCCCATAGCTGCTCACCAAAAGAAAAAAAAGTGAAGAAAATAGAAGTAAAATAGTTTTTAGCTTCATAAAGTTATTCATTTGATAGCGAAATTAACCTTTTAACTTGGGAGCTCGATGAAAGTAAGTTTTTTTGAATTTAAATAAAGCCATCGAATTATTTAAATCAGAGTGAATGGTATGGCATCGTGTCATTACGAACATTGACTCGATTTGCCTAAGGAAAAACAAGCAGTCACATAAATTATAGGCCTTTATTTGCTCTGCATTTACTAAATTTAGATGTTGAAATGTGCAGCAAAACACATTTGACAAGTTCAAATTAGGTTGAATCGGTTCGCTGAAATTGCCTGACACAAAAATAAAACGCGACAAACAGCGACCATACCATGTCTGAAAAACGAAACGCACGCCTGCTCTCCCTTGATACATTAAGAGGATTCGATATGCTTTTTATCGCTGGGGGCGGAACCTTTATAACGCTATTGCGGGGCAAGACTGAAATGCCATGGGTCGATGCAATGGCCAATCAACTAGAACATGTGCCCTGGAACGGTTTTGTTTTCTATGATTTTATTTTTCCTTTATTCTTGTTCATTACGGGAGTATCCCTTACGTTTTCGCTCAGCAAGGGAGTTTCGGTGGGCGTTCCCAAAAAGGTCCTGTATAAAAAAGTGTTTTGGCGAATGGTCATACTTATTCTCTTGGGAATCCTTTACAAGAACAGTCCTTTCCCATTTTTTGAACCTTCCAAAATACGGATGGGGAGTGTTTTAGGGCGTATCGGTATTGCTAGTTTTATCACGGGTTTGCTCTACCTTAATTTTTCCCTTGTAAAACGAGTATACTGGATCGCGGGTATCCTTTTAAGCTACTACGCCCTCCTATTCTTGGTGCCGGTACCTGGTTATGGCTCGGGTGACTTATCGTTCGAAGGTAATTTAGTGGGTTGGTTCGACCGCACTTTTTTACCCGGCCGCCTTCATCAAGTTACCTACGATGAACTCGGCATATTGACCACTTTTCCCGCCATCTGTATTTCTATTTTTGGAAGCATTGCAGGAGAAATACTTAGAAGTAAATCCACAGAAAATAAAAAAACAATAACACTGGTAGTGATCGGCATATTATGTGTTGCCATTGGTTTGTTATGGAACCTTCATTTTCCGATAAACAAACGCCTTTGGTCAAGTTCTTTTATAGTATTTACGAGCGGACTCGGTTTTTTGACATTGGCAGTTTTCTATTGGATCATCGATGTAAAGGGCTATCAAAAATGGACATTCTTTTTTAAAGTAATCGGCTTGAATTCCCTCGTAATTTATTTTGCCTACCGGTTTATAAGTTTCTCTCATACCTCGGAAAAATTGTTAGCTGGCCTCTATGCCCCCCTTGCCGAGAAATGGCACGAAGTAGTCGTAGCCTTGGGTGCGCTGGTCTTAGTATGGCTGCTACTATTTATACTATACAAGAAAAAAATATTTATAAAAGTTTAAAATGGTTTAGAAAACCCTCTTTTTGACACAAGTATTTAAATTATTAAAGTACCAAAAAAAGCACTTATAAGCATAAGAAAAAAAGTATGATCCGAGAAATGATCGACCACGATAGTTCAAGAGTTCTTGAAATCTATCAGATGGGGCTTGACACCAAGAATGCTACATTTGAAACCGCAGTTCCTACATGGAATGAATGGAATTTAAAACATCTAAAACATTCAAGATTCGTCTATCTCGATAATGACAAGGTAGTCGGGTGGATTGCTTTATCACCGGTTTCCGAAAGATTGGTGTACGAAGGCGTGGCAGAAGTAAGCACTTATATTGATACCAATAGGCTGGGTAAGGGAATTGGTTTGGCACTCATGGATAAAATGATAACTTCATCTGAAGAACATGGTATTTGGACTTTATTCTCGAGCGTATTTCCTGAAAATAAGGCAACACTTAAAATTCATGATAAATTTGGATTTAGAACTATTGGTATAAGAGAAAAAATCGCTAAACTTGATGACAAATGGAGAGATACGATATTATTGGAGCGGAGAAGTCGAGTGGTCGGATTATCATAAGAAGCCTCAGCCTCCCCTTACTACTATTTATTTTACTGTTGTTTTCAAAACAGACAGAAGCACAAAGCAATATATTAAGTGACTTAAATTCTCCCATTATTTTTAAAGGGAACGATTCAATAGCCTATCGAGACCCTGCAATTTTATTCCATAAAGATGTGTTTCACCTGTTTTATACCCTTGTGAGGTCTGAAAATGGGCTTATTTACTCCTATACGGCTTGCAGTACATCAAAAGATTTAAAACATTGGAGTCCGGCTAAAATTATTACGGCCAAAGATCAAAACTTAAATTTTAGTAGTCCCGGAAACATCATCCGATTTAAAGATGAGTGGATTCTAAACCTACAGACATACCCCAGACCCGGCCTAGGTGTAAAAGATAAAACCACCTATGGATCTGCAGATGCGCGAATTTTTATAATGCGAAGCAAAGACTTAGAAAACTGGAGCGCTCCTGAGTTATTGAAAGTTAAGGGAGCTGATGTAAAAGAAGCCGATATGGGAAGAATGATTGATCCTTATATCGTAGAGGATAAAGATGAAAAAGGAAAGTGGTGGTGCTTCTACAAACAAAATGGTGTCAGCATGTCTTATACTTATGATTTTAAGAATTGGACCTTTTGTTGCCATACGGAATCGGGTGAGAATGTTACCGTACTTACCGAAAATAATGCATACATTTTGTTCCATTCTCCGCACAATGGTATCGCAATTAAACGCTCGACCGACCTTAAACACTGGAAAGATTGGGGAGATTTGGTTGTTTTAGGACAAAGGCAATGGAATTGGGCTAAAGGCCGAATTTCGGCAGGTACGGTAGTCAACCTCACTGAAAATCCTACGATTGGTAAATATCTAATGTTTTTTCATGGTTCAGGTCCGAGAACTGAGCAAGAAGGAGATTTTGATAAAAACGCTTCATTAGGCATAGCTTGGAGTGACGATTTATTGCATTGGGATTGGCCTGGAAAAGCAGCTAAATAAACACAATCCGTAGCAAAGGAACTGGCCGGAACAATGTACTATCAACGAATTGTCAAGGGTAACATAACGCCTTTACAGCGATATTTCTACCTACTTGGCCTTTATATTCTTCCAGTTGTTATTTAAGAAAAATGTATTGCTCAATTAAATGTTTTTTGTGTTTACAAATGAAATTCACCAGTTTTGATAAAATTTACAAACACTTAATCTTTAACAATTCCATTGGGTCTATACAAGAATTGCTATCAAATAAAATACGTCTAACATGAAATATTCCTCCTTATTTATTTTTTTATTTTTCTGTGCTGTTACAGTACTGGGACAGACTCAAAGGCCGGTTGAAAATGTTGTGATTACCTCCACTAAGAAAAAAACCCAAGTAGCAACAGCTAAAAATGGGGATTTGCAGATAAATGTATCCCCAAAGGATGTCAATAAATTTAAAGCCCTTGGTGTAGTGCGCTATAGCGATTTCGGGGCCATTGGAGATGGCAAAACAGATGACATCGATGCAATTGCCGCAACCCATGCCTTCGCCAATCAGCACGGCCTTACGGTAAAAGCCGACGAGGGATATACATACTACATTGGAGGAAAAGAGCGAACAGCGGTCATTCGAACAGATACCGACTTTGGTACAGCCGCCTTTAGTATTGACGATACCAAAATCGAAAACCGTCGCGCCTCAATTTTTGTGGTCAGCTCTAACCTGCAACCGTTTAAGCTTGAGGGCATATCGTCGCTTAAGAGGAATCAGGAGAAAATCGATGTCTCCTTGCCCGGACCCTGCCTGATAACCGTCACCAATTCCAATATAAAACATTATATCCGCTTTGGGCTGAACCAAGACAACGGCTCGCAGCAAACGGATATCTTTGTCGTTGATAAAAACGGTAATGTAGATTTAGATGCTCCGATTATCTGGGACTTCGACCAGATTACCAATGCGACTGCACTTCCCATGGACGGTACTACACTAAAAATCACGGGAGGACGTTTTACCACCATTGCCAATAAAGCAGCATCTAAATACACTTATTATAGTCGTAACATAGCGATCAGGCGCTCCAATGTGGTTTTGGAGGGGATGGAACACCGCATCGTTGGCGAAGGAGATCATGGCGCTCCCTATGGAGGCTTTATCAATGTGGGTGACTGCGCTTATATTACCATCAAGAATTCTATCTTTACCGGACACAAGACCTATAGTACCATTGGTTCGGCAGGAAAACCCGTATCCATGGGGTCTTATGACCTTCAGGTCAACCGCGCCCTGAATGTATCATTTTTAAACTGTAGCCAGACAAATGATATCAACGATAGAAAATACTGGGGCATCTTGGCTTCAAACTACTCAAAAAATCTTGTCTTTGACAATTGTACCTTTTCTAGGTTTGATGCCCATAAAGGCGTCGCCAATGCCACTATTCGTAACTCTGAATTGGGGCATATGGGAATCAATGCCATTGGCAGTGGTACCTTGACTATTGAGAATAGCACGATCCGCGGAAGGAGCCTTGTCAATCTACGCTCCGATTATGGCAGTACTTGGCAGGGGGAAATCGTAATTAGAAACTGTGTTTTTGCGCCCCCTGGAGAAAAGCTTACAAATGTCAGCCTGATTAGTGGTTCCTATTCTGGGTTGCATAATTTCGGCTACACCTGTTATCTGCCTGAACGAATTACCATCGAAAACCTTCATATCAATGATTCAAACCAACCGGATGATTACCAAGGTCCTACCATTTTTAAAGATTTCAATCAACAAATGACTGACGGTTCTTATCAAGAGAAATTTCCTTATGTGAGGGCTAGCGAAATCTTTTTAAAGAATGTGACCACAGAAAGTGGCAAGGACCTGAATATCAGCAACAATCCTTTTATGTTCAAAGATGTGCAAGTGCATACCGATTAACATCGCCCTCTATACCTAAGGGGGCTAGACTGCCCTTTATAGCAATCATACAGAATATTAATTCTAACGGTTCGGTAACCAATGTTACTGTAGGGCGAGGCTATGGTTCGTAGTTTTGGAACCAAACCTATATCGTGCTGAAGAAATACATTCCTATATTACAGTGGCTCCCCGATTATAAGAAAGCTTATTTATCGGGAGATATTTTTGCGGGATTGACCGTAGGAATAATGCTTGTTCCTCAGGGTATGGCCTATGCAATGATTGCTGGTCTCCCTCCAGTTTTTGGTCTGTATGCCTCCCTCGTTCCCCAAATCATATACGCCATTATGGGAACTTCTCGTCAATTGTCGGTCGGTCCAGTAGCAATGGACTCACTTTTAGTCGCCTCCGGGCTGGGAGCGCTAGCGCTTTCAGGTATTGACGAGTATATTGCTATGGCCATTTTTTTGGCGTTGTTTATGGGGTCAATTCAATTGTTTTTAGGATTGTTGCGTATGGGTTTCTTAGTCAATTTCTTATCGAAACCTGTAATCAGTGGATTTACTTCGGCTGCGGCTATCATTATCGGTCTCAGCCAATTAAAACATCTTTTGGGAACAACGATAGAAGGAAGCGGTAAAGTGCACATTTTATTGCAAAATGCTTTCTCAACGATTTCTGAAACAAACCTTATCACATTATCCATTGGCATAGTTTCAATTGTCTTGATTAAAACAATGACAAAAATTAATAAAAATATACCGGTGGCCCTTATTGTTGTTATCTTAGGTATATTAGGAATATACTTTTTCGGGCTAAATGATCTAGGCGTCAAAATTATCGGGGAAATACCCAAAGGGTTACCCAAATTTAATGTCCATTACCTTGATTTTTCAAGAATTTCTGAACTTACCCCAATTGCGCTTACTTTGGCGCTCATCGCTTTTATGGAAGCCATCTCCGTTTCAAAAGCAATACAAGAGCGCCATACAGACTATACCGTTGATGCTAATCAAGAATTGATAGCCCTGGGCACTTCAAATATCATCGGTTCTTTTTTCCAATCTTACCCTACATCTGGTGGGTTTTCAAGAACCGCAGTAAACGATTTGGCCGGTGCAAAAACGGGTGTTGCACCCATGATAAGTGCTATGATCGTTGGCCTGACACTCCTTTTCCTAACACCATTGTTCTACTATTTACCAAACGCCGTGCTCGCCGCGATAATAATAGTAGCCGTCTTCGGATTAATCGATGTTAAATTTCCCGTTTATCTATTTAAAAATAGAAGAGATGAATTTTTCCTGTTAATGGCAACCTTCATTATTACGCTTACAATTGGTATTAAGGAAGGAATTCTATTAGGCGTACTTATTTCACTACTATTATTGGTATACCGAACATCAATGCCCCATATGGCCGTATTGGGAAGGATACCGGGTACTAATTATTTTAAAAATGTGTCACGCTTCGGGGAAACTATTGAAACTTACAGCGAGTTCTTGATTATTCGTTTTGATGCACAGCTTTTTTTCGGAAACAAAGACTATTTCAAAAATGAACTGCAAAAACAAATTGACAGAAAAGGAAGTTCACTTAAATATATAATTCTTAATGCAGAAGCCATAAACTATATTGATAGCAGCGCGGTACACCTACTCAGGCAAACTATTCAAGAATTAAAGAACAAAGAAATAAAACTAATTATAGCAGGAGCCATCGGTCCTACACGTGATATCCTTTATTCAAGTGGACTCATCCATGACATAGGAAAAGAGAACATTTTCGTAACGACTCATGAAGCCTATCAGCATTGTATAGCGTTTAGTAAAAAATCGGATATAGAAGAGCAGATTTCGTTACAATCGCAGAAATCGACTTATGCAACTTGAGCAATTGTACAAATTGTAAAAATTCAATCGGTATTAGATGTCTAATAACTCAAAATAATAAAATAGGAAATCATGAAAATAGAACACATTTACACCGGTTATCTGGCACAAGGCGCCTAGCACATTGAAAGTAAAGACGAAATTGCGATTATCGACCAGCCAGTGGTTTGATAAAGTCATTTTAATTAATTTTACGGAAGGTGAATAATTCAATCTGATAATTAAAGATAAAAACATACCTTGATGAAAAGAAACCTCCTATTTGTTGTTCTCATTATCGCCCTATCCTGTAAATCTCAAAATGACGGGGTCGCCAAGGTCATTGATATTGACACTTTTAAAACAGAAGTAATTGGCAAAGATGTTCAATTGGTCGATGTTCGCACCTTAAAAGAATATAACGCCGGGCACATTGACGACGCAATCAATATAGACATTTCGAACAATGCCACTTTTACCAAAGAAATTCAAAATCTTGATAAAGAAAAGCCCATATACGTCTATTGTCAAATGGGTGGCAGAAGTAACAAGGCAAGCCAGCAATTACGTAAGATGGGGTTTAAAACCATATTCGATTACTCCGGTGGATATGGGGAATGGAGCAAACAGCACTAAATTCAATTTAAAATGACTGAAAAGGAACAATTCGAGGCCATCGCCAAAGAAATACATAGTGATACGAGCCCGGTGGGAATAGACGCCAAAAAAACACATATCCTGATATTACAAAAATTAATGGCTATCGAAGAGCGCCTAGTCCGTTTGGAGAAGAAAATGAAATAAACCCAAAAAACAGCGGTTGAGTCAAATTAAAAAACGGTCTGATTAGACCGCCCGTAGTTTATTACCGAAACATCAAAGAATCGGATGAAGTGATAAATGGCACTAAATAGAAGGCGCAAATTTATTTTTGCCCACGTTTAAAACCATACGTATTCTGATGAATGAAATCTTTGGGGAAATGCTCATCTCCAGGAAACCCTAGTTCAATGGTGCCGCTATCTTCGGGAATATGGTGTGTTCCAAAAATATAGTCCCAAATGCTTAAACTAATTCCGAAGTTAACGCCGTATGTACCTTTGGGTAGATCGTAGGCGTGATGGTACAGATGCATTACGGGGTTGTTCAACAAATATTTCAACGGTCCCCATGTGATCTTAATGTTGGAATGATTGAAATGGCCGATTGCAATGGCAAAAAAATGTACGATATAGGCTTGTTCGGGTTCAAAGCCTCCCAAAATCATAACCCCAAAAGTCTTCAGGGGTTTATAGAGTAAATTTTCCATCCAATGATAGCGCAGATGTGCTGCAAAACCCATTTCCTTAACGCTATGGTGCACTTTATGAAATTTCCACAGAAAGGCATATTTGTGTAATAAAATGTGAGTAAACCATTGTACAAAGTCTAGTATAATAAAAAATACAAGTAATTGTAACCACATCGGCCATCTTGTTGGGTCAATTAAAGCCAAACTTTGTATGCCTATACCAATATCTCCAAATAACACGCCTATCAATTTATAAAAACCGCTGATGGCAATGGCGAACAGAAAGAAATTGAAAAACATATAAAAACCATCCAGCCAAAAATCTTTCCTAAAAACGGATTGCTGCTTACGCCATGGAAAAAAGATTTCCAGCAACCACACCACAAGGGAAATTATGATAAGTCCCCAAAAATAGTTGGTATACCATGGAACCTCGAATATTATCGATTTCCATGTCCAGTCTACCGTTCCTTCAAACGCTTTTACAAAAGCATCTATATATTTCTTCATTATAACACTTCATCACTATGTGCATAAAGATATAGCAAACTTTTTATCCGTAAAGTAACCTAAGTTACACGATGCAATGAATTTGTTTGACCTTGGTCTATTGTAGTACTTGTACTTTTTTTGAATTGAATTGGTTATTTTTTGCCCAAAATATATGAGTTCAAAAAAGAGGATTTTGTTCATGGTGATTCTTAGCCATTATGCTGGTCGGAACAACCTCCATCGTCATCAACAATACTCGATTTTAAAAACATTTTTCATTTTGGATATCACTTAGATTGTTTAAAATTATCGGTGACCTTATCACACCGCTTTTCGCATGTCAAAAGTCTGATACTGGTGATGTCGCCTATAAAACCGGGCTAAAAACTTTGGCAAAGCCCTCCTTTAAACGGTCGACCTTACTTCTTTTTATAAACTCTTGATAATCTATTCGTTGGCTTATTTCACAGTCCTTTAGAAAATCATTTTTTAATTGTTGGGTAAGTACCTTGTCATATGCCAGAACGTTGACCTCATAATTCTGCTCAAAACTTCGAACATCTAAATTTGCGGTACCTATCGTAGTCAATTCATCGTCCGAAAGCATCATTTTACTATGAAGAAATCCATCGGGATATAAATAAATCTTTACCCCAGCTTTTAGAAAATCTTCAAAATAAGATCGAACACCCCACTTGAGTAAAAGACTGTCGCAATTCGTCGAAAGCATGAGTCGAACATCGGCACCCCCCAATGCCGCTACCTGTAAGGCCTCCATCAGCGATTCTCCCGGAATGATATAGGGGTTTGCAATATAAACGTACTTCTTCGCCCTATTGATTATCGAGAAATAGAGTTGGTGCACTGACGAGAAATCGGAATCGGGGCCACTTGAGACGGTTTGAACGATAGATTTTCCTAGTTTCGGAACTTCCGAAAAATACCTCAGGGATAAAATATCATCCTTGCCGCTGGCAAAATTCCAATCCATGGCGAACACCGCTTGTAGACTATTCACTACAGGCCCCCTGAGCCGAAGGTGCATATCATGCCATGTTCCCAGAACGGGGTCTCCTATCAGATACTTGTCAGATACATTGATACCGCCCATAAATGCCGTTACACCATCGACTATGACTATTTTCCGATGGTTTCGATAGTTAATTGACGATAACAACCTGCCAAAACGTATAGGTAGAAACCCATAAACCTCAACACCCGCATCTTTGAGCAGGCGAATATATTTACGGCCCAGCCTTTTGCTGCCCACCCCATCGTACAAAAATCGCACTTCTAAACCTTCCTTTTTTTTCTGTTGTAGTATGTATAAAAACTTATCTGCCAACTCGCCTTGCTCAAAAATATAATATTGAATGTGTATAAATTTTTGGGCACCTTCCAAGGCTTGAAAAATGGCATCAAAAGTTGCGGATCCATTATTGAACGGAGTCAACACATTACCTATAGTTGGTAAAAAACTGGAGTTTTTGGCGATAAGCCTTACCAATTTCACATGCCTTTTTATAGGATCGGGGAGATTACCATGTTCGTTGTTCTCGATATCATCACAATAGTTTTCAACGGTATCGAGATATGCTGAAATCTCCTTTGTCTTTTTGAGCTTATAAAACTTATTCTTGCGCCTATTGCGCCCCAGCACGAAGTAAAACATCATACCACCCACCGGGATGGTAAAAATAGCGAGAAGCCAGCCTAAAGTTTTGGTGGGTCGAATGCCATTAAGCAATAATTTACCAACTATACCCATGGCGAGTAAAAAATAAATAATGAGTGCGATGGTCATATGCCTACCATTTTCTAAACATGGTGTAAAATCATGCCACTAAACTATGATTAGCAGGTGAGTTTCAAAATGACATCGGTCATTTGACGGTAATGACTATTAATAACCAAAAACCAGTAGACGGCAAAGGGTAATTTACCGAGTGTTGGCAAAAATCATTAAGGTAATTCGCCTCACTCCTTTATGATGTATCCATCTTCCATTTCAATAATACGATCCGTCTTATTGGCAAAATCAGTATCATGCGTAACGATAAGCAAAGAAAGGTTGCGCTCTTGAACCAAGTCTTTAAAAATCTCCATTACGTTTTGTGTATTGTGGCTATCGAGGTTTCCTGTAGGCTCATCCCCCATTATAATATCAGGGTCATTGATAAGGGCTCGGGCAATGGCAACCCGTTGTTTTTGACCACCTGATATACGGGAGGCCAGTTTATGTGCCTGTTCTTCAATATGCAGTAATTTGAGCTTCTCCATCGCATCATGCTCAATTTCCTGATTCGATTTAATACCCAACTTTTTCGCAGGAAGCATCACATTTTCCAATACCGTAAATTCAGACAATAGGTAATGAAACTGAAAAACAAAACCGATATGCCGGCTTCTAATTTTCGCCAGTTCTTCATGATGCTTTCCGGTCAGTTTATCACCTCCCAAATAGAGTTTACCTTCATAATCGGTATCCATCGTAGAAAGAATATACAACAAGGTCGATTTGCCACAGCCCGACTTCCCCATGATCGAAACGAACTCCCCGTTCTTGATGGTAAAGTTAATGTCTTTCAAAACATGAAAAAGCACGGGCTCTCGAAAGTATTTATTGATGTTTTTGGCTTCCAAAATAATTTCTTTCCCCATAACTATTGTCCCCTAATGATTTCTACAGGATCTATTTTCTCTGCTTTTCGGGCAGGCAGGTAGCCCGCCAAAAAGGTCGAAACCATCGCAAATACTACCCCGATAACATAATACGAAATATCGTAATTGACAGGAAACGTCTTAATTGTGGGAAGAGCCTGTGTCTCGAAGGGCAAATTATCGATTATGACAGATATTCCATACCCGACAAGAATACCAAAAAATCCCCCGACCAAGCCAATTAAGAGGGCTTGGCTCATAAATATGTACTTTACGTCTTTCCCTGAAAAACCGGCCGCCTTTAAAATGGCTATGTCATTCATCTTTTCGTAGATAAGCATGTTCAATATATTGTAGATGCCGAACCCCGCCACAATCAAAAGCGTAATCGATACGGCGTAGGTAATCAAGTTACGTATGGAGGTACCGGTCTCGAACTGGGCATTTGCCTCATTGATATCGATAGCTGTTACATAAAATTGTTTTTCCAGGCGTTCAGCCATGGCAACGGCCTGCTCCATTTCGTAGAGTTTTATATTGATATCAGTAATATAATTTCTTGGTTCTCCCAATATGCGTTGCACCGTCTTAAGACTCGCGAAACTCTGAATATCATCGATTTCAGAGAGTCCGCTTTGGTAAATCCCAACAATTTTTAAAGGAAAAACATCCCCTCCCACGGTACTTACCTGAACGGTATTGCCAACATGCAAGGACATTTTCGTTGCAGCCCCGGCCCCCATAAGTATACCATTATCGAAATTGGCCAGTGTCTCAGGGTCACCTTTGACGACATAATCACCGAAATTAAAAAGACGTACTTCTTCTTTCACATCGATACCGACCAAATTTCCGCCTAATTCAATCGATCCCGAAATATAGAATATCTGTGCATTCACTTGAGGAGTCGCGCCCTTGACATCAGGATTTTCATTCAATTTTTTCATTAACGGAAGAGCGTTGTGAATTTTGGTCTGTGTAAACTTGGGTTTTACAGAGTGCACTATTTTAATACCGTCCCGTACCTTTTCGTAAAAATCTATGGGTTGTTTTATCGAAGGTTTTATTTCATTATAAATATGCACGTGTGGCGTTCTATTGAGGATAAGACCATCTAAAAGTCCGTTAAGTCCGGTCATAAAACTCACCAAGATAATAAAGGTGCCTATGCCAAAAGTCACACCTAGAGCGGCAACTCCCGTTTGTTTGATACGTGAAAGCAGATGCGTTTTCGAGATACTTAATATGATGCTCCAATTGGTCATTATTCAGGTCTATAGATTTTCGTAACTGCATCGATACCCGAGATAATCTCCACTTCCTCTATATTTCTTTTGCCGGTAGTGACATCTTTAAGACCATCATCTGTTTTTACTTGGTTGTTTTCCGTCAAGTATTCCAAGGGTATAGTCAATGTGTTCTCTTTTTCGGAGATAACAATATTGGCCTCCCCTGCCAGTCCCGGATACAAAACCTGGGGGGCACTTTCAAAAACAGCTTCGACTTTAAAGGTTTGGGTGCGTTCATCTTTCTTAGGATAGATCTTAACTACTTTTCCCTCGAAAAGTGCATCGGAATAGGCATCTAAAGTAATCAAGACTTTTTGACCCTTTTCGATTTTTACGATATCTACCTCATCGATCAATAAATCGACAATAAAAACATTGGAACTACCCATACTGGCCAACGGTTGTTGCGTTGTAATAATTTCTCCCTCATTTCGATAGATGGCATATACGCGGCCATTTATTTTACTGGTGAGCATAAAATCCTTCGTATTTATAATAGCCGATTGGTAATTGTTGTCAGCTTGACGCACACGGCTCTGTAAATCGTTTTGAGTACGCAGGTACCGATTATTCAATTGCTCTAATGTATTGGCCGATGCTTCATAGTTCAATTTTTTAACTTCAAATTCGGCCTGAGATCCTATCTTTTGTTCCCAGAGCCTTTGCTGACGCATAAAGTTCACAGAGTCGTTCTGGAACTTCAATTGCGCGGTTTGAAGTTCCTTCTGAAGACCTGCAAGCACAGCCGCATTTCCACTATAATCTTCTTTTGCCTGCTGCAGACTCAGTTTGGCGTTCTCACGATTCAGATCAGGCATTTTATTAAAAATCTGAAACAATTGTTGGCCCTTGATCACGGTATCCCCCTCGTTAACCAACTGCCTGTCCAAAATTCCCGCTACCGCCGAATAAACTTCATAGAGACTGTCAGGTTGCACCAAGGCCGAGGCATAAACCGATTCTACAAGTGTGGTTCTTTTAGGAGTAATTCCATCTTTTTTACTTTTACACGAAAAAAATAACACTATCGAAAAAATGACAACTAATTTTTGAAACATGGTGTTGCGCTTAACTCTCTTAATTAAAAATTATTTATCGGTTTCTTTTCTAACTTAATTACGTAAATAATAAATAAGAGGTTATAAAGAATTCTCGATATGTTTTCGCAATTTACCGAGATGGTAGGCTACCGAGAAATTAAACATTCCCAAGGCCAAAAAGCCCATTGCAGTGGCATAAACAATACTTAAACCTCCCAATACCGGATAGATATAGATTAAGATGGCGAAGAGCAGTGTGCCTATTCCCATGGCCAGCATCCAAACCCATCCTTTAATATCGAACGATTTGAGGCGTAACGCGATTAATGTGGAAACAACCCCTTTGTACATTAACCAAATAGCCAAAACATAAGGCAGCATGGACATGGTCATTACAGGATTGAATAGTAGCACTCCCCCGATTATAAAATCTATGATTCCACCGACCAAATGCCAACCCCAATTATTGGTTTCCTTGCGGTATAGCGTCGAACCGACAATTTCAAACACTCCCGTTATAATCAACGCCAGCGTAAAAAAAAGGCTAAGCGACATATAGCTGGTCATCGGGGTAATAAATATCCAAGTCCCCAAGAGCAAAAAAAGAATTCCCAATAACAGATGTTTCCACCATTTTTTTGTTTGAGGTTCGTAATGCTTACGTGTGAAATAATTCATGATTTTTTACTTAATCTCATCAAAACTACAATGCTATTTTGAGTTCTGGAATGATATAAATCATGTACATATTGCATGGTTCCGTAAAAAACTAACCAAATTTAATAATTTACAAACACTACTAAATCAATGGGTTAAACTACCTGACAAATGTCATAGTTTTAAAAAAAGACACCAATTATCTTTAAAACAAATGAATCGAAATATGAGAAAAGTTTTGGTGCCCACAGATTTTTCAGAAAACGCCTTGAATGCGATAAAATACGCTTGTCAGATCTTTAAATATGAAAAAAGCGAATTTTTTATCGTACACACCTTTGCTGACGAAGTATATCGTCGCGATGTAGATAATGATCGTTCTCTTTTAAATGAATTAAAAGAAACGATCTTTCAGAAGTCTGAAGAAGAACTGCAAAGGGTACAGCACGCAATAACCGCCTATTCCCCGAACCCAAAACACAATTACAACTATATTTCTGCATTTGGTACTTTAGTCGACGAAGTAAACGATATCGTTAACAAAGAGCATATGGATATTGTAGTCATGGCCACTCGCGGTCAAACCAATGATCGCAGTATTACCTTTGGCAGCAATACCCTACAAGTACTCAAGTATGTCGATTGTCCAGTGTTGGCTATTCCAGAGAATTATGCGTACCATCCACCAAAAGAAGTATTATTTCCGACCAATTATTTATTGCCTTACAAACGTCGCGAGCTAAAATTGCTCTCTGACATGACAGAGTCCTTCCGGTCCATCATTCACCTACTTTATATCGACCCGATAAAGCGACTTTCTTTACGCCAAGAAGACAATCAAGAATTTCTAAGGCAGTGCCTAAGAAAAAATAAACTGGTCTTTGAGACCACACCGGAAAAAGACAAAACCATTGCAATATCAAAATATATCGTACATAAAAAAATAGACATGCTGGTGATTGTGAATTCCAGACATTCCTATATCGAAGATATGTTGTATCAATCTACCATCGACAAACTTGGCCTTCATGTTAAAATACCATTCTTGGTCATGCAGAATTTGTCGCGATAAAAGCAAATACAATTTCAGTATCCACAGAAATATGGAAAATTTCATATACCAACTTTCTACAGTATCTCTGTTGTACTGACCGGCATTAAGCACTGATATAAACATCACTAAATTCAATAATATGAAAAAAATAGGTATTTGGATGGATAGGCAAAAGGCCCATATCGTTACATTGACCGATGATGGGGAAAAATTGGACACTCTTTTTTCCGATGTAGAATTTTTCAATTTAAAGAGTAGTGCACCGGCCCGGGTAAGATCGGGTGGACCGCAAGATGTGGTACATGAACGTAAATATTTAGAAAGGGAAAATCATCAATTGAAGGAATACTTCGAAAAATTGGCACATTCGATTAAAGGGGCCGATGCCCTAGCAATCTTTGGCCCGGCAGATGCAGGGGAGAAATTCAAAAAAGAACTGGAAGAAAAGCATACAGCTTTGGCCAAAAAGTTAAAGACGCTACGAAAAGCGGATAGTATGACCGACAATCAGGTGAAGGCACTGGTCAGGGATTTTTATAAGCACCTTAAATAGATGCAAGAACTGTCTGATTTTCTTAAGACCCCCATGGTAAGTAAAATACTGGTCATGCTACTCTGGCTCATCATTATCTTACTCGCCATTGGCTTTCTACGCAAGCTATTAAAGCGGCGTATAGAAGACAGGGCGATTCGTTATAAGGCTCAAAAGGGTATCGAAATCATTGGTTACGCACTTATTGTGCTATTAATCGTGGTTTCTTTTACTCTTGACGATGTAAGTGACTATACAATTGTTATAGGGCTATTCACAGCGGGGCTTACCTTTACATTACAAGAATTGATTCTGAGCATTGCGGGGTCGTTCTATATCTTTTTCGTACGGGTCTACAAACCGGGCGACCGCATTGAAATCAATGGAATCAAAGGCGATGTTATCGATATCGATAGCATATATACCACCATTATGGAAATGGGCGAATGGGTAACAAGTGATAATTATTCAGGCAGGATAATCAAGATCAGCAATGCCTTTGTATTTAAGGGTCCGATAAAGAACTATTCGATGGATTTCCCCTTCGTTTGGGATGATGTCAACGTACTGATAACGCACGAATCAGATGTGGAACTCGCCAAGAAACTCATTTTAGAAATTGCTGAAAGCCAGCTATCGGACTATGCCCAAAATTCTAAGGCGAAATGGGAAGAAATGGTAAAACGCTATTACATCGAGAATGCGACTATCGACCCCACTATTGCTATCAATTTGACCGATAATTGGATCGAGGTCAACCTAAGATACATCACAGATTACAAACGCAGACGTGCGACCAAACACGAACTGTTCGATGCCATTCAAAAAGCGGTGCGCCAAACGCACGGAAAAGTAATCTTGGCCTCGACCACTTTACAACTTCTTAAAATTCCTGAATTAGATGTCAACATTAAAAAATAGCATGGCAAACGAAGATACCTTGGCCAACAAAGAGACAATGGTTGATATTGTTAAATCGTCTGGCGAAAAAGTACGGTTTTCTATGGATAAATTGCGCAGTTCGCTACGGCATAGCGGAGCCTCCGATGCCATAGTGAAACAAATTGTGAATACCGTACGGGATGAACTCTATCACGGTATCTCAACCAATGAAATTTATAACCGGGCCTTTTCCCTATTGCAAAAGAAAAAGTCAGTTTTCGCCTCTAAATACAAACTTAAAAAAGCCATTTACGAATTGGGACCTACAGGATTTCCTTTTGAGAAATTCGTGGCCGCCATTTTAACCTATTCGGGATATACAACGGAGGTCGGTAAAATAATGCAAGGTATTTGTGTGACACATGAAATTGATGTTTTTGCGGTAAAAAATGAGAAGGTGAGCATTATCGAATGTAAATTCCATAGTGAAGAAGGCCGAAACTGTAATATAAAAGTGCCCTTGTATATCAACTCGCGATATCAAGATGTCAAACAACAATGGGACAAAAAAAAGGATGAAACGCTGAAAATGGGTCGCGGCATGGTCGTCACCAACACCCGTTTTACGGCCGATGCCATTACCTATGGCAAATGTATCGGACTAAACCTTTTGAGTTGGGACCACCCCAAAGACAACGGTCTTAAAGATAAAATCGACCGTTTGGGTCTTTATCCTATAACCGTATCGCAACTACTTACTGAGCGTGAGAAACAATTTTTGTTAAGCAGGGATGTCGTGCTTTGCCGACAACTACTCAAAGATAAATTCTTTTTAGACCATCTTGGAATTTCTGAAACCCGAAAAGAAAAAATAGTATCGGAGGTGCAACAACTGTGCAGTTCATGAAATACCATTGCTAAAAACAGTCTTTCATTCAAATGAAAAAAGTAAAAATACATTTTTTAGGGGCCTCGGGAACGGTAACGGGTTCCAAATATTACCTCGAAACTCCAGAACTGAACGTTATGGTCGATTGTGGCATGTTTCAGGGTTTAAAAGAGTTACGCAGCCTAAATTGGCAACCGCTGCCCATTGACGCCTCCAAGATCGATGTGGTACTATTGACCCATGGTCACTTGGATCATACAGGGTATCTACCACGATTGGTCAAAGAAGGGTTTCAAGGTCAAATCATCGCCACCCCACCGACTTTGGCCATAACCTCCATTATTTTAAGGGACAGCGCCAAAATTCATGAAGAAGAAGCCGAAAAGGCTAATGCAGAAGGGTATAGCAAGCATCATCCCGCTTTAGCATTTTACAACATTAAGGAAGCCCAAAAAGCCATAGATCTTTTTCAATATGGGGAAAAAGATGAATGGATAGTACTATCTGAAAACATTCGTTTTAAATTTCGATACAACGGGCATATCATAGGCGCAACGTTCGTCGAGTTGTCTGTTTTTGGAAAAGTATTCGTTTTCTCAGGAGATATTGGCCGAAAGGAAGATGTATTGTTATCGGCTCCCGAACATCCGAAATGGGCAGATTATCTTTTTATGGAAAGTACCTATGGCAACAAAGTGCATCCTAAAGAAAATGTAGAGGAAATTTTGGTCACCCTTATCAAAGAGAGCATTCATCAAAAGGGAAATTTAATTATCCCTTCCTTCGCTGTAGAACGTTTACAATCGTTGATGTATGTGCTATGGAAATTGTACAGAAAGAACCGCATTCCCCATATCCCCATTTTTATAGATAGCCCTATGGGCAATAATGTATTGTCCGTTTTTGAAAACCATACCGATTGGCATAAGCTTCCACCCGATGAATGCCGTGCCATGTGCAACCATTTCAACATCATCACTTCTTATCGGGATACTTGGAAAACCATCGACGATAAAAGGTCTAAAGTCGTCATTGCCGGAAGCGGAATGGTAACTGGCGGCAGGGTGCTGACCTATTTGAAGCAGCTGATCGATATTCCCAGCACAACCGTATTGCTTATAGGTTTTCAGGCCGAGGGCACAAGGGGTCGGCAATTGCTTGAAGGGGCCCACGAAATTAAATTGTTCGGAAAATACAGCCCTGTAAAAGCAAAAATCGAACACTTTGAAAGTCTATCGGCCCATGCCGACCAAGAGGAATTGGTGTACTGGCTAAAAGACATCGAGAACATTCCTGAAAAAGTATTTTTGGTACATGGCGAACCCTTGGCCTTGGATGCCTTTCGCGTCAAAATTAAAGATACCTTCGGGTGGCACGTACAGATTCCAAAGTTATACGATACGGTTGAAGTTATGGTGTAATTTATCAATTGCTACATAGGTATATGACATGTACTTCACCCAAAAGCGAGGGAATTTCGATTGTAACTTGCAGGGTCTTTTTGAGTAATGTATTTTTAGGTTTCCCATACGAAGAGAATACAGCGGGTGCCTAGCAATACGGTAGACCAAAATTAGGATGTCATCGTTCTTAAATCTTCTTGAATCGTGGCACAGGTATAGAACTTTTAATATCCAAAATAAAAGAATGAACAATCGAAATAATAAAGAATACTCCCGTCGCAATTTTCTAGGGGTGACCGCTGCAACGGGAACCGCCCTTGCCCTTTCCCCACGCTTCGCCTTTGCGGGCATACCGACTTCATCAAGAAAAGTACGTGTAGGTGTCGTCGGCGGAAGATTCGGTCTTGGATTTTTCTTTAATGAACACCCCAATGTCATCGTCGAAGCGGTTAGTGATCTGCGGGCTGATCGTCGGGCGGCGCTTATGAGCACCTATAAATGTAATACGGCCTACAACTCGTTGGAACTATTATTAAAAGACCCAAAAATCGAAGCTGTAGGTATTTTCACCCCTGCCCCAGATCATGCCGACCATGTTGTTCAAACCCTCAAAGCAGGCAAACATGCATTATGTGCGGTACCTGCGGCCTTGACCATCGAAGATTGTTATCGAATTTTAGAAGCCGTTAAATCGACCGGAAAGAAATACATGATGGCCGAAACTTCCACCTACAGACAAGAAACGATTACCGCAAAAAAGATGTATAAAGCGGGCAAGTTTGGTTCCATTTTTAGTAGTTCGGCCCAATATTACCATCCGGGTCTTGAAGAATTGTATTTCAACCCCGATGGTTCCGCTACTTGGCGCCATGGCTTTCCACCCATGCTGTATCCTACCCATGTTACCGCTTTTTTGATTGCCGTGACCGGGGAACGATTGACCCATGTGACCGGAATTGGTTGGGGCGATAACGACCCCATCCTTAAGGGGAATCCGTACAACAATCCGTTTTGGAATGAAACCGCCTTCTTTAAAACCGATCGCGGAAATTCGTTTACAGGCGAAGTATGCTGGCGGGGTGCCTTGTCACATTGTGAAAAAGGGGAATGGCGTGGTGATAAAATGAGTTACTATATGGGTTATAAGAATGAACCGATACACACGGTTCATGCCGGTGATACATTGGTAAAAGATGACGGTGGCTTTACGGTAGCCCACCCTGAACTAAAACCCTACGATCAAGAGAAGTGGTATGAAACCGATGCTTTGCCAGAGGCGATGCGCCATAATAGCGGGCATGGCGGCTCCCATACCTTTATTACGCACGAGTTTATTTCAGCCATTATTGAAGACCGGGAACCGGAAGTGAATATCTATGAAGCCTTGGCTTATACCGCTCCGGGGATTATTGCCCATGAATCGGCATTACAGGGCGGGGAATACAAACAAATTCCCAATTTTGATGAAGAATAGTGTTCTTCAGAAATTTTGTCAGACCCCTTCGTACGCCAAAAGCCGCGCTCATTGGCCAATTCGTAACCACGGGATCGAATCTGTTGTCGTAGGCCCAAGACCTGTTTAAAAACTACCAGCTCATTTGACAAAGAAGTTATAGTGCCTCAAAAAAAGAATGAAAAACTTTCAGATGAATAGAATAATAGGCGTAGCAATCATAGTCATACTATCATTAATGGGGTGTAAGCAGACAGCAACACCATTACAAAAAGTGGTACCTCAAGAAGAGATGCAACGCGTTTTCAATGAGATCAAAACACCTTTTAAATATGGTATTGTAGTGCAACAGCCAGATAGCACAAAAATGGTGGATAGTCCCACTATATTCCGAAAAAATAAAGTCTGGTATATGACCTACATTATTTTTGATGGCCAAGGCTATGAAACGTGGTTATCACAAAGTGATGATTTACTGCATTGGGAGTCGAAAGGAAAAATACTGTCATTTACAGATGACACTTGGGATGCCAATCAAAAAGCGGGCTATGTATCACTGGTGAATACCGAATGGGGCGGTGATTATTCGGTAGAAAATTACCAAGACAACTATTGGATGACCTATTTGGGCGGAAACACCGCCGGCTACGAATCGGGCACCTTAAAAATAGGCTTGGCCAATTCGAAGACCCTAACGACAGCTAAGGAATGGAACACCACCAATGCACCGCTCTTGTCTCCCGAAGATAAAGATGTGCGTTGGTTCGAAAACAAAACCATTTACAAAAGTTTGGTTATTCGCGATAGCCTTCAGCATACGGGCCACCCCTTTGTGATGTATTATAATGCCAAGGGAAAAACGGGTAACTATGAAAGTATTGCTATGGCCGTATCTGACGACATGAAAACCTGGCAGCGATTTGGGGAGGACCCCATTATAACTCGGAAAAAAGGCATTTGTGGTGATGCACAGATAGCTAAAATAGATGATCTGTACGTTATGTTCTATTTTGGGGCTTTTTGGAAACCCGGCGCTTTTGAACGGTTCGCCTGCTCGTACGATTTGATCAACTGGACCGACTGGGAAGGCGAAGACCTGATAGCCCCTTCTGAAGCCTATGACACAAAATATGCCCATAAACCTTGGGTGGTGAAATGGAAGGGTGTGGTGTACCACTTCTACAATGCCGTAGGAGATCAGGGCAGGGTAATCGCCTTGGCGACCTCAAAAGACTTGTCAAAATAATAAAAATTAACATCGAATTGCGCAGAACCACCAAAGGGGCGAGGGCTTACACTAGCTACTTGGCCGACTGCCAATCTACTTACTAAAAACACATTTCAGATTATAAATTTTAATGTATTTTTAAAAAATCATAAAATTAGCCACCCTTATTTTTATCCCCATGTATAGGAGGTATAAAGCTATATAGGAAGTTATGCCCAACACACTTTCAAAGCTGCTCTTTTGTATTTGAAATAATAGCTCATTTGCGTGTAATAATTATCAATTCACACCACTAACTAAAAAACAAGCAATATTGAGTAGCGATTTTTATAAAACATCTATCCTGCCGTTTTCAGGAATAATCATCAAATTGTGCAGGGCGTATACCAATTCACAGGAAGATTTTGAAGATTATTATCAAGAGGTATGCTTACAAATTTGGAGGAGTAAAAAAAACTTTCGCAAAGAATCGGAATGGAGTACTTGGGTGTACCGAATTTCACTGAACGTTTGTTTGACCTTATTGAAAAAAAAGAAAAACAATGGGCGTCATTTCGTGTCCGATTCTTTGACGGCTGAAGAGACAGAAGAAAATTATGCATTTTCAGACGAATCCCTAAGTCTACTATATGATGCAATTAGAAAACTCTCAGAAATTGATAGAGCCATTATCACGCTTTATTTAGAAGAAAAACCGTATAAGGAAATTGCTGAAATTATAGGAACAAATGCCAATAATATTGGGGTACGGGTTAAAAGAATTAAAATTAGATTAAGAAAAATATTAGATGGAAAAATCAATTGAAAATATATGGAAAGAAGGTTTTCTAAAGAGCGACGCATTAGTCGCTCCAAAAATAAACGACCTATACAACCAAAAATCAATTCATATCATTGATAAATTTAAAAGAATGTTTAAGATAAATTTGATTGCAATTGTAGCTTTCTCATTTATTTTTTTAACGGTCTCATTTTTTGTGGGGATACCAATAACGGGTGTTATATTTTTTATTACCCTTTCAGTGCTTGTTATGATCAATAAGAAGTTATTAGATGATTTAGAGAAAATAGATATGGGTGCAAGTAGTTATCAATACTTAAAGACATTTAACCAATGGAAAGAAAAGCAAGTAGCTATCAATAAGAGAATGTCAAAATTTTTGTACCCGATTATCTTTATGTCAATGATTGTAGGCTTTTGGTTTAAAGATGCCGAAGGCATTCCATTGGGAGAAAGACTTGTAAATGAAATTCTTGTTGGCTTTCCAAATATTTATTTGGTATATGGCATTCCGTTGATAGGAATCGTTATCGCATTATTGATTTTAGTTTTATTGGCATTTTTTGGAGGTCGAATTTATAAATGGGATTTAAACATCGTTTATGGAAAAATATTCCGAAAATTAGAAGAATTGATGTCCGATATAGAACGTTTAAGGAGCTAAACACCGCCCTATGGAAGGTGATTATAAAGTTTTTAAAAAAAATAAATGTTAGGTGTAATAATTTTTGCTTTGGGCCACTAACCAAGAAAACATTAAAATTTATGACACTAAAAAATGCATTTGACTTTTTTGAAAGTTTAATAGCTAAAACGAGTAAAAAATCGGAGATAAAGGTTTACCAAGAATTTATTGAAATTATAACCAATTTAGAACAGAAAGATTTGACCGAAAATGAAATTCACGCTATAGAAACGGAATTGGATAGTTTAAAATCAAATCTTGAGAACAGAAAAAAATATTTCAGAAAAGCACTTCGTGATTTTAAAAAGTATTTAAAAGACACATTTTCATTAACTACCAAAGGGCATTACACGACTTTATATGGTGGTTTAGGGTTAGTGTTCGGTTTGTTATTTGGAGTTGCAATTTTATCTAACCTAGAACGCTCGCTAGGTATTTCCCTAGGTTTGATTGGCGGAATGGTAGTGGGTTCAATTATGGGCCGTAGCAAAGATGCCCAAGCCAAAGCCACTGGAAACATGCTCTAATAAGCACAAGAATCAAACCTAAAAATTCAACCTGCATAAAAGTGCCGGACAAAAGAACAAAAACAGCTAATGAAGCGCAGGTGATTAAAACTTGCGCTTTTTTAATACATTTATATTAGTCGAAGATATTACGACGCTATAAACGCAACTTTTCATATACAAGACATGCATTGCAAGCAAGAAAAACGAATATCCATAACAAAAGAATGACCGTAAAATCAGATTATATCGCCAAAAAAATCAAGGACTCCATAAAAATTGATGGTAATACAAAAAAGGCGGTTTGGAGAAATGCCAAATGGAGCAATCGATTTGTAGATATGGTATCTGGAGATTTGGGAATGTATAATACACAAGTGGCAATACTTTGGAATACTTCGCATCTTTATTTAGCTTTTGAAGCAGAAGAACCTTTCGTAGAGGCCAAATTAACGGAAAGAGACAGTATTCTTTTTTTAGAAAACGATTTAGAATTATTTATTGATGGTGGTGACTGCTATTATGAATTAGAAGTGAATGCCGCCAATACCATTTATGAAGTCTTTTTTATCTGGAAAGATGCCTATAAAAAAGGAAGTAAGTTTGATATTCCCCAATTCGATGTACATCATGATCAAGCCTATACATTTGGGGGCGATTATGACAGAAAAGGGGCATCTTTCTGGAAAGGAACACACCCTAGGGGAATACGTTGGGCATTCACCAATTTTGATTTACAAGATTTACAGACTGCCGTACAAATAGATGGAACATTGAATGACAATAGTGATATAGATAACGGCTGGAGTTTAGAAATTGGAATTCCTTGGAAAAGCTTAGAATTGCTGGCCAATGGCCGAACGATACCTCCTTCGGACGGAGATATATGGAATATGTTTTTAGGGCGATTCCAAAAGTTGATGGTCGGTGACAATGAAGTACAACCACATCCTGCTATGGTATTGAATAGCCATGGAACCTATGATACACATTTACCAGAAAAATGGAGTCGGATCAAATTCACGGTTTAGTAAAATTTAAAGCCTAGCAACGAATAGAAACGAACCTGCGGCGAACCCTTCACCTAAATAACCTGGTTTTTAGATTGCTCATTTTAATGTATTTTTAAAAGGTAAAAACAAGACTTCCCCATAATTTATTCTTGTGCCAAAAACGAATAAAGGCATATTTTATAGTTACATAGCGAGTTGTTTGTCATGCGCAAATGTGACTAGGACACAAATGACGTAAGAATGACATAACAAAGACGCTATCAATATGACGAAACCAAAATACTTTTACTTCAAATTAAAAACCATATAGAAATGAACAATTTAAATTTGGCACAAAGAGTAAAAGATTTAAGGAATAGAAAAGGAATATCACAAGAAGTTTTGGCTGAAGAATCGGGTTTAAGCTTAAGAACAATTCAGAGAATTGAAAACAACGAAACTGTTCCTAGAGGAGATACTTTGAAAAGATTAGCCATTACATTAGACACTTCACCAGATGAAATAGTAGATTGGAAAATACAAGAAGACCAAAACTATTTGACTATTATGAGTCTTTCTGCACTTGGATTTTTGTTCTTTCCCATACTTGGAATTATTATTCCATTGACAATGTGGATTTTTAAAAAAGATAAACTGAAAAATGTGAACGAATTAGGAAAATCAATGCTGAATTTTCAAATATCGTGGACACTTTCATTATTCTTATATTATATCTTCATTATAATTGGAATGTTTGGAGGCGGTTTTCGTGGAATATTACCAAATTGGAATTTTGGAATATTTACAATGTTTATCCCTTTGATAATCCTATATGCATATAATATAATTGTTACAGTATATAATACCATTAGAGTTTACAATAGAAAATCATTTAAATATAGACCGGCATTACGAATTTTAAGATAAAAGGTACGCCGCACAAAATCGTTTAAAAATAATTGCGGTTGTGTGCTAAAACAAAGGTAGTTGCGTATTTGCTAAATTAGTTGCTGAACCGTGGGCCTTACCGTATACAACCGCGTTGCCATTCATCGCAAAAAAAGTACGAGAATTCTAAATACTAAGAAATTGAACCCTATGAAAAAATTATCGATTCTGACTTCGATCTTACTATTTTCCGCAATTGCATCGCCTCTTTTCGCTCAAGGAAATGACTTTATCAAGGAATACTTGGAGCGGTTGGAAAATTCGAAAAAGTACTTGATTCTTGTTGCGGAAACCATGCCGGAAGACAAATATGATTTCAAAGCAACACCGGGAGCCATGAGTTTTGCAGAAAACCTGATGCATATCGGCTGGGCAATGGATTGGCATAGTCAATCATTGATGGGTGGCCGCAAAGCCAGGGATTGGAATACCGACACCGAACTTAAAGTCGACAACAAGTCTAAAAAAGAAATGATTGAGACCATTGATAGAACATTTGATGCCGCCATAGCATTTATTTCAAATTTTGACACAAACAAGCTGAAGGAAAGATTAGATTATTTTGGCGCGGATAGAACAAAGAGACAGGTTTTATTATTACTTGCCGACCACATTACCCACCACCGAGGGCAAATGCTTGTTTACATGCGATTGAATGGATTAAAGCCCCCAAGGTACGTTCTTTACCAATAATTCAAATAGAAAAACAGCTGTGTCAGTCGGGGAATTAAAGCATATAATTGACATTGTAAAAACGAAAACAAGCGTGTAGCAACTGTTATGAATACAAGGGAAATTATAACGCTACTGCTTTTACTCTGGACTTCAACTTCAGTTTTAGGTCAAAATAATCGTGATACCTTGCTAAACAACACGGTTCTCTTTAAAGTTACGGCCGAAAATTCGACAAAAACGTCCTATATATTTGGCACGCATCACGCTTTCGGAAAATCATTTTTTGATTCGTTAACGACAGCCAATAAAGCCTTATCGGCCTCTGAAATACTAATAAAAGAGAATTTAAATATACCGGGGCATACCGCGGAAGAAATAATCAATAGCCGGAAAAAAGTAGTGAAATGGCGTACGTATTTAGACCAAAACGATTTGACATTCATCAAAAACTTGTTTGCCAAAAGTCCAACGGATTTCAACAAAATGACCCCGGCAGAAATGTACGCTTTTTTAAACCGGCATTTCAAACAGTACATCTGTTTAAACAAAAGTTCCAATGACACCTCTCTTTCGTTGGATGACTATATCGGGTTTAAAGCCAAGGAACAACAGATAGCACTGTACGGACTAGAAACCTCCGCCGAACAAATAGCGCTGATCAACGAAGACATTGCCGGAATGCCCAAAAGAACCCACAAAAGGAGACTCAAAAACAGTATCGCTAAAATTAGATCTGAAAACAACAAAGACTGTGGTGAAACCGATTGGTATGCCCAAATGAAAATGGACTACCAACTGCATAGCCCCTGTAGCAACACACTTATCTTAACCGATAGAAATAACAAATGGATGAAGAAAATTAAGGAATTGCTGGAAACCAAAAACTGTTTTATCGCCGTCGGCTTAAGTCATTTAATGTACGACTGCGGACTCATCAACCAGTTGCAACAACTCGGTTATACCATTACCCCCATGGGCTTAGAGTAAAAAACTAACATAATCACAGCCAAATGAAAATATATTATTTCACATTACTATTAGCTTTATTCTTTTCCTGTTCGGGTAAGAAGACCGCTTCTGATAAAAATCAAGACAACGCTACAGCACGTGAAATTGTAGTCCCGGAATTTCAAACAATTATGGATACTTCAAATATTGAAGGAGCCATTCTGATCTATGACCTTGAAGATGACACCTACTACTCGAATGACTTTGAATGGACTAAAAAAGGGAATTTACCGGCTTCTACATTTAAAATAGCGAATTCAATTATAGCATTGGAAACGGGGGTTGTTGAAAACGACAGTACACTTTTCAAGTGGAATGGGGAACAAAGAAGACTTAAAAATTGGGAGCAAGATTTAATCTTTAGCGATGCCTTTCATTTTTCGTGTGTCCCCTGTTATCAAGAGGTGGCACGAAATATCGGAATACAAAGAATGACCGAATATTTGGAAAAACTGGACTATGGAAACATGATAGTTGACTCAACGAATATTGATCTTTTTTGGCTCGAAGGAGCATCCCGAATTAATCAATTTCAACAAATAGACTTTTTAAAGCGCTTCTATCAATCCGATCTCCCGATTTCCGAACGGACTAAAAAAATAATGAAAAGGATGTTGGTAATCGAGGTAAGTGATGAACACATACTCAGTGGAAAAACAGGGTGGTCAATTAGGAATGGAAATAACAACGGCTGGTTTGTAGGATATCTGCAGTACAAAAACAAAACTTATTTTTTTGCTACAAACGTATCGCCTAAAGCACAATTTGATATGAATATGTTTCCTATGATTAGAAAAGATGTGACTTTTAAGGCCTTCGAACAACTGAAAAGAATTAAATTAAAGGTACACTCACCATAATACACCTTACACAGGGCGTTCCTACTAAAAAATAGCTTCCTATACCAATAGTTAAAAGGCTTTTTGGGTTTCTGTCAGTGACGAATTGCCCATTGCAGGTGCTTAGCGAAACGGCTTACCTATAAAACGAGCTGTATATATCACTCAAAAATCGCCGGTATTAATTTTTGAACTTCTTCTTTTCCCTGCAACGTAAGAAACGGAAATAAAATACTTAAGAATATGTTCACGTGGTAATCGATGGTATACGGGTTTGACTTATTGGAATAAAGTCCGCTAGAATATAACCAGGTATTACCGTAATTGATCATTCTTTCAGCGAGAAAATTATATTCCAGTTCAAAAGATGCATCTTGCATTAAGCCCTTTTCCTGCATTTTTTCAAATAATAAAAAACAACCCTCAACTCTCTTTTTATAAACCGCTTGAAAATGGTCGTTTACTGTAGTACTTATCGACAATAGATTATATAGATCAGTCCAAAAAAATGTATAGTCCAACATTCTTTTCATACTTCTCTCCACGTCAATCTTAATTTGTTCAATCGAAACTTCTGTTTCATTCAATGCGTGTACCCGATCATCAAATTCCGAAACCATTTCAAAATATAAGGCTTCAAAAATATCCTCTCGTTTTTTGTAATGATAATTGAGATTTCCTGAACTCATATTCATTTTTAGGGCAATCATTCTTATGGTTACATCATGGTAACCATTTTCGTTAAATAAGGCTCTAGCGGCATCTAAAATCTGTTTCTTTTTTCTTTGCATTAGTAAACTTGTCCTAATAAATTATAATTAGTAAATTTGTCCTAAAATTACAAAATGAAATCATTATATAAATCGGCATCAGGTAAAAAAGAAATACTGAATCTTTATGACCAAAAGCTAAGAGCGCTCGATATCGTTTATACAGATCAAATTATTGATACTGATTTCGGAAAGACCAATATTATTGTAACTGGAGATGCCACAAAGCCACCAATACTCGTTATACATGGTTCAAATGGCTGTGCCCCTATTGCCTTGGAAACCTATTCGAACCTTTATAAAGATTTTCAAGTATTTGCCCTAGATGTTTTAGCGCAACCCAATAGAAGTACAGAGACGCGATTAAGTATGAAAGACAATAGTTACGGTATCTGGATCAATGAGATTATAAATAAATTGGGTTTAAAAGATGTGGTCATGGCCGGTTTTTCGTTTGGAGGGTTGATCATACTCAAAACGCTGATTCACAACGAAAAAAATATTAAAGAAGTGTTTTTAGCTGCGCCTGCATTTATTGTAAATGGAAACCCTTTAGTGCTATTGTTTAAGGTATTTGTTCCTATGAAATTTTATATAAAAACTAAAAAAAGGAAATATCTTGAAAATTTTTTAAGAACACTATTTACCGAGCCAGATTCTTTCGCCTTAAATTATCTGGCAAAGGTATTTTTATATTTCAAAATGGATTTTACTCCTGTTCCTGTAATAAAAGAAGCAGAGGCTAAATCAATACAAACGCCTATCACCATAATTGCTGCAAAAAAGGATATTATGTTTCCCGGTATAAAAATGCTTAAACGTGCCCATAAAATTTTCCCTTCTTTAAAAGCGTCTGTTTTGTTAGAAAATTCAAAACACGTTCAAAACAGCACCGATAATAAAAAAATTGAACAACTCATATTACAAAAATAACGTATGACGAAACCAGCCAAAATCAATACGGGTTTTGGTGCTTTCCCACAGTTATATGTTTATTAACAAGTTCGCTACATCTTGTTGATTTGGCTTTGTAAAAATCAAAGCTTTTTGGATGTCCATCACATATAAAACCAATTTTTGGGTGTCTTGGGAATTGGCTTATAGCCACAACGACCGGTACATTGTAACTAAATAGCCCCTCCCAACAACCCCTCTTATAACAATTGGTTTTTAGCTTACACATTTTAATGTATTTTTAAATGCTAGAGAACGTATTTATTAAAAAATAGACAACCACTTATGAGAAGCAAGTGCAACATCAAAAGCTCTTTTTATGCCATTGTTTTGTTCATGTGTTCAACGCAATGGATTCATGCTCAAAATCTTGAAATTACACATGGTCCCTATCTTCAATACCTCACCTCCAATGAAGTAACCATTTGTTGGAGTACTTCTGAAAATTCAATATCATGGGTCGAATACTATAAAGAAGACGGATCAAATTTTTATCAAAAGGAACGAACTAAAATTTTTAACTCCGCTGACGGACTAAAGAATATAAGTATGTTACACCGTGTAACGTTAAAAAACTTGACTCCTGCCACAAAATATGCCTATCGTATTTATTCACAAGAAGTAAAAGATGATATGAGTTTTGGAAAAACTGTGGCGACCCAAGTATACAAAAAAGAACCTCTTTATTTTACAACCCAGCCCATAAAGAAAGAACAAATATCACTTGTAGTACTGAGTGATATGCATGAAAAAACGGCTAAAGTAAGCAGTCTTTTGAAGGGCGTTGAATGGGATACAACTGACTTTGTATTGTTAGATGGTGACTTTGTGGATTCTTTTGATTCGGAATCGGATTTATACAACGGGGTACTGGATACCTGTGTGGCTATATTTGCACAAACGAAACCGCTGGTTATTGTAAGGGGAAATCATGAAACAAGAGGTAGAAAGGCAAATGAACTAAAAAAATACTTTCATTTCCCGGAAAACAAATATTATTATACCTATTCGATCGGAACAACATTGTTTATTATTTTAGATTCAGGAGAAGATAAGGCTGATTCTGACATAGAATATAGCGGATTTGCAGATTTTGATGCATATCGTAGCGAACAGGCAAAATGGTTATCAGAAGTTGTAAAATCAGACGCTTTTAAAAATGCCGAACACAAAATCGCTTTTATGCACATTCCCCCCTATGATCACAACAGAGGGCAAGAATGGCACGGGGATCTTGAAGTAAGATCAAAGTTTGTACCCATACTTAACAAGGCAGGTATCGATTTAATGGTCAATGGCCATAGACACCGGTACTCTTTTCAAACTGCAAAGGTTGAAGAAAACAATTTTCCCATTCTAGTTGCAGACCATAAGACGCGCTATAAGCTATTAATTGATAAAACAGGAATTAAAATTAAGGGAACCGATAGCGATGATAAAGAGGTGTTAACTATGTTCATCGAGAAAAATAATTAAGCTGCCCATAATTTAAACAGGGGACTAAAGTGTAATTGAGAAACTTTGGCCACCAGCCGTAACCGCTGCACAAACCATTATTACAGAAAAAGTAGCTTTATAGACCCTTCATAGAAGCTTTTTGATGATTGCCGGCGATAGGTAAACCAAGCCCAGGCAGTTTACGAAACTGTCGATATAAATAATGAACTTGGGCAGTGCAACAAAGTACCACCTCCCAACACCCCCCACCTAAAAAAATTGGTTTTTAACTTACATTTTTTCATGTATTTTTAAAGGGTAGCGCACAAGACTTTCCCCAATTTGTGCCCCTGAAACAAAGACGATAAAGCTATATTTAGTGTCGATATAAAACGTTAGCCACAAACAAATAAGCATACGTAACCCATGAACGAAATCAGAAATTTTATTGAAAACATCACTCCAATGAACGATGCTGATTGGCAGTTTTTTTCTTCAAAATTGCAAGAAGTAAAACTCAAAAAAAATACGCCTTTATTAAAAATTGGGGAAATCGAAAAACAACTATCGTTTATAAGTAAAGGAATCGTCAGATTTTATGTCCCAAGGGAAGAGGTCGATTTAACTTTTGGTTTTCTATTCGAAAATGAATTTGTCACAGGTTATGATTCCTTTTTAAAGCAAACCCCTTCTGAATACCAAATTGAAACGTTGACGGATACCATTTTATGGACAATTTCACACAAAGACTTACAGGAGGTCTATGAAAGCACAAACAGTGGAAATAGTATTGGACGAAAAATGGCTGAAAATATGTTTCTCATAAAATCGAAAAGAGAACTTTCCTTATTGAGCAAAACAGCGGAAGAACGCTATCTGGACTTATTTTCTGACAGACCACAATTGTTACGGCAAATTCCATTAAAATATATTGCTTCCTATATTGGCGTAACTCCGCAAGCATTGAGCAGAATAAGAAGACGCATTACTTAACTTAGGTTCATTGTTTTTACATTGGTGCTTGCTGACCTTTGCATATCACCAATTATGTAAAATATGAAACCGCTAATTGTACTTTTATCAAGTTTTATTATCGCCCTTTTTGTACTTAAAATTATCAAAAATGAATATGATTTTCTCCTATCTGCAAGAATTGCAATGTCGATAATGCTTGTATTTACAGCTATCGGGCATTTTGCATTTACAAAAGGAATGTCGATGATGATCCCTAATCTTATACCTTACAAAGAAAGTTTTGTTTATCTCACAGGAGTATTTGAAATCTTCATGGCAATAGGGCTCCTAATTCCAAGATTTAAATATATAGCTGCGTGGACGCTAATCATTTTTCTGCTGCTAATGCTACCAGCTAATATTTATGCTTCAATAAACCATGTGAATTATCAAAAAGGAACATTTGACGGACATGGTCTTTCGTATTTGTGGTTTAGAATTCCTTTACAAATCCTTTTTATAATTTGGGTTTATATGTGTTCCATCCGAATGTAATCAGAAGGCAACGTCAGTGGCCAACAACGACAACCGTTGTACAAGTCGTTACTACAGAAAAAACAGTTTTATCTACCCCTATTTAAGAGGACTTTTTTGGTTTCAGTCAGCGATAAAAACCAATTTCCAGTGCCTTGCGAAGTTGTCTAGCAAATAAATAAGCTTCTGGATTTTAAACCTTTATTATCATATCAAATTCAGATGCTGTTGTCATCACTTTATTGATTACGGCCGCATCTAACGATTTTTCAGTTGCATTTTCTTCAGTTGCAGGAATACCCATTTGTTCGAAGAAATTTCTAAAACCTTTCGGGCTATGAATGTTTACCCATTTGCATGGTTTATCACTTTTGTTCCCGAAGGTATGTAAAGTCTTTGGGGGAATATCAACTGATTCGCCTGCCTTTACAATGGTTGTCTCACCATTTACCATGAACTCCATTTCGCCTTCAATCATCAAGAACGTTTCTTTATACGAATTATGAAAATGTGGTGGTGGCCCCGGTACTTTTGGAGGAGTTTCAGCTATCATAAGGTCGTAATCGCCGGTCGTTTCATGAGCTGTCACTTTATGACCCAACACCCATCTTGTATTGTTTAACTCCATTTCATGAGATATTTGTCTCACAAACTTAAGCGTTCATTTTTTATTTTCCAAATTTTATGGGATATTTGTCTCATGAACGAAAGCTACGTTAATTCAGGTCGTACAAATCAGAAATTAGAAACCAGAAGCAAAATTTTGGTCAGTGCCCAGTATTTTCTGAACAATGGATTGGAATTCAATCTTGAGGATATCGCAAAACGGACAAAAATTTCGCGAGCAACAGTCTACAGATACTTTCCCAATGTTGATATTTTGGCCGCAGAGGCCGCACTCGATATAATCCCTAAAAGTCCAGAAATAATTTGTAAAAACCTTAAGGGAACGAGCATGGAAGATAAGGCTCTTGAAATACAAGACTATTACAATACCCTTGTCATAGACCATGAAAAACTATTTCGAAAATACTTGAGCACCGTGCTGGATTTGAATATTTCTACTCCAAAAAGGGGTGCTAGAAGAAAGAAAACATTGCAGTTGCTCTTTGAGCAAACAAATTTTACAAATAAAGAAAAAGAAGACCTCTCAAACCTTTTTACGATTTTGATGGGCATAGAGCCGCTTGTAGTTACTAAAGATGTTTGCGGATTAAATAACAAGGAATCTATTGAACTTATGAAATGGGGAATAAAATTGTTATGTATTGGTTTTATGGACTCTAGAAAATAAAAAAGCCAGTTGCCAACACCGGTACCCGTTGCACAAGCCGTTACTACAGAAAAAACAGCTTTATCTACCTCTCTTTAAAAGACTTTTTTGCCGCCAGTCAGAGATAAAAACCAATTGTAGGTACTTTGCAAAACCGCCTATATATACAACAAGCTAGGGCATGCCCCTAAAATCGACAGCCACTAACCTCATATATAAAATACCGGTTTTTAGATTACAAATTTTAGCGTATTTTTAAACGGTAGCATACAAGACTTCCCCAATTTTTATCCTTGAATCCAAGACGGATAAAGCCATAGTTTGTGTCGATATAACAAATTGTACGCAAGAATAAAATTCGGAACTAACAAGAACTATATAAACTTTAAGAAAATGAAGAATTCAATAGTACTCCTGTTTATTTTAGCCTCTGTATCTGTATTTTCCCAAGACGCTGATTACAGTGTATCCTCCTATCTGACGGAAGGAACAAAAGCACCAAATACCCATTATATCGGAGAAGCTTGGTTGAATGCCATTATTCACGATGACGAGGAATTGGGTTATAATATCACAAAAGCTACTTTTAAAGCCAACTCAACCTTAGATTGGCACAAACACGGTTCTGCCCAAGTTTTAATAATTGTAGATGGAGAAGCATATTATCAGGAAAAAGGAAATGAACCTGTAATTCTGAAAAAAGGAGACGTAATTAAATGTGAAAAGGAAATTGAACATTGGCATTCCTCAACGAAATTTAGTGATGTAACATATTTAGCTTTATATGGTGGCGGACAACCAACAACTTGGACTGAAGTAGTGACCCGGGAATATTACGATAAAGTTGCTGAAAAGTTGAAAAGCAACTGATTATTTGAAATGCTCAAAATTCAAGGTAATTGGGAATAAAATTATTATGTATAGGTTTTATAGACGCTAGAAAATAAAAAAAGCCAATTGCCAACACCGATAACCGTCTTAAAAGCCTTTACCACAGGAAAACAGACTCATATGCCCCTCTTTACCAGCCTTTTTTGGTGTCAGTCAGCGGTAGACAAGTCAATTTTAGGTGTCTGGCGAAACCGCCCATATGTACAACAAGCCAGGGCATTGCAACTAATTAGCGCCTACCGAAAACCCTACTTACAAAAAATAAGTTTTTAACTTATATATTTTAGTGTATTTTTAAACAGTACAAAAGTGACTTCCCCAATTTTATCCCTGCGTCAAAATAGCTATATAACGACTTGGCAACAATTACAAAAAATTAAACAGTGAGAACGATTAGTTTATTCTTGCGAAGAAAACGCAATTTTAACATTTAACCAATGAACGAAAGCGAAATAAGGCGAATTTTTGAGCGGTCTAATCTTAGTCAGGCCGACTTTGCCGAAAGAATAGGCAAATCAACCAGAACATTTCAACATTATCTGAAAGGAGAGACAACGCCCAATAGCAGAGTGATAAGTAAATTAAAGGAGATTGAAACAGAACTTAAAGAAGATAGAACGAAAAACACTTCGTACTAACAACACCCGGATTTTAATGATATAAACGTTATCAACTACGTCTATAAGAATAAGGATAGGTTATGGGAATCTAGGTCTTTTAGATTGATAGTAGAATCTTTTTTTCTTGATTTGGAGATAGCCAAGGAACTAGAGAAAGAAAGGAAGATAAGAAAGGTACAGTAGGTTATTGTTGATGTCTATAAAATTCCTAGGCTAAATAGTGAAGCCTACTATAATTTCATTCAAACTTAATTTGTAACGTCAGTTTCCGCATTTTGGCACTTAGCCCCAACAACCATTGCAGTTGTTCCCAAACCAAATGGGCCTCTTGAAGGCTTCTTTGCTCCCCTTTTGAAAATACGTCGGCAGCACCCGTATCTTCCTTTGTAACACTAGCAAGGTGTTCTTTAAAAAGGTTTTTTGCACCTGTTTCTTCAGTGATATTTGCAGTTTCCGTAGACTGCAACGAAGCAAGCAGTTGATCCAAATTTTGTTCGATACGGTCGATGATCGTTTGAAACTGCGCTGAGGCTTCCGAGGTGGCATGCCCTTGTATATACGTACTTAACGACGCCAAAGACGATAAAAAAGTATGGTTAAGTGCCACCAGTTCATAGATTTCATCCCTATATTTCTGTTTCGATTTGGGCTCCTGAACCATACGTTGCAAAGCGGCACTTAGGTTCGAGGTTTCCAAAAAAGCTTCCTTTCGCGCTATTTTATAGGCCGTGGGTACTTTTCCTTTCTTTTGATAATACAGCGCTATCTGATCCAAGAAGTTCTTATTGGCCGCTACCCCACTTTTAATACTGTCCTTAATTTCAAGAAACCCCCAAGCGGGCCACAACCACAACGTAGCCAAAAAGGCCAATACCGCCCCGATCACCGTATCCAACACCCGATATTGTATCACGTTGAGTACATCGGTTCGAATAATGGCATAGATAAAAACAACACTCAGCGTAATAAACGTAGCCCCGATTTTATAGTTTTTTTGAACCATCGAAAAGGCAATGATCAACGATCCCAAACCTAATATACCCAACAGATAGGCGTTTTGCACCACGAGCACGATCAACGAAGCGATCGCCGCGCCGATCAGGGTACCGATGACCCGATCCTTAGAACGGGCTTTGGTGAGTCCGTAACTGGGCCGTAAGATAACGATGATGGTCAACAAGATCCAATAGGGGTTTTGAAAATCGAAAAGCGTACCCAAGGCATAGCCGACCATTACGGTGACCGCCAGCCGCAGCGAATGCTTAAAAATGGTCGATTTAAAACTTAGATTGCGCAGCAATAGTTTGGGGTCGTAATCGGGCGGGGCAACGAATTTTTCGGCGGTTTCCCTATCGATAAACTCCAGGTCTTCGGTATCGGAATTGCCCAGCAGCCATTTGATTTTTTTAAGTTTTTCAAACTGTTCTTCTTGATACTCGAACAAATTCTGAAGCATCAAAAAGTCTTCGATATGTTGTGCGGTGCCACTTTCCTTAAAGGTTAAAATCTCTAACTGTACGCGTTTAAAACATGCGGTCAATGTGCTGTTTTTGGGCAGTTTTTTAAGGTCAGATCCCGCATCGGCCACTTTTCGCAATTGATCCGACATCTCAAAGATCAGGTTCTGAAAGCTTTTGATATATTCGGGGTGCGCTTCTAACAGCACATCCATCTTATCATAATTCACAGGGTTGGCGACGGCGGTTTCCAACATTTCCACCAATTGTGCAAAAACCAACAACCGTTTGCTTTGATAGACCGAACGCCCCGAGCTTTTACGCGAAGAGATCAGAATATCACGCAAGGTTTCGTGATTGGTCGTCAATTTTTCCTGCAGCTCGTGCAAATGCGACTGCAAGGCTATGCGGTCTGCCTGCGGCCCTACCAATTTGCCCCGCGTTTCGAGAAATTCGGCGGTGAGCACATAGGTTTCCGTAAGCGTTTCTTCGGTCTGTCCTCTCGGGTTCAGGTGATGCCAGATGACCATCAACAGCAAATACCACAGTCCCCCGACCCCGGTCAAAAGGGCATATTGGTACACCTCGAGCTCTTGCGGATCATGGGCAAAGCTCAACACCAAGGCCAAAAGTCCGGAAAAACTGATCAACGACGCCCGAAACCCATAAACCGAGAGGTACGCAATGGCAAAAGAGAGCACGCCCAAAAGCGGAACCAGCACTACTGTAGCGATATCGAGGTAGCCTCCGATAAAACTCACCACCATGACCAGGGCCGCCGAAAACAAAATCCCGATTTTCTTATGCCGATAACTACCGCTAACGTCGCTGGGGGAACTCCAAAAGGCCCCGAAACAAAGGGCCAGGCCGATTTCTAAATGGCCCAATGCGATACACACTGAAATTGGTACCGTAACGGCAATAGCGATCAACAAGGCCTTTGAGAAACTACTGCTTTTCAGAATTTGCAGCAGTTCCTTATAGTTTTCGGAAAGGGTGGACATGAATGAATTCAAAACAGCGGATTTCGATGGCAAAGATAACGCTTAATGCTAAGCTTGTGACCGACCGCTACAGCGATGGCCGTATACCATAAATGTGACCAATAACCTACGGAATCGTGGTTTACAAAACGTAATAGCGGCTTTCCCAAATATTCTTAAAAAAACGGAATTGATCATACAAAGAATTATCTTTGCGGCGTGAAAACGTTAGTTAGAAATTTTATCGGATTTGCGTTGACCGCAATCTATTGCTTTGCCCTTGGCATGGTGATCAGTTCGTACGGTTCGACCGAATCCCCTACCGATTCACATCAGCACGGTGAAACCAATATTGCGGCGGTTTCAACCGCCTTGTTTTACCATACCCCCGAATCGGAAAGTGGGGTAACCACTGCCGATAACCACACGCCATCGAATGTAAAGAATCCGTTTGACAGCGTATGGGCTTTGGTAAACACGACCAATGTACTTTTCGAAAGTAAGTATGCGCAATACCTAAAAAGTTCGAAAAACTTTCTGATACACTATCGGAAAGCCGACCTTATTTTTCCCTTCCATTACTTCTGGTAATCCATTTGAAGTGCTTATTGTTTTTCAAACGAATTCGACATGAATTCGCAAGGCGCTGTGCTAACACGGCCCGCAGTTACAATTTATAAATTCAAAAGCTTAAAAAAATGGAATTAGCAAGTACCATCATCGGCGGTATTCTAGCCGCTGTCTGTGTTGTACCGTTTGTTTTAATAACACAAGGCAGAAAAAAAAGAGAGAAAAAAATGTTACAATCGTTGATCACTTTAGCCGATCAACACGATTGTAAAATAAGTGAACATGAATATTGCAGTGACTTTGTTATCGGAATCGATAAAACAAAGCAATACCTTTTCTTCTTTAAAAAAACGAAGACCGAAGAAACGTTGCAGTACGTGAACCTTAATGGTATCGAGCGTTGTAAGGTCAACAATATTGGCCACGTCGTTAGAAGCAAAGACGGAAACCATCGTGAAATAGACCGTCTTGAGTTAAGTTTTACCCCAAAAGCAAAAGACCGGCAAGAAATTGAATTCCAGTTTTACAATGTCGACGTAAATATGCAGCTTAGCGGAGAATTGCAAGCGGTTCAGAAATGGTCGAAAATTGTGGAGCTTCATCTTAAAAATTAAAATAGCAGCTACAGGCCCTGTGGTTCGGCCACAGGGCTTTTTATTAGTTTTTTAGTGTCCTCCCAAAAAAACAATTGCTTCCTCATAAGTAAAAATAGGTGCTTTACCTTGAAGCTGCCCGTATTGATGTCTTCACGAACAAACGACTAAAGAAAGCGGCTAATTGCCGAAACTCAAATGGATTGTCTGACACTTTTAGCACTAAATCGGTGCTTTTGAATGCTGCCCGATACGGACAACCAACTTTATCTTTAAATTTGTTTCATGAACAATACCATATCGCTTCGCGTTGCCGATTTTTTAAAGAACTTTCCGCCTTTTAATGTTTTGCGCCAAGAAGACTTAGAGCTACTTTCAGGAGAAGTTTCTATTGTTTATCGTGATAAGGACAATGCTGTTTTTCAAGAAAACGAGCCACCCCATGAACGTTTTTATGTCGTACACAAAGGAGCCGTCATCCTAAAAAATAAAGGCAACAATACGATAATCGACATGTGCGATGAAGGTGATATCTTCGGGCTACGCCCGTTGATTGCCAATGAAAATTATAAAATGGATGCCTTTGCGTACGAAGAGACCATTCTGTATGCCATCCCCTTAAACGTTTTTCGGCCGCTCACCCAAAATTACGAGGCGGTCGGCAATTTCCTGATTGAAAGTTTTGCCTCGAATACCCGAAACCCGTATGCGATAAAAACAAGTGCACCTTCGGAAACCAATGGTGTATTGAAAGAGGGCAATACGGCCGAGTCGGCATTATTCGACCTGCAACAGGTGACCTATTCAAAAAAGCTGGTCAGCTGTACCAAAGCGACTTCCATAAAGACCATTGCCGAACGAATGACCAAGAAAAAGGTGGGCGCCATGCTGGTCTTGGAAAACAAATTGCCCATTGGTATCATTACCGACAAAGACATTCGTAACAAGGTGGCGACGGGTACGTTTCCCATTACCGCCAAGGCTTCGGCCATTATGTCATCGCCCGTTATCACCTACCCCAACAAAATGACCATTGCCCAGGCACAAATGGCCATGATGAAAAGCAGTATCAGCCATTTATGCCTTACGACCGATGGTACGGCCAATAGCCCCGCCGAAGGTATTCTTTCAAAGCACGATTTGATGCTAACGCTGGGCAATAACCCCGCGGTTTTAATGAAGGGTATCAAAAGAGCGGGAAAAATCAAAAAAATTAAGCAGATACGCAAGGGCATTATGCAGTTGCTAAAGGGTTATTTAGACCAGAATATTCCCTTGACGCTGACCTCGCGTATTATCGCTGAACTGAACGATGCGTGTATCAAACAGGTGATAACACTATCGTTGGAAACCATGGATACGCCCCCACCCGTTAAATTTGCATGGCTGGCTATGGGAAGCCAAGGTCGCAGCGAGCAACTGTTACATACCGACCAAGATAATGCCCTAATTTTTGAAGATGTTACCGCGGAAAAATTACCGGAAACTACCGCGTATTTTGTAAAACTGGCCAAATATATCACGAGGGGATTGATGGAAATAGGCTACGAATACTGCCCTGCGGAAATGATGGCCTCGAACCCCGAATGGTGTCTCAGCCTTTCGCAATGGAAAACTTCGGTCTCGCACTGGATCGTCAACCCCGGACCCGATGAGGTACTGCTATCCTCCATATTCTTTGATTATAATTTGACCTATGGTGAAAAAGAGCTAGTCAATCAACTCACGGAGCATATCTTCGAAGAAACCTCGAAATACCCCATCTTTTTTCTCCATTTGGCGAGTGGGGCATTACAAAATCCATCTCCATCCGGCTTTTTCAGATCGTTTCTCGTAGAAGAAGATGGTGCCCACAAAGATTTCTTCGATCTCAAGCGAAGGGCGCTAATGCCGTTGGTCGATGCGGCGCGCGTGCTTATCCTCTCCCATAAAATTAAATCCATAAATAATACCGCCGGACGGTTTGAGCGATTGGCCGAACTGGAATCCAACAACCAAGAACTATTTTTAGCCTGCTCCTATGCCACAAAGGCACTGCTCAAATTTAGAACCAGGCAAGGCTTGCTCCATAACGACTCGGGACGCTTTATCGCCTTGGACAAACTAAGTAAGGAAGAAAAAATAAAACTAAAACGTACCTTTAAGACTATCAAAGAGTTACAAGAGTTGATCAAAGTACGGTTTAAGGTTACAAATCTGTTAGGATAATGCAGTTTTTTAAAAAGAAGAAAATACACTATCCCGATTTTTGGTACGCCTACGAAGACACCTTCAAACAAAAGCAGACCGCCGATCTCAAGGATATTCGTTTTGTGGTGCTCGATACCGAAACAACCGGATTCGATTATGGGGAAGACCGTATGCTCAGTATGGGCGCCCTGTCATTAAAAGATAACACGATTGCCGTAGGAGATTCTTTTGAAGTCTATTTAGATCAATATTTTTACCATGCAAAAAACGTAGAAATACATGGTATTTTAAGGGATGAGCGTAAGATTCGCGTTACCGAACTAGAGGCGCTGCAAAAATTTTTAGCATTTGTGGGCAATTCGGTCATCGTAGCGCATCATGCCGGTTTTGACATCACCATGATCAATTGCGCGCTGAGAAGACACGGTATGCCAAAACTGTTGAACAAAGTCTTGGACACCTCCAATCTATACAAAAGAACCTTGATACAATCTCCCTTATTAAAGAAAAAAGAGCAATATTCCTTAGATGAACTGGCCGATAAGTTCGATATTTCTAAAAGAGATCGGCATACCGCTTTGGGCGACACCTATATCACGGCCATTGCTTTTATTAAGATTTTGGAGAAGCTAAAAAAGAAAGGAAAGTTCAGTGTAAAAAAACTGTTGAAGTGAATGTGTACAATTGTTGTATCACATTATAAACCAACCAATATGACAAGAATATTTATAATTTTTTTATTATCGCTAATTTGTTTCCAATCTTATACGCAAAAACCAAGAGCAAGAGATTTAGGAGTTCCTTTTGTTGGTAAAACCGGGGAATTCAATGCTATTACGGATGTTAAAGGTGTAGAAGTCGGATACAGCACAATCATTTCCGGAAAAGGAGAAAACATCGTGGGCAAAGGACCTATAAGAACAGGAGTTACTGCAATATTTCCAAGAGGAAAGGCAAAAAAATTTAGTCCTGTTTATGCTAACTGGTATAGTCTTAATGGAAACGGAGAAATGACTGGTACAACTTGGGTTACTGAATCAGGTTTTTTAGAAACACCAATTATGATTACAAATACAAACAGTGTTGGTGAGGTCAGACAAGCTGTGCTAAAATGGTATGTTGATACAGATTGGTACAATGGAGAAGAATGGTGGTATACCTATCCGGTAGTAGCGGAAACATATGATGGATTTCTTAATGATATTTACGGATTTCATGTAAAGGAAAAGCATGTTATAGAAGCTATTGAAAATACCTCAGGTGGAAAGATTGCCGAAGGAAATGTTGGCGGGGGAACTGGGATGATGTGCTTGGGATTTAAAGGTGGAACCGGAACTTCTTCCAGAGTCATTAAAATTAAGGATTCATCGTATACAGTTGGAGCAATCGTTCAATCAAATTTTGGAGCGAAAAGAAATTTATCAATCGCTGGTGTTCCCGTTGGAATTGAATTAAGAGATACTTTAAATTATAAATTTAAGGCACCCCCAAAATCAAGGAGACAAGAAGGTGATGGTTCAATTATAGTAATCGTAGCGACAGATGCACCTCTTTTACCACATCAATTAAAGAGAATAGCCCAAAGAATTCCTTTAGGAATTGGTATTGTAGGCGGACGAGGAAGTAATGGTTCTGGCGATATTTTTTTAGCTTTCTCAACCGCAAATGAAAATGCATTTAATCGAGATGAAACTACAACCGTAAAGTCAATGTCGAATGACAAACTGACGCCAGTTTTCGAAGCAACCGTACAAGCCGTTGAGGAGGCAATTATTAATGCGATGGTAGCAGCTGAAACAATGGAAGGAATCAATGGGAATACAGCATATGCGCTTCCTCATGATTTACTTATCGAAACTCTAAACAAATATAATCGAATTAAAAAATAACGTGGTACAACAACACCTATTATTAATTGCGGTCAGATTTTCCCTTCTGAAAATCGACGCATATTCAGTATGATTAGATGCGGTAATTTAAAAAAAGTTGAATGATAAAAAATGAACCTATAATTGGCGTTTTCAATGTTGAAAAAAGTTCAAAATGGTATCAAAAATTGCTTAATTGCAATAGCAGTCACGGAGGCTCAACATTTGAAATGTTAACGGACAATACCGGAGAAGTTTTCCTTTGCTTGCATAAATGGGGAGAACATGAACACCCTACGCTCTCAAGTCCTCAAATACCACCTGGGAATGGACTAATCTTGTATTTGAGAGTGGAAGACTTAAATAAAGTTTGGAATAATGCCAAGGAACTGAAATTAGAAATGGAAGAAGCCCGACATATGAATCCGAATTCCGGAAAAGAGCAATTTTGTCTGCGAGATTTGGATGGATATTACTTGATGATAACGGAATAAAAACTACCGCCAGCACAGTGCATAAAAAATAGCTAATAAATGCTAAACCGAATGGTTTATCCTCATTTGCAAAGGCCTTCAGGTTTTTAATTTGGCTTTAAAAAAAAGCTTTAGCCGGGACGTTGTATGTCATTTGACAAAACTAAGCAACAGAATAACCATCATAGGTAAAAATTAAACCATTCAGAATATCAATACTAGCTTTATTTGCATTACTTCTATCTTGTCATACTAAAATTAAAGAGAATTTTAGCCTTGAATGTCAATTAAACGAATGGATTGAAAACTTCGAGGGCAATGCTCATTTATACGCAAAAAACCTTACCACTAGGTTTACATCTCCGCTTCTTTAAAAGGAAAATACATCGGTGCCTTAGAAATGGGAAATGGAGTATGCAGGGTGTTTTATAGAAACGTGTTTTTAGGCTACTTTAACGAAAATGAATTAAGAACCACAGAACAATCAACAAGGTTGGATACTAATTTAGTGTAAACCCTAATCTATAACTTTTGTAAAGGATGTATCTTAACGAACATTTAAAAAATGAAGTTTACCCTTTTTTACTTCAATAAGAATAATTTATGAAGACCGGAACCAACCAACCAGCACCTATAAAAGGAACGAATCGAATCGCGTACCTTGATATTTTAAGAGGTATTGCCATCTTCTTTATTTTATGCGCAAACATTGTTTATTTTTCCGGGTATTTTGATTATCCCATAGAAAATAGACTGGGCTCGGCATTCTTTATTATCGATGATTATTTTGAATTAATCATGTATACACTTGTTGATGGTAAATTCTATTCTATTTTCTCATTATTGTTTGGAATAGGTTGTGTCATACAATACAAAAACTTAAAAAAGCACAATAAACCTTTTGCCCAATTTTTTAGACGAAGAATGCTCTGGCTTCTGATGATTGGATTAATTCATTTGATATTTCTCTGGATGGGAGACATCTTAACACTATATGCCATACTAGGATTAACACTTATTTGGTTTGTTAATTTAAGTAACAGCCAATTATTGAAATATGCTGTGATTTTAATTTTACTGCCTATCGTTAATTGGCTAATTATTAACGCTATCGGGTGGAATTACCCTTTGTATTTTTATGATTTAAACCTACAGTACAATCAAAGTTTGGGTCTCCCGATTTCAGAGTGGCAAGGAGTCTTAATGACAGATTTTATAGCATATCTGGAAAGTAATAGTCTTTTAGATTTTTTTAAAGTTAATATCGGAAATGCTATAATTCGCTTAGCAGATATTTTAAATGAAGGTAGAGCCTTTAAGGTTTTAGGTATATTTCTTATTGGTCTTTGGGCTGGAAGAAAAATTCTAGATGAAAATATATTAGACAATACGTCCTTTTTAAAAAAGGTTGCTATTTGGGGTATTTGCATAGGACTCCCAATTAGTATTATTAGAACAGGTATCACCTATTTTTCTAATCATGACATATTTTGGTCACTTATGAAAACATTGAGCTACGCCTTTGGTACTGTTCCTCTAGCAATTGGTTATGTTGCTTTACTAGCACTTTTGTATAAAAAAAGAAATACATTTTTAAAATGGTTTGCTCCTGTTGGCAAAATGGCCTTAACAAACTATTTACTTCAAACCTTGTTAGCTACAACGCTGTTCTATGGCATTGGCTTTGGTTTTGTCGGAAAATTCGGATATACCCTAAACATAGGAATTGCAGTGATAATATTCAGCTTACAAGTTGTATGTAGCAAATGGTGGCTGAAGACTCATCAATTTGGACCAATGGAATGGATCTGGAGACAACTTACTTATGGCAAAAGAATAAAAAATAAAATAGGATTAATTTCTTTTAAAACAAAGTAAAAACATGCTACAGCACGAGCTACAAACAATAGGGCCTCGGGCTTATCTGAAAGGTTTGTGCATTTTTATGAATGCCGCAAAATCTTTTGGAGTTTGCTTTGGCCAAAAAAAGAAAAAACAAAACAATAAGCTTTAGCTTCGTGAACAGACGGAAACGAAAAGTGTCCTTACTTCCGCACTACGCTAAGCCGAGATGTTGTGTGCCCTTTAAAAAAACCGAAATAATAAGTGAATAGACAGACGAAACTTGTAATATTTGCTTTTTGCATCGTCAAATTGGCGCTTCATTTAATAGCTGACAGCAATTCAGGTTTTCAAGGAGACGAACTGCTTCATATTGAAACAGGAAATCATCTTGCCTTTGGATTTATGGAATTTCCACCAATAATTGGAGTTTTGGCATTCATCCAAAACTTGTTCCAATCGGAGTCCATTTTCGTTCACCACATTTTTTCGCACCTTGCTGCAATTCTCATTCTCATTTTTGTTTCCAAAATCACTGTAGAATTAGGCGGAAAGACAAAAGCTGTTTTTTTGGTTTTGTTGTGTTTCATCATTGCACCGGCATTTTTACGTTCACAACAGTTATTTCAACCAGTGGTTTTTAGCCAATTGTTTTGGGTTCTGAACTTCTTCTTTCTGACTAAATATGTTAAAAGTCTTGAACGAAAATATTTGTGGTTACTGACTTTTGGCGCTGTATTGGCATTTTTGACTAAATACGATGCTGTATTTTTCATTTTCGGAGTTTCATCCCTATTGTTTTTTAAATCGACAAGGCAAGCATTAATAAAGCAAAATTTTTGGTGGAATATTATCGTTTTTATCATTTTGATAAGCTCAAATATCATTTGGCAAATCGTCAATGATTTTCCCGTTCTAAAAATGTTTGACCGACTTTATGAAACCCAGTTGAATAGACAGACACCCTCAGAGGTTTTATCAGACCTTCTTATGGCATTGAATCCTTTAACATTGCTCATTACTATTCCAGCAATCGTTTCAATGTTCCATCATTCAATGAGAAACTATAGACCTTCAACGGTATCAATTCTATTATCTACTATCTTTTTAGCTTTCAGTCAAGGTAAGGGATATTACTTTTATCCTATTGCACTGACAGTTTTACCGTTTGGCGGCATATTTTGGGAACAAATTATGCTGCCAAAAAGAAAATGGTTGATTTATCCAATCGGAATTTTACTTGCCATTGGGGTCATTTTGATTCCATTTGGGATGCCTGTATTTCCATTGGAAAGTTATTTAAAACACGACTATCCCTATGAAAACAGAGATGTTGTAAAGGGAGGTCAATTCAATGTCAGATTTGAGGAAAGGTATTCAAAAGAGAAATGGGCTGTTACTTTAAAGGAATTGAAAACTGTATACGACAGCCTACCAAATCCAGAAAAAAACAACACCATAATTTGGGGGAAACATTACGCACAGGCAGGAGCAGTGAATGTGTTTAACGGGAGATATGATTTACCAAAAGCATATTCTTTACACGGTAGTTTCTACAATTGGGTTCCAAAAGGAGATATGCCCGAAACGACAATTTGTTTAGGTTACAATGTTGGCGACTTTTTTAATGAGTATTTTGAGGAAGTTACTATAGTAAAAACCATTTACAATCCCTATTCGGAGAATGAAGAAGAGTTACATCAACATATCTACATCTGCAAAAAACCAAAACACTCCTATGACGAGCTAAAAACATTATTCAAAGACAGAGTATTTGAATAAAAAAACGGACACACAATATATGTACAAGCGTAATACGGGCGAAAAGTGCTTAAACAAAGGCTTTTGTTTCTTAACTCTGCCCTGCTTTTCATAAACTGACCGTTATACTTCCTTCAAATATTTTAAAACGTTTTCCGAAATACGTTCTTGTATGTTCGAAATATCGGCCTTTACAAAGGTTTCACCAGTAATATTCTCGTAAAGTTCTATATAGCGGTCTGAAACCGATGCAATATAATCATCGGTCATTTCGGGTAGAGTTTGGCCTTCAAGCCCTTGAAAACCATTGCTGATCAACCATTGGCGTACAAATTCCTTCGAAAGTTGTTTTTGAGCTTCTCCCCTATCTTGACGTTCTTGATAATCTTCCGCATAAAAATATCGGGAAGAATCAGGGGTATGAATTTCATCGATCAAGACAATCTTGCCATCCTTGGTCTTTCCGAACTCGTATTTGGTATCTACTAGAATCAGCCCACGTTTGGCGGCAATTTCGGTACCCCGCTGAAATAAGGCCTTTGTATATTGCTCCAATACACTATAATCCTCTTCCGATACAATTTTGCGACTCAGAATATTTTCCTTTGATATATCTTCGTCATGATCTCCCATTTCCGCTTTAGTGGCCGGGGTAATGATCGGCTCGGGAAATTTATCGTTCTCTTTCATACCCTCGGGCATCGGAACACCACAAATAAGTCGCCTCCCAGCTTTATACTCGCGAGCGGCATGACCTGACAGATATCCACGGATAACCATTTCTACCTTAAAGGTATCGCAAGCATGGCCCACAGCCACATTGGGGTCTGGAGTGCCCATCAACCAATTCGGTACGATATCTTCTGTCGCCGCCATCATCTTAGTCGCAATCTGATTGAGAATTTGTCCTTTATAGGGTATGCCCTTCGGCATCACCACATCAAATGCAGATAATCGATCGGTAGCGACCATTACCAAAACGTCATTTTTCAAAGTATACACTTCACGAACTTTTCCCTTATAAACACTTTGCTGTCCAGGAAAATTAAAATCGGTACTTGTAATGGTATTGCTCATTCTGATTTGATGTTCGATTGCTGGTTTTAATTAAAAATATTGGGCCCTTCAAACAGGTGCCTTCCGATTTCGCTAATTCTGGTGTTCGATATTCTTATAGGCATCGATCACCTTCTTGACCAAGCGATGTCTAATAACATCTTTATCATCAAGATAAATAATTTCGATTCCCGCTACATTGGTGAGCACCAAAAGTGCTTCCTTGAGTCCGGAAATGACCCTTCGCGGCAAATCAATTTGTCCCGGATCGCCCGTTATCAGAAATTTGGCATCTTTCCCCATTCGGGTCAAGAACATTTTCATTTGTGCATGCGTGGTATTCTGGGCTTCATCTAAAATCACAAAGGCATGATCCAATGTTCTACCCCGCATAAATGCCATCGGAGCAATTTGAATGGTTCCGTTTTCAATGTAGTGTGCCAATTTTTCGGGTGCGATCATATCACGCAAAGCGTCATACAATGGTTGCATATAAGGGTCTAACTTCTCTTTTAGATCACCGGGAAGAAACCCTAAATTCTCGCCTGCCTCGACCGCAGGTCTTGTTAAGATAATTCGACGTACCTGCTTTTCTTTCAGTGCTTTTACCGCCAAAGCCACACCGGTATAAGTCTTTCCTGTACCGGCCGGGCCAATGGCAAATACCATATCGTTCTTTTTAGAGGCATCGACCAATTTGCGCTGGTTGACCGTTCTTGCCTTGATCAGGCGACCACTGACCCCATGTACTAAAGTCTCACCGCTCTCTTGTGATGATTCGTAATCTTCTTTGGTATTACTGGTAAGTACCCTTTCGATTACGTTCTCATCCAATTTGTTATACTTGGTCACATGGGCCGTCAACATCTTAAAACGCCTGTCGAACTCATTCAGTAATTCATCATCGCCATAGACCTTTATTTTATTCCCCCTCGCTACAATTTTTAGCTTCGGAAAATATTTTTTTAATAAATCTATATTTTCGTTCTGTTGCCCAAAAAACTCCCTTGGGCTTATTTCAGTAAGTTCTAGAATAAGTTCGTTCAAAAATTGGAAGATTTAAATTAAACCCGTTGAATATTAATTTCGCTTGGCTATTTTTTTGTTTAATTTTGTTTAACAAACTTAAGTAAAAATTCAGTTTGCATTACCAAAAACATATCAACATTGCTGTATGGCAATTATAACGCTAACGACCGATTTTGGACTTAAGGATTATTTTGTAGGCACCCTAAAAGGTACGATTTACAAAGAACTACCAGATGCCAAAATCGTAGACATTTCCCACGACATTAATCCCTTTAACATTCAAGAATGTGCCTATATTCTTGAGAATTCGTACAAAAGTTTTCCTGAGGGCACTATTCATATTGTTGGGGTCGATGCCGAACCTACACCTGAAAACCAGCACATTGCCGTGTTGGTAGATGGGCATTATTTTATAACGGCGAACAACGGGGTAATAGGTTTGATAACTTCCGAAATTCAACCCGAAAAAGTGGTGGAAATCAAGATTCCCAATCCAGATTATGGTTCTTTCCCCGTTCGTGACGTATTTGTAAAAGTAGCCTGCCATATTGCACGAGGCGGAACCTTGGATGTTGTGGGTAGGCACTTTGATGGGTTGCGTGATCTTCGCGGGTTCTCACCAAGTGTTACCGATAATGGAAACAAAATAAGCGGCAGCGTCATTTACATTGATAATTACGGGAACGTGGTAACCAATATTCACAAAAATTTCTTTGAGGCCTATAGAAAAGGAAGGTCTTTTGAGTTGAGCGCACGAACTACGAAAATCAAACAAATTCACAATACCTATAGTGATATCATCAATTTTGATCTAGAAAGAAGTAAACGAAAAGGTGCGGGCGACGTGTTGGCGATTTTCAACTCCGCTAATTATGTTGAATTGGCCATTTACAAAAGTGATTTGAATACTGTCGGCGGAGCCTCTACCCTGCTGGGGTTGGATTATAGAGATACTATCACCATCAATTTTATATAAATGCTGGTACGAATTGTAAAACTCACATTTAAAAGGGAAAATATTACTAGTTTTGAGCACATTTTTCAGAAGACCAAACAAGGTATTCGTGCTTTTGAAGGCTGTAGGTACTTGGAATTGTATCAAGACAAAGCTGATGACCGTATATTTTTCACCTATAGTCATTGGGAAAATGAGCAAAGTTTGGAGGCTTATCGCGGCTCATCTTTTTTTAAGGAAGTATGGGGCCAGACCAAACCGCTTTTTTCTGCAAAACCGGAAGCATGGAGCGTTAATCGAATAGAGACTTTAAACTGATAGCAGTGCTCGCAATTTTTAAAAGGGAAATACGATCTTTTTTTACCGCTCCGATCGGTTACATGGTCATCGGACTTTTTTTAGTACTCTGCGGACTGTTTCTGTGGGTCTTCAAGGGCCCTTTCAATATTTTCGATTACCAATTTGCAGATTTAGGAAACTTTTTCTTTTTGGCACCTTGGATATTTCTATTCCTTATTCCGGCCATTACAATGAAAAGCTTTTCTGAGGAAAAAAAATTGGGGACCTTAGAGCTGCTCCTCATCAAGCCATTGACCGTTTGGCAATTGGTACTGGGCAAATTTTTCGGAAACTTGGTGCTCACTTTAGTCGCTTTACTACCTACACTGCTTTACGTATACACAGTTTCTCAACTGGGTACTACGGTAGGTAACCTTGATATCGGCATGGTTATAGGTTCTTATTTTGGAATCATTTTTCTCGCAGCTTGCTATACCGCAATTGGCCTGTTCGCCTCTACCTTATCTGAAAACCAGATCGTATCTTTTATTGCGGCCGTACTTATTTGCTTTTTTCTCTATTACGGTTTTGAGGCCTTAGCCTCCATTATTTCAAGTGGTGACACCGCTGTATTTGTTCAGCGTTTGGGAATGAAGGCTCATTTTGCAAGTATTGCACGCGGAGTTATCGATAGTGCCGATCTGCTGTACTTTTTAAGCTTGGCACTATTCTTCCTATTTTTGGCCGTCGTTCAATTAAAAACAAACCACAACCGATGAAAAATAACCTACCATCGGTTGTAAAGGCTATTGCCGGCTTGATCCTGGTAAACGTTGTAGCAGGTATTATGAACTTGCGGTTCGACCTTACCGAAGACCAACGCTATACCTTATCGCAGCCCGCCGTGAACACGGTACTTGACTTTAAAAACCCAGTAGTCATCGATGTACTATTAGCCGGTGACCTACCCTCGGAATTCGTCAGGCTACAGACCGAAACAAGACAACTTTTGGAGGAGTTCGCTTCAAAAAGCAACAATATAAAATTTACCTTCGTAGACCCCCTGGAAGATTCTGAACAGACCGATGCTACTATAGCCGATCTACAATCCCTAGGTCTTACCCCGGCACAAATTACGGTAGAAGACAATAGCAAATTATCACAGAACATCGCCTTTCCTTGGGCCATGGTCAACTATAACAATGTGACCGTAAAGGTTCCACTGCTCAAGAACAAATTAGGCGCATCATCTGAAGAACGGATAAACAATTCGGTTCAAAATTTAGAATATGCTTTTGCCGATGCCTTCACAAAACTACAGATCAAAGAGAAAAAACGCGTTGCGGTCATTAAAGGTAACGGTGAACTGGATGATATGTTTTTGGCTGATTTTTTGACCGCGATAAGAGATTACTACAATATTGGCGCAATTACCCTTGATTCTGTTGCAACCAACCCACAAAGTACCTTAGATCGCTTAAAAGCGTACGATTTGGCATTGATAGCAAAACCTACGGAAGCTTTTTCCGATGGCGAGAAATACGTTATGGATCAATACATCGTCAACGGCGGAAAATCGGTATGGCTTGTCGACCAAGTAAATATGGAGCTTGACAGTCTTTTTAACGAAACGGGTACCGCAATGGCTTTACCCCGCAATCTGAATCTGAATGATTTCTTCTTTAATTACGGGGTGCGCATCAATCCCGTGTTAGTCAACGATATGTATTTTACACAAATCGTATTGGCAAGCGGAGAAGGCAACGATTCGCAATATAATCCGGTACCGTGGTACTATAATCCAATGGTTTTCTCAAAAAATGATCATCCGATAAACAATAATTTGGAAGCGGTGCGCTTTCAGTTTACCAGTGCATTGGATACGTTGGCGAATTCCAATAAAAAAACCGTTGTTCTTAGCAGCTCACCACTTTCAAAAGTGGATGGGACGCCCAAACAAATCAGTCTCGATATTATTGACGTTCCACCAAAAAAAGAAGCGTATACCGATGGAAACAAGCCGCTAGCGGTATTGATAGAAGGTAAATTTAAATCTGCATTTGACAAAAGGGTAAAACCTTTAAAGCTAAATGGTACTTTAGAAAATGGTACGGACAATAAAATGCTGGTCATTGCGGATGGCGATATCATAAAAAACCAATTGAGAAATGGGCGGCCATTAGAATTGGGATATGACAAATGGACCAACAATCATTATGGCAATAAAGAATTTCTAATAAATAGCTTAAATTACCTATTAGACGATTCAGGACTTATAAACATACGAAACAAGACCGTCAATATCCCGATGCTCGACGTCAAAAAAATCGAAGAACAAAAAACGAAGTGGCAACTAATAAACATTGGTATTCCCGTTGTTTTAATTCTTATTTTAGGACTTGTATTCAGCTATATCCGAAAGAAAAAATATGGAGTGTAAGTGTTAATAAGTTTGTTTCTTAAAAATGGACATTTAAAATATCTTTGTTCGAGGTGTATTCGGAGATTTAATCGTCTCCCAATGGCTTTTTAAACACTATATTTCCGTAGAAAGGAGAAAACTATAACAAAATGCGTAACGAATGAAATTCATAGTATCGAGCACATATTTATTAAAGCAGCTACAAGTTTTGGGAGGTGTTATCAATAATAGTAATACACTGCCCATTTTAGACAATTTTCTATTTGACCTCAAACAAGATAAGCTGACCGTTTCGGCTTCCGACCTTGAAACCACCATGAGTTCGGTTTTAGATGTTGATTCCGATAACGAAGGCACTATTGCCGTTCCTGCTCGTTTGTTGCTAGAGACTTTGAAGACTTTTCCAGAACAACCCTTAACATTTGTTGTAGAAGACAACAACACGGTTGAAATCAGTTCAAATCACGGAAAATACGCATTGGCCTATGCCGACGGTGCCGAGTTCCCAAAGGCCGTAGAATTGGCCAACCCAAGTGAAACGACCCTACTGGGTGATATTTTGGCCTCTGCCATAAACAAAACAATATTTGCGGCAGGCAATGATGATTTAAGACCTGTGATGAGTGGCGTGTTTTTTCAATTCTCTCCAGAGAATTTGACCTTCGTTGCAACGGATGCACATAAATTGGTAAAATATCAACGTAACGATGTTTCGGCCTCCCAAGTGGCAGAATTTATTATGCCCAAAAAACCATTGACACTTTTAAAGGGTATTTTGGCAGGTAGCGAATCTGATGTACTCATAGAATATAACGATAGTAACGCTAAATTCACTTTTGACAATACAGAACTTATCTGCCGGTTGATCGATGGAAAGTACCCGAATTACGAAGCGGTCATTCCGAAAGAAAATCCGAATAAGTTAACCATTCCAAGAAATCAATTTTTAAGCTCTGTACGACGTGTTTCAATCTTTTCAAATAAGACTACACACCAAATTCGCTTAAAGATTGCCGGAGCCGAACTAAACATTTCTGCCGAAGATATGGACTATAGCAATAAAGCGGAAGAACGGTTGACTTGCTCGTATCAAGGTGACGATATGCAAATTGGTTTCAACTCTCGATTTTTAACGGAAATGTTGAACAACCTTAACGCTGATGAAGTTTCGTTGGAAATGAGCCTACCGAACAGAGCTGGTATTCTTACGCCTGTAGACGGATTGGATGAAGGCGAAAACGTAACCATGTTGGTGATGCCCGTAATGCTGAACAATTGATTACCCGCAATCATATTTCTCAAAAATTTGTAGCTAAAAAACAATTGCATTAGCCAAAACCCTAAAGTAAGGAAGGACGTTTTCTACTTAAAACGTAAGATTTAACGCTTACTTCAAGAGGCTGTCGTTTTTTTTGCATTTTATCGAAATTCAGTGCCCAAAAATTGTGGTATTCATAATTTAAATGGTTAAACAATCAACTTTTAAACCAAACGAATTATGAAAAACATTACCAAATTGCTAGTGTGTTTTTGCCTTATCTTTTTCTCCTGTGATGTTGAAAAAGTTGGTGATCAAGAAGTTTTGAAGGACGTACCTGGCAAAACTAAAAAGGTTAAGCGGCAGAAAGATGAACCCAAAATCATCAAAGAATGTACAGTTGTCGACGCAGATCGTTGCCCAATAGGGGATAGACAGCCCACTGCTAACTTTTGGTGGCCCAGAATATCAACGGATCATGATGAGCCATCAGCTTTTTACTCGAGTGTCGACGGCCATCAGTTGACCTTTGCAGAATATGATGACGGTACTGCAAACATTAAAGGAACTACATCGAACGGAACTTGTGTCGTAGAAGTAGATGTTTGGCTGATTGATAGAAAATCATGGACGGAATGGTCGGCCCTTGGTGGCGAGCATAAAAAACAAGGTTGTGCAGGATTAGCATCAAATTCCGAAGACATGCATTTTTATGTAATCGATTCAGAGCGCAGCTCTATTACGGCATCAGGCACTGAATGTACAGCTGTAGGCACCTTCGGAATTGAGCAACGCCCAGACCCCTTCGATGCCAGTACGCCCAACTTGGGCGCCCATGTCGGTCCTGGTGGTGCTAATTTTGACTCCGAAATCGGTGCTTACGGCATTAGCACTTGGGGATGGGTTTTAGATCCCGAGACGAAAGAACGACTTTATGTAATGGATTTCAATTTTAAGACGGAATGCAAAAGCGACTGTGAAACTGCGTTTGCAAGAGGTGTAGACGGTGAGACATGCTTCATTGAAAATGGTTTTAACCGTTGGGGCTGGACCATAGGCCCGATTGCCGAAGGAAATTACACCTATAATGTGCATGCCGGTGCCGGCCAATGTGATATTTCAAAAGGTGAATTGGTAGGTACGGTAGATGTAAGTTATCAAAATGGCAATGTCGATGTCACCTATAATATTGATCCATCTCTTGAAGTCAAAGAAACACATACCTATGCAGGCAACGCTATGTATCCGACTAAAAATGGTAGCCCAACAGTGGCTCCTGGGCAATACTCCGTTACAGCAAATCTTTCAGGCGATATCTACGTAATCGCACACGCTGTAGTCTGTAAAGATTAAAACCGGACGTATTTTTAAGTAAAAAGTCCTTCCATTGAAGGGCTTTTTTTATTTCAGCAACCGTGCCTCTTTGAAGAAAGGTGTTGGTAAATGCTTAAAAAAGAATGCTCCTTTTTTGTTTAAACGCTGTTATTCTAGACAAACTTTATACTCATCGGGTAATGTGGGGCCTCTCCGTTGCTTGCTTTTACAGCATTTACAATCGGGAATACGAAGTACAGCACTCCTAATACCAAAAACCCTAAAAGTCCGAGTCCGAATAACAATATTAAGGGTACACATAGCAGCACATAAAGAAACATGCTGATTCTAAAGTTGATGATGGCCTTTCCGTTTTCATCCATATCGATAACCTTATCTCTTTGGGTAAGCCATAATACCAACGGAATGATCAGGCCTCCTATTCCTGTTACAAAATCTAACAACTGACTTAAATGTGTAGCCGCTAAAAGTGTTCTGTTCTCTGTTTGCATGATTGTGTTTTTAATTGATGTACCTATATGACGCAAGACCCATCAAATTGTTACAATTGCAATTCTTAGAACGGGCACCACTATTGTTTTCTTTCCAATTTTCTTAGTTTTTCGATATCCTTTACAAGACCTGACCGTAGTTTATCGATTTTCTTGTTCACTTTTGTAATATCGTTGGGTGAAAGTTTACCTTTTACCTTATCAAGCTGCATTTTCTCCCGTAACTTCTCCAATTTTTTCTCATCTTTCTCAATGGATTTTCTTTGTGATTTTATGTCGTCCATCAACTTTTCACGCTTTTTTGCTGCCTTTTCGGCCTTCTTTTGCGCCTTTTCCGCTTTTTTCTGCGCTTTTTCGGCTTTCTGGATTTCTTTTTCCATTCTTTTCTGCTCTTTAAGCTCTAACGCCTGAGCCTGTTTTTCCGCCGCATCTTCGGCAAGCCCAATCGAATCACTCGCCTGTTCGGCAACTTGGGCACTGGCAATCATATTGAATACTAAAATCGAAACGAATGTTAGAAATATCTTTTTCATTTTATGAGGGAATTAGGTTAGCTTTTCTTTGAGTAAATCCTGAACTATTCAGTACCGTAAAATTAATCAAATAGCGTACCAATTACGTATAAAAAGAACATCAAAAAAATACTTGGGTTTTCCTTCCTTCATTTTGATTAATTTTGCCCAATGATTCCAGATGACACTATAATTGCTTTGGCGACACCCTCAGGTGCGGGGGCAATTGCCGTAATACGTATTTCGGGAAATAATGCCATTTCATTGGCGGCCAATTACTTCAAATCGATACGGGACAAAAAGCTTATCGATCAAAAAACACACACTATTCATCTCGGGCATATCATTGAGGATAAGCGTGTTATCGACCAGGTTCTACTATCGATTTTTAAAGATCCCCACTCGTATACCGGAGAAGATGTCGTGGAAATATCCTGTCATGGTTCGCCCTACATCCAGCAACAAATCATTCAATTATTTTTACGAAAGGGCTGCCGTATGGCCGATGCTGGGGAGTTTACCTTACGGGCTTTTTTAAATGGAAAACTCGATTTGAGCCAAGCCGAGGCCGTTGCAGACCTTATCGCCTCAGATAACGAGGCGAGCCATCAAATTGCGATACAACAAATGCGTGGTGGATTCAGTAATGAAATCAAGTTACTACGTGAGGAACTTTTAAACTTTGCCTCCCTAATTGAGTTGGAACTCGATTTTTCAGAAGAAGATGTTGAATTTGCCGATCGTACCCAATTTAAAGAACTACTGAAGCGCATTCAAACCGTATTGAAAGGACTCATCGATTCTTTTGCCGTCGGTAATGTTATTAAAAATGGAATTCCTGTAGCGATTGTCGGAGAACCCAACGTCGGGAAGTCGACCTTGCTCAATGCCCTTTTGAACGAAGAACGCGCCATTGTCAGTGACATAGCCGGTACCACACGTGATACTATTGAAGATGAAATTTCAATAGGAGGCATCGGATTCCGTTTTATAGATACGGCAGGCATTCGGGAGACCAAAGATGTTGTCGAAAGCATAGGTATCAAAAGAACCTTTGAAAAAATTGAACAGGCACACGTAGTTTTATATTTGGTAGATGGATGGCAGTTAACAACTGACGGGGCCATAGCTTCTTTAAAAATCGAAATAGAGAAAATAAAAAATAAGTTCCCCTTAAAGTCGATCGTACTACTTATCAATAAATTGGACAGGTTAAGCGAGAATCAACGGTTTAAGTTCAAGCAAGAATTGCCCGATGATGACAAGCGACAAACGACCTTATTTATTTCTGCTAAAACCAGGGAAGGTGTGGCGGACTTGGAAAACAAGTTGTTGGAATTTGTAAATACAGGTGCCCTACGCAACAATGAAACCATAGTGACCAATACCAGACACTATAATGCCTTATTAAAGGCGTTGGAAGAAATCGAAAAGGTACAATTTGGGATGGACGAAGACCTTCCTAGCGATTTAATGGCCATTGATGTTCGGGAAGCACTTTATCACTTGGGGCTTATCACCGGTCAAGTCACGAACGACGAGCTTTTGGGTAACATCTTTAGCAATTTTTGTATCGGAAAGTAATTATCTTTCTTTTGTTTTCTAACTACTTGTTTTTATTGACTTTATAAGTTTTTAGTATCTCTTTTTTGTTGCCCAATTGCTCTTTATTTCTTATATTTGTTGTTCAATTGTTGCCCTATTAGCTTATCTGTTGCCCAAATCATAAAGCAACAAATCAAAGCGAAATGATGCACCATATAGCACCACCAAGCAACATTGAGCTACAAGTAGCACCAAATGAGCAGTACAATTAAAATACCGAAATTCTGTCAATTCTGTGGAATGGCTTTTGTTGCACAAAAGACCACCACTAAGTATTGCGGTCATACGTGTGCAAGTAGAGCCTACAAACAACGTAAGCGAGAAGAAAAAGTACAATCCACCCTATCCGAGCAAATAAATAATAGCAAGCCTACATCTTCCGAAAACTTGCAAACTCTGCAAACCTTACCTACACAAGCAGGAAATCATATCAATCTAAGAGATAAAGAATTTCTAAGTATTACTGAAGCTGCCAATTTATTAGGTGCAAGCAGATGGACTATTCAGCGGATGATAAAACGCAACCAATTGAGCATTGCAAAATTAGGTAGGCGTACTATTATAAAACGGACAGAAATCGATAATCTCTTTAAAATTTAGCCTTATGAAAGTAACATTAAGAAAACGAAAGAAAGGAAACAAAATCAGTTTGTATTTAGACTACTATGCCAATGGTAAGCGAGAATATGAATATTTAAAATTGTATCTAAAACCTGACCCAGAAAAAGGTTCACTTACTAAGGCAGAGAAAGACCAAAATAAAACGATACTACAATTAGCTGAAAGTATCAGAGCCAAAAGACATTTAGAAATTCAGAATAATATTTATGATTTTCAAGACAAGGAGAAGCTAAAAGGCAGTTTCTTATTATACTTTGATGCACTCACAGAAAAGAGAAAAGCCAGTTTAGGTAATTATGGTAATTGGGATAGTGTTGGTAAGCATCTAAGAAAATACAGTCCAAGAGATATTTCATTTGATAGAGTAAATCGTGAATGGGTACAAGGCTTTAAAGATTATTTAGACAATGAAGCTAAAACCAAAAGTGAAAACGAATTATCTCAAAATTCAAAGTACTCCTACTTCAACAAACTAAAGGCAGCATTAAAGCAAGCGGTTAGAGATGGCATTTTAAAATACAATCCCGCGGAGCAAGTCCAGGGATTCAAACAAGGAGAACCACAAAGAGAGTTTTTAACCTTAGAAGAAGTACAAGCATTAGTAAAGGCAGATTGCGAAAGCAAGCAGCTAAAAACTGCGTTTTTATTCGCTTGTCTTACTGGTTTAAGATGGTCAGATATAAATAAGTTGGTTTGGTCAGAGGTGCAACATTCTGATGAAATGGGCTACTACATTCGTTTCAGACAACAAAAAACCAAAGGAGCGGAAACCCTACCAATATCCGAGCAAGCTCGTAATATGTTAGGAGAAGAAAAAGAAAAAACAGAGCGTGTTTTTAAAGGCTTAAAATATAGTGCTTGGCACAATGTTAAATTAGCTCAATGGGTACTTCGTGCAGGTATTACTAAAAACATCACGTTCCATTGTGCAAGACACACCTATGCAACCCTACAACTTACAATGGGTACAGATATTTACACCGTATCAAAACTATTAGGACATAGAGAATTAAAAACCACTCAGATATATGCCAAAGTAATAGACAACAAGAAGAAAGAAGCAGCTAATAAAATTCAACTCGATTTATAATATGGAACTAACTATTTTTAAAAGCATCATTTATGGCGATCTAAAACCTTGGGCAAGTGATGCAGTCAATGAAAAGTTTTACAGACAAAATTTGTCTGCAAAATTTATACAGCCAAAACAGACTATAAACGAGTATTATAAGGCATTAAAGGAAATCCACAAAAACAAGCCTAATCTATTCAAAGAAGATGGTTTGGAAATCTACCTACTGCAAGCAGATACAGATATTAGCCACGATATTCTGCATCCATTGGTTGAAATCAAATTAGCTGAACCCACCACAGCAACACAAAGGTTTTATCATTACTTGCTTTTAAATGAAGCTACAAGACTATCAGACAGAGTTTTTAAATGTGTAAATAAAGACATTGGAGAAATTCAGAAAAAAGAGATAGTTCAAAACGTAGTGAAATCTTGCAAAGACCTATTATTAAGAATAGGAACAGATCAAGACAGTTTTAAGCAAACCGACTTGACAGCTTATGTTATTCCGCAACTCATTACTAACGTAATTCGTTTTCTAAAGGAAACCGAAAAGTTATATCCTCAATTCCTTTCGGAATTACCGTCAAACAAAAACGAGCTTTACGGAGAACTATTACAACAACCCATTCCAGATATAGAGATTGACAAAACAACTCCTGAATTTCAAACAGTAAATAATATTCTTTTAGGTATTGATAATTATAAGTTTGAAAAAGATACTCGTTTCTCATTTGGATTTACTGGAGATACAACAAAGCTAAAATCGGTACTCTTTTTGCTTAATCGTGATATGGAACTCTTAAATGAGGATAAATCAACAGTTGAAGAATTATTGTCTGTATTAACAAGTAAAGATTTAAAACTGGGTGCTCCTCAGATATATTTAGGATGTGAAACATTAGAATTTGCATACATAGTGAAGAAATTAGAACTCTCATTCTCAAATTTTACAGCTACCACAATAGACAAATCAAAGTTATTTCATTCTAAAAAAGGGAATGCAATTTCAAAAGGAAGTCTATACAATGCAAACCAAAAACAACCCTATAAAAAAGAAGATATAGACAACATTTTCAGCCATCTGTAAATAAAAACAGTTAGATGTGTTAGATATAGTAGTTAGATGTTAGCGTCTAACTGATTACCAGAGTGTTACGAAATAGTTTAGCGGTCAGAAATGATTGTTAAACCTTTTAAATCGTAACACAATGAGTAACGAAAATTTAATTTTAGAAAAGCTCAACAGACTTGAGCAAAAGATTGAGGAACAAAACCTCTTAAAGAAAGAAGTATTAAACTTCAATGATGCTTGTAGCTATTTAGATATAAGTGCTTCGCATCTCTACAAACTTACCAGTCAGAAATCCGTTCCGCATTTCTGCCCACAAGGTAAAAAACTCTATTTCAATCGTACCGAGTTAGACGAATGGTTACAACGTAACCGTCAATCTTCTACGGACGAAATCGAAAAAGCAGCAGCCAATTATCTAATTCAAAACAAACGCAGTTAGATATGGGCTTTTATCATCCTTTAGACGAAAAGTTAGAACAGATAGACGATAGACTATCAGAACTAACGCTTATGCTTAAAGATAAGCAAAGAAGCAATCCTGACCAAGTGTTTTTCGACACCCAAGAGTTTCTACAGATAATGAATGTTAGTAAGCGAACCGCTCAATATTGGCGAGATAGCGGACTCATAGGCTATTGCCAAATTGGGTACAAAATCTATTACCGCTTATCAGACATACTCCAATTGTTAGACCAAAATTTTAAAGCACCTATCAATGGAAAATAATCACATAAATACTTCTAAAATGGCATCATCAACTATATATAAAAATTTCAATCAACCCATAGAAAATAAAGCCTTACTACTGATAGTAAAGGATGTTATTGAGGGTAAATACAAAGAACCTATTGAAGCTATCCGTATGGCTATTGGAATGGGTAAACCAGAACGAGCAGACCAATTCAAAAAAGAATTAGTAGCCTTTACACCGTCAGCAACTTTTGAAGGCGGTCGTAAAATGGAGTACTTTAAAATGTACAGCGGATTTGTACACTTAGATTTTGATAAGTTAGAACCAGACGAGCTTCAAGAAGCAAAACAGAAAATACAATCCATTCCTTTCACTTTTGCTTGTTTCACAAGCCCAAGCGGTAATGGCCTAAAAGTGTTTATTGAAGTAGATTCTACTATGGAACAACATAAAAACGCTTATGCACAAGTGCAAGCGTATTATGAAAAAGAAGTTGGTATTGAAGCAGACCCAAAATGCAAAGATATTACAAGGCTGTGTTTTGTGTCTTACGACCCTGACGGATATAAGAACATACAAAACGAAAAGTTCAAGGTAAAAACCGAAACGGTTTTACAACCTATCACACCAACAGCACCCAAAACAGTAGTAACCCAAAATCTTAGTAATAATGAAAACAGTAATAGTTCAGAAATCTTTACCGAGTGTATCACATTCACCGAAAACAAAGAAAGCTATACAGACGGCAACCGAAACAATTTCATATATCAATTGGCTTGTAATTGCAACAGGAGAGGAATCGTGTATGATGATACTTTGCATCTTATTCTAAGTACCTACGACCTAAACCAAGATGAAATAAAAGCATCTGTAAAATCAGCCTATGATAACAACGCTATGCAATTTGCAAGCTATCAGAATTACAGCCCACAAGTTCAACCAACGGAAACGATAAACAATGAAGATTATCTAAAAAACACACCCACTTTTGACGAACAGTTATTTGACAACCTACCAGAGATATTAAGAAAAGGTACAATGGCATTTACAGATCCAAGAGAACGTGATGTGTTCTTTACTGGTGCATTGTCTATTCTTAGCGGTTGTTTACCTAATGTATCAGGTGTATATGCTCAACAGACCGTATTCCCTAATCTGTTTTCCTTTATCATAGCTCCAGCAGCAAGCGGAAAAGGTGCTTTAAAATTCGCCAAAATATTGGCAGACCCATATCAAGAAAGTGTATTAGAACAAAGCAATCAAGATAAGTCTATCTATGATGCCGAATTAGCTCAATACAAGGTAGAACAAAGAAACCGAAAGAAAGACGACACAGAAACTCCAGAAGAGCCTGTAAAACCACCTTTTAAAGTGGTATTCATTCCTGCCAATACATCTTATGCAGCCATTTTACAACACATACAACAAAATGAGGGTAAAGGAATTATTTGCGAAACAGAAGCAGATAGTATGGGAGCAGTTTTTAAGCAAGATTGGGGCGGATATTCTGATATGCTCAGAAAAGCGTTTCATTCTGAAACCATTTCTGTTTCAAGAAAAACAGACAATGAATATGTAATTATCAAAGAGCCTAAAATATCAGTTGCTTTATCAGGTACTCCTGGTCAAGTAGCCAATATCATTGCATCCGCAGAAGATGGTTTATTCAGTCGCTTTTTATTCTATACGTTTAAAGTAGAGCAGCTTTGGAAAGATGTATCGCCTTTTGGCAATACCTTAAATTTAAACGACCATTTTGAAGCCTTATCGCAAAATGTATTAGAAATGATTCACTTCTTAGAAGCAAATCCAACACAGATACACTTATCCAAAGAACAATGGCAAACAGTTAATTATACAGGGCAACAATGGTTAACAGAAGTAACCACCTTTACAGCAGAAGAAGCTGGAAGTGTAGTAAAACGTTTGGGCTTAATTCTATATCGTATTTGTATGATATTATCCACGCTTCGCAAATTTGATAATGGTGATTGTACAGAAAATGTTACGTGTACGGATGAAGATTTTGAAATGGCGTTAATGATTGCAAATGTCTATCTACAACACAGCTTGTTAATGTACAACAACCTACCAAAGAAAGAAGAAACAGGAGTTTTTAAAGGTGCTAACAATAAAAAGCAATTCTTTGAAGCCTTACCACAAAACTTCAAACGTGAAGAAGCCATCCTCATAGGTAAGAAATACCAACTCAAAGACCGTTCTATTGATAATTTGCTCAAATCCTTATTAGGTTCGCATCTCACTCAACCCAGTTACGGACACTATCAGAAGACAATCCTATAAGTGCCTTAGGTTTGCGACATAAGAAAATTAGAAATTTTTTCTTTAGACGAAAAAGAAAAATTAAGCATAGCCATAGCTACGGTTCATTTTTATTTTGAAGTATTTAAAGGAAAAAGAGCAATTTTATAAGAGCCAATTTAAGGTGTTTGTAGGATAACATCCAAGCTGTAGTTTGCAACCTTTGCACTTTTTGAAATTTATCTTGTAGTTTTTGTTCTTGTTTATTTTTTATTTGTCTATATTTGACAAACGATTATTTAACAAATAAGCAAAGGATGAATAAGTTTGGAGACTTAATAAGGTCTAAAAGAGAAGAACAAGAAATGCTACTCAGGCACTTATCCGCAGAGTTAGACATTGATACCGCAATGCTTAGTAAAATAGAAAGAGGAGAAAAAACCGCTAAACGTGAACATATAGAACCATTAGCAAAACTTTTTAAACTCGGCTATAACGAATTGATTTCACTTTGGTTAGCAGACCAAGTATTTCAGTTGGTAGAAAATGAAGAACAGGCATTGCAAGCCTTACAGATTGCAGAGAAAGAACTAAAAACTAAATTAAAATAGACTGTAACAGAATGGCAAAAAAGAAGGAAACCAAGCAAGAACCAATTGAGAAACAGCTTTGGAAAGCAGCAGATAAGCTGCGTAAAAATATTGATGCAGCAGAATACAAGCATATCGTTTTAGGTTTAATCTTTCTAAAATATATATCTGATTCTTTTGAAGAACTCTATGCTAAACTGCAAGCAGGTGAAGGCGAATATGCAGGTGCTGACCCAGAAGACAGAGACGAGTATAGAGCAGAAAATGTATTCTTTGTGCCACCTTCTGCAAGATGGTCTTATTTACAAGGTAGAGCCAAATTACCTGAAATAGGTAAAGACATTGATAATGCAATGGATGCTATTGAAAGAGACAATGCCTCATTAAAAGGAGTACTACCCAAAGCATTTGCCAAAGAGAATTTAGACCCAACCAGTTTAGGGCAACTAATTGACTTGATTAGTAACATTGCTTTAGGTGATGAAGTAAGCAGAAGTCAAGATTTATTAGGTAAAGTATATGAATATTTCTTAGGAGAATTTGCATTGGCTGAAGGTAAAAAGGGCGGACAATTCTACACGCCAGAGAGCATCGTAAAATTATTGGTAGAAATGCTACAACCTTATAAAGGTAGAGTGTTTGACCCTTGTTGTGGTTCAGGTGGTATGTTCGTACAGTCTGAAAAATTCATATTGGCTCATCAAGGTAAAATCAATGATATTTCCATTTACGGGCAAGAAAGCAATCAGACTACTTGGCGTTTGGCTAAAATGAATTTAGCCATTAGAGGGATTGATAGCTCACAAGTAAAATGGAACAATGAAGGCTCATTTTTAAACAATGCTCATAAAGATTTAAAAGCAGATTATATTATCGCAAATCCGCCTTTTAATGATAGTGATTGGAGCGGTGATTTATTAAGGGGTGACGCAAGGTGGCACTACGGCATCCCATCAGCAAAAAACGCAAATTTTGCTTGGCTACAACATTTTCTGTATCACTTATCTCCTAATGGTACAGCAGGTATTGTTTTAGCGAATGGTGCTTTGTCCTCAGATACTTTAAATGATGATGTTATTAGGAAACAAATGATTGAATCCAATGTAATAGACTGTATAGTTATGCTTCCTGAGAAATTGTTTTTTAATACAGGTATTTCAGCATCATTGTGGTTTCTGAGAAAGAATAGAACTCGTGATGAAGTACTATTCATTGATGCATCAAACTTTGGTGAAATGGTTAGCAGAAAACTTAGAATACTTGACAGTAATGATTTAAAAGAAGTTGCACAAACTTATGAAGATTGGAAAAACAACAATAATTATCAAGATGTCATTGGTTTTTGTAAATCTGCGAGCTTGGATGAAATTAAGAAAAACAAACACATTTTAACACCTGGTAGGTATGTTGGCGATATTGTTGACCCAGAAGAAAAGCTATCATTCAGTTCTAAAATATTAGCATTTAATAAAACACAGAATGAATTAGATGAAATATCTAATGGCATCAATAATGACATAAGAACTAAACTGAACTCATATTATCCGGATAACAATTTCGACAATATCAAATTAGAATCAGTAAAAGTTATTGATTATTTGGGGGAATTAATTTTTAAAGAATGGATTATTAATGAGAATCTTCCAAAATCTATTCAATTGTCTAACAATTTAGAAACCGTAAAACTTTCGGAGGTAGTTGAAAAGAGTAATACTGGTGCTGATGCTATACAAAAAGCTCCAATTGTTGAGGATGATACAGGTGTTAGATGTATTAGAATAGGCGACATAACTAATGAAAGACCTTTTAATGAATGGGGTTTTAGTAAAGTGACAGAAAAAATTTTCAAACAATATCAATTAAAGGCTAATGATATAATTGTAACAAGAACAAGTGTTTTAGGCCTTTCGCGTTATATATCAAATGATTTAATGAGCGTATATAATAACGGTTTAATACGCCTACAAATAACAGAAGCTATACCTGCACAGTATGTTTATGCTTGGCTTCAAAGCTCTTCATTTAGAAAGTATATCAATAGAATTACGAATGAAACATCTACAAGACCAAATATGAAGATGAATTATTTGCTTGATTTTCCAATTAAAATTGGATGCGACAATCTAATTAAAGAATTTTCAGAACTCTATTCTCTTCTTATAAAAAAGAAGAACCATCTAAATACTATGCATATTAAGTTACAGAAAAATATTGATGAAAGAATAGAATTAGAATTGAATGATTTTTAAGCTATGGCAAAAGTTACTGAAAACGATATAGAATTATATGCAATAGAAGAATTAGAAAATCTTGGGTATTCCTATATCTATGGTCCAGATATTGCACCTGATACAGATGCACAAGAAAGAACCTCTTTTGACCAAGTAATTCTTACAGAAAGGCTTCAGAAAGCAATAGACCGCATCAATCCAAGTATTCCGAGTAATGCTAAAGAAGATGCTCTAAAGCAAGTATTGCGTATAGGCACACCTGATTTATTAACCGATAATGAAACGTTTCATAAAATGCTCACAGAGGGCATAAATGTAACTTATCAAAAAGACGGTAGCCAAAGAGGAGATATTGTAAAATTAGTTGATTTTGATACGGTAAATAACAATGAATTTAATGTTATCAATCAGTTTACGGTAATTGAAAATAACAACAATAAAAGACCAGATGTAATTCTATTTATAAATGGTTTACCCTTAGTAGTCATAGAGCTAAAAAATGCAGTAGACGAAAATGCAACCATAAGGTCAGCTTACAAGCAAATACAAACCTATAAAGCTACCATTCCGTCATTATTTACCTACAACAGCATATTGGTAATATCAGACGGTACAGAAGCCAAAGCTGGTTCATTATCGGCAGGTTTTACACGTTTTATGTCTTGGAAAACAGCAGACGGAGAAAGTGAAGCATCACATCTTATTCCTGAAATGGAAACGCTAATCAATGGGATGCTAAATAAAAAAACCGTTTTAGACCTTATTCGCCATTTTATTGTATTTGAAAAATCTAAAAAAGAAGATTTAAAAACAGGAATTACTACCATAGAAACAGTAAAAAAAATAGCAGCCTATCATCAATACTATGCAGTTAACAAAGCAGTTATAAGCACACAATTGGCAAGTGTTGAAGATGGAGATAGAAAAGGTGGTGTAGTATGGCATACACAAGGCTCTGGTAAGTCTTTGTCTATGGTTTTCTATTCAGGTAAAATTGTTTTAAATCTAAACAACCCTACCATATTAGTCATAACAGATAGAAATGATTTAGACGACCAATTATTTGACACATTTGCTTCATCCACACAATTATTGAGACAAACACCGGTACAAGCTGAAAATCGCCAACACTTAAAAGAGTTGCTAAAAGTTGCATCAGGTGGAGTTGTTTTTGCCACTATTCAAAAATTCCAACCAGAAGAAGGAAACATTTTTGAAACCCTTTCAGAACGTAAAAACATCATTGTTGTAGCAGATGAAGCTCACAGAACACAATATGGTTTTAAAGCAAAAACCATAGATGAAAAAGATGCAGACGGTAACGTAGTAGGTAATAAAGTAGTGTATGGCTTTGCAAAGTATATGCGTGATGCTTTACCAAATGCCACTTATTTAGGTTTTACAGGAACACCTATTGAAAATACAGACGTAAACACATCAGCAGTTTTTGGGAACTATGTAGATATATATGATATAGCCCAAGCAGTAGAAGATGGTGCAACAGTTAGAATATTTTATGAAAGTAGATTAGCCAAAATTGCCTTAACAGAAGAAGGTAAAAAAATGGTTGAAGATTTAGATGAGGAATTAGGCGAAATAGAATTAACCGAAACCCAAAAGGCTAAAGCAAAATGGACAAAATTAGAAGCCTTAGTAGGCAGCCAAAAAAGAGTAAAAAGCATTGCAAAAGATGTAGTAACACACTTTGAAGCTCGTCAAGAAGTTTTTGAAGGTAAAGCAATGGTAGTTTCTATGTCGAGAAGAATAGCAGCAGAACTATACAAAGCTATTACCACGTTAAGACCTGATTGGCATAATGACGATTTAGATAAGGGAGCTGTAAAAGTAATAATGACTGCATCATCTTCTGATGGTCCAGAAATGGCAAAACATCATACTACAAAGCAACAGCGTAGAGCATTAGCAGACCGTATGAAAGACCCAAAAGACGAATTAAAATTAGTGATAGTTCGTGATATGTGGTTAACAGGTTTTGATGCTCCTTCTATGCACACCTTATACATTGACAAGCCAATGAAAGGCCATAATTTAATGCAAGCTATTGCAAGAGTAAATAGAGTTTATAAAGATAAACCAGGTGGTTTAGTTGTTGATTATTTGGGTATAGCATCAGACCTTAAAAAAGCATTAGCCTTTTATTCGGATAGTGGTGGAAAAGGAGACCCAACCATTGCACAGGAACAAGCAGTTCAACTAATGTTAGAGAAGTTAGAAGTTGTGTCTCAAATGTTTTTGGAAAAACCAGAGCAAGGGTATTCTGATGCATTCACAAATTTAGTAAATGACCCTGCAATACCTTATTTAGGTAAGAATAAAGGCTTATTATATGAGGAATATTTTACAGCAGATACGAAAACTAAACTTAAAATAATATTAGCAGCAGAAGAGCATATTTTGAGTATTGAAGATGGTAAGAAACGTTTTATCAATGAAGTAACAGCATTATCTAAAGCGTTTGCAATTGCTATACCTCACGAGCAAGCATTAGATGCTAAAGATGAAATAGGCTTTTTTCAAGCGGTAAAATCAAGACTACAAAAATTCGACACTACTGGCTCAGGTAAATCAGATGATGAAATAGAATCAGCTATCAGACAAGTAATTGATAAAGCATTAGTTTCGGATGGTGTTATAGATGTATTTGATGCAGCAGGTATCAAGAAGCCTGATATTTCAATCCTATCTGATGATTTCCTTATGGAAATCAAAGATATGGAGCATAAAAACTTAGCATTAGAAACATTAAAAAAATTGCTAAATGACGAAATAAAATCAAGAGCAAAAACAAATCTAATACAGAGTAAATCCTTAATGGAAATGCTAGAAAACTCTATAAAAAAATATCAAAACAAAATTCTTACAGCAGCAGAAGTAATAGAAGAATTGATTGAGTTAGCTAATAGTATTAAAAATAAAGATAAAGCCGATAAAGACACAGGCTTAACCAATGAAGAATTAGCCTTTTATTATGCAATTGCAGAAAATGAGAGTGCCAAAGAAGTATTAGGTAATGAGGTTTTAAGAGAATTAGCAGTCTATTTATCAGAAGTTGTAAAAAACAATGCTACAATAGATTGGACGATTAAAGAAAGTGTAAGAGCTAAACTGAAAGTAATGGTAAAAAGAGCATTAAGGAAGTTTGGCTATCCACCAGACCTTCAAAAATTAGCAACAGAAACCGTATTAAAGCAAGCAGAATTATTAGCTAACCATTGGACGAAATAGCTTATGAATAACCTTACTATAAATATCATCCCATTCAAACACCCTTCTATTCAGAAGGAGTTTGGATTTTATACCGAGAAGAAAGAAGGTTATTTCCCTATACACAGAACCGAGCTTCCCAATGAGTTATGGGATAATCAAAAAGAAGAAGTTGTAAAACATAAATTCTATTACACCAATTTTGAAGATACTGAAGATTGTGTACTCAAAACAAAAGTAGATTTATACAGTAGTACCAAGTTTGCAAAGCACCTTTATACTCGTTTGGTATATCAATATTTCATTGCTATTGCAGATGCAATACAATTCAATTATGTAGGCGATATAGAAGTATGGTTATTAGATGCTAAAGCATCAACAACCAAATACAATAGCTATAACAAATACACCTTAAAAATTGAATTTTCAGGCTTAACTAAAAGTCCTGCATTGCTATTATCTTATGATAGTACCTCTAAAGTTGCAACTACAAGTATTGATGAAATCAACATTCCTACGGAATATTTCAAAACAGTAATTTACAACAAAGAAATACAGCGTTTTAAATACCTTACAGAAGATGCAAAACAACATTTAGACCAAGTATATCCATTACTCAATATACCGCTTAAAAACCATTTAGAAATACCGCATACTGTACCAAGAAAAGGCAATAGATACAAGCCTTACTTTAATCACATAACTACTTTTTACAACAACTATCTAAATACAGATGAATTTAAAGCCATACTACCATTAGATGAAAATGGCTTTTTTAATATTCCAGAAGATGAAGTATTACAAACACATTATCACTCAAACAATTTACGGTTTTATGATGGCGTAGGTATAGACCCAAAAGCAGGAATGAAAAATCCTGGTCCTTATAAATCAAGTCCACACGATAACGTAAGGTTCTTTTTTATCTACCATAAACCTGATAGAAAAGATTATGTAATTCCTTTGTATAATTATTTTGAAAAAGGATATAAAACATTCTTTCCACCGTTAAAAAAACATATTCGTCAGCCATTTTATATGGATAACGATACAAGTTTAGCATTTGAAAGTCCAGATACTGCAATCAAAGAAATCAAACATCATCTAATCAATTTAGAGAAACAACCAAATACAAGGTATGTAGCAGTTTATGTAAGCCCTATTCATAAAGAAGATGAGGATAACAAACATCTATACTATCAAGTCAAAGAAGAACTTTTAAAACACGAAATAACCTCACAAGTCATTTATAAAGAGAGTATCAATAACGCCTATTTTGGTGCATTCTTAGAGAATATCACGCCTGCATTATTGGCTAAAATAGACGGTATTCCTTGGCGTTTAGATAGAGAACTGAAACAAGAGTTAATTGTGGGTGTAGGTGCGTTTAAATCAATGGAAACCAATACTCGTTTTGTAGGTAGTGCATTCTGTTTTAATAACAAAGGAGAGTTTAAAGGATTTGATTGTTTTAGAGATAATGAATTTGACTTAATAGCTGGAGCAATAGGAAAACAGATTTTAAAATTTGTTGTGGATAATGATAACAAAGCAGAAAGGCTAATCATTCACTACTATAAGCCAATAAGCAAAGACGAAATAGACCCAATTCAAAAAACTTTAGGTAGATTAAAATTAGATATTCCAATAGTTATAGTAACTATCAATAAAACAGAATCAAGCGACTATGTAGCGTTTGATACCAATGATGATGCCTTAATGCCTTTAAGTGGTACAATCATAGAAATTGCACATCTAAAATATTTGTTATTCAACAATGCCAAATACAGTAGTAACGGTTTTGCAAAAGACCATCCGTTCCCTGTAAAACTAAGTCTATATTGTACAGAACAAGACTATTTTGAGGATATAGCAATTGTAAAAGAGTTGATAGACCAAGTATATCAATTCAGCAGAATGTATTGGAAATCTGTAAAACAACAAAACTTACCAGTAACCATAAAATACCCAGAAATGGTAGCTCAAATATTCCCTCATTTTGAAGGAGATAAACTACCTGACTTCGGTAAAAATAACCTTTGGTTTTTGTAGTAAATAAAGATGGATATTCAAATACAAAATAAGGCTAAAGATGTTTCCCTTTTTAAAATTGCAAAATTTAAGAAGCATATTAGAAAAACATCACCCCACAAACATAACAGTTATTTCGAAATCATTTTTTTAACCAAAGGATCTGGTTCACATACAATTGACACAATAGAATACAAAATTCAACCACCTGTAGTATTCAATATACGTAAAGAACAGGTTCATTTTTGGGACATCAAAACAGAACCTGAAGGGTTTGTTTTAATTATTAAAAAAAACTTTATTGAAAACTGTATAGATAAAGATATTAAAAAGCTAATTTCAGAACTGAGTGCCTTAACTTGTCTATTTCCTAATAATACCACAGTAATTGATATGTCAAATATATTATTAAAGGAATATGAAGGTGCAAAAATTAAAAACCATCAAGTTATAGAAGGATTGTTAAAAGCTCTGTTAGCAAAGTTTCTTGAATCGAAAATTGTAAGTAGTCCTAAAATAAAATGTAGCTCAATCTATCAAGAACTTATTTTGCTTTTAAGTAAAGAAAATGAACTTACAAACAAGGTAAGTCATTATGCAAAATTACTAAATACCACTCCACAAAACTTAAATGCTATATGCAGAAAAGAATCAGGTCAATCTTCTGCTGAGGTAATTTCCAATTATATTATTAACGAAGCTAAACGCCTTTTGCTTTATACTGACTTAACGGTTAGTGAAATTGCAGGCAAACTTGACTTTAAAGATAATTCTCATTTCACTAAATACTTTAAACGAAACGTAGGTGATACCCCAATTGCTTTTCGTAAAGCAAATGATTAAGTACCATACATTTTTCAAATAGACCATATTATTAGTCTTGTGTTGTATAATTTTACACCATAATTAAATCACAACATATGAAATGGCTAATATATATTCTCACAGCACTTCTACTTTCTTCTTGTCGAGAAAACCAACAACAAATAGTAGAAGGAAATTGGATAAAAGGTACGGAACAAGAAAAAATTGAAACCATCGAAAACCAATTTAGGGGTTTTGATATGGCAATGGTAGAAACAGGATACCGCTATCAAGAACTGTATTGGGCAGGACAAGATGAAAATTGGGAATATGCTGATTACCAAATTGAAAAAATCAAAAAAGCGATTGAGAACGGCTTGAAAAGAAGACCCAAACGTGCAAAATCCGCAGAACATTTCTTAACCGTTGCAATTCCAGAAATGGAAAAAGCACTCGAAAAAAGAGATACCCTTGTATTCAACAAAAATTTCCAAGTTTTCACCAATAACTGCATTAGTTGCCACGCAATGGAAAAAGTACCAAGCTTTACTATAAAAAAACCGCTTTACAGACAATCACCAATTAGAAAATAATGATAGAATTTATTAATCAGATAGACATTGAAACTCTATTATGGCTGAATGGTAATCACAATCTATTTTGGGATGCTGTAATGTGGTTTGCAACAGGTACATTCACTTGGCTGCCATTTTATATGATATTGTCATTTCTGTTAATATGGAAATATAAAAGGGACGCAATATTGATGATTCTGTTAATAGCATTACTGATAACAATAAGTGACCAATTAGCTTCAGGCATATTTAAACCATTTTTCGAAAGATTGCGGCCAAGCCATAGTCCTTATTTGACAGGTAAACTTCATTTAGTAAATGATTATAGAGGTGGTAAGTTTGGTTTTATTTCTTCTCACGCAGCCAATGTATTTTCATTAGCATTTTACTTGACATTAGTGGCTAAAGAGAAATTAAAATGGATACCATACGTGCTTATTCCTTGGGCAATCTTTGTAAGCCTTAGTAGAGTTTATCTTGGTGTTCATTATCCATCCGACATAATAGTTCCAGCGATTTTAAGTATACCAATAGCTTGGATAGTAGCTCGAATTTATAAAACGTATAATCCCATATTGATAAAAAAAATTGCTTAAAATGTTTAAAAAAACAATTAGTACTGATATATCAAAAACAACCATCATTATTCGCTTAATGGTTGGTGCTGTTTTTCTATCGGAAGGTATTCAAAAATTTCTATTTCCTGCCATTCGGGGTGCAGGACGATTTGAAAAAATCGGACTTCCATCACCAGAATTTCTCGGTGCATTTGTCGGCACGTTTGAAATTGTTTGTGGCACGTTGATTTTACTTGGCTTGCTTACCCGATTGGCAAGTGTTTTAACACTCGTAATTATGTTGGTTGCCATTGTTACAACAAAATCAGACATTTTAGCCAATGATGGATTTTGGATAATGATGCACGGAAGTCGAACTGATTGGGCAATGCTTTGGGGAAGTCTATTTTTAATTATTAAGGGCGGTGGGAATTGGTCGATAGATAAAAATATGTACAAAACCAAATGAATTTCTTTTTACAAATCGATTATGAATTTTTAAGATGGATTCAAGCAAATAGAATCGTTTTTTTAGATCCATTATTTTATTGGATTTCTTCATATACCTTCATTATTTCAATTATGATATTAGGTTTTATTGGTCTATTTTATATTAAAAATAAAGTAAAGTCATTCCAAATAAAGTACTACAGCCTTTTATTAATATTTATAGCTTCCTCAACATTCAGTTTAATTTTAAAATATATTGTAAAGCGGCCACGTCCATTTGTAGTACATCCTGCCATCATTCAATTGTATGAAACAAGTACCTTTTCATTTCCATCAGGTCACACTTCAATTGCTTTTACCTTAGCATTTAGCTTGGTATTCTTTTCATTAAAAAAATACTATGTGATACTTATTTTTATTTGGGCTCTTTTAGTAGCCTATTCTAGAATGGTATTAGGTGCTCATTATGTCTCTGATATAGTAACTTCAATTTTAATAGGTTTTATGTTTAGTCTATTAATCAAACCAATTTCAAAAGAATGGATAGTAAGAAAAACTTAAAAGAAGTAGCAAAACTTTTTTTTAAATTAGGAAGCATTGCTTTTGGCGGTCCTGCCGCCCATATTGCAATGATGGAAGATGAAGTCGTTAAAAAAAGAAAATGGATGAGTCATCAACATTTTCTTGATTTAGTTGGAGCAACAAATTTAATTCCAGGACCTAATTCTACCGAAATGACAATGCATTGCGGTCACGAAAGAGCAGGTTGGAAAGGCTTGATTGTAGCAGGTGCTAGTTTTGTTTTTCCAGCTGTTGTTATTACAATGATTTTTGCGTGGTTATATCAACAATACGGACAACTTCCAAAAGTTGAACCTTTCATTTATGGAATAAAACCAGCGGTAATTGCCATTATTCTTGGAGCAGTTTACCGACTTGGAAAAAAAGCACTCAAAAATGTAGAACTCGGTATTTTAGGAGCATTGACATTGATTGCTTGTTTGCTTGGTGTCCACGAAATTTTGGCGTTGTTTGCTTGTGGGCTTTCAGGTTTCATTCTATATTTTATTAAAAATTCAAAAAACACATTAAACAGTTTTACTTCACTTCTTTTATTACAAGTAGTAATAACACCGAGTACTCTAAAGATTCTATGGACGTTCTTTAAAGTAGGTGCTTTGCTTTATGGTAGTGGCTATGTATTATTTGCATTTTTAGATGCTGAATTGGTTTCTACAGGTACATTGACTCGTCAAGAATTGATAGACGCTGTGGCTGTTGGTCAATTTACACCTGGCCCAGTTTTATCAACCGCTACATTTATCGGGTGGCAATTAGGCGGTTTTTGGGGGGCGATTGCAGCAACCGTTGGTATATTTCTTCCATCATTTATCTTTGTTTCTATATTAAATCCATTTGTTCCAAAAATGCGAAAATCAAAAATATTTTCGGCATTTTTAGATGCGGTAAATATTGCAGCAGTTGCTGTTATCGTAGCAGTTTGTGTAGAAATGGGAAAAGAAACGTTGACTGATTGGAGAACAATTCTGATTGCCGCTATAAGTCTAATAGCTGTTTTCGTCTTTAAGAAAATAAATAGTGCTTTTATTGTAATTGGTGGTTCACTTATAGGATATTTTTTATCTTTGATATAGAATATATGGATTCACTTAAAACAAAAAATAAGGAATGTTGTAATATCAATGAGGTAGTACAAGAATTTTATGAATTCTTGAAAGCTTATATCATAAAGAAAACAAACGATATAAACCTTGCTGAAGATATTGTTCAAGAGGTGATGCTCAAATTGGTAGAGGCTCATAAAAAAAACATAGAAGTTAATAATATCAAAGCTTGGTTGTTTCAAGTAACTCGTAATACCATTGCAGATTATTACAATAAAAACAAGATTGAATTTAATTTTGATGAAGAATGGAAAGAAAATAGTATTTCTAGTGATACAGTTTCTTCCATTTTAGAGTCTGATTTTATCATCCCTATGATTGGTTTGCTACCCGAAAAATATGCGAAGCCATTACTTCTAAGCGATATTGAAAATATTGCTCAAAAAGAGATTGCTATACAACTTAACCTTGGTTTATCCGCAACAAAAATGAGAATCCAGCGAGGTAGAGAAAAATTAAAGACCCTATTTATAGAATGTTGTGATATTCAATATGACAAATCAGGTAATTTTTCGTCGTGCACAATAAAACCTCACTGTACACCATTACAAGAAATAGAAAAAAAAATAACTAATTAACCATTGATACATAGTTGGTTATAAGTAACCTCTCAAAAAAATACTTTTTTTTGTTCCTAAAAATGTGTCTTTTTTAAAAGATTTCAGACTTCGTAATAAAGTTTAATCATTAAAAACATTTATTATGAACACTGAAGTTAAAATTTTACACTCTTCTTGTTGTGCAAAAGGTTCCCCTATTAAGGAACAATTAGAAAAATTAGCACAAGAAAACAATCTGTCAATTACTATTGAGGAACTGTCAGAAATGCAAGACACTATGGTCTATGGTACAATGTCTTTTCCTTCATTAGTAATTAACGGTAAGGTTCACGCTTATAAATCATTTAATTCTGATGCAGAACTTCTTGCAGCACTAAAAGCAGCATAATATGGAGAAGTTGACAGAATTATTATCTAGTTTTTCAGACTATATAGTGTTTGAATTATTAGGTTTAGACCAATCAGGGCTGTTTGCAACAGCCCTTCAATACTTTATTGCCACGTTTATTTTAATAGCTTTTTTGGTTGTGATAGTAACCTACGTTATGGGTATCATCACCAGTTATTTACCAATGGATAAAATACGTGACTATTTAGAACGCAATAAAAAATCAGGTTTAGGAAACATATTAGCCTCTTTGTTGGGAGCTATTACCCCTTTTTGTTCGTGCTCATCAATTCCATTATTTGTAGGAATGATGCAAGCTAGAATTCCATTGGGTATTGCATTATCTTTCTTAATAACCTCACCTTTAGTAAACGAAATAGCTATTGTATTATTTTGGGTGTCTTATGGTTGGAAGGTTACTGTAATTTATATTTTATCTGGTATTGTTTTAGGTGTTATAGGTGGGATTATTCTTGATAAAATGGGAATGTCAGCTCATATTGCAGAATGGTTAAAACAATTGCATTCTAAAACTGAAAAAACTATTGAAGATAAAAGGTCTTTAAAACAGAAGTTTCCAGAAATACATAAAGAAGCCTTAAGTACATTAAAAAAATTAGTGCCATACATCTTTATTGGTATTGGAATAGGTTCTTTTATTCACGGTTATGTGCCTCAATCCTTTTTTGAGACATACATTTCTAAATCCAATCCTTTTGCTGTTCCTATTGCTGTTATTATGGGAATACCACTTTATATTGATGCTGTAGGTGTCTTACCAGTCGTAGAAACCTTGGTTGACAAAGGAGTACCATTAGGTACGGCTATTGCCTTTATGATGGGGTCTATTGGCTTATCACTTCCTGAAGCTTTACTCTTGAAAAAAGTGATGCAAAAAAAACTAATCATTGCTTTCTTTTCAGTCATCGGAATAGGAATGATTATCTCAGGTTATGTTTTTAATTTAATATTTTAATTTATGAAATCAATTTTATCATCATAAGTGCTGTATTTGTAGCATTAGTCGCTTGCACTTGTTGTGTTGGTCCATTAATGGCTTTTGCAGGAATGTTAGGAGCAATTGTTTCTCAATTGGTATGGCTAGCAACAATAAAACCGTATCTTATAGCATTCAGTTTAATAGCAGTTTCTTACAATTTATATAGAGCATATTTTCCTAAAAAAGAACAAGCTTGCTGCACCATAGAAAGTCAAGAGACAATAAGTAAACTAGATACTAAACAAAAGAAATCATTATCATTTCTACAATCAAAAACGTTTTTATGGTGCGTTGCCATTATAACATTAATCATATTAATTCTACCATATATTTAAAAATTTAATAATTATGAAATCAATAACATCTCTTATATTAACACTAGTATTTGCTACAAATATTTTAGCTTTTACCCATAATAACGATACAAATATTCATCAGAAAATTGAAGGAAACATTGTTATCTCTGATACTGTTAAAAAAACGTATCAATTAGAAAAATTCACCCAATCTTGTTGTACAGGAATTGTAGAATATTCATTAAAGAAAAACGTTAAAGGTTTTATTAAAGCTGTTTCTAACACTAAAAAAGGTCAAATAACCGTTTGGTACGATAGTACATAATCTACCGATAAAGAAGTAAAAGAAGCCATTAACAAAACCCCTTATAAAGTAATTAAAGAAATTAAGTAAGGGCTTATTATGGCAATACCTAATAAAATATTTGATTGTATAATAATAGGTGGCGGGCAGGCAGGCTTGTCCGTTGCTTATTTTTTAAAAAGAAGTAAACTAAATTATTTAATTCTAGATGCAGAAGGTAATTCCGGTGGTTCTTGGTTACATACTTGGGATAGTTTAAAATTATTTTCACCTTCTCAATATAGCTCACTTTCTGGTTGGCAAATGCCTACAACTAAACAAGAATATCCTACAAAGGAAGAATATTTGAGTTATTTGTCCAATTACGAAAAACGATATAATTTCCCAATACAACGAAGTACATTTGTTGAAGAAGTTGTTAAAGAAGGAGAATTATTTAAATTAAAAACCAATCAAGGAGTATTTATTAGTAAAACTGTTGTAAGTGCTACAGGTACAGCTCGTTCACCTTTTATTCCTATATATCCTAAAATTGATGAATTTTTAGGTATGCAAATACACTCTAGTGCTTATAAAAATAGTTCACCTTTCAGAAACAAAAGAGTAGTTGTTGTTGGTGGGGGTAATTCTGGTGCTCAAATTTTAGCAGAAGTTTCTAAAGTAGCTTATACAAAGTGGGTAACACTAGATAAACCTACGTTTCTACCAGAAGAAATTGACGGTCGTTACTTGTTTAATCAAGCTAATGAAAAGTATCTTAAGAAAAAGAATACTTCAAATACTTTACAAGTTTCTTTGAGTGATATTGTACAAGTTGAAAGTGTGAAAGATGGATTAGCACGTAACGTATTTAAAGATCATCGTCCATTTTCCTCATTTTATAAAAACGGTGTAATTTGGCAAGATGGAAAAAAAGAAGCTTTTGATGCCATTATATGGTGTACTGGTTTTAGACCTTATTTGAACCATTTAAAAAAATTAAATATTATTGAAAATGATAAAGTAATAACAAAAAATACGCGAGCAGTTAAAGAGTCAAATTTATGGCTAGTGGGTTATGGTAATTGGACAGGTTTTGCTTCAGCAACCATTTATGGCGTTGGTAAAACTGCAAAAATTACAGCAAAAGAAATAATTAATTCATTGTCATAACTCCCCATTTGCTTCCAGTAGGTTCTTTTCGTTCGCTCGTACCTTACTTACTACAATCACCCACTTCCTGCAACACTCAGGAAGAGTAGTCCTTTATTTAATTTGCCTAACATTTATTATCTTTGTGTATAGTTAATGACATTTCAATTTTCAAAAGTATATAGGTAATAACATTTGTTAGTTAATAAAGTCAAATGATAATACCAATAATGTAAGTAAACTCATTAGCCAAATATGTTAATTCAGCAGAATGTATTGGAAATCCGTAAAGCAACAAAACTTACCAGTAGCCATAAAATACCTTGAAAAGGTAGCTCAAATATTTCCTCATTTTGAAGGTGATAAACTACCTGACTTCGGTAAAAATAATCTTTGGTTTTTATTACGGATAAATAATAAGGTGTGCCACAGGCACGACTTTAATAACGGTTGGTTCCGTAGGTTTCTTTCCCCAGCCTATAAAAATCCAACGTTATTCGTGCCTCATAACTCCTCTGTCTTTTTATAGGCTTCCGCTCTTCCAACGCTACAGTTGTTATTTTCTGTCACACTTTTTGCAATCCAACGCTAATTATAGCCCATTAATATCCTCGTTCCTTCGGTAGTAAAGAGCTATGCCACCACACAAAAGCAAAAAGGCGTATGCACTCCAAAGTACCGCTCTGTGCAACTTGTGCCAGAAAATAACAACCCAAAGCTACATTAACATAATGTGGCATTATAGTACATACCACAAGGGCTTCATTGCATTACGGGCTAAAGCCTATGTCCTATAATAACATTATGTTAAGTATCCGCTCATTGCCAACGCTTTAAACCTACTTCACCAACCGAAAGACCACAATTCCCCAACCACCCTTTTCAGCGGTCAGAAAAAAAATAAACTATGAGTTAATGTCGGTTTATAGTAGGTACATTTCATTCTCTCATTTCGTGCCTACATTCTTTCATTGCATATACCCACTAACACCTAATAATGCAAGCAAGAGTAGCTCATTCTCTACACTCCACTAAGCGACACACTATTCCATTACGCAATCCGTATGCAAGCCCACCGCACAACAACTTTGCAGTAAATTGTAAAGTTTGCAAAGTCTGCAACCCTGCAATGCATACAGTATTACTTCATTCCATCCCACCGCATTTAGTTCCGTTTCTTTCAATCGCTACACTTGCCACACACCAGCCCACGCTTTTAGAATAGGTATAGTTTATTTTTTTTCTGGTCATATTTCCCCAAAGGAATTGAACAACCAAATAAGCATTTTACAAATAAGAGAGTAAGTAAAAAATGTTATGCCAAAAGAATAAAAAAGATAGCAAATGTAGGTGGTTACAATTGGCCCTTCAAGTTCAAGCCCTACGGGTTTTGAAAAAAATCTCCACCCTATCGGGTAGTATTTTTCCCAAAAAACTTGCTTGTCCAATCTCCACCACCTGATGAGATGGCTTTCTTTTTTTTTCGTTTTTTTCTTTGTCAAAAAATTTTGTGAAGGGGATTTCGGAAGCCAACTAAAATTCTCGGAAAATGACAAAATTCACTCTCAAAACTTACAGACCAGCAGCCGAAACTGAAAAGCCACATTTCTACATTTTGAACAAAGGGATGAACAGCGGAAAGCCACTTAAACAACCTTGCCCGAATTGCTTTATTTTGATAGCACCCACAGAGGAAGCTAAAGAGCAGTTATATTGGCTATGTTTTGGGCTATGGCGTGCAAAATCCTTTCATTACTATTTAAAAGGTTCAGTTATTCCGTTCATCACAAAAAATGACCTTAAACAAGGCATTTTGAACGGATTTGAACAGGCAAATAATGATATTTCTATTTTCAAAAAGTCAGTCAAAGCCTTACAACTTTTAGAAGAACAAGAAAAGGTTTATAAACTCAACCTAAAACTAATTGATGATGCACGTAGGGCGGTTTTCTATCGCTATATTTCTAAAAAGAGGTATTCCTAGGGCTACTCATATTTGAGTACTGTATAAGGCATATTTTAGCCCAATAAGATTGCACCGTCTTAATAAAAAAATGCAAACCCTACAAAGTGCCAAAAAGAAAAGCCTACTCAAATGAGCAGGCTTTCTTCTAATTCCATAAATCTCTAAAATGGCATCTTAGAATATTTCGGAAATCTTTAAGGCGTTACCTTGTGCAAACACATAGTAGTTTGAACCTACTTCTTGATAAAACTCAATACCGATAGAGTTTAAAACACTTACATCAGTTGTCATAGTTGGAGAACCTGGTAATGTAGCAACCAATGAAATTAATGCAGTAACTGAATCAACAGGTAAATAGGCAGAATACTGAACATCTTTTAATTCGTTCAAACTTGCTTCTTTAGGCTCATAAACCTTTGTAGTAGTGTTAAACTCATAATCAGACAATACTGAAATAGCATTGATAATTCTAAAATGAGTTGCACCGGCTGGTATGTTTAAGTAATTCAACGGATTGAATGCGGGAACATCCAAAGTTGAACTATCACGAGAACCAGCAGGAGTAATTGTGAACGGAGCATTAAAAGCACCATTGAAAGAAGTGAATCTGTTAAAGTCAAATCCTTTCAAATAGTTTGGCACTGTCGAAATCAACACAGCTCGTTTACCTCTGGCTTCTGAACCATCTTCTAAATTGATTTTCTTCATTATAGCAGTCAATCTTCCAGTCACTTGACTATCTGCCATATTTTTCATTAGACTTGCTAATCCAACTCTAACGGATTTACCTGCCATAGCACAACCACCAAATTCGTTCATATTTTCACGAGTTCTTTGGAATGCGGGATCAGTTGCAATTTGTTCAGCAGTTGGACCACCAGTCAAACCTGCAAAATAACCTTCATTTCCTTTAATTTTAAAATGTCTAATATCTCCAAGAGTACCGACATATTTTAGGGGACCTTTCTGTCTTGCCATTTCTTTAAATTTTTAAATGTTAATAATAATTCTTACTATTACAAAGATAAACCTAACATATTGAATATCAATTCGTTAATAAACGTAAACAAATGCAAACAAGTGCTAATAAACAAACAAGGATAAGAACACACTATGAAGTGGTTAAAGTTTTGGATGGAGACGGACTAATCGTAAAAAATATTTTCACAAATGATGAAGAAGAAGTTAGGCTATTAGGTATTGATGCTCCAGAGATTAAACTATGCAGAAAATTAAAGCAAGATGAAAGAGAAGTGAATATCTCAGGCACATATTTAATTGAACTGGGTTACAAGTCAATGAAGTTTTTACTAAAAAAAGCCAAACCACAAACAAGCGTTACTATAATTCAAGAACAATCAAATCTTACAGATGCTTTTGGAAGAACATTAGCTTATATAATTTTGCCAAATGGCAAAACGCTTAATGAAATAATGGTCAGAAGAGGTTATGCAAAGCCATACAACAATGTATTCTGCGAAGAGTTACCAAAGTACCAAGCACTTAATTTGAGGGCTAAAACAAAGAAAAAAGGTTTATATTCGCTTATCAATTCGTTCTAATCTCCCTACATTTACTTGCTTTTATTATCTCTTATTTATAGTTTATTGTTGCCTATTTGTTGCCCAATAACCATAACTAACTGATATACAGTACTACTTTACTTTTTGTATTGGGAAGTAGATTTTAATTTTACTTGATTTCATTTGTATTCAAATAGCTATAAATCAAATATTTATAAAAATTACCTTTTCTTTTCCTTTTTATTCTAATTCCCTTACTTTTATTATTTCACTCGTAAACTCTCTTGATTAAACGAGACGTATCAAAGCGACTTGGGCCTTGAGAAACTCGTACTACGGAAAGCTATACCAAAATCATTGATAAGAAAATGAAGGAAGCTGCGAATTTGATTCCTGAATTAGAGATGAACATTGCAGTATAAAACAACCTGCCAATTTGGTCTTATGGAGTCTCATAAAAAATTACTCTATGAGACTATTAAAAAAGACGGGAAATGGGACTGGGTCAAATAAATTCTGTGTGACTTCTACTAATCTTGTAAATAGGCCGGTTATTGGGACTCTTCGATTGTGACCTCCTCCCGTTAGACCGGACTTTTTAAAAACAGGGAAGCCTTCATTACACAAAATGTTAGCAAGCCCCATTAAACAGCTATGGGCCAAAGAGGGCGAACTAATAATTTTTCACATACTTTAACCCTTTTAGAAGAAACATGCACTGGCGGCCTAAGACTCTTTAATTGTATTCGCTAATCAATCGTCAAAACCACTTCTTGCATTTAAGTGCTCCGCCCCCGTTCGATTACCCGGCATTTCGCCTCTCACGTTCAAATTCTGTTCTATTTTTTTCCCCCCGTCCCTGGTATACCAATCCTTTGTGAGGTGTTCTGGGATACCATCACCAGTTTCCTCCATCCATTTTTGTAATTCGTTTTTGAGTTTATTTTGAACCGCATTATATTCTTTATAGTTGATAACATTGTCGAGTTGCAACGAATCTTTCTTAACAAAGTATAGTTCTTCGGAAGGCCTAGGTGCTAAAAACACATCGTATTGCGCCCTTGTTAAACCGTTATTCTTATTTTGTCTTTGTAACGATCTGAAGGAAGAGCTATTAAGTGCATCGGCAGGACCTTGGTTCTGAAATTGCGGTCTGGAATTGAGGATGTATATAAAGTCTTTGGTTCTGGCCATGCGTTCATGGGCCTCATGGTCGTGCCAATTGTGCTCGGCAAAAGCATAATTTCTAAAATTTTTAGATGGATCTGAAAACAGCTTTTTAAAACTTTTACCTTGAAAACTTTCGGGTATGGCCACGTTACAGGCATCTAAAATTGTGGGCGCCAGATCAACACTACTGATCAAGCCTTTACTGGTACCCTTTACCAAACCCTTGGGCCAATGGGCTATAAAGGGCGTCTTCATGCCCGAGTCATACATTCTCGTCTTGTCTCTAGGAAATGGGCGACCGTTATCGGCCATTATAATTATCAGCGTATTTTCATAAACACCTTGTGCCTTTAAAGATTCAACGACCTTACCGATATGATGATCGAATCGCTTGATTTCATCATAATACTGCGCCAAATCAGTACGCGTACTGTCGTTATCGATCAAGGTTGGAGGAACATCTATTTGTCCAATTTTGTGGGTATTGGAGAAATTGTTCTCTCCCCAAGTCCTATGGGCATCATAAGCGGCAAACCAAAAGAAAAAGGGCTTATTTTTATCTCTTTCTTCAATAGAAGGAATCCACATGTCTTCTCCTCCATCCCCATTTACTTGCCGCTTTTCATAAATTTTATCGAATCCTTTGCGCAATAAATTACCCATATGCCACTTGCCCGCTTGACCTGTATAATAGCCATTAGCTTTTAAGCTGGAGGCAATCGACCCAAAATCCACTTTTGGCTCGGTATGAAGCTCCGCTGCCCCTGTATTATGCGGGTAACGCCCCGTCATAATGCTTATTCGACTGGGACTACATGAACTTGCGGTCAAAATCGCATTGTCGAACCTCATTCCATTTGCTGCCAATGCATCGATATTCGGGGTGTCAACAAACGTATTTCCGTAACAGCCAAAATCGTTCCAACTAACATCATCGGCTATGAATACTAAAATATTAGGGGCTTCGTTTTTCTGGGCACCCCCCAACTCTTGGGTATAGGCTGTTACTTGAAATGCAAAATAGGTTAGAACGAAAAATGCAAAAGATGGCTTTAGTCTTTTCATTTGAGTAATTTTCACTAATTAATTCAAATTCGGTTTCAATCAAACTCGGAATACAAACAGTTTTTCAAAAAGCTTTAAATCAACCCAAGAATTGTTTTAAAGATTATTATTCCAACTTAAGAAATGACCCTTCCCATAAAAGGATCGCTTTTGGAAGGTTTTCCAGTTTCTGCACGCCCTGCATAGCGCTGTTCAAAATCAGACATTTCCTGAACCCGAACAGTAAAATCATACCACCCGTAGCTTTCTTTGGTATTGACAAGCAAAGTTTCCATGCTCCCTTTTCCAATTGTTATCGTTTGTGCATTATTTCCATAGGCTTGATCTTCTATTACGATATTAAAATCCTTGCTTTTAGAAGTATTTGAAATTTGGACCTCGACATTGCCAGATGGTTTTTTTATAAACCCCTGCTTTTGTTGGTACCCGCATAAGACTTTTAAATCTGAGTCTGCAGTACTTCCCATAAATCCTCTATAAAAACCGTTGGGACCGTAAACCTTTAAATGATAGCTGTTTCCCTCAAAATGTTCCAAAGGCCAATGATAGGTTAAGGCATCTCCTTTTTTTACCGCAAGCGGCCACGTTTTCACAGGTAAAAATTTCTTTTCACCACTGGGGGTTTCCTGTAAATAGTTAGCAGGGGCATAGATATTAAATGGAGCTCCCAAGGCCGACTCACCGAAAATTTTATCGTCGGCCGCAAATGTAATTTCGAAGGAATTTTCATTGGTATTGACACGGCCATCTGCATACAGTTCATAGGCTAAAGCACAAGAATCCCTTACTCCCGGTTCTTGACGAGACATAAAAGGAGCCTTATAAATATCTTCTTTTGCTTGGGCTATTTCGGAAGCGGAAAGTGGACCAGAGTTCTGCGGAAGGCCTTTAAAGCTGGCATTATAGACTTGTTGCATAAATTCGTTACGGTCTACGGATTCCGGTAGGCTAATCTCTTCACCGTTATAGGGCCGAAAACCGGAGGTAAGATTACCACTAACCGTTCTGCGCCAGCTACTAATGTTTGTTTCCTTAATCGTTTTTCCCGTTTTTTTATTTAAAAATTCTTCAAGAAACATCAGGGTAGATGTGATATCGCACACTTCCGAATTTACCCAACCACCTTTGCTCCAAGGCGAAGCTATGACCATAGGAACCCGATACCCTAGCCCGACAGGGCTCTCTCGGGCATCTTCTTCGTCCATACCTTCTTTTGCCAATTCTTGTTCCCGCGTTGCAAATTCTTCAGAAGTATCCAATCCTTCGGAAAAAGCTTTTTTATCTTTAGGATTAGGTGCCACAAAAGGAGGCACATGATCAAAATACCCATCGTTTTCATCATAAGTCAGTACAAAGATGGTCTTTTTCCATACCTCAGGATTTTTGGTAAGAATATCAAGTACCTCAGATACGTACCAAGCTCCGTACCATGGGGCACTCGGATGGTCAGAAAACTTCTGGGGAGCTGCCAACCATGAAACTGTAGGCAATTTTCCTTGGTCTACATCTTTTCTAAATTGGTGTAAGATATCACCTTTGGGCACTTTAATTGAGCGTGTGGTACCATTGTCATCATACGTCAAAGTTTTGGTCTTATGATAATTTGGGTCACCGGAATTGGTGGTAAATGCTTTTTTATGTAAATTTTGTTGAAACTCCGGAAGTTTTTCAAAGTTTTTCAAATCCCATGTTTTTAATACCTCTTTTACTTGTGCCAATTGCACCTTTTTCTCTCCCAGGTCCTTTTCCAATTGCTGTACTCGCTCCTTGGGCAGTCGGGCCACCTCATTTTCCAAATTCTTGATTTCCGATGGTAGTTCGGTCAATCTTTTCTTGAGATATGCCTGAAAGCCTTCACTATAGCGCACATTGTATTGCGAAAACCACTCTAAGTTATTGTCGGTAAAATTGGCCAGCAACGATGAGTCCTCCACGTTGGTAGGCAAGCTTATTTCATTTTGGTATACGCGCCATGAAATTCCGTTTTCCTCGAGTCGCTCGGGAAAAGTTTTCCAATTTGCCTCGCTATTATAAGTAACTTCGCCATTGCGCACACACGGTCTTGTACGTTCACTATCCCAAGACTTACCGGTCCAGAAAAAATTCCTATTTGTTGTGGTGCCGGTTAAAGCCGAGCAGAAATGCTGATCAAAAACGGTAAAAGCATCGGCAAAAGCATAATAGAACGGTAGATCCTCACGGGTATAGTGCCCCATCGTAAGGGGAAAATCACCATATTCCTTACCCATTTTTTTAGCATTCAACCATTGATCATATTTACCGTCATTTCTGGCATCTACCTGATTTTCCCAAGAATGTGGTAAGTCACCCATCCAAGTGGCTTGCGTATCCTTTATATTCAATCGAAAAGGAACATAGGTATCTCCCTTCTTATTGCTTTGCAACCATACCGGAATTTTATTAGGCAAAGAAATTGCCCTAGGGTCATTATAGCCTCGAACACCCTGTAAGGTACCATAACAATGATCAAAAGAACGGTTTTCTTGCATTAGAAAAACAACGTGTTCCGCATCATAAAACGTGCTTCCCTTTTCGGGGGTTATCTCCAATGCCCTTTGAATTGAAGTCGGCATACCCGATGTTAATCCCATTCCTCCAGCCAACAGACCGGCTTTTTTCAAAAAATCCCTTCTTGTATCCATATATTTTAAACCGTATTTATAGCTTCCACAATAATACTGTTAAAAGTAAAAAGGATATTTAATTAGGTGAAATTTCCCCAAATAAATTTCAACTCCGATAAATGTTCTGGAATTCCCTTAGATTTTTTTGAAACGGCTTCGATGTATATGTTGCGGTATTCTTCAGAATACCTTGACCCAATAGGATTTTGGTTTTGCAAGTTACTGTGGTACAACCTCATATATCGAAATAAGATAAGCACCTTGATTGACTGTCAATCATCACAGCCCGCCCAGTACTTTTAAGCTATTACGAATTTATGCGTCTATTTACCATTAAAAAAAAACATAATACCAATAACAATTGCCACAACTAGAACCGAAACGACAATATCTACCCAATTGTAGCTACTTTTATTCTTTAGTTTTTCTGCTTCGGAAATTGTACCAAACGTCAGATTCGTCACTTTCTCTAAAGACGGTGCTTCCGTTAGTAGGCTGACTGCTATCGCCAGTATGATACAAAATAAAAAGAACCACGCACCGAAAGTAAGGAAGTTCATATCGCCCAGCATGTAAAGCGTTCCATTGGGGTCTAAAGACTCTTTTACCAATTCCAAAACAATTCGCAACGCTCCGACGATAAAACCAACAACCAATGTTACAAAGGCGCCTTGGGCGTTAATACGCTTATGAAAAATACCCAATAGAAAAACAGCGGTTATCGGTGGAGCTATATATGACTGTACTTTCTGCAGGTATTCATATAAAACACCCGAAATATTGGCCATAATAGGAATCCAAATAATACCAATAATTACAACGATGACCGTGGCGATTTGACCTGTACGGACTAATTTTTCTTCCGGAGCATCAGGTTTTAACTTCTTATAAATGTCGACCGTGAACAAAGTAGAACATGAATTGAACACCGATGCCAAGGAGCTCATCAGAGCCGCCAACAATCCAGCTGCCACCAATCCCCGAAGACCCGAGGGCAACAAATTACTCATTAAAATGGGAAAGGCTTGATCAGGAGAATCATAATGAAGCTCGCCGCGCATTTTAAGGGTTAAGGCGATTACACCAGGAATCAAAAATAAAAATACGGGCATTAATTTTAATAATGCCCCAAAAATAGTACCCCGTCTACCTTCTTTGATATTTTTTGCAGTCAACGCTCGCTGTACGATATATTGGTCTGTACACCAATACCACACCCCAACTATAGTACTGGTTATCACCAAAGCCGGCCATGGAAAATCAGGGTCGGACGAGGAGCGCCACATATTTAAGTATTCGGGGGTAACCGTTTCTGCCATACTTGACCAACCACCAACATGCTCCAATCCGATAAAGGTCAAGGCCGCTGCGCCTACAATAAGGATAACTGCCTGTAATGCCTCGGTATATACAACGGCACGCATACCACCAAGAACAGTATAAAGCCCGGTTAGAATGACGGTGGCTATTGCCCCTGTCCAAAAATCAATACCTAAAAGAGCGGATACCACTACCCCACCCGCATAAATAGTTACGGAAATTTTTGTGAGTATGTAGGCAATTATAGAGAATACCGATAAAATCCAACGGGATCGGGCATCAAAACGTTTTTCAAGAAATTCAGGCATTGTAAAGACTCCGCTACGCGCATAAAACGGAAGAAATACCCATCCCAGGATGAGAACGATCCATGCATGTATTTCATAAATAAGCATGGGCAATTTATTACTAGCTCCAGCTCCAGCAAGGCCGACCACATGTTCAGAACCGATGTTAGAAGCAAAAATCGAAGCCCCGACTACAAACCACCCAACATTTCTTCCTGCCAAGAAATAATCTTCAGTATTGTCTTGTCTTTTCTTGATAACCCAAATGGCAATACCCATTAGCACTAGGAAGTAAACGGAAATGCTGAGCCAATCTAAAGTATCAAGTGTTTTCATAAGACTATTACTTTGTCGAGAACCTATATACAGTCTGCGAATTATAGGTCTCGCCCGGATTCAATAGGACAGAAGGAAAATCGGACTGATTCGGTGAATCTGGATAATGTTCGGTTTCAAGACAAAATCCACTTCTTTGGCCGTATGTACCTCCGTTTTTGGCAGGTAGTGTTCCATCTAAAAAATTACCGGAATAAAATTGAACCCCAGGTTCATCGGTCAGTACTTCGAGTACGCGCCCGCTGGCCGGATGGTAAACAGTAGCTGCAAGACGAACCCCTGAATCTTGGTCATTTATAACCCAACAATGGTCAAAGCCACCGCCAATTGTCAATTGATCGTTTTGCTTTCCGATATCTTCCCGAATGGTTTTTGGTTCCCGAAAATCAAAGGGAGTACCTTCCACGCTGGCCAACTCACCTGTGGGAATTAGCGTTTCATCAACGGGCAGATACCTATCAGCATTTAGAGTTACTTCATGATCTAAAACAGTTTGCGAAAAATCGGCCGAAAGATTAAAATAAGAATGATTAGTGAGGTTCACAATGGTCGTCTTATCCGTAGTAGCCTCGTACAACATCTTCAAGCTGCTATCACTGGTTAAAATATAGGTTACCGTAACGTTCAGGTTTCCAGGAAAACCTTCTTCCATATCCTTGCTCAAATATGACAGTTTTAAGGAGACAAAATCAGTACCTTTTTCTACAGAGGGTTCCCATATTACTTTATCAAACCCCTTTAGTCCCCCGTGTAAATGGTTTTCACCATTATTTTGCGCCAAGTTATATTCTTTATCGCCGATCGTGAATTTTCCTTTGGCGATACGGTTACCATATCTTCCGATAATCGATCCAAAATAAGGACTCTTATCAAGATATTGGTTGAATCTATTATATCCTAAAACAACATCTTCGGCAACTCCATTTTTATCAGGTGCCTTCAATGAAGTAATAATTCCGCCATAAGTAATGATATCTACTTCAACACCGCTATCGTTTCTGAGCGTATACCGTTCAACCTTTTCCCCATCTGGGGTAATACCAAATATATTTTTTGTTATACCCACCGTTTTCTTTTCGGGAGCCACTTCAATTTCAGCAACTTGAACATTATTATTTTTTTCATTTTTACACTGAAGGTTAGCCAATGTCAAACTCAGCAGTAAAAAACCATAAGCACAGTTTTTCAATAAATTCATTTCATAAAGATTTAGTTGGTCATAGCTACTACTTTCACCCGATTGAAAGGAAATTTAAAACATATATTTCAAACTGTCCTCCAAGTGAAATTCCATAGCAGCACGGAAGATAAAAAAATTATGAAAGCCAAAACCAAAAATACTAGATTGGAATGGTAAACTTATGGTTTATACGATGACTAATCTTCAAAAGTGAATTCAGGCAATTTAACAAGTTCTCCTCCTTTTTGGGCAGATTCATGCGCCAATATGCCAACACACGTCATATTTGCAGATTGTTTTGCATTTGGGTAAGGTGCCTTTCCGGTGACCAAGGCATTAACGAATTCATGCACCAAATGTGGGTGCGAACCGCCATGACCTGCTCCCTGTGTAAAAGAAAGGTGTTGATGCTCATCGGAATCATAAACTCCTTTGGTGGTAAAATGCTGTATTTCTTTTGGAAGCAGTTTTGCAAAGTCTGGACTTTCAACTTCCTCAGGAATTTCGGGTTCGGGTTTTTTAGCGGTATGAACAACTAAAGGGTTTCCTTCAATAAGCGGCCATTCTACGGATTTCTTAGACCCATACACTTCGAAACTTTCCCGGTATTGGCGTGCTACGTCAAACAGGGAACGATATACCTGCGCACTTAAATCGGAATTTCGAAATTTAATATGCGTGGTTTCTACGGCATAAGGCGAATTGTAGTTTGAAATAAGTTCTTCTCGAATAGTGCCCGAACCAAAACACGAAACATATTCGGCCTCTCCCCTTGTTAGAGCTAAAACCGGACCGACACAGTGCGTGGCATAGTGCATTGGCGGCAGACCGGGCCAATAGTTGGGCCAACCATCCATGTCTTGCTGGTGGCTTGCCTTTAAGAACTGTACTTTACCCAACTCCCCATTTTCATAAAGTTCTTTCATATAAAGAAATTCACGGGCATAGACGACGGTTTCCATCATCATATAGGTCAACCCTTTTTCACGGGTCAGCTTCACAATCTCTTCACATTCTTCTACGGTCGTCGCCATTGGTACGGTACATGCCACGTGCTTGCCTGCCTTTAAGGCCTTTATTGATTGGGCTCCATGATCTGGTATCGGGGTGTTGATATGTACCGCGTCGATTTCAGGATCAGCAATCAATTCATCAAATGAGGTATATCTTTTTTCAATACCGAAAGCGTCGGCCAATTCATTTAATTTTGAGGCATTACGTTGTGATACGGCGATGAGATGTGCATTGGGATGTTTCTGATAAATTGGAATAAACTCAGCACCAAACCCCAATCCGATGATAGCGATATTTATTTTCTTGTCACTCATTTTCTCGTTTTTATATTAAGCTTTGTTGAATGTTTCTTTTAAAAATTGGAGGCCTTCCGTAGCAAATCCATCTTGACTTTCCGCTAAGTCTTTCCATATGCAAACGGCCCCAGCAAGTTCTTTAATTTCAGGAGTAAAACTTTCTATAACCATCGCTCCTTTAAAATTGACATCTTCAAGACCCTTTTTAAAATCAAGCCAAGGTGTCAATCCACTTCCTGGAATGCCCCGATGGTTTTCTGAAACCTGAACATGTATCAATTTGTTTCCCACGGTATTAATGGCATCTCGAATATTCTTTTCTTCAATGGTCATATGAAAACCATCAAGAAGCACTTTGGCCTTATCGTGGTTGATATCGTTTACCAGTCGCATAACATCTTCGGCCGTATTGACCATATCCGATTCAAAGCGATTCAAGGGCTCCAGAGCTATGGATGTGCCGAAATCCTGTGCTATTTCACACACTTTACCCAAGTTGCTTACCGCCAGTTCCCATTCTCTTTTTCGTTCTTCGGAAGATATCATTCTTGCTTTTCCTACTGCTGAATACATGGGTCCAGCAACAAAATCAACATTCCATGCATTACAAAGTTCAAAACATTTTTCGACATACCGAAAACACGTTTCATGTACGGAAACATCATCATGGGTCAAATCTTTTGTAGGACCAAAAACACCGCAAACCGTTGGTTTCAAATTGTGTTCGATCAATGCATTACCTACCACTTTCGCGTCAATAAGTTCTGGGTTTTCAACAGGAATTTCCACTACGTCAAAACCCATTGCCTTAATCTTTGAAAAAAGTGAAATAGATTCCGTTGTAAAAGGCGATTGCCAAAGCCATGTACTTACACCATATTTAAGCTTATTCGTCATGCTGTAAAATTCATTTTATATTAATTTGAGGCCACTACTTTCATTACGCCTTGCATAATTCGCCAATGCCCGGGAAACGTACAAATAAAAGGATACATGCCAGGCTTGTCGGGGGCGGTAAACCTAAGCACAACTTTCTCTTCAGGATTTACCAGAGCCGTCGCATATAACACTTCTCCCATTTCAGGAATATAATCTTTTTCGGCACCTGTCGGGTCAGCGGCCATTCTATCGGCGGCGGCACCAACCTTTTCTTTTTGTCCCGGAGCAACAATTACAAGGTTGTGCTGCATAAAATCGACATTCTCCAGAACGATTTCAACCGGCGTTTCTGCTTGTACCACGAATTCAGAGATATCATATTTCATCTCATTTTTTACAGTTTTAATCTGGATAACCGTTGCCTTTTCAGCCGAACCGTCAACTAATCCCTCTGAGGAAGACATGCTACCCTTGTAGGCCTTGGCGAAAACTTCAGCGATGGAGGTATTTTTAAAAATGTTGTTCGAGGTTTTGGAAAAATCTATCTCCACCTGATATTTCCAAGTACCATCTAGGGAAACGGTATAGCTACCTTGTTTTAAGAACATCTCATTTTTATTACCGTAGATACCCCCTTCTCCCCCAGTATCTTCTACGCGAACAGCAATAGTATTTGCCCCAGCACTTAACACCCCGGCAGGAATCTTATACACTCTTTTGTAATCATAGCGCTGCTCGGTTTCACCAACTTTTTTTCCATTTATATAAACGATATCGGAATCATCTATCGGTCCTAATGAAATGACACCGGATTTACCGGCCATGGCTTTCGAGATATTAATCGTTTTCCTAAACCAAATAATTCCATCTATCTGCAACCCCGCATTCTCAATTGTTTGAGGTAATCGCATAGTTTTCCAATCGCTGTCATTATAAGCTTGCGATTCCCTTTGCTCATTCTTATTAACCGAATTGCTAAAACCTGGATCAGACTTTTCGAACTGCTCCATAAACCCCTTGGCATGTCTACTCGCAGCAATGTAAACTGCCTTAGACAACCAATTATCATGCACTATGTTTTCTTGTTTGCTCAAATCATAAAGCAACTTGCCAATAGCCTGCGAGGAAGGCCTTTCACTAAAATAGAGTAAAGCGGCCATTTGTACTTGGGGATTTTCGTCATACAAAACTCCTGATTTTAGCAGGGCTTCGTCAGATAGTTCACTTTTAGGAAGAATTTCAACGGCCGCTTTGCGAACTGATGGAGCTGCATGATACAATGCACCAGCGACTACATTTTTGGCTTCCTTGTCAGAAGTCAATGCATTCAAACCTTGAATTGTCCAAAGGGCATGGAGCGCAGCCGGATTCATTCCTTGTTGATCGACCTTGGCGTTATTCACCAATTTATACAAATCCTTAAGAACGTCGGTATTTCCACGCTCTACCAAGAGTCTCTGAGCCGTCAATCGCCAAAACATGTTGTCATTTGATAAGGCTTTCAAAAGTTCACCGGGTTCATTCTTGTCAATTGATATCGACTTATAATCCGTGCTTGATTTGGGCACTACTCTCCAAATACGCCCTCTTGATTTATCGCGTAAGGGATTGACATAAGCGTTTCCTTTTCCATTTTCGGCATCATACCCCCCACGATCCGCACGAGGCGTTGGGTTATGTTGCACAATGAAATTATACCAGTCGGCAACCCAAACAGAACCATCAGGACCCACTTTGGCCTCGACCGGAGAAACCCACTCATCGGAACCCGCGAATAAATTGCCTCCATCTTTTTCGACATATCCGGCACCAATTTTCTCTATTTTGGCAATATGTACAAGCCCTCCCGTAGGTTCACAGACGAAAGCTACCTTATTCCAATATTTTTGGGGGTAATCACGTGCTGTATAAAAGTGATGCCCTGCAGCAGCCGTAAACCCACCAAAAACATCAACTTGTCTCACGTTCGGTGTAATGGGTTGCATCGCATAATGCCCATCGATTTTTATACTTCCTTCAGTTGAAATACCTTCTACCCCTGTAAAACTGGCATTGGGTATGCCCAAAAAAACACTATGCGTATTGTTGGCCGTTGATGCGAAAATAGAATGGTCTTCAGTAATACCTAACCCCCAAGTATTGTTACTGGTACTGGTTAGAAATTCGAAATCCCTTAGTTTTTTATCGAAACGGTAGACCCCCTGGCGGAACTCCTCATCTTTTCCAAAAATAGTTCCTTTGAAACCTGAGTAGCCCAATACCCCATAGATTTTATTATCGATACCGTTCTGAAGATTTGATGGGCCTGCATGGGTGTCAAAAGTTCCCCAACCATCAATTATGACTTCCTTTGTATCGGCCTTATCATCGCCATCAGTATCCTTTAGAAATATAAAATGGGGAGCCTGTGAAATAATAACACCTCCGTTGGCAAAAGTAAAACTAGTTGGAATATTCAACTTATCGGCAAACACTGTTACCTTGTCCGCTTTACCATCGCCATCAGTATCTTCTAAAATCTTAACCTTATCATCACCCAAACCTTTCTCGTCACGAACCGTATTGGGATAGTCAACGGTTTCAATTACCCACAGCCGTCCCCTTTCATCCCAATTCATGGCAATGGGGTTGATGATATCAGGTTCTGAGGCGAATAACTCCAATTCAAAACCAGACGGTACCTGAATCAGTTTTTTTGAATCTTCAGGTGCTAATGGTAATTGATATTTGGGTGCAGGGTCTCTCTTTTCATAATTAGGAATGTTAGCCATTTCTTTATATTCCAATTTCGGAATGCCCTTTGAAAATTCTTCCCAATTTTTCTTTACGTTGTCACTCACGGCCCACAAAATGCCTTCCTTTACCAACTTTTGAAATCCAGGATTTTGCCAGGTACGTTCGTCATGGCCATAAGCCGTGTAAAAAACCCTTCCTTCCCCATAATTCTTGACCCATGTCCACGGTTCGCGATGTTCACCTTCTACCCGTTCCATCAAAACAATAACATCTTCGGCCATCTTATCATGTACATAGGTTTCGTCCCATGTTGAAAATGTTTCAAAAGACTGCATTGTCGGATGGGTTTTATCAACAATATTTGCCGTAAAAGTACCCGTACCATGTTCTTTAAATTGGCCTCCGACAAGGTCGACATATTCTTTTGACTCATTAAAACAGAAACTCGCGCAGTGTATGGGTATAAATGCATGACCTTCGGCTACATAATTCAGCAAAGCTTTTTCTTGTTCAGGATGGCGATCTTCATGATTTGCATAGATTATGACCCCATCATATAACTCTAAATTTTTCTTATTTAAATCTTTTACTTCTTCGGTATAAGTAATGTTTATGCCATTTTGAGTCAAAGCGGAAGCTAAAATCGGCATATATTCCCTTGCATTGTGATGCTCTTGTGCATGACCCAAGAACAAAATCTCAATTCGCCTCGGCTTATCATCTTTCCGTAGTTTTTCCGAGGTATTGCATCCTATTAATAAAAAACATATCAAAAGCGAACGAAAATATTTGGCCAAAATGAAGTTCATAACAAGGGTTATTAAAATCGTCATCAATTTTAAGAAATAATTTACCACAAAATGAACTGTATTTCACCCAAAACAACCTTTATTATATCATATTTTTAAATTATAGATGGTTTTATTGACATATTAGTGGTTTTATATACCAGAACCCTTTACATTTGAATCTCAAAATTAAACTAAGGCATTTGGTACAGGCTTTAAGAAAATCACCAATACCACGGACGCATATTTTTGAAGTAAAGACTTTGAAAGAGGCCATTTTTGATCCCAATTGGCATTTCCATTCCGAATATCAGCTGTTTCTAGTACTTAATGGAACTGGCACCCGATTTATCGGTGATAATGTCAAGCATTTTAAAAATGGGGATATCACCTTCACCGGTCCGAATTTGCCCCATCTTTGGCGAAGCGATAACGAGGGCATAGCTTCAGACAAAAGCGATTGGTCAGAAGGAATCGTTGTCTATTTCCACGAAAATTTTATAGGAAGTGATTTGCTTGAAAAAGAAGAAATGATAAAACTTAAACAACTTTTTAGAAAGAGTTTAAGGGGAATCGATATTTATGGTGAGACTGCCGAAAAAGTAAACAAAATGCTCCAGAATCTTTTAAGGCTGCAAGGTTTCGATAGTGTTTTAGAACTTTTGAAAATATTAAATTGTCTCTCAAAAACAAATGAATTCGAAGTCTTGGCGAGTCCGGGTTACACGAATACATTAAAAGAAGGTGATACTGAACGAATGAACAATGTGTATGCCTATATCATGAAAAATTTTAAAAAGAAAATTGCCATAGCAGAATTGGCTTCGTTGACCAACATGACCCCAACATCGTTTAGCAGGTATTTTAAAGTTCATTCAAATAAAACATTTTCAGATTTTATTAGTGAAATACGCATTGGACACGCCTGTAAACTGCTTATTGAAAAAAGGGTAAACATTTCACATGCATGCTACGAAAGCGGTTTCCAAACGATGTCGAATTTTAATCGTCAATTCAAGGCAATCACAAACAGAACACCAGCCGCTTACAGGAAAGAGTATGCTATGCGTTGATATAATTAAAAAGGCAAAAACTTCGTTAGGGTAAAAAAAATTAACTTTGTCCCTGTTTGGTTTTATGAAAAGGGGTGAAATATTAGCACTTTAAGCAATAAAACGTAATTTTTGTCATTGAGTTAAGAATGATATTCTGTCATAAACGTATACATTAATGTTCGATATTTTTAGTAAGAAAAAGTTTTTAATTGATTATTTGGAGGGTTTAGTAGATATACACAACCATATTCTACCGGGTATTGATGATGGAGCCAAAACAGTAGAGGAGTCATTGGAATTGATCAAAACATTTTCAGAATTTGGCATTCGAAGTTTTATTGCCACCCCACATATAATGCATAACTATTATCCTAATGACGCCAATACGATCAACACCTCTTTGACCTTGCTAAAAAATGGTCTTTTGATGAATGAGGTCAAGGATGTAAGTATCAAAGTCGCCGCAGAACATATGGTGGACGCGAATTTCGAAGCCATTCTCGAAAGAAGGGAAGTTATGCCAATGGAAAAAAACTACCTGTTGATTGAAATGTCATACCTACAGGCATCTATCAATTTTAATGATGCCATACAAAAAATAGCTGTTCACAGGTATTTTCCTATATTGGCCCATCCTGAAAGGTATGTTTATTTACATAATCGGATGGGCAAATATAGAAAGTATAAAGAAAGTGGTATCCTTTTTCAATTGAACCTCTTGTCGTTAAGTGAATTTTATGGCAAAAATGTTCAACAGGCTGCTTTCAAACTTTTAGATGAAGGCCTTGTTGATTATGTAGCGTCTGATGTGCACAACATGAATCAATTACAAAACCTGAAAGAAATTAAAATCACTCCCAAAATGCTTGACAAATTAATACCTGTCATTGAAAGAACCATTCAAAGTTTCAGTTAAAATTTCCACCATTTTTTGGTAGTTTTCCCATAGCCATAGCCATATTTACCACCGTAACCTAGGTTAGAATCCTTTACATCGTTAACCACGAAAGAAAGTCCTTTCAATTTGCCTTCCTCTCTTAACTTCATTGGAAAGTCAACGACTTTTGCCTCGGTTACCCCGGCTCGCGTTACGTAAATAATATGATCGGCATATTCACTGATTAGCAAGGTATCGGTAACCACCATAAGGGGAGCTGTATCGACTATTACATAATCATATTGAGCAGAAACTTCTTGAACAAGTTCTTTGACCCTTTCGCTCATTAATAATTCTGAGGGATTAGGTGGAATCTTTCCTGAATAAATAACGTCAATAGTATTTGTATTTACGAGCATAGGATTGATAATATCTTTAACAGCTAAAGAATCATCATAAAGAAACTCTGTCAATCCAGTATCGCCATTTCTATTGCTTTTATTGAGCTTATCAATTTCTTTACTCGAGAAAAAGTTATATAATTTAGGGTTTCGAATATCTGCCCCGATAAGCAATACCTTTTTATTGGTATTGGCAAAAATTATAGCCAGATTTGAAGCCAAGAAAGTCTTTCCTTCCCCTGGAACACTAGAAGTCACGTAAATAACATTATTTCTGCCCGAACTCTTGGTCTTTATGAGGTAATCGAGGTTGGTTCTTAAAATACGAAGTGATTCTCCCAAAACCGACCTATCGTCTTTACGCACCATCTGATCATCTTTTTTCGACAACCTTGGAAGTTCGGCAAGTACCGGTATCTCTTTATTGATCAACTTCTCTAAACCATTCTTACTATGTATCTTATTATCTAGAAGATCGTTACCATAAATCATCGAAAAGGGCAACAACAATCCTAAAATCATCGACGCTAAATAAATCAATGATTTTTTAGGGGTAACAGGTGTAACACCTTCTTGATATGCATTATCAACAACTTTTGATTTAGCCGGACTTGATGCGGCAGCTATCTGCGATTCTTCCCTTTTCTGTAATAAATACAGGTATAAAGATTCAGTAGTTTGCTGCTGTCTGGTAATATCGGTAAGCTCTCTCTGGTTTTTAGGGGCTGAATACCTAATGGAATTCATTCGCGATAGCTGCCCTGATAAGTTGTTCACTTGTTGACCAAGATTTCTCTCCATACCTGCCAAACTAGACGTCATGGTCCGCTTCAGTCCATCAAGCTCATTATCCAAACTAACGATCATGGGGTTCTGGGCACCTGCACTCGGCAACAAACGTTCTCTTGTCGCAACCAATTCATTATACTTAGCCGTTGTTTGGGCTATGGTAGGGTCGCTAAGCCCAACGTTACTGGGCAATGGCTCATAACCACTTTCATTTGTTACGAATTCTTTCATACCCGAAGCAATGCTTAATTGCATTCTCGCATTATCAAGTTCTTGTCGGCTAGCTGTCCCAACATTCATCGCTAAGTTCGCCTCGCTTGCAATATCGGTAATACCCTTGCTGCTCTTAAAATCTTCGGCATCTTGATCCACCGACGATAAATCTGTAGAAATTTCATTTATACGCTCATCAATAAACTTTGATGTCTTGTCAGCTACCTTTTGTTTGTCTTCTATGGCATTTTGATTGTACGTATAAATCAAGTAATCAATTATATCAATAGCTTTCTTCTTAATGGGATCATTCAGTGAGATATTTATGATGTTGGAAAAATCATCTGCAGGCGACACAATTATTTTTTGTTGGTAACTTTCGGCCACCATAAAAAGAGGCTTTAATTCAACCTTCAACTTTCGATTCATATAGCCGTCAAAATAGGGATGGTTGGGCGTAATTATAATATCCCCTATTTTAGTAGGAATACTTTTGCCGTAAGAAAATATTTTTAACGGACTATCTTCCTCTTCACTAAATCCGAACGTGGTTGCCGTAGAAAGTTCAATAAAAAACTCAAATTTTGAAGCGTTGATTACAGAATCATTAGCTATAAAGTTAATATTGAAAGGTCTATTGCTATAAAGCTCGGAATCTTTAACATTGCCAAGCGCAATCACTTTAACGTTAAGCTTCAAATCTTTGACCACCTCAATAAAATTGGATCTAGAATTCAGGATTTCTATTTCATCCTCAACCTTATTCTTAGGTGTTCCTAGAATATTTAAATCTGAAAATGCAGAAAGTTCAGAACCAGAATTTTTATCTTCTAAAATCTGTATTTTGGCTTTAGCCGCATACTCTGGAGTCGTATACCTAATATAAAGAAAGGCAAGAACAAGCGCAAACAGCACAGACAATACAAACCATTTCCAATGCTTAGTATATGTTTTAATGGTATCTTTTAAATCGATATCATTGTTGGAGAAACTTGGTGAATTTAAAGCCATTCTAAAAGATTATAATTAGAAATTTATATTAATTCGTTCTTGTAATGATTAATACGGTAGATGTAATCAAAACTGATGCGATTGACACCCATATTGAAGCCCTATTATCTAAAGCCGATGCCGTGACAGCTGATTGGTTAGGCTCTACATACACTACATCATTCTGTGTAAGATAATAAACCGGAGAATTTAAGGCTTCTTTTTTAGTAAGGTCAATTCGTGTATAGACTTTCGTCCCATTAAAATCTCTTATAACCATTACATTTTCCCGCATACCTTTAATAGTCAAGTCGTTTGCGAGACCAAGTGCCTCAAGAATAGTTATCTGTTCTCCGTTTACTGGGTAGGTGCCCGGTCTATTGACCTCGCCCAAAACAGTCACTGTAAAGTTTTTAAGCCTAATATTGATAATTGGGTCTTTTAAATAAGGTGTCAATTTTTCCTTTAACAGCGCTTTGGTCTCTTCTGGTGAGAGCCCTGCTACTTTAAGGCTACCGATAACCGGAAAATCAATCTCTCCGTTCTTATCAATGATATAATCTACTTGTTCAGGTCTAATTCCGCCTTCCGCAGCACCCTTAAACAAATTAAAAGGTTGACTGGCAATAGGATCATACGTAGATACTACGATATTTACTACATCGTCTATCTTAAATTTGTTGGTATGTGAATTATCGCTCACCATTGTTTCGAAACCGCTCGCATTTTGAAAGTATACCACGTCTTTTTTAGAGGCACATGATGAAAGCAAAACAGTAGAAGTCAATAAAACAAGGGCAATAAACTTTATAGGGTGTTTTTGAAAAGCCATAATAATTTATAGTTAGGTGTTTATTTTAAAATGCAAGATTAGTGAAAAATTATGATTGTACCACTTTTAAAGTAGCTTTATCCCTACTGACAGAGGCGTCCTTTTTATCTAGTTCGCAAAGCTCTGAGTTATTGGAAACATATTCAGGTACGATTTTTTTCATCAGTTTCACGGTATTGCCACTGAAGAACATATTGGTAATACACAGTTCATCAATTTGAGACCTGACCGTAAGATAATCGAGTTCCCGTACTTTACTAATTTTAATTTTTTTATGATACGTGGGCAAAGTATTCTCGCCGTTAGCCAATAACTCTTCATAGAGTTTTTCCCCTGGTCGTAATCCGGTAATTTTGATATCAATATCTTCAGGAAAATTCAACCCCGATAATTTGATCATATTTCGGGCTAAGTCATAGATCTTGACCGATTCACCCATGTCGAAAATAAATATCTCACCACCCTCGCCCATTGCGCCAGCTTCCAATACAAGTTGAGACGCTTCGGGTATTGTCATAAAATACCTGGTAACTTCACTATGCGTAACGGTTATCGGGCCTCCCATTTCAATTTGCTTACGGAACAAAGGAATAACCGAACCATTAGATCCTAAAACATTACCAAAACGAGTTGTTATAAATTTTGTTTTCTTCTCTTGCTCCATGCAGCTTATATACATCTCGGCAATTCGTTTGCTGGCTCCCATCACATTGGAGGGGTTTACTGCCTTATCCGTTGAAATAAACACAAATTTTTCAACTCCATAACTCATAGAAAGATCTACGATCGTCTTAGTTCCAGCAATATTAATTTTTATGGCTTCATAAGAATTATACTCCATTAAAGGGACATGTTTATAGGCCGCTGCATGGAAAACCATATCAGGTTTATGTTGCTGAAAAATATCGTTCAGACGGTTTTTATCACGAATATCCCCGACTATCGGAACAAAATTAAAATACCCATTCTGCTTTAGTTCTTGCTGAAGATCATATAGGGCAGACTCTGCCTGATCAATAATTATCAACGACTTATAAGAATACCCGCATATTTGTCTAACTATTTCGCTACCTATCGAACCTGCACCGCCGGTCACCAAAATGACCTTATTTGAAAGTTCTTTTTCTATTTTGTCATTTTTAATGCTAATGGGTGCCCGATCTAGTAAATCTTCAATCTGAACCTGTTTTATCTGAGAGGCTTTTAATTCGCCATTTATCCAATCTTCGACCGGTGGTACAATTTTCACCTGTACCGGAAAATCAACCAAGCCTTCGACTAAAAGTCTTAGTTCTTTTTGTCCAATATTCTGAATGGAAAAGATGACCTCCGAAATGCTTTTCTTAATTAAAAAATCCTCGGTTAAGACATCTTTGTGATATACTGTAACACCATTAATTTGTTTTCCAGCCTTTTGGTTGTCCCCATCAATATAGCCAACTACCCTAGCTCTGCTTTTTGAATGGTTGGTCAGTGCATTATGAGTCAATATACCAGACTCACCGGCGCCATAAATCAATACATTCTTTGCAACTTTTAAATCTCTGACCAATAAATTCGTGTATAACGCTTTAAATACATACCTAGAAGCCGTAAGACCAATGAAACCCAATAGACTATGTATAATTATGATGCTACTCGGAATGGTGAAATTTTCAAATAAGTCCCATTGACGATTAACCAAAACCACTAAGATTGCCAAAATACTCGATAGGCAAATAGCGTTAAAGATATTATACACATCTCGTACCCCCGTGTGCCTAACAACACCCTTGTAAGAGCCTACAATAAGAAACGAAATCATTGAAATAAAAGCGACAATCGGCAATTGAAAAAACAAGTTGGCCGTCTCAAAATCGAAAGACAGATTAAACTTAATACAATAAGCCAGAAAAAATGAAAAACTTACGATAACTACATCGATTGCCAAAACAAGCCATTTTGAGGCATAGCGATGTGCATTATGGGTTAGGTAATTCTGTATCATACTATTTTCTTTATACAATGAATAGTTCTATCCAATTCTTCAGCGGTCAGATTAGATCCGCTTGGCAAACAAAGTCCTTTTTCAAACAACTTCTCTGAAATTCCGTTCGTATAATTGGGGAATTGCTCAAAAACCGGTTGCATATGCATAGGTTTCCATAGCGGCCGTGATTCAATATTCTCCGCTAACAGCGTAAGGCGTATTTCTTCCCGCATCTCAAACGAATCGGTTAATACACAAGTCAACCAACGGTTGGAATAATTCTCTTCACTTTCAGACAAAAACTCAAGACTTGGCTTGTTGTCTAAATTTTGTTTATAGTATTCATAATTCAATCGTCTCGAGGCAACACGACTATCCAAAACCTGCATCTGCCCCCTACCTATACCCGCAAGAACATTACTCATTCTATAGTTATAACCGATAGCAGAGTGCTGGTAATGCGGGGCATCATCCCTTGCCTGGGTAGCAAGAAAAACAGCCTCTTGCTTAATATCCTTGTTTTTCGTCACCAATGCTCCTCCGCCCGAAGTGGTTATTATTTTGTTTCCATTGAAAGAAAGAATGCCAATATCTCCGAAAGTACCGCATTTGATATCTTTATACATACTGCCCAAGGCTTCGGCACTATCTTCCAAAACGGGAATCCCATATGCTTCAGAAATTCTTTGGATTTCATCGACCTTATAGGGCATACCATAAAGATGGACTGCAATAATGGCCTTTGGTTTTTTACCTAACCTTATTCGATCTTCAATAGCTTCTTCCAATAATTCTGGAGACAAATTCCAAGTATCTTCCTCGCTATCAACAAAAACAGGAACAGCTCCTAAATATGTAATAGGATTTGCCGATGCCGAAAAAGTGAAGCTTTGGCATAAGACTTCATCTCCCTCACCGACACCTAACAACTTAAGGCCTAAATGTATTGCCGCAGTTCCCGAACTTAGGGCTGCAACTTCACTAGACTGTAAAAGGTAACTTTCGATATCTTTTTCAAAACCATCTACGTTCGGCCCCAATGGAGCAATCCAATTGGTATCAAATGCACTATTAATATAAGACTGTTCAGCTCCGCCCATGTGAGGCGATGAAAGCCATATCTTAGTTTTTGTGATTGTATTGGTGTTCAACAAGTTAGATTTTAGGGTTTCTCAAGCGTAAAAGTAAATATACTTTCCTGTTTTGACACCGAAAGATACTATAATTCGTTAAAGACGAAAAAATTTCGTTTAACGGCAGTGTATCTATTATTTCATCCTACTAATTGTCCTTCTTATCTAAAGATAGGAAATTCTTACACGGAAAACTAGACCTAATATTAGGCTGGCACTAGCAAAATATACCGCAAAAAACTCCACTTAACTATATAAAAATCATACAAATACAACTCTTTTTAAGTCTTAAATTGTAAATATATACCTACTATTTAAGAAGAAAGTAATCATTGTATGCTTTTAAAAAAGCTCTCAAATTCTGTCAAGGTCATTTAAAGCACACGCCAAGCCTTTTCGTTTTTTCGTAAATTCGTCTTCAAATTATTTAAACTATTATTAAAGTAAGGAAAACCGAATTTCAATTGTTTTTAATCGAGTAATTATTCGATTTTGACGTTTTATTTAATTTTTGGGCTGTGATAAAGCTAATTTTGATATCAACATTACATTAACAACCCCTTATCGCTATGAGAAAAAACTACCTTGGTCTTTCTTTTATACCAGTTTTCTTATTCTTTTTAATAATTACTTTTTCAACCCAAGCTCAAAATGCAGCACAAGATGGAGAATGGGGTGGTGTAATTCCGTTCCCCATAGTTCCAGTTGCAGCTGCCAATTTACCTGATGGTAAGCTACTAACATGGTCGTCATTTGATCGCATGAGATATACCGGCGGTAATGGTGCGGGACTGACTTTTACTTCGATTTTTGACCCTTTTGCACCAGTTAATGGAAATAACCCCAGTGAAATGGAGATTTCAAATACCGGACATGATATGTTTTGTCCTGGGGTAAATAATCTAGCCAATGGTGACATTCTGGTTGCCGGCGGTTCAAGTGCAGAGGAAACGAGTATTTATAATGTAACCACAGGGAATTGGGAAATTGGTGACATCATGAATATACCACGTGGGTACCAAGGAAATGTAACGCTATCAGACGGTTCTGTTTTCACTCTTGGAGGTTCATGGACAGAAGATGGCGCCTTTAACGATGGTCTTAACAGAAACGGGGAACTATGGACGAAAGAAACAGGCTGGTTTGAATTGCCCGGTGTTCCTGTAGGACCCATTTCGGACAATAATAATGATCCCCAAGGAATTTTTAGAGACGACAATCACGCTTGGCTGTGGCCGGCTTCCAACGGCAAAATATTTCACGCAGGGCCTAGTAAAGAAATGCATTGGATAGATGTAAATGCCAATGGCGGTCAAGGAAGCATAACCTACAGTGGTGACCGAGGAGACGACACCTATTCCATGAAAGGGACTACTGTGATGTACGAACCCGATAAAATTTTCAAATTGGGAGGCGCTATATCCTACGATAGCGGTAACCCTGCCAACAATAACGCGTATACCATAGATATTAGCAATGAAACGAATGTAGTGGTCAGCAAGGTTTCTAGTACCAACCATGCGCGAACCATGCATAACACTACACTTTTACCCGATGGTAAAATATTTATTACTGGTGGTTTGGCAACTGCCAATACCTTTTGGGATACCGGTGCGGTGTATCAAGGGGAAATTTACGACCCTTACACGAACACTTGGACTACAACTGCATCCATGACACAGCCGAGAACCTATCATAGCGTTGCCATCCTACTTACTGACGGTCGTGTTTTTGTTGGTGGTGGCGGACTTTGTGGAACCTGCGACCCCTATGATGGCGAAAACCACCCCGATGCTGAAATATATAGTCCACCTTATCTTTTTGATGCGGGAGGAAACCTTGCCTCACGACCTTCGATTACCAGTATGCCAAGCGAGGCCGATTGGGGAACATCCGTTTCCGTATCAACCGATGTAAGTGTTTCGTCGTTCAGTCTTATTCGATTCTCATCGGCAACCCATAGTACGAACAACGAACAGCGCCGAATTCCCTTGACGACAACACCAGGTACCTCACATACCTTGACCATGCCCATCCAAAACAATGCGCCCCCAGGCTTATATATGCTCTTTGCCATGGATGCCAATGGGGTACCCAGTGTATCTGGAACAATCAAAATCGGACAGGATATCCCCCTTGCCAACAACCCGAATTTGGTGGCCCATTATGAATTCAACGAACCCTCTGGAACTTCGTTTGTAGATATCTCGGGAAACAACAATAATGGTACGATTTTAGAACACGATAATTCAGGTAATACTGTGCCACTGACACAAAACTATCTTGGGGCTCCGGGAATATTTGGGACCGCCATCGAACTTGACGGTTCTGAATTTGACAGTAATACAATTTTGGATATCCCCTATTCCGCATCCTTGGAAGATACTGTAGATGAGATTACGGTTATGGGCTGGGTCTATCGAAATGAAAACGGTTTTAACACCGGTATTCTTTCCCACGATTATCCCGCTATGTTCTTCGGTTTCCATAATGCACTTTATAAATGGGAGTTTATAACCGACAACGGTCAATTAAGTTGTTATGCGGGTTATGTCCCGCCCAATACTTGGGTACATATAGCAGCTACTTTCGACGGAACTGTAGCGAAACTTTATGCCAACGGCATAGAGATTTGTAGCAAAACCTTGCCCCCTGGAACCGAATTTAATTTCGATAATACCAAAAGTTTCACATCTTCAGGGTTCTACGAACAAAGAACAACACCTGGTCAAGATGGCTTGCCCACCCGTTATAATGGCAGTGGTATTACCGATGAAATTGACGGAAGAATAGATGAGTTAAAAATATACAAGAAAGCTTTGGGGCAACCAGCAATTCAAGATGAGTTTGAGGCCGGCCTGGCAACAGGTGTACCCAACCTTATCGCTTGTGCCCCTGGAGCGATTACCTCTCAATATCAAATTGGCGCTGCAGCTGTTCAAACTGGAGAGTTTGTGACCGTTTCAGAAGGAGAAGATATTGTACTAAGCGCATCAACGGCCAGCGCAACCTACTATATTACATCACCAAATGCCGATGAAAATACACGAGTAACAGCTCCTCCCGGTATTGGTTCACCTAATATAACCCCAGGGGCATTGACCCTATCAAATATTCAGGCTAGCGACTCTGGTCGCTATGTCTTAACTACGGCCGAGGGTTGTATGAGTTTTATCAATGTATTGGTAAGCGGGAGTTGTGATCCAGGTGACACCCCCATTATGGCCGAATGGTCGATTGATGGCGGTCAGACCTATCCAGTTGGCGAGGAAGGCGAAACAGTCAATGTAACTGCGACTCAAGGCGACGAAGTTAGACTGAGCATATTCCCGAATGGTCTTAATTTTACGGTTACTTATAACGGCAATCAAGTGTATAACGGAAGAGCCGATTACAAGATAGATGTTGCGACTCCTAGTAATAGTGGATCGTATTATTTAGAATCCGAGGAGGGCTGTTCTGTAATAATTAACTTAGACGTTGAGGAGGCGGTTTGCGATGCCACTACCATCAGGGCACAATGGTCTTTGAACAATGGCGGACAGTATTTTGAGGCTCCAGACGAACAGTCGATTACTGTTAATTCGACAACAGGCGACAATGTCCGTTTGAGCATGGTACCCGATGGTGTTGATTTCACTATACACTATCAAGGCTCACAAGTCTATGATGGACGGGGTGATTTTCAGCTCGGTGTTGTTAGCCCTGCCAATAGTGGAAACTACATTATAACTTCAGCCTCAGGTTGTACAACGACTATCACCCTTAACGTAAGTGATGTCGTCTGTGATGCCACTACCATTAGGGCTCAATGGTCGTTAGATGATGGTCAAAGTTATTTTGAAGCACCCAACGAACAACCGGTAACGGTAGCGGCAAACACAGGAAATATTGTCCGCTTGAGTATGGTACCCGATGGGGTTGACTTTACCATAACGTTTAACGGTGATCAAATATACAGTGGTCGTGGAGATTACATTTTCCCAAATGCAGTAGCACCGACAAATAGTGGGGATTATATCATTACTAGTGCTCAAGGTTGTAGCACTACCCTTACCCTAAATGTTACCGATGTAATTTGTGACGGAAACGCGATAAAAGCTCAATGGTCATTAAATAATGGTCAGACCTATGAGGTGGCTCCCGATGAAAGCCCAATAACTGTAGCCGCACTCACTGGTGACAACGTACGCCTAAGCATGGACCCTGATGGTGTAATTTTCACCATAACTTACAATGGCACCCAAGTGTATAGTGGTCAAGGTGATTTTCTTTTGGGTGTCGTCGCCCCTTCCAATAGTGGAGATTACATTATTACTTCTACTGAAGGGTGTAGCACCACCATTACCTTAAACGTCACCGATGCCGCATGTACGGGTGAAGACATTCGAGCGGAATGGTCGACCGATGGTGGAACCAACTATGATGAAGCCCCAAACGAACAACCGGTAGATGTTACTGCCGACACCGGCGACACGGTATTGATAAGCATGCTCCCGAATGGAGTAGACTTTACGGTTTTATTGGATGGAAACCAAGTTTACAGCGGCCGTACAGACTTTGCCTTACCGAACGTAGATTTTTCAAACAGTGGCTCTTACGTGATTACCACTGCCCAAGGCTGTAGCACCACTTTTAATCTTAATGTCAATTGTCCGAGTGGTCCCTTTACTCCAGAATACATCATAGATGGAGTGGTGGGAAGTGGAGAAGCCTCTATTATTGTGGAAGCAGGAACTCCGGTAGTTCTGGGCACGGTTGAAGATAATGTTGCGTTTACAATTTCAGGTCCTAACGGAACATCAAGCAACGGGGATTTAGATTTAGGAAATATAATCACCACACAAGCTGGCGAATATATACTTACTTCGGCCGAAGGATGCACAGCATCGCTGAATATTGAGGTTGGAGACCCATGTGCACCAGATAATTTTACACCTCAGTACACCATTGATGGCGTGGCAGATAGTGATAACACAACCATTACGGTCTCAGAAGGAACGCCTTTGATTCTTGGGCTAGTTCAGACAAATGTCAGTTTTACGGTTACCAGACCCGATAATACTGTTGAAAACGGAATTTTGGATTTGGGCAATGTAGTCTTGGAAAATGCCGGCGACTATATATTTTCTTCCGTTGGAGATGGAGGTTGTAGTGCCCAACTTACATTGGTTGTCGAAGAAGTCGAAGATTGCCCCGAAGGTACTTTTACGCCCCAATACACAATTGATGGCGAGGTAGGAAGCGGTAATGCGACTATTATCGTTCCCGAAGGCACTCCTTTGATTATCGGACTTGTTCAAACCGATATCAACTTTACAATCACCCGACCCGATAATTCGATCAATGACGGTATACTCGAATTGGGCGCTTTGACGTTAGCCCAAGGAGGAATTTATACTATCACATCTGAAGATGGTTGTACCGCCCAGCTCACCGTAGAGGTTGAAGAAGATGGAGGCGAACCAGGTTCTGATGTAGCATTAAAAGATGTCAAGGTTTACCCTAACCCTACTACGGATGGAAAATTAAGTTTTGAACTGAAGGAGTATATGAATGAAATCATCTACCTCAGTTTCTATGATATTTATGGAAAGCTCGTACTTCAAAACACCATACCCTCCGACCATGGCACAGATCCAGAAATCGATGTTTCAATGTTGAGTCAGGGTATCTATGTAGTTGAAATAGCGCGAAGTAATACAAGTGAAAACACGATTAAAAAGATTATAAAATTACGATAAATCGCACGCTAGAACCAAGCATTCAAAAAAGCCCCAACAAAATTCTGTCGGGGCTTTTTTACACATAAGTAGGTAGGGGTTAATTTATTACTGATGATTTAAAAATCAACTTCATCATTCAAAAAGTCTTCTAAATTCGTATAGCCATCTCCGTTTCGGTCTTGGTTTGCATCGCTTGCATCATTTGAATCAAGACCCATCGATTGCTCCCATTCATCTGCCATACCATCACCATCACTGTCATAGCCGGAAGACCGCGAAGTGTTGGACATCGAAGGATAAGAGCCCGAGCCGTTTAATGTACCATTTCCGGCATCATATTGATTGACCAATCGTTTATCTACGGCATCTCTTGTAGGATAACTTGCCCCCACTTTTGGCAATACCTTAGTTTCCAATTCATTTGCAGACATGACACTTGTTCCCGAACTGGCAAAAGCACTTGATTTAATATAAGAGTTCAAATTAGATGACCATTGAGAGCGCCCTGCAGGGTTAATGTTTCCTTCAATATAGGCATGAGTATTGCCCGCACTACCCGTTCCATCATTTTCCCCATTTACCAAGGCGTTTGCCCGCACCGAAACTTCTCGAGACGCTTTATACTTATTATTTACGACCGAAAACTTTGTTCCCAGGCTAGGGTTGGTAAACCAAGTAGCTCCATAAACGATATTATTTATCATTTCAAAATCAAGCTGATCAGAAAGTGGGTTGTTCGATCTAATATTTCTTTCCCCATTATGAGCAAAAAAGTTTCCATAATATGAAATATTGGAGGTTCTCTTATAATTAAGTGCCCCAAAACCACTTTCGGATATCACTGAATTTTGCAAGGTTACTTTTTTAATTGTAGAACCAGAAAAGCCACCAACTAGTGCAAAATTTTCATCTCTTACCCAACTTATGCTACAATGATCTACAACAATATTTTCAATATGGGTCCCATTATATGCTGAAATATTAATTCCATCCTCATTACTTCCCGAAGTACTGAGACCTGGTCGTATTTTCAAATATCTGACGATTACATTAGATGCACTGATTCGCAACTCCGCTCCTTTGATAAGAATACCATCCCCTGGTGCTGTTTGACCAGCAATAGTAACGTTTCCAGATTTGTAAGGTATATCTAGATAAGTTGAGCAATTGATCGTACCGCCAACGGTAAAAACAATAGTTCGAGTACCGGTCATTTTTAGAGCCTCCCTTAAACTTCCAGTTCCGCTATCATTTAGGTTCGTAACTTTCACAATATAGCCTCCTCGCCCCCCAGTAGCGTATTTTCCAAAACCTTCGGCCGTAGGAAAGGCCTTTAGCTCCCCATAGTTCTTACTTAAATTTCCTTGAGGAACTACTATTTCTTCCTCTGCCACACTATTGTCCTCATCATTGGTAACCGTAACTTTAACCTCTCCGGTCTCCGTGGTAACGGTACCATCTTCATTTTCAGTTTCAGTAGTATAGGTAAACGAATCATCAATTGTTTGAACCTCCGTTTCCGTATCATTATCTTCAACAACGATTGTTTCTTCTGGCTCTTCGGAATCTACATTTTCTTCAACAATCTCGTTGTCATCAACGGTTTCGACTTCATCGATCAAAGTGTCTTCCGTAGTTTCTTCTACGGGCGCAGCTGTGACCTCGTCGGTCTGTACGGCTGGCACATAAGTCAAGGTATTGTCTTCGTTTATCACCACAACGCCATTATTAGCAGGAGATGTTTCAACAATTTTAACATTATCAGATTCCACAAACATGTCATTGGACAAGACATCAAGAATGGTACTCTGATCTAATCTGGTTACGAAAGAATCATCAACAATAAGACTATTAAGTCCAGAACCGCCTTGGGAACTGGAATCTTCATAAGCTGCTAATAAATCAGTGTCGTCACTGCTACAGGAAAGGAAAAAAGACAGAAATGGGGCAACCATGATAAACTTGGGGGCGTTGCCGGCAAGATACTTCATAAAATAGGTTAAGAAATGTTTATATTAAAATATTTGTGAGGCTCAAATTATTTTTTAATTTTAAAATCATCGATGAAATACACCTTACTTCGATGAACTACAAAAATTTACGTCAGGGGTATTACGCCTTAGAGATGTTTTTAGATGTTTAGAATTCTTCTATTCGACAAACTACCTATATTTTTAACATCTGTTAACAACCATGGCTACCGATGTCTTAGGATTCACGACAACAAATTCGATATATATCAAATATCCAAACCTCGCCTCGACCTATATAAAATCTAGATTACATCACTATATTGAGTATAAAAAGGTCCGTCGAAATTGTCGCCAGAGCTAAAATTCAAAATGGTTTATAACTTATACTCAGTCATGAGAGTGGCCGTAATTTTAAAATGGTAAGCGAAGAAAAAAAGCTGAAGAGGGAATTGTCTCATGCGAGATGCATTTAGAAGTTATCAATTCCTAAAAAGACGCAAGTCCATTTTTTATAAAACAATGGACTGCTCATACGATAATTCAAAACTTGGGCGAGAAAAATTAATCAAAAATAAACAGGCCCTTCAAAAGTATTTTAAAGGACCCTTTTTTATTTGGTGTTATTAACTAATATCTTAAAAATCCACTTCGTTTAAAAAGTCTTCTAAGTTGGTATATCCGTCGTCATTTCGGTCTTCATTGCCATCACTAGAATCGTTTGGGTTTAGACCCATGGCAATTTCCCATTCATTTGAAATTCCATCTTCATCACTATCTTCATAGGCTGTTCCGTTAGAAATCTCTGGATATCCACCTGCTTCCGAAACGCTCTTTTTAATTGTCCCCGTACTATTGAGCACGTCATTTATAAGCCTTTCATCAACACGATCACTATATTTCGATGCACCGACATCGGCAAGCACCACTGATTGAACAGCGCTACTGGATATCGAAGATATACCAGAATTAAAAATTTTACTATCAGTAATATAAGGTTGAAGGTTTGATGAAATGGAAACATCCCTGCCATTGATAACATTATCCGCTATATAGGCACGCGTTCCACCTATACCACAGTCTGACGACCCCTCTAGCCTAATGGTCTCAAAACGAGTAGAAGTATTCGGACTGGTCTTATAAACATTGCCGATAATATCAAAATCATTGTTGTAAGTAGGTTGGGTTCCATATTTATAACCGTACACCAAATTATTAATCATCTCAAAACTACTAGTACACTTTGAAGACCTTATATTTCGTTCCACATCATGGATCAATAAATTCTTAAATATACTAATGTTGGTTGCCCTGCTCCAAAGAAGAAATCCGAGTCCAGTACTAATATTCTCACCGATTATGTTCTTTTGAACAGTAACGTTCTGAACGCTGCTCGTACCTCCAATGCCCCCAATAATCAACACCTTGTCCGTTGCCCATGTTACGGAACAATGATCTATGATGATATCGCTTATTTGGTTGTTGTTATAGGACGATAAACGTATTCCATTGATATTGCTACCCGAAACATTACTTCCCGGCCTTATTTTCACGTACCTCAGTATAACATTCGACGCAGATATACGCAACTCGGCTCCGCGTATAGTAATTCCTCCTCCAGGTGCTGTTTGCCCCGCTATGGTAACATTTCCAGACTTATAAGGTATTTCCAGGTATGAATTACAGTCTATAATACCTCCTACTTTAAAGATAATGGTTCTAGCACCGGTTTTTTTAAGTGCATCCCTCAAACTCCCAGGGCCACTATCATTTAAGTTTGTAACGGCAACAACATAACCTCCCCGACCACCCGTGGCGTTTTTGCCGAAACCTTCGGCCGTAGGAAAAGCTTTTAATTCTCCATAATTTTTGTTTTGATCTCCTTGATTAACCGAATTGTCCTCGACTTCTTCAACGTCCTCATTTTTGGTAACCGTTACAGTAACGGTACCCTCTTCGGTAGTAACTGTCTCATCTTCGTTCACTACCTCTGCGGTATACGTAAAAGTGTCTGTAGTTTCCTCTGAAGCTTCAGTTTCGGAAGTATTCTCTACCACAACCTCACTTGAGGTCTCCTCTTCTTTTGGTTCGCTCTCAGTCTCTTCTGGCGCTTCATCCTCTACAATAGGTGTGGGCGTATAAGTCAATGTATTATCATCATTAATTACTACAGCCCCATTATCAGCAGAAGATGTTTCCGTAATCTTGACATTATCAGATACTGTAAACATATCATTTGACAAGACATCAAGAATGACACTCTGGTTTAGTCTTGTAACATAAGAATCATCAACGACTAGATTGTTGAGTTGAGGCATCTCTTGAGAAGCAGCAGCTACATACTCCGCCAACAAATCTGTGTCGTTACTGCAAGAAAAAAATAGAAATGGGGCAACCATGATAAACTTGGGGGCGTTGCCAATAAAATACTTCATAAAATAGGTTAAGAATTATTTACATTAAGATACTTGGGCTGAATATTTATTTTTTAAATAAAAATTTTATCGATGCAATACGTTTTATTTTGCTCATCTACATAAAATTAAAAATCAGAGGTAATACGCCTTAAAGCTGTTTTTCAGACGTTCAGAGTTCTTATATTCGATGAACTACCAATGTTTTTAACATCCATTAACGATAATAATGATAACAAACCGTGCTTTTCATGTACCAAGAACAAGAAACAAAGGAATATATTGTTCACAAACACCTAGTTTAACATATTGATTATGTTACATTTAAGTTGTTAAAATAATTTCCTTATATAATTCAAAACCAAAACTGACGACGAACTTTATTCTGCTCTTTGATTATTTCAATTCCTAGAATATCCTCTATTTTATCGATGAACGGTCAAAGCCATAATCAAGCTTGCGTAATAAACCCGTATTGCGTACTTTCTTAACTATTTTGTAAAATTCAAATATTGGTTTTTCACCTAAATACAGAAAAGAACTCTTTTAGATTTTTCAAGTATCAAAAATCATGGTGATATTTGCAACCAAAACAAATACCATGAAAATATTGGTTACCGGTGCGGCCGGATTTATAGGATATCACGTTTCAAAAAAATTAATAGCAAACGGACACGAGGTTGTTGGCTTAGACAATATCAACGATTATTATGATATAAACCTAAAACTAGACCGCTTAAAAGTGTTGGGCATCAATAGCGATGTTGCCGAAAAATTCAACACTTTGAGTTCTAGTCATCTTGAATCGGGCCGATTTCAATTTATCCGTTTGGCATTGGAAGACCGCAGTGCCCTTCCCCAATTATTTAAAAATCAAAAATTCGATGCCGTCTGCAATTTGGCTGCTCAAGCAGGCGTGCGCTATAGCTTAGAAAACCCTGAGGCCTATATTGACAGCAATGTCGTTGGCTTTCTAAACATTCTAGAATGTTGTAGAAACTTTAATATAAAACACTTGGTCTATGCCAGCAGTTCGAGTGTCTATGGTTTAAATGAGAAGATTCCCTTTGAGACCAGCGATAATGTAGACCACCCCGTAAGCCTCTATGCGGCCACAAAAAAAAGTAATGAGCTCATGGCCCATACCTATAGTCATTTATATGGTTTTCACACCACTGGCCTGCGGTTTTTCACCGTCTATGGACCATGGGGTCGACCTGACATGGCCATGTTTCTTTTCACAAAAGCCATTTTAAACGGAAAGCCCATCAAAGTATTTAATCGTGGAAAAATGGAACGAGACTTCACTTACATTGACGATATTACCGAGGGTGTCGTTCGCATTTTAGAAAAGAAGCCTTCCGCAGTGGCAGAAAGGCCACTTTATAAGGTCTATAATATAGGAAACAACAACTCCGTTAAATTACTAGACTTTATCGAAGCCATTGAAGCCAGCTTAGCTATTAAAGCAGAAAAGCAATTATTACCAATGCAACCAGGTGATGTCGAAAAAACATGGGCTAACGTAAATGATTTAATGAAACACTACGATTATAAGCCCGACACACCCGTTAGAACAGGAATAGATTCCTTCATTAAATGGTATAAAGAATATTATAGCCAAAACACCGTTCAATAATAACTTATTTTTATAAGCTATTGTAACAAGATCTCAAAGAATAAGTATCTTATAACATATTTTTAAATCTGTATTCAATATACCAATAATTAGCAAAGAAAATATTCACCTTCACATTTTAGCTTTTGACAAACGTTGTTTCATCGGAATTACCCTACGGCTTATATAAAAATAAAGGACAAATTAATTTCTTTTGCCCATCTTTGCACTTCAAAAATAAATCGCAATGGATATAGGCGGACTCAAACTTGATTCCAATTGCAATATTCTAGTAACAGGGGGAGCTGGTTTTATAGGGTCTAACCTATGTGAATCGCTACTGCTCAATGGCAACAAAGTAGTTTGCTTTGACAATTTTTCTACTGGGAAACGAGAAAACATTTCAGAGTTTCTATCCAATGAAAATTTCACACTACTAGAAGGCGACATTCGAAATTTAGCTGATTGCAACAAGGCCTGCACCAATATTGACTTTGTTTTACACCAAGCGGCCCTTGGGTCTGTCCCAAGGTCCATCAAAGACCCCATAACAAGTAACGCGGTGAACATTTCTGGCTTTGTAAATATGCTAGTGGCCGCACGCGATGCCAAGGTAAAGCGTTTTATTTACGCCGCAAGCTCTTCTACTTATGGAGATTCGACTAATATGCCGAAGGTAGAGGACGTAATCGGCAAACCGTTATCTCCTTATGCTATCACCAAATATGTGAACGAATTATACGCCGACATTTTTAGCAAAACCTATGGTTTAGAAACCATTGGCCTTCGTTATTTTAATGTTTTTGGGAGAAAACAAGATCCCAATGGCGCCTATGCCGCGGTTATACCAAAATTTGTAATACAGCTTATTAAACATGAATCACCTATCATCAATGGTGATGGTAGTTACTCCCGAGATTTCACATATATCGACAACGTTATTCAAATGAATGTCTTGGCATTGGTTACCAATAATAAAAAGGCTGTTAATACAGTTTACAATGTTGCCTGTGGTGAACAAACTGATTTGAACGAATTAGTCATTCTTTTAACGAAGTATCTTAGTAAATTCGATCCAGAAATTGGAAAGATAAAAGCAATGCATGGCCCTAACAGGCAAGGAGATGTTCCCCACTCCTTGGCATCAATAGAAAAAGCAAAAAAATTGCTCGCCTATGAGCCGAAGTTTTACATCAAAGATGGGCTCAAAGAAGCACTATCATGGTATTGGGAAAATTTAAAACATGAATGATTTAGTCAAACATGACTTATATAGATATAAGGGAGATGTCGGCCTAAAATCATTTATTAGGGCTTGGGTGTCCATACCAGGGTTTAGGTATATGTATCATTTTAGAAAATCTAATACGCATAAACGAAATTCGATTTTAGGAATAATACATCGACTAATATTAAGAAGGTATTATTTTAAGTATGGCATACAAATTCCGATTAACACAAAAATTGGTAAAGGGTTTTATATTGGTCATTTTGGCAACATAATTATAAACAATTCGGCCGTTATTGGCGACAACTGTAATGTAGCACACGGGGTCACTATCGGCCAAATAAATAGAGGCAGAAGAAAAGGGAACCCGACAATCGGTAATCGTGTATGGATTGGAACCGGAAGTGTGGTTGTCGGCAATATAACCATAGGAAACAACGTGCTTATAGCACCACTCACCTATGTCAATGAGAATATTCCAGATAACAGCTTGGTGATGGGAAATCCTTTTAAGGTCATTCCTCAAGCCAATGCTACAGAAAATTACGTAACTAAAATATTAAATTTAGAATGAACTTAACAGTAATAGGAACTGGCTATGTAGGCCTTGTTAGTGGAACTTGCTTTGCCGAAATGGGCAATACCGTAACATGTATAGATATTGACGAAAAAAAAATCGCAGAGCTAAAAGAAGGTATCATCCCCATATATGAACCAGGCCTAGAGGCAATGGTAAAGAGGAATGTGCAAAATAAAACCTTGCACTTTAGCACCAAATTATCAAATCACCTAGAAAAATGTGATGTTGCTTTTATTGCAGTCGGAACACCAATGGGAGAAGATGGATCTGCCGATTTGAAGTACGTTCTACAAGTTGCCCGTGAAATCGGTCAGTGTATGACCCACCCCCTAATCGTTGTAGACAAGTCTACCGTTCCCGTAGGTACGGCCGACAAGGTGAAGAATGTAATACAAGGCGAATTGGATAACCGAAATGTCTCCCTTTCATTCGATGTAGTTTCTAATCCTGAATTTCTAAAAGAAGGAGATGCCATTAATGACTTTATGAAACCGGATAGGGTCGTTATTGGATCGAACAACGAAGAGGCGTCCGAAAAAATGAGAGCCTTGTACGCGCCGTTTTTCCGGAGTAGTATGGATCGATTGATCACAATGGACGTTAGATCAGCCGAAATGACCAAATATGTAGCAAATGCTATGCTAGCGACAAAAATTTCGTTTATGAACGAGATTGCAAACATTTGCGAATTAGTCGAGGCAGATGTAAATAAAGTGCGAATTGGTATTGGTTCCGACAGTAGGATCGGGTATAGTTTTATTTATCCAGGTAGCGGATACGGAGGCTCTTGCTTTCCTAAAGATGTCAAAGCCCTTAAAAAAACCGCAGAAGAACATGGCTATAAAGCAGAGCTCATAAAATCGGTAGAAGACGTTAATGATCGACAAAAACTTGTCATTGCAAAAAAAGTAATTGATCGATTTGGCGAAGACCTAAAAGGAAAAACATTTGCTATTTGGGGACTTGCCTTTAAGCCGGAAACCGACGATATGCGGGAGGCCCCAGCAATTTACACGATCAATGAGCTGGTCAAAAGGGGTGCTAAAATAAATGCCTATGACCCAAAGGCAATGGACGAAGCCCAGCACTTTTATTTGAAAGATTTGGATAATGTTTTCTATTTTCGCTCAAAATATGAAACCCTGAACAATGCAGATGCAATGATTCTGCTCACCGAATGGAAAGAATTCCGCTCTCCTGACTTCGATGAACTCAAAACACAATTGAACCAACCGATAGTTTTCGATGGAAGAAATCAATACAATGACGAATCGATGAGAAAAAGAGGTTTTGAATATTACCAAATAGGAAAAAGTACTAAATAGAAAAACCTCTGAATCAAAATATTACCCATTCCGTAATTCTGATTCGTTATAGAACCTTAAATTATATTAGTCTAGTTTTTAATAAAAAATCCACTTTAAATAAAATAAAATGAATCAACCAAAAATAGCCGTAATTGGTTTAGGATATGTAGGATTGCCTTTGGCTCGTTTGTTCGCTACAAAATACCCCGTAATCGGGTTTGACATTAACGAAGCACGAGTAAAGGAGCTTAAATCGGGCACCGACAGTACTTTGGAAGTAGAAGATGATGTGCTTCAAGGGGTTTTAAAAGATTCACCAAAAATGGATACAGGCCTTTATTGCTCTAACCTTCTTAGCGATATTGAAGACTGTAATTATTATGTGGTTACCGTACCCACGCCTGTAGACAGTACAAATAGACCCATTTTGACACCTTTGTACAAGTCAAGTGAAACGGTAGGGGCAGTATTAAAAAAAGGAGATACCGTAATTTATGAATCTACGGTCTACCCGGGAGTGACCGAACATGAATGTGTACCGGTGTTAGAGCGGGTAAGCGGTTTAAAATTCAACGAAGATTTTTACGTAGGCTATTCGCCCGAACGTATCAATCCGGGAGATAAAGAACATACCGTAGAAAAAATATTAAAAGTGACATCGGGATCCACACCTGAAGTAGGTATTAAAGTTGACAACCTATATAAATCGGTAATTACCGCAGGTACACATTTGGCCCCTACGATTAAAGTTGCCGAAGCGGCCAAGGTAATCGAGAATTCACAACGCGATATCAATATTGCTTTTGTAAATGAGTTGGCCAAAATCTTTAATTTGATGGATATAGACACCCACGATGTTTTAGAGGCCGCTGGTACAAAATGGAACTTCTTACCTTTTAAACCGGGACTCGTCGGAGGACATTGCATAGGAGTCGACCCTTATTATCTGGCACAAAGAGCACAGGAGTTCGGATATCATCCAGAAATTATTCTTGCAGGTAGACGAATGAATGACGGCATGGGAAAATATGTTGCCTCAGAGGTTGTTAAGTTGATGTTACAAAAAGACATCAAGATAAAAGGTTCCAATATTTTGGTTTTGGGCATAACATTCAAAGAAAATTGTCCTGATGTGCGAAACACAAAGGCAGTCGATGTCGTTAAAAACCTAAACAGCTATGGCACTAATGTGACCATTTATGACCCTTGGGCCTCTCCTGATGAAGTAAACCACGAATATGGCCTTGATTCCTTAAAAACCCTTACGGATCAGAACAATTTTGACGCAGTGGTGTTGACTGTTGCACATAAACAATTCTTAGATCTTGAATTTGATTCATTATTGTCGGAAAATGGTATTTTATATGATGTCAAAGGAATTCTCGGCCAACAAAAGGTCGATGGAAGGCTTTAGCTCAAATGGGCCATTTGAATAAAAAAAAAACAATTGCTTTTGTAACACATTCATTGGCTGCAGGAGGTGCAGAACGAGTCATCACCACCTTGGCCAATGAATTGTCTACAAGCTATAACGTGGTAATTATTACGCTTATAGCCTTACCCCCTTTTTACGCTCTCAAAAGCGATATTCAAGTAGTCCATTGCAAAAAAGAGATACCACCGAGCAAGAACAGCTTTCAAGCCTTAAAAACTAATTATCAACTGATAAGGAGAATTGTTCATCATTTAAGAACGCACAAAGTTGATCTTTGTATCGGGTTTCTAACGACATCAAATATTTTGTCGATTATTGCTTCAAAGTATCTAAGAATCCCAGTAATAGTTAGCGAAAGAAACAACCCCTATTTAGAGGATGGGTTGGTGCCCAGGTTTTGGAGAATAATTCGTAGTCGTGTATATCCCTTTGCCGATTTTTTAGTAGTACAAACGGAAACGATTAGAAATTACTACAGGGGTAAATTAAAGGAAAATAAACTTAAGATCATACCGAATCCGATAAATCCTGATTTTAAAAGGAATACGGTAATAAATCGGAAGAACATTATACTCACTGTTGGTAGACTGGCAGACCAAAAGCGACAAGATTTATTGATCCAGGCTTTCGCCAATATCAGACCTGTCGATTGGGAGCTTCATATTATTGGGGAAGGCGAGAATAGACCACTGCTGGAAAACTTGATAAACGAATTGAAACTAGATCAACAGGTTAAATTGATAGGTCAGACTAAGAACGTTCAAGAACATTATGAAACAGCTAAAATATTTGCATTTACGTCAAAATACGAAGGCTTTCCCAACGCGCTATTAGAAGCGATGTATTTCGGAATGGCCTGTGTATCTACAGATTGCCCTTCAGGGCCATCAAGCCTAATTGAAAATGGTACCAATGGTTTTTTGATACCCGTAGATGACCAGATGGTTTTAGAAGAACGGCTTAGCGCTTTAGTCAGCAACGAAAAGGAAATCGAAAACATAGGTAAGGCAGCAGAGATAAGTACGGATCGCTTTGCCATAGGAAAAATAAAATTAGAATGGGAAGCACTCTTTAACTTTAAATGAAAACTGTAAATTTTGAAAAAACGATATCTAGAAATCGTTAAAGCCATAACTGGCTTAAAGAGCAATTCTGTTGTCAAAAACATTGTCATTGTTAGCGGCATCACTTTATTGATAAAGGGAGTTGGTTTTTATAAAGAAACTTTGGTAGCTTCCAGTTTCGGCCTATCGGAACTATTGGATACTTTCTTTATCGCATTTATAGTACCAGGCTTTATTAGCACCGTTTTTTTAGGTGCATTTAAAAGTGTTTTTATCCCGAACTATGTGGCCGAACTTGAAACAAAGAACGACATTGCTTCATTTCAGGGAACTGGTTTTTTTGTTACGGCCGGTGTATCGGCACTTTTCATGGGTATAGCTTTCCTATTTACAGATACCTATTTACACATTTTTTTTCCAGACCATACACCTGAATATTACAGTCTAATAAAATCGCAGTTCTACTATTTACTTCCTTGTATCGCATTTTGGGGATTTTCTTCGTTATTGAGTGGTATTTTGAACATACATGATGAATTCAGATACTCGTCTTTTGAAAGCTTGTTTATTCCTGTTGCCATTATAATCTGTCTTTTCTTTTTTAAGGATTCCCTAGGAGATAATGTTTTGGCCATTGGCACCTTGATAGGAACTGTAGCCAGTTTTGTTTTTTTAGCAATCGTTTGCCTTCAAAAAGGACTTCTGAACATTGCTTTCCCTGATTTGAACAATGTAAATGCAAGAGTAATGTTTGCTCAAGTACCCGCCAAAGTTTCTTCAGGATTCCTAACAGGCATGAATACGATCGTTGACCAATATTTTGCGGCCCAATTGGTCATTGGATCCATAGCTGCGATAAATTATGGGCGAAAAATGCCAGCTTTTTTGAGTGGCCTACTCATCATAGCACTTACGAATGTACTACTACCCTATTTCTCAAAAGCATTAGCAAAAAACAAAGAAAAGACCTTTAAAACCTTGTTCAAAATGCTCAAACTATTGTTTGTAGGTGTGAGCGTCTGTGTACTTGCGGGAATTCTTGCTTCTGACTTTTTGGTCGAACTGTTCTTTGAACGAAAGGCCTTCACTTCAGACGACACGGTAATAGTTTCTGATATTCAAAAGATATTCTTGATCTATCTACCGTTTTCAATATGCGGAATGGTCATCGTCAATTTCTTGACCAGTATCAACAAAAATGCATTTATGGCCTATGTTTCTTTTGGTGCTTTGCTCCTTAATATAGTTTTAGATTATATACTAATGCAATACTATGGAGTCTTCGGAATTGCATTGTGTACAACCATAGTAATTATTTTAAAAAATACAATACTACTACTCTACACCTATCGGCAATCAAAAGTTACATAAGAATTGACACTATTATAAAAACTCAAATGGCCAATGTTTTTAAGAGCGGTGAAAGTACAGGTCCATTATTCAGTTGATGTGAATTTATTCCTTGTCCCATAACATTATACTCGATGAGTACGATTTGTTCTTCGTCGTTAATAGCCAAGTCCCACGAAATAAGCCTAAAAAAGGCGGCCTTATGATGTAATTCTTTTACAGTTTCGAATACTTTTTCTATAAATTCCAACCTTACTTCTTCAAATTTGACCCCACTATCGGTCTGGCTAAAGCTGTTTCCCGATAACTGATATCCCAAGGCATTAAATTGTCCATTTTTCTGAATTCCACATGAAATCCCGCCCGTTGTGGCATTATCGGTAGAAGAACCTTTCCTTCCAATTCTTACAATTGTAGACAAAACATCGACATTATTTTCGTTCAAATAAGTCATAATGCGAAGGGTATTCAATGAAGTTGGGTTGAGAGACTTCATTAATACATGTTGTTTCACCTCTTTTTGAATAATAAAATCTTCTCCATAGCTTAAAAAAACATCTGTGAGTTTTAGATTCTTTGTTGTAACCCCTTTTTTACTGGAAAACAACATAACATTCTTACCTCCCCCACTTTCCAAAGTGGGTTTTATCACCAATCTATCTTCCGTATCTGCAAGAGACAAGGCCTTTTCAAATGTAATTGGCCGACCGTTTGCATAAAAAAACCCATTTATATTTTTTAGAACAGTTTCCGGTTGCCTGACTTTGGGAAACAATCTGTCCAACAAATTCTTATCACTTAAGGAAGGAAAGTATATACTTTTGTTGAGTCGGGGTTCAATATCGATGTAAAATAAGTTTTCGGGCACATAGTTAGCCGCAAAACTGTTATTGCCACTAAAGTAAAATCGGTGCCATTCTGTACTGACATCTCTCATTTTGTATTTATCATAATATGAACGTATTTCCGCTATTTGGGTATTAGTCAGTTTTTTCGCTCCTTTTGTCTTTATAAGTTTTTTTATTTTGTTTTTCCATGTAATATTGTGCGATATTTTGGTCGTTTTTTTATAAATTTTTAACGATAAATAAATAATGAAGTATATAATTTTCATAAAAGTTGAGCTGTTATAAACAATAAACCAAACCAGTTCACCGAATAGTTTGTCAAAAAGCGCCGGTATTTCTAGAAACTTTCAGTTAGCTATTAGATTATTTAGTCAAATAAGTATTATAGTGCTAATTTTGATTTTCAAAGATTTGCCCCCTATGAAGATAACCTTGGAAGTGAATTTTATAATTCGATGAGTTATTCATCATCTAACACTAAAACCAAAATTAACCATCTTCCCCTAAATATATATAAACACCCCGTTTTTAATATTATTATGAAGTTGAGGCAATTTTACCAATGTTCAGATTCTCAGATTAAATAATGTATATTTTAAAGCTTTTAATACTAATTTTATTTCTTTGGAATATTCCGGGTTATCTACTCGCCTACTTTGGCGCTACACTAGGAACCTTAACAAGTTATGCCTCATCATTACTGCTATTGGCCTTTTTCTTTTTAGCTAGAGACAAACATAAAGTTTTATTTCCGTTCATATTATTGGGCATTCTATATTTTTCCATTTGTGGTATTCGTTTTGCCGGGCACGAAGTACTTGAGTTTTTAAAGGAATTCGTCAAATTTTTAATCGTTGTTGTCTGTGCCGGGGAGGTATTTCATAGAACCACAAAAAAAGAACTCTTTATAATTTTACTTATCGGGGCGCTGAGTATAGTTGTCAACGCGGTAATTTTTCCTTTGGCCAATGCTAATTTTTATCCCACATATGGACGGTATAGTGGTTTTTATTTGAACCCCAACTTCGCAGGAACGATATGTTTAGTGGGGTATGCCATTAGTTATGCCATAAAAGGCAAGTGGCTACCGATTGTCGGACAGCTTATTTTTACACTGGCCGGTATTCTTACTTTTTCCCGAACATTTATACTCATCTGGTTAATTATCAGTGTCGTTGCAATCTATCGCAATAAAAACAACTTAAAGACACCGCTTATCGGGTTTGGCGTATTGATTCTTGTTTTTTTGTTTTCCAGTAAATTAACGCTGAATACCGAAAGGTTCGATGCCCTAAAAAGTATTTTTACCGGTGATAAGATACAATCAAAAGTAATTGAAAAAGATACCCGTACAGAAACATGGGCTTTGTATACCGACATGATAGTAGACAAACCCCTTCTAGGCAACGGATATATGAAATTGCAAATTAAAAACTCGAGATTGCCCGGCGTTCACAACTCTTATCTAATGACTTTAGGAGAAGCAGGTATTCTACCTTTTCTGTTACTGGTCGGCATATATAGTTATTTAATGTTTAAAAGTGCGCTACTTTTTAAACCTCATCCCGAGTTTTTTTATATCTCTTGTGTCGTTACCGTAGCATTAATGGTCGGACATGGTTATTTTAACAACTACTTTAATGTCTTAATTTCCATGTATTTATTTATAAGTATACGTCAACCCAAAAATTTCGAGCCAATAAAAGAAAAACGGCCCGTAAGCGAAATTTTTCTCAATGACTAACTGATTTAATATACCTTCAATACAGAAAAGAGAATGATCGGGCTATTAAAAAAAATTTACTATCATGACCAACTGGGTAAACCACTCAGGCTATTATATTATTTTATCAAAGATAATTTTGTTTCCGACGAAGTTTACATAACCAGCATTTATAAGAAGTCGTTCGGAAAAAAACCAAATCTTTTGAATCCTCAGACGTTGAACGAGAAGATCATTTGGCTGAAACTTAATGAACATACCCCGCTACATACACAATGTGCAGACAAATATGCGGTAAGAGAATACATCTCTGAAAAAATAGGCGAAGAATATCTAGTGCCCTTGCTTTACCACACCAAAAATCCGAAGGAAATCATTCCTAAGAACTTTCCCAATCCTCCCTATATTATAAAAACGAATCACGATAGTGGCGGTGGTATAATCGTAAAAAATATTTCAAAAGTCGATTGGAAAGATGTTCAGATGAAAATGAGCGATAGATTAGCTAAAAACTACTATAAAACCTCAAAAGAGTGGCAGTATAAAAATATTGTGCCCAGGGTTTTGGTAGAAGAACTACTTCAAGATGCTGACGGAAATATTCCTTTTGATTATAAGATTCACTGTTTTAACGGCAAGGTCAATATGATTCAGGTCGATTTGGGGCGTGGTACACCCAACCACTATAGAAATTGGTATTCACGGGAATGGAAGAGGGAGCCTTATAAATGGTCTTCAAAAAAAGATGATGGCAAATTTACCGACCCAAGCGTTGATGACGTTGCCAAACCAAAAACACTTGAGCGAATGATCGCATTATCCGAAACCTTGGCGCGTGCTTTTGACTACGTTAGAGTAGATTGGTACGATGTAAACGACAAACTCTATTTTGGTGAATTGACTTTCCACCATGATGGCGGCTACAGACCTATACTGCCTGAAAAATGGGATTTTAAATTGGGCAATAAACTAAACATAACCCAATTAGCGAATAACGCCTAGGGTTGTTATTTTTAAGCCCAAAAACTATTAATATTTCTATTTCAAAAAATAGCAATAACCTGGCATACCAAGCGTTGAATATTTGAAGTCAAATAATACTTAAACATAGATTCGAAAGCTGAAAATACACCTTTGGTTTCAGGTTCCCAAATATCTCATTGGACTTCAATTACTTAAGTCCAAAATAAAAAATTAAGTGTGAAGATAGATTTTGTAATTGGCAGGTTAAAGGCAGGAGGAGCAGAGCGGGTAGTGAGCCTTTTGGCCAACTATTTTGCATCTAAAGGCCATACCGTACGCATAATTACTTTTATTGAAGGAGACGACTACAAATTAGACCCCAGAATAGAAAGGATAAAACTTCACAAAAAGCTTATAGTGAATTTTGTCGTTGTAAGAGGTTTCTTTTTTTTACTTTCCTATTATTTCAAGAAAAAAAACCGCCCCGACATAATCAGTTCTCATATTGATTTTGTGGGATACGCTACCATTATACCAAGCAAACTCTATAAAATAAGAGTCGTTGTTTCAGAGCACTTTAATCATCTAAATCAAGAGCCAAGTCTTTTGCGTTCTTTACTATGGCATGTGCTATACCGCTTGCCAGATGCCGTTACCGTTTTAACCAAATTTGATATTCCTTTTTTTACAAAAAAAACAAAAAGGGTATTGGTCATGGAAAACCCATGCTCCTTTGAACCCATAGACGACCTAAATAGCCAGAGAAAGAAAACCATACTGACGGTTGGCAATCTTGACAGATATCATCACAAAGGTTTCGACAATTTATTGCAAATTGCTTCCCAAGTCTTCAAGAACCACCCAGATTGGAAATTAAAGATTGTTGGTGGCGGTGATGATGGATTGAAAATTCTAAAAAAAATGGCAACTGACCTTAAAATTGAAAAACAAGTTAAGTTTCTGGGTTATCGAAACGATATCAAGGAGCTAATGTCACAAGCGGAAATCTATGTTTTGTCATCGCGGCACGAAGGGCTACCCATGGTACTCATAGAAGCGATGTCACAAGGTATGGCCTGTATTTCATACGATTGTGTCTCAGGGCCCTCGGATATTATCGAACATGGCACAAACGGCATTTTAGTCGCAGATCAAAATAAAGCAGCCATGACCACCGAATTAAATAAGTTAATCGATAATGAAGATTTAAGACAATCACTAAGAAATAACAGCTTAAAATCACTTGATAAATTTACAATGGAGAATGTAGGCAACAAGTGGATGCGACTATTTAATGATTTGTTAGACCCCAAAAAAGCATCTTAGATTATGTGCGGAATTTATGGATCGACCATTGCATACAGTGAGAACCAAGTTAGGGAAAAACTGAAAAGAACATCTTTTCGCGGTCCCGATAAAATGGGGGTTCGCCTTTTTGATGATGAAAAACACCCCATTCGGCTAGGTCATAACCGTCTCTCGATAATTGATTTGGACGTTCGATCTGACCAACCGCTAAGCTACCAAGAGAAGATACATATTGTTTTTAATGGTGAAATTTTCAATTTTAAATCCATTAAAAAAGAACTTGCCCACAAAGGTTACGAATTCAAAACAACCAGTGACACCGAAGTAATTTGCGCCGCCTATTTAGAATATGGTCAAGACTGTGTCAACCATTTCAATGGCATGTTCGCATTTGTAATTTACGACAAAGTCAAAAAACTTTTGTTTGGTGCTAGGGATAGATTAGGACAAAAACCGTTTTACTATACACATAACCAAAAGCATTTTGAGTTCGCCAGCCAACTCTCGTCGATCCAACCATTCAATAAAAACCTGACAATTTCAAAAGAGGCCATCAGCGCCTATCTCCTGTGGGGTACGATTCCAGACCCTTATTCCATTTTTAATGAAATCAAGAAATTGGAAGCTGGCCATAGTTTTACATTTGATATAGAAACAGGAAACTTTAAGACCAAGCAGTATTGGGATCTAGATTATGAAGGAAAAAATAGATTCAAAGGAAATTATCAAGATGCCCAGAATGAACTCGAGAAATTGCTTAGCGATGCGGTAAAAATCAGAATGTTCGCCGATGTTCCGGTTGGCATATTTCTCTCTGGTGGTATTGACTCTTCTTTAGTAAGTGCTTTAGCGGCAAAAGAAACGCCGGGCAAGGTAAAAACATTCTCGGTCAAGTTTGACAATAAAGAGTTTGATGAGAGTAATTACGCCAAAAAAGTAGCTTCGCACTTGCAAACAGAGCACAATGTTATTGAATGTGACTATAAAGAAGGTATAGCGTTAATAGAAAACCTGAGTTATTTCTATGACGAACCTTTTGACGATGCCTCGGCGATTCCGTCGATGTTACTGTCTAAATACACACGGGAACACGTGACGGTAGCTTTATCAGGAGATGCAGGTGACGAGAATTTTTTGGGGTACCACCGCTATAATTGGATGCGTTATATCGAAAAAGCTTATAAGCTTCCTGACCCATTACGATCTACGATAGCCAGAGCGCTTACCATGACCCCACACTATAAGGCAAAAACTATCGGAAACGTAATCAATAAGGCCACGATAAACGATGCTTACTTGGCAACAAAACGAGATTTAAACAGTAAATGGTTCGACCTTTCAGGCTATGATTACAAAGATGAATTTAACAGCTATTTATTTCATAACAATAAGAATATTTACGAGCGTATTTCCGACTTTGACATCAAAACTTATTTAAATTGGGATATCAACACCAAAGTGGACAGGGCCTCAATGGCATTTTCACTAGAAGTGCGTTCGCCAATGCTAGATTATAGAATTGTCGATTTTTCAAGAGCCCTTCCGACAGCATTTAAATTCATTAAAGGAAACCAAAAAAGGATACTGAAAGACGTGCTCTATAAACATGTGCCTAAAGAATTATTCGACAGACCCAAATCAGGATTCACAATGCCGTTTAAAAACTGGTTTCGAAATGAGTTAAAGGATTATGTTCTTTCGGAGTTGAACGATGATGGTCTTGCAACTATACCCTTTATTGATAAAAAGGAAGTTAAAGTTATGATCGACCAACATATGAACGGCTCTTGGAATCGATATGCCATTATATGGAGATTGTTGGTTCTTAAACAATGGCTCAAGAACAATGGAAAAGGATATTCTATTAAATAGACAAGGTCCGACCTTCCCTTAAAAATCAAAGCATTAAGCAAACTATTTGTCAAATCAATCACCATACATGCGACTAGGAATACTAATATACTCCCTTGGAGGTGGAGGCGCAGAGAGAGTAGTCTCACACCTACTCCCCTATTTCTCGGAACGAAAAATCGAGGTGCATTTGTTTTTAATGCATGCTACCGCGGGATATGACATACCAGAAAGCGTACAGGTTCACTATATTGAAAATTCAAACCCGGCCGAAAGTGGGGTCTACAAACTGATTAAAATACCCCTATTGGCCATACGATACGCTAAATTATTAAAGCAACTTGACATAACGCACTCATTAAGTCTATTGACTCGCCCCAATTACATTAATATACTTTCCCGAAAATTCACTTCGAAGAAGTTTAAGCTTATCATTAGTGAAAGAGGACAGCCAAGCCTACAATACAGTTACAAAGGCCTACAATCTACCATAAATAAATTCTTGATTCGTAAGCTATATGCCAAAGCTGATTCGATTATTTGTAATTCTATGGGAAATCGCGATGACCTTATTACTAATTTTGGAATAAGCAAAGGTAAAATCGAAGTACTAAACAACCCGATAGATTTAGATAAGGTTGATAAAATTGACCCGATAGCAGACTATTTCGATTCCCGGTACTTTAATATTATTACCGTGGGTCGGCTGAACAAAGGTAAAAACCATAAGTTACTCATTGATGCCGTTGAAAACATTGACGGTATTCGGCTTTATATTTTAGGTGAGGGTGAACTTGAGAATGAACTGAAAACGATTATTGTAGAGAGAAATCTAGGCAAAAAGATATTCTTTATGGGTTTTGACCCACTACCATACAAATATCTTAAAGCGGCCGATTTGTTTATTTTTGGTTCCAATCACGAAGGTTTCCCGAACGTACTTCTAGAGGCTATGGCATGTGGCCTGCCCATTCTTTCCACAAACTGTAAATCAGGACCTGATGAAATATTAAAGCTTGATGTCCCGTTAAAAGATGATATTATGATAACCGACTACGGCATTCTAACTCCTGTAAACAATAAACGATTAATGATAAAGGGAATTGAATATTTTAGGACAAATACAGAATATCTTCTGAAAACCAAGAAAAATTCATTGGAAAGAGTAAGAAGATTTGACAAAAGTAGTATTTTACGAAAGTACGAAACGTGCATCTTAGCTACTGAATAATATATACCTTTATCAAACCTTAATAAGAAGTTGATTCTGTATGAATTCTAAAAGAATATTGATTATATGCGGTGCGGCCAAATCATTAGTTACCTTTCGTGGCGATTTAATAAAACGCCTACTCTCCGAAGGTCACGAGGTGGTATGTGCGGCCCCATTTCCTGAATCCAATACAGAATTTAGAGAAGAATTGGAAAAAATAGGCGCTGAAACGTTCGCATACCCTTTGAACAGAGCCGGCATATCTCCGATATCAGATATAAAGACCCTGTTTTTTTTAAAAAAGAAGATAGAGGAATACAGAATTGATTTAGTTTTTCCATATACCATCAAATCTGTAATATATGGCTCTTTAGCCGCCAAAAAAACAAATACGTCGGTAATCTCGTTAATCACCGGATTAGGGTTCACGTTTAGTGGCGTTTCCGCAAAAGCGAATATGCTTCAAAAGATTACTAGTTTTCTTTATAGGAAAGCCCTGAGAAATAATAAGGCCATTATATTTCAGAATGCAGACGACAAGAACCTCTTTCTGCGGAAGAAGATAATTTCGCCAAAGCAAAACACGTACCTTGTTAACGGCTCGGGTGTCAATTTAAATGAATACAACACTCGGATAAAAAAAAATGATGGGGAGAAGATAGTTTTTGTCATCGTTTCACGATTGATAGTGGAAAAAGGTATTAAGTTATTTATGAACGTGGCCAAAAAATTAAAAAAGAAATATCCAAAATCGGAATATCATATTATTGGTCCCATCGATACCTCACCTTCAGGAATCAAGAAAAGTACCATCGACAAATTCGTATCAAAAGGAATCATCAAATTTCATGGAGAGCAGCGAACGGTCATCGGTTTTCTAGAGCAGTCCGATGTTTTTGTACTCCCTACCTATTACCGGGAAGGTGTTCCTCGATCCATTCTGGAAGCCCTTAGTATAGGCATGCCTATAATAACCACCGACACTCCAGGGTGTCGGGAAACCGTGATCAACGAAAAAAACGGGCTATTAATAGCTCCCAAAGATTTTGATGATTTATATAAGGCTATGGAAAGTATTCTGCTACATCCCGAGCGCATCGAAGCTATGGGCATCAATAGTAGAAAACTGGCTAGTGATAAATTTGATGTAGAAAAAGTAAATGCAAAAACCTTAGAAATCATTGCCAACAATAGTTGATTCTGCATAAAGTAGTTTCACACAGTATTACAAAAATTGCATTTGGTCATATAACCATGAATATATATCGATTAAATATTTTCCCGATACAGAAATTACATATACTTGCATACGAAACCACGACATCGAGCATGGTTAACATGTGATTTCATGTAGTGTTTAACTGGCTAAATTTCATACATGATTTTACCGAAAGAGCTGAAAAAAGCTTTACAGTTTATCAAAATTAACATAATTGAACATACAATTTCCGCTTAAGTCTTCACCACACCCCGATTTTGAATAGGCTCAAACCATACACATGAAAATAGCTTTTTTACTTAGTAGAATTGAACAGACAGGTGTTACTACGCATACTTTAGATCTCGCCCAAGGCCTGGTAGAAGAAGGGCATAAAGTTTGTTTGATTACCGGCGGAAAAATCGAAAATGCAACATCACGGGTAGATGACTTTTATAATGAATTCAAAGCCCTTGGAGTCGACATCAAAGAATTTAAAACTCCCAGTGGAAATATTATTAAACGCGCCATACAATCAATCACCTCGGTATTCGCCATTATGAGGGAAGTAAAAAAGTGCAACCCTAACGTAATACACTGCCAATCACCGTATATGACCTTTATTCCTTGGCTTATGGGAAAGAAGTTCACAACTACCCTGCACATTCTTTATCTAAAGAGAAATTTCAAATTCAAAAAACCGAATCATTTAATCGCCATAAGCAATGAATCTTACGAATTCAGCAAAAAAATGTTCAGAATGGAAGATAAGAACTTAAGCCTGATTCATCATGGTGTTTCCGATCGGTTTTCGCGCCCCATTTCCTTGAAGCAAAAATTAGATTTGAAAAAACGGTTCAACATATCAGAAAATAAATTGATTATTGGTTTTGCAGGAAGTATTTCGTTACGCAAAGGATCCGATATTCTTGTTGAAGCCTTGAAAGATTTGACGACTTCTACAAAAGAAAAAATTCATTTTATCTTCTTGGGAGGTGTTAAAGGCAGTGAAGACTACATTTGGTTAAAAGATATGGTCAAAAATGCTGGAATTCAAAACTTCATGACCTTGGTACCCTTCGAAGATCCAAAACCCTTTTATGATATTTTTGATATTTTCGTATTGCCATCCCGCATGGAATCTTTCCCACTGGTAACTCTAGAAGCCATGATGAGTGAGTGTTGCCCGGTTAGAAGCAATACTGAAGGTGCCTATGAACAGATAGAAGATGGTGTCAACGGTCTGCTTTTCGAAACTGAGAACACCCAACAATTCACTGGTATTTTAGAGAAATTAGTTTCCGATACTAGTTTACGCCGGCTGCTAGCCAAAAATGCCAGAACAAAGGCCATGAACGAATTTACCATTCCGGTAATGACCAAAAAAACGTTGGAAGTTTATTCTAAAATTCAAATGAATTGAAAATGCCGCTATCATGTACAAAAATGTGATAAAAAATATATTGGACCTTGTAACCGCTTTACTGGCTCTTTTTGCGCTATCCCCCATTTTCATTGGTATTGTGGTTATTCTAGGTTTCAGCAATAAGGGAAAACCATTTTTCGTGCAAAAAAGGCCGGGCAAGAATGGACGAATTTTTAAAATTTTAAAATTCAAGACCATGAATGATAAAAAAGGGCCGGACGGTCAACTTTTATCTGATCATGAACGAATGACAAAGATTGGCAAATTCATTAGAAAAACGTCCTTAGATGAGATTCCCCAGCTTTTGAACGTAATCAAAGGAGACATGTCTCTTGTAGGCCCTAGGCCCTTGTTGGTATCGTACTTACCCCTTTATAACAAAGAACAATCGCGACGACATGATGTTAAACCCGGCATTACGGGTTGGGCCCAAATAAATGGAAGAAATGCCATTAGTTGGGAGGATAAATTTAAATATGACCTTTGGTATGTAAAGAACATCAGCTTTATGACCGATTTAAAAATCTTATGGAAAACCGTTGGTAAAGTTTTCAATTCTGAAGGTGTTTCAGCAAGCGAAGAAGTAACGATGGAGTTCTTTAGAGGGTCTAAAAATTGATATTCTTATAAAAAAAGAAACAAATGATTGAAGTAATAGATAATGAAAAAGACTGGAAGCAGATTTTATTATCATGTGATTCTTATGATTTTTATCATACGTATGACTATCATTTGATTTCAAAGAAAGCCGATGAACTTCCGATTTTGGTCACATATAGTGAAGACGATACAACCATAGCCATCCCCTTTCTAAAACGTACCATCGAAAATACCGCTTATTTCGACCTTACCTCGGTATATGGATATGCAGGACCAGTTTATAAAAACGTCGAGAAATCCTTCAACAATACCTTATTTAGAACTGAGCTTGAACAAATATTTTCAGAATTGAATATTGTAAGTGTTTTTTCTAGGCTACACCCCTATCTAAAAAATCAAGCAATAATCTTAAATAATATGGGGCAAACTCCCACACTCGGCAAGGTGGTAAATATAAACTTGACTCTCCCACTCGACGAGCAACGCATGCAATACGGCAAAAGTACCAAGAACAGAACAAATAAATGTAGAAGGCTCTGCAATGTAGTACTAGCAGAGACCGAAGAACAAATCGATACTTTCATAGATGTTTACTATGAAAACATGGATCGTTTGCAGGCAAGCAAAGACTATTATTTTTCGCGAAAATATTTCTTTGATTTTCTAAAATGTACCGATTTTGAAACCGATATATTGCTCGTGCAGCATCAAGAAACCGGTGAGGTAATTGCAGGATCGATGTTCGTTAAAACAAACGATATTGTTCAGTTTCATTTGTCGGGCACGAGAGATAATGCATTGAATCTAGCTCCCGCCAACTTATTTTTAGATGAAATGCGTGTTAGGGCAACGGAACAGAACTACGAAATTTTCAATTTAGGCGGAGGTGTTGGAAGTAAGGAAGACTCCCTCTTTAACTTCAAATCTTCCTTTTCAAAAGAGCATCATGAGTTTAAGGTCTGGAAACATATAACAAACAACGATAGGTACCAAAAACTTATTGGAGATAAGGAAGTCGATAAAAATGAGCAATTTTTTCCTCTGTATCGAAAATAAATTCAACGCCCTCCCGACCATAGGACCATCCCATTTACAAAAATGGAAAATCACGTCATATTTAGGTCTTCTCTATTTTCATTTCTTCCATCTTATAAATTGATACCCTATTGATTTTGATGGTTTTAACTAAACCGGCGCACAATTTAAAAACGACTTCATACGGATAGGAATATTCTTGTTATAGAAAGGTTAATTTTCAGACGATTACGTATTAAATGATGTATTTCGTCGAAAAAAATGGAAATGACTAAAAAAACAAAATGTAATCTTGTCTCTTTTTCTATTTTTGCGCAGTTCATCAGAAAAAAAAAGCATTTCATCTATTTTCTGGTGTATTTTATAAATTTTTTCGCCCCCAAAAAATTTAAATAATTTAGGCTTAACCCTACATTGACATGACACATTATTTTGGAAAAAAATTCCTATTACCTTTTTATGTGCTTTTTTTCACGTTTCTTATTTCCTGTAATAAAGATGGTGATTTATTAACAGAAAGTGTTTTGAAAGATGGCCAGGTTGTTGATGATAATTTTATAATTCCATCTAATAGCAGTAGTGTTCTTGATGTTTTATCAAACGACGCCTTTACTTTTCCCAACAATATAAAAGTCATTGAAACCTCTTCTCCTCAAAGCGGCAGTGTGATTATTAACGATGATTATACAATAACCTACACCCCTAAAAAAGTAGCGCAAGAAACTACTGAACCAGAAACAGCACCAGAAGTACAACCAGAACCTGAAACTCAGCCAGAACCAGAAGTACAACCAGAACCAGAAGTACAACCGGAACCGGAACCAGAAACCCAGCCAGAGCCACAACCAGAACCAGAAACAACGGAAGAGCCCGAATCAGAACCGGAGGTTGTCACCGAAACAGATTCATTCACCTATACCGCAGAAGTAGAAGATGAAGATGGAATGGTAACCACCGAAACCGGTACCGTCACGGTTGAAGTTGAAACCGAACCAGAACCAGAGCCCGAGCCGGAACCTGAACCTGAACCTGAGGTTGAAGTACCAAACGTAGAAGAGGGTTTCTATGTAACAACAAACGGCTCATCTAGTAATGATGGCCTTTCCGAAGCAACCTCTTGGAGTCTGAACCATGCCATCAGCGTTGCCAAAGCTGGAGATATTATATATATCAAAGCTGGTAATTATGGCAATACCCAGTGGGTTCAATCCATTTCAGGAAATTCAAATAATCCAATAAAGTATATAGGGTATAGAGACTATCCTGGAGATATAGAATCTGAAGGTGGTTCAACTTTTGAATATGATGAGAGTGTAGATGCCAATAGAATGCCATTGCTTCGTGGAAGTGAAAATATTGGCACGGCCATCAAGATAAATGAAGTTAGTGGCCATGTGGAATTTCATAACATTCAAATATCAGGATATAAATGGGGAATTAATAATTTCGCCAATAACATTCTCATCCGTAATGTTTTTTTAAATCAAATCGGCCCTAAGAATAAGACTTCAAGTTATGATGGCAAGGCGATTACCTTACGGGGCAGTTATAACTCCGTAGAAAACAGCCTTGTAATGAACGCCGGTGTCGAAGGTATCTCTTTACGTAATTGTGACAATTGTGAAGTTAAAAATTCAGAAGTGGCGACCGATAACCTAGAAAATGGCACCGACTACTATATATTATTGGTTGAAGGAACTGAAAATTCAACAATAGACAACTGTACCGTGAGAAGAAAAATTGGTGTAGAGCACTCGGGGCATGGTCTTGTGGCAAAAAATGGGGCTTCTCACAATACGATAAAAAATAGCACTGTTATTCATACAGGTATAGAAATGTCATACTCCAATGTCAACAATAATTTGATTAAAAATTGTACTGTGCAGGGCAGCTATATGGACAATGGAGACACGGCCAGCAATGTTAAAGTAGCCAATGGCGCACATCATAATACCTTCGAAGACATATACATTGACAATACGTATGGAGGTCTTGCCTTTACAGATTGGGATGAATCACAGCCTTATGACGAAGATAATGCTGGTAACAATAACAGTTATATAAATGTTCACGTAACTAATAGTATCTACGCAATTAATTTTGGAGAGTTTCAAAAGACAGAAGGTCCCGCATCGAACAATACATTCACTAACTGTCATTTTTCAGATATTAGAACTGTCTTCAGGGTCAACAGACCCAATTCGAATACCTCATTGATCAATTGTACCATAGAAGACGCTTCTGACCTATGGGACACTTCATCAGGATATGATTACAACCTTAATTCTAACACCACTTTTGATAATATTACGTTGAGAAATGTCGGTTTTGCCTTGCCCTAAAGCATAAAACAACGGCTACCTTATATACTACTTGAATGTCGATTTAATAAAGGAGCCCTATTAGCCAATAGTTTAGGGGATAACTCCCCACTTCCGATTATTAGGGCTATACATCGTTTATGCTACAGAATATTAAAACCCAACACTTTTTTTTAAATCATTATGTCTTTTGTTCGTGCTTAAAACTGCGTGCTTTCATTTTCAAATAATTAAATTTGTGGGCTTACATTCGTTTCAATGAAAAAGTCAATACTTTTTATTACCCTAATACTTACTTCCCTCGTACTATTAAAGGTAACACACAGTTACTTGAATGCCCGAAAAGCTATTTATCCCTACAACCCCAATGTTGACTACAAGTACAATGAGGATAATGCTCAGGTCTTATCACTTCTTTTGAAAAATAATCAACTAACTATTCCAGATAGTATAGATACAAATTATTCGGCTTTCATAAAACTCAAAGTAAGCTCCTCTTTTTGGGGAAATTGGTTTCAAACCAGTGTTGAATCAACGATATCAGATAAAAGCTCAATAGATTATTTTGAAGATGGTGTCGACGGATTTCGATTCATCAATATCAGTTCAATTTTGGGAAAGGGACCAAAAAAATTAAATTTAAAAGGAACAAGAACAATACTAGAAGACCAAGAGGTAAAACTTTTTCTGTTTGAAAACAAAGATTTAAGCAGCGCCAAAATTTTGGTTGTTGCTACACACCCTGATGATGCAGAAATTGCCGCATACGGGCTGTATAGCAAATACCCCAATACCTTTGTTTTGAACATTAAGTCAGGAGAGTCCGGTCCATTTAAATATGATGAGGTCTATAGCGACACCATTGCCCATTACAGAAAAAAAGGGCAATTAAGAACATGGAACAGCATTACGGTGCCTTTGCTCGGAGGCATCGATCACGACAACACTTTAAATCTGGGATACTTTTCCAATTTGAAAAAAATGTTCACTGAAAGTCCTAAAGAGTTGCCTGCTGCTTTTACAAATACCAAGGACATCAACACCTATAGATCACAAAATTTTTCGGTTTTAAGAGACAGTCTCACAGGGTCTTCAAATTGGCCATCTTTAATCGAGAATTTGTCTTTTGTATTAAATTTTTTAAATCCTGACATTATAGTAACACCGTATCCCGTATTAGATGCCCATGTAGAACATCAATATACTACCATAGCTGTAATGGAGGCCCTAAAGAAAAGTAATATAAAATCGGGAGAGCTGTTTCTTTACCATAACCATTTTATTCTTAATGAATACTTCCCCTATGGAAAGGCCGGGGGTTCAATATCACTGCCTCCAAATTTCAAAAATAATCTTTATTACAAAAGAATATTCTCCAATCCCCTCAGCACCGACTTACAAAAAGACAAACTCTTTGCCTTAGAGGCCATGCATGATTTAAGACCTGACACCGAATGGCGTTTTGGTTGGAAATCTTTAAAAAAAGGATTTCAAACAACAAAGGGTGAGATTTCACAATCGAACAACAGTTATTTTAGAAGGGCTGTTCGAAGTAATGAGCTTTTTTTCGTTGTGCCAATTCGGGATATCTACCAACCAAATGTCTGGAATAAAATCACTACCGTAGCGCATTGATTTACCAAAGAATTACCGAAAGATTGACCTTCAAGAACGAATACGAAAACGCCATTCAACTCGAAGCTAAAATTTTGATTTTCAGGATAAAAAGCACCCTATTTCAATCAAATCAATGTATTTCATCGAAAAACCTAAGTGTTATATCCGATTTTGTATTTTCCCCCGTTAGAAAGCCAAATGAAAAAACATAAAAACATGAAATTCGTCGAACCAAAACTGCAACTCATCGACAAGAAATTGCAACTGAACGAAACACACAATCATAAAACCAACAGCATTTAACTATTTGAAATTTATCAAAATCAATCCATGATTGTCCCAAATCGGTCATGGCTTTACTAAAACGAAATAAATGATGACCCCAAATCTGCATTTATTTCTTTCAAACATCATACCTACTTATGCGCACGTTTTCCTACACAACAGAAACACTTAAAGTGATTGCTATATTCTTTATTTTAACGGCTATATTTTCTTGCAGCAAAGACTCTGATCTTCTTACAGAGTATGTTAGCCTTAATAAGGAAGATGTTATTGGTATTAGCAATTTTATAATGAATGATAAATACACCATCTCAAGGGACAAGAGTATAGTTCTCGATGTTTTGTCAAATGACACTTTCGCTAATCTAGACAAAGTTAAAATCGTTGAAACGTCGGAGGCAAAAAATGGGATGATTGTTATAAATGACGACAATACGTTGACATACACCCCATCATCCAGTGTTTCAACAAATACGCCCATCGAAACACCTACTACCGAGACTCCTGCTACGGAAACCCCAACAACGGAAACTCCGACTACTGAGACTCCTACTACCGAGACCCCAAGTACCGAGACCCCAACAACGGAAACTCCGACTACCGAGCCCCCAACAACAGAGAACCCTACTACAGAAGAACCCACAACAGAAAATCCCACTTCAGAAACCCCAACAACGGAAGCTCCTACAAATGAAGAGTCCAACGATAATGAAGAAGACAATGAAGAAGTTACCGATACTTTCACCTATACTACAGAAGAAGAGAATGAAGATGGATCGGTTACAACGGAAGAAGGTTCAGTAACCATCATTATAACGGACGAACCAGAAGAAGAACCACAAGAAGAAGAAGAAGAAGAAGAAGAAGAAGAAGAAGAAAACAATGATATTTTCAATGTTGAAAGTGCCTTTTATGTTACCTCCAATGGAAAATCGAGCAATGACGGAAAATCTGAAGCCAACCCGTGGTCTTTAACCCATGCAGTCAGTATGGCCAAAGCAGGAGACACCGTTTTTGTTAAAGCAGGGTCATACAATGCACCAAGGCTTAAGTTTTCAAACAACGGTTCTGCAAACAACCCTATAGTTTTTATTGGTTACACATCAGAAGAAGGAGATATAAAAACCGTCAAAGGAGGTACTATGGATTATGGGGACAATATTGGGTCCATAGGTTTTCCGGTAATAAATCCTCAAGATGATCAGGTAATGTACATTCAAGGAGATTACATAGAGCTTCATAATATAGGTTTTCAAGACCCCTCAAGCAACGTCACTTATGGCATACTGGTTACAGGTGATCATAATGTTTTTGATAACATTGCTTTTTCCAAAATAAATGATATTTCAACACGGTATATGGGAAGTGGTTTTACAATTCGTGGTAGCCACAATACCGTAAAAAACTCTTACGGTGAAAATGCAGCCTACACGGCATTTTTAATAAGTGGTTCAGGAGGTGCCGCCAGTCATAATACTATTATTGACAACGACTACTACAACGATGACAGTAATAGACAAACGGACTACTTTTTTGCCACATCATATAAAGGCTCGAGTTCTTCGGTCGCCTCAAACAATTTATTCGAAGGTAATCGTGGTTATAGACTACACAGTGGTTCACATCAAGGTCATGGTTTGGCAAATGGTGGTGGCAGTAACAATTTATGGCGAAATAATTTAATTCATCGTTCCAATGTTGAAATTCGTTACCCAAGTTCATCTGGCACAGTGTATGAAAACAATAAAATGACCGGCGATGCATCTGCACAACAAATATCGATTGAAAATGGTGCGACCAATATTACATTGAAGAACAATTATTTTGAATGCGGATATGTTGCTTTATTCTTTATTGTCAAAACATACAATCCTCTGGTTTCGACAAACAGTCCTAGCAACATAAAAGTATATAATAATATTTTTAAAGGGGGAGAAAGAATTATGTCATTCGGTGAAGGTAGCCAAGAAACTTCTCCAAGTAAGTCGATAGAAATACATCATAATGTTTTCGACAAACAATCTGGAGGAATACGTTACTACAATACCGGAAATGAACTAGATTTCAACAACAATCTTATTGTCAATTCAACCTCATCGAAATGGGCCACCGTAAGTTCGGGTAGTCTTTCTATAAACGGGAACAACAACATATTTTATAATAACTCGTTTACAACACCCACCTCAGGTTTTTCAGGAACTATTAATAGTAATCCATTATTCAGTAACCAAGGGTCAGAAGCTGAAAGATACAAGTTAGATTCAGCAAGCCCAGCAATAGGTGCCGGAGTTAACTATACGCATCGAACATCAGATTTTGATGGTAAATCAATTTCAGGAAGCCCCGATATAGGTCCTTTTGAATACTAAGAAACAGCTTTGAAAATCGAATTATTCAATTGTTTAATTCGATTTTCTTTTTTTTAATTCTTTAAGAACAACTTCATCAAAGCCCATTAAACAAAGACCTAAAAAAACTTGCTCCTTTCGCTTAAACCACGAAACAAATTTGAAAAAGTTTTTACTATTAAAACAGAGCTCTTTTTTAAGTAATCGGCCCACTTTCTTCTTGTATTCTTTTGAAGGGTTTTCTTCAAGCCATGTTATCATCGTAAGAGAATAATAAACCCTAAATATATACATATAGAGTGTTTTTCTTAGGTTACTTGATGATATAGGCAAAGCTTTGAGCAACGCCAATTTTCTATGGATACCATCCCAGCTAAATTCTGCCGATTCGCTGATGCGTTTTGCACTTTTATCATAATTCGACATAGATGCACCATGCTTTCGATGATAGTAAAACACTTCAGGATTAACACCTACCTTGACTCCATCACAGAACTGAATTGTATAAGACACCAGTTCTCCCTGTAAATAATTATACTTAAAGTTTTCCATCACCTCTCTTTTAAACAATCGGAACCAAGAAGCATAGGGCGTTCCCAATAATACTTTATAATCTTCATCAGACTTTAAAACTTTTCGTCCATCGGCCTTGTGCAAAGCTGTCTTACCAAAAGCATTATCATTTTCATCGACAGATTGAACATTGCCCACAACAATATCAAGTTCATTTTCTTTTCCAAAAAGATACAGTGATTCTAGAAAATTATCATCGATATAATCATCAGGATCTAAGTTGACAATATACTCTCCTGTTGCAATTTCATAGGCCGATTGTCTAGCCATCCATAACCCTTCATTCTTCGTTTTATTGATGTATTTGATTCTATCATCAGTCAAGAACTCAGCTATAATCTCATCACATGTATCAGGCGATGCATCATTCACTAAAACTATTTCTATATCCTTGAGCGTTTGATTTACCAGACTATCAAGAAATTTCCGTATATATTTATCTACATTGTAGGCGGGAACTAGAACACTCACCTTAGGTTTAATCGCCATAAATAGCTGCGTTATAATTAGTACTTTTTTAAAACTCGTTAAATATAAGGTTAAAATTACCCCCTTTTCAAGCGTTTAACCTATTGTTTTGTCCATACACAGATTTTTTAGGTTAATCGATAATCTTCACTTATTTTTACGCCCTAAAATTAAGGTAATATACTAACCTGAAAGACTCGATTTTTCCATAAACATCACTCATTTCCACTCCACTATTGACTGGCAAAAATGTTACATTTTGGGGTTGTTATTTGAAAACTTTCAAGAATGAAAAACGTTGCAGTACTGTATACATGTCACAATAGAAAAGAAAAAACCATACGTTCAATTAGAAGCTTATTCGAAGTAGAAAAGATCGAGCCTAAAAAATTTTCAATAGATGTATATTTAACCGATGATGGATCAACAGATGGCACAACTGAGGGGATTCAGAAAGAATTTCCCCAAGTACACATTATCGCAGGAGACGGGCAACTATTCTGGGCAGAAGGAATGCGTTCATCTTGGAAAGAAGCCTTAAATCGAAAGTATGATGCCTACTTATTGCTAAATGATGACGTTGAATTATATGACAACGTTTTTGATCAACTTGCAAAAACCCATGAATATTCAATTGAAACATTAGGTGTGGAAGGAATTTATTTGGGAGCTACAGAAGACAAAATTAGAAATAAGTTGACTTATAGTGGATCGATTTTAACCAATAAGTTTCTATACAAATTAAAAAGGTTACCTCCCAACGGACAATTTCAGATATGTGACGTTGGAAATGCCAATATCATGATGGTCTCAGGTAGTGTTGTTGACGAAATAGGCATTCTTACCGAAGGGTATAGTCATGGCATGGCAGACTATGATTATACTTTGACAGCTCGAAAATCAAACATCCCTGTCTTGATTGCACCGGAATATTGCGGACATTGTATCAATGACCACAGGGATCACTATGAAAATTTTGCAAAAAAGAGTTTTAAAGAAAGGCGTAAGGTACTATACAATCCTACTGGCCTAGCCCTGAATTCCTATAAAAAGTATACGAAGAAGTTTTTTCCTTTTCGCTATCCGTTCGTTGTTTTCTTTGCTTGGCTAAAACTATACTTTCCAAAAATATACTTGAATTATTTTAGAAAATAAATTATCAGAACTGGTACCGATGAAGATATTATTTTATTATGAATTACGGATTGCCATATTTTTAAATTTTATTCCAAATTAGAATCTAAACTATGAAATGTCTTCATATTTGCAATGACTTCATGGGAAGCAAGGTCCATGAAAACCTCTATCATGAGTTAGATGAAAAAGGAATTCAACAGGTGGTATTCTACCCCGTACGAAAAGCTAAAATCAAAAAGGTAGAAAAATATAAGAAAAATCCAAAATTAGAAGTAATTTACTCGAGGCCACTTCGCCCCTACCACACCATTTTATTCCGAAATAAAATACGCTTTCTGTACAAAGACCTTGAAACTGACATAGATTTAAAACAATTTGACATCGCTCATGCGACTACGTTATTCAGTGATGGGGCCTTGGCCTTAAAACTTAATGAGCAATTTAATATACCTTATATAGTCGCTGTAAGGGGGTCAGATGTCAGCACGTTCTTTAAATATCGTAAAGACCTATATTTTCTTGCACGCAAGATACTACTAAAGGCTTCTAAAATCATATTCATAAGTACATCATTAAAGCATAACTTTTTTCAAAATAGCTTTATGAACAAATTGCGGCCTGAAATTAATGACAAATGCGTTATCATAAACAACGGTCTCGATTCGGTTTGGCTCGACGATATTCAACCGAAAAAAAAGATTACACCTTCCAAATTGCTCTATATTGGAAATTTCGATGTTAATAAAAATATCGTAAAGCTAATAGAAGCAGTCGTATTAGCTCAGGAAAAGCATAAAGATTTAACCCTGGATTTGGTAGGAGGTGGAGGAAAAGATCATGAGAAGGTTATTGGCGCCATTGACGCAAATAAATCAGTGGTCACCTATCATGGTGCAATATATGACAAAGGGAAACTAAAAGAAGTTTATTCCAATGCCCACATTCTGGCCATGACCTCGATAAGTGAAACCTTTGGTTTGGTATACGTCGAGGCACTTACTCAAGGACTTCCCATAATTTGTTCGAAAAATCAAGGAATAGATGGAACTTTTAATGGCAAAGTGGGCGAATTTGTAAATCCTCTATCTGTTACCTCAATAACTGAAGCCATTGAACGCATGATATTGGATTATCAGAATTACGACATAGACCAATTAAGCTTCTCTCAATTCGATTGGAAGTTAATTGCAGACAATTACATTAGTACCTATCAGAACATCATTTCTCAAGAAAAGATTGCCAACCATGCCGAATAAACCGAGTAATCATGCGATTATTATTGAAAATGAACAATCAGGAACGTCTTCATGGAAGATAGACAACCCAGCCACAAATAGAGAAATTGAAGGGTATGCTTCGCATACGAGTATCAATAAAGGCGAGTTTATAAACCTCTTTGTGAATACGGCATCTGAAAATTTTTCTTTGGAAGTGTTTCGAATGGGGTGGTATAAGGGTTTGGGAGGACGTTCAGTAGCTGAACCAATAGTCTTGGCAGGAACAGTTCAAGAAACGGCACTACCTGATAATAACACCGGATTGGTAGAATGTGATTGGCGAAACCCTTATAAATTATCTACTGACGACACATGGCCTACCGGAATTTACGTTGTCAAACTTCAAGAGAATTTTTCTCACAAGCAAAGCTATATTCTTTTTGTCGTCAGAGACGACAACAACGCACCTGACATACTTTTTCAATTACCTGTCACTACCTATCAGGCCTATAATTATTGGGGCGGAAAATCACTTTATGATTGGGGAAGTGGTTCGCTCGAACATTGGGGTTCAGTATCAGGCAAGCGAGCAAGCCATGTATCCTTCAATCGACCCTACGCCTGTAGTAATAACAAAAAAGCTGCTTTTGGAATGGGGGCCGGGGAATTTTTCACCAATATCCAACCGACAACTACTCATGACCTCCCTATAAGCAGTGCCGGGTGGGATTATAATATGGTTAGGTGGTTAGAGAAAAATGAATATAACGTTGGTTATATTACCAATATAGACACACATAGCGATTCGAAGTTGCTCAGCCGCAGTAAAATCTTCATGTCGCATGGGCACGACGAATATTGGTCTTATGAGATGCGCAAGAATGTCGAGGAAACACTTAAAAGCGGAACCAATCTAACTTTTTTTTCATCTAATACCGTGTTCTGGCAAATTAGAATAGAGCCTAGTATTGTTTCAAATGCACCCAATAGAACCATGGCCTGCTACAAAGATGTTTCCCTAGACCCCATTACAAACAGTACTACAACCGTAAATTTTCGAGACAACCCTATAAATAATCCTGAATCAAAATTGATAGGTGTTCAGCATTTTATGGATCCTGTTGATGGTGATATTATTATTACGAATTCTTCCCATTGGGTATTCGAAGGCTTACAAGTTAAAAATGGTGATAGGCTAAACGGGCTTCTTGGCTATGAAATAGATGGCGTCACCGAATATTCTCCAAGAAACATAACAGTTTTGGCAACTTCTCCCGGGAAAAATCTGTTGGAGAACAATTATGCGTACGTTGGAAAAATAATGTTTCAACGCATTGGCCGAAAAATAAATAGCATACTGGTTCATAAATTGAAATTTCCAAAGACTCTAATTCAATCAGCTTCCCTAATTGCAATTCTGGCCATTTTAATGGCGGCAGGGTTAATCGTTAACATCGGAGGCGAAATCGGCATTTTTGCCCTTGTAGGTTGTTTGACAATGATTGGGGCAGGACTTGTACTTTGGTTCTTACAAAACCTAAAAGCACTGAATAACAGGATTGTAAAAAATGGAGATTCGCACATGACTTTTTATCAAACTGAAAAAGGGGCACAAGTTTTTGCAACGGGATCAATGCAATGGTCTTGGGGGCTTGACGATTACAATGCCCCTGAATTAAGATCATCTAGAGCTAGTGGCCAAGCAGAAAAAATCACACATAATGTACTAAAGGGGTTTGGTGCCTCAACACCCCAGAAGTAAATATATCAAAAATCAAAGACGTTTATTTTTAAAAACCGATATTTGCATCGAAATTTTACGATTATAATAGTTTTATCAAGAAATAGGGTCTTATAGCCGCAATTTGAGGGAGAAACATAGATGATGTTGTATGTTTGTAATCAAATAATAATTGACAAACTTTTACAAATTATAAAATAGTACCTAATGAAAAAAGTGGCATTGATAACAGGGGTTACCGGACAAGATGGTGCCTATCTAAGTGAATTCTTATTGAAGAAGGGCTATACCGTTCACGGGTTGAAAAGACGTTCTTCACTTTTTAATACCGATCGCATCGATCACCTATACCAAGACCCCCATATTGAAAATAGAAATTTCATTCTTCATTATGGCGATATGACCGATAGTACCAACTTGATTCGATTGATTCAGGAGATACAACCCGACGAGATTTACAATCTGGCAGCCATGAGCCATGTACATGTATCTTTTGAGGTACCTGAATATACCGCCAATGCAGATGGAATAGGCACACTAAGAATACTAGATGCCGTAAGAATGTTGGGGCTTGGAGACAAAACCCGTATCTATCAGGCTTCTACTTCAGAACTTTATGGAAAGGTACAAGAAGTTCCTCAAACCGAAAAAACTCCGTTTTACCCACGTAGTCCATACGCTGTGGCAAAAATGTACGCTTATTGGATAACCGTCAACTATAGGGAAGCTTATGGAATGTATGCTTGTAACGGAATATTATTCAACCATGAATCGCCGATAAGAGGCGAAACTTTTGTAACCCGTAAAATAACAAGGGCGACCGCCCGTATAGCATTGGGTCTGCAAGACAAGATTTATCTTGGCAATCTTGATGCGCAACGTGATTGGGGCCATGCCAAGGATTATGTTAGGATGATGTGGATGATTCTACAGGCAGACCAAGCAGAAGATTGGGTAATTGCCACCGGCAAGACCACACCCGTTAGGGAATTTGTTCGTATGAGTTTTGACCAAGTAGGTATCGAATTAGAATTCAAAGGTGAAGGAGTTGACGAAAAGGGCTATGTTAAAGCTTGCCATAATGCCGATTATCAGTTAGAAATAGGAAAGGAAATCTTGGCCGTTGATCCAAAATACTTTAGACCAACCGAAGTCGAACTTCTTATAGGCGATGCTTCTAAAGCCAAAGATAAATTGGGCTGGGTACCAGAGCTTGATTTACAAGACCTTGTAAAAGATATGATGGAAAGTGATTTGAAGTTAATGCAAAAAGACCAGTATTTACAAAATGGTGGTTATCGAATTCTAAATTACTTTGAGTAAAAATGAATAAAGAATCAAAAATCTACGTAGCCGGTCATAGAGGTTTGGTGGGCAGTGCCATTGTTATCAATCTGAAAAGTAAAGGTTATACCAATATTGTAACAAGAACCCGGACTGAACTTGATTTAAAAAATTCGGAAGCCGTAAAAGCTTTCTTTGAGGCCGAAAAACCGGATTACGTAATTTTAGCTGCGGCCAAAGTTGGAGGGATTGTCGCCAACAATACGTATAGGGCGGATTTTATCTATGAAAACTTGATGATCCAGAACAACGTAGTTCATCAAAGTTATTTGCAGGGTGTGAAGAAGCTTCTTTTTTTAGGTAGTACCTGTATCTACCCTAAAAACTGTCCGCAGCCCATGAAAGAAGATTATTTGCTAACCGATGTTCTTGAATACACCAACGAACCTTATGCCATAGCAAAGATTGCCGGTATCAAAATGTGCGAAAGTTACAATTTGCAATACGGCACCAATTTCATTTCTGTTATGCCGACCAACCTCTACGGTCCTAACGACAACTTTGATTTGGAAAAATCTCACGTGCTTCCTGCCTTGGTAAGAAAAATTCACCTTGGCAGGGCCTTGGAAAAAAATGATTGGAAAACCATTCAAGAGGACCTAAATAAGTTGCCAATTGAAAATGTAAATGGTGAGAGCCCACAAGAAATCATCATTGAAAAACTAGCGGACTACGGCATTGTCAAAACACAGAATGGTGCTGTACACGTCGAAATTTGGGGCAGTGGAAAACCGATGCGTGAATTTTTATGGTCCGAAGACATGGCCGATGCTTGTGTATATCTCATGGAGAATAGAAATTTTGAGGATACTTATGCCCAAAACTGCAAAGAAATAAGAAATACACATATCAATATCGGAACCGGAGAAGACATTTCAATTTCCGATTTGGCAACAATGATAAAGAAAGTAATTGGATTTGAGGGTGATTTTAAATTCAATACGGAAAAACCGGATGGCACCATGAAAAAATTGACTGACGTTTCGAAACTCAACGCATTAGGTTGGAAACATACCGTAGAACTCGAAGAAGGTATAAAAAGGCAATACCAGTGGTATACCTCATTTAACTAATGTTACCTCTTCTTAGAAGATTTACCTATTTACAATGAACAATTGTTCACCTTTTAGTTCAGACAAATGATGCAACATGGGACTTGGTGACAAAATGTTCAAGGGAATGGCATGGAGTGCTGTCGAGCGTCTTTCCGTTCAGGCAATGCAGTTCATTATCGGTATTGTACTTGCACGTATTCTAAGCCCGGAGGAATATGGCATTATCGGAATTCTGATTGTTTTTATCGCAATTTCACAGGTATTTATCGACAGTGGTTTTACTAAGGCTTTAATACAAAAACAGAACCGTACCGAAGATGATATTTCTACGGTATTTCTATTCAATATTGCCATAGGATCACTTTGTTATGTATTGCTGTGGTTGGCGGCTCCTTTCATTGCCGATTTTTATGAAATTGAAAAGCTCAGCATACTGCTAAGGGTCTTGGCGTTGTCACTTATCATAAACGCGCTATTCACTGTACCCGTTACCTTATATACAATTGATCTCGATTTTAAGGTACTTACAAAAGTTAATTTTTCTGCTGTTATCATCTCAGGCGCTGCTGCCATCTATATGGCCTTTTCAGGTTACGGGGTATGGGCTTTAGTAGCTCAAACTTTAATAAAAGCCGTTGTAGTCGCTTTGTTTATGTGGTTAGGTTTAAAATGGAAGCCCAATTGGGTCTTTTCGAAAACCTCATTAAGGGGGCTGTTCAGATATGGTTCCAATTTACTGGCATCTTCCTTACTGAACGTGGCCGTAAACAAATCTTACGAACTGGTTATTGCAAAAATCAGCAGTGCCCAAGACCTAGGCTACTATACGAGAGGTACACAATTTTCAGATTATGTGTATGGCATAATGAGCGCTGTATTGGAAAGAGTATTGTTGCCAGGCTTATCGGGGCTGCAAGATCAAATTGACATTTTGGTTAAGCATACAAGGAGCATTATTAGGGCAACGGCATTGTTGGTGGTACCCGTTTTCTTTTTTCTATCGGTGATTGCCGAACCTTTGATACGATTTTTATTGACTGAGAAATGGATGGCAGCAGTCCCAATAATGCAGCTTTTTTGTATTGCCAGGGCCATAACCATAATTTCCGGTATTAATGTCAATCTATTGTATGTAATCGGGAGAACCGATTTAGCATTAAAACAGCAATACGCCAAACTTTCGATACGTGTTGTGTTATTAATAATCGCCCTTAAACACGGTATTGTTTATATTGCGATGGCAGAATTGGCTTCAACGGCCATTCATTTTTTCATTAACACACATTATCCTGGAAAAATCATGAAGTATGGCGCTTTCCAACAGATTAAAGATATGATTCCTATTATTATTTCTGGTATCTTAATGGTCGTTGCCGTATATTTTGTGAACCGCCAGATAGACAATGATGTACTAAAGCTGTGTATAGCCCCCCTTGTTGCCATACCCGTTTATTTTCTTTTTATACATTTATTCAAGGTAAAAGAGCTCAAAATTATTTTAGAGAAAACACGAGGTCTTTTTAAGAAATAATCCCACAGATCAAACAATAGTTAAAATGAAAAACAAAATCTGTTGTATTTTTAATATTGGCTCGCATTATCGTGAATCCATATACACATTGATGGATCAAGAATTGAACTGTGACTTTTACTTGGGCGACACTATTTTCAAGCCCTTAAAAACAATGGATTATGATTCGCTGAAGGGCTACCGAAAAACAATAAAAAATAAAAAAAGTATTATAAAGGGTTATATTTGGCAAAAAGGTGTCTGGAAGTTGGTTTTTAAACCTTATGACAGCTACATCATAAACAGTTCACCATATTATTTATCGAATTGGGCCGTGTTGATTTTGGCGAAAATACTAGGTAAAAAAACGTACGCTTGGACACATGGGATTAAAGGAAGTTCATCTAAGAAACAAATGATTCTTCAGAAAAATTTCTACCGGTTGTTTGATAAAATATTCCTTTACGGCGAACAAGGACAACGGTTAATGATTAAACAGGGTTTCGACGAAGATAAGCTTATACTAATCTATAATTCACTGGATTACGAAAATCAATTGACCATTCGAAACAATCTAAAACCGACAGATATCTATAAGAAATACTTTAACAACGACTTTCCCGTTCTTATATATATTGGAAGAATCCAAACTTCCAAAAAGGTGGATTTATTGGTAGAAGCATTAAAGAATTTGAGAGAAAAAGATATACTCTGTAATTTAGTCGTAGTCGGCGAAGATATCGATGATAATGACATTCCTAAACTTGTTGAAAAATACGGCATAGGTAAAAACGTTTGGTTCTACGGCCCATGTTATAAAGAAGAGCTCATTGGGCCTTTACTTTACAACGCTGATGTTTGTGTATCTCCAGGACTGATTGGTCTTACGGCTATACACGCCCTAACTTATGGAACGCCTGTAATCACGAGTGACAACTTTTATGGTCACGGACCAGAATTCGAAGCGATTGAACCTGGACTCACAGGAGACTTTTTTAAAGAAGGCAACTTGGATGACCTTGTCCTTAAAATCAAGCAGTGGATTAACGTCGACACCTCGTCACGCAAAGCAACCCGGCTTGAAGCATATCGGTCGGTAGATGACAAGTATAACCCTTTTTATCAAATTAAGGTTCTTAAAAAAGCCCTACAGTCATGAAAGTACTTTGGGTCACAAACACTATATTTCCGCAATTATCACAAGCCCTTGGAAAAGATGCACCTGTAGTTGGCGGTTGGATGTATGGTTTAGCCAAAGACTTGGCAGAAGAGGGTTTAGCGCTAAGTGTCGTAACTGTTAGACCAAATATGCAGTTCGCTCAACACACAATCGATGGCACCAATTACCTCTTGCTCAAAGGAGCAAAGCCAATAACCGAATATGACGAAACATTAGAAATACAATGGAAAAAAATCATTGAAGATATATCGCCTGATATAGTTCATATTCACGGTACCGAATACGCACATGGCCTCTCATTGATAAAAGCATGCCCAAATTTGAAATATGTTATTTCCATACAAGGAATGACAAGTATAATAAGCAGATATTATTATGCGGGAATAGGCTTAAGAGAAATAATTAAGAACACTACTCTTAGGGATATTATCAAAGGGGATGGAATTATTGGAAATAAAATAAGATTTAAAAAAAGAGGACTTACAATAGAACAAAATTATCTAAAACTAACAAAAGATATAATAGGCAGAACACAGTGGGACCATGACCATGTGAAGACTATTAATTCTAAGGTGAACTATCATTTTTGTAATGAATCTTTAAGAAATAGCTTCTACAGTTCTAAAAAATGGACTTCAGACTCCAAAAAAGACCACACTATTTTTCTTAGCCAAGCAAGCTATCCGATAAAGGGAGTACACAAAGTACTTGAAGCGGTGCATCTTATAAAGACATTTTTTCCTAGTATAAAAATACGCGTCGCCGGCACAAATATTCTTAGCCCCTCAAATGGACTAAAAGGAAAGCTCACCAAAAAAGGCTATCACAGGTATATTAGCAAATTAGTCGAAAAATTAGATTTACATAAACATATTGAATTCTTGGGGTTTCTCGATGAAGAACAAATGATAAATGAATATTTAAATTGTCACGTTTTTATCTGTCCATCCAGTATAGAAAATAGTCCGAATTCATTAGGTGAAGCCCAAATATTGGGCGTTCCCTGTATTGCCTCATATGTCGGAGGAGTACCTGATTCCGTCATACACACTGAAACCGGTCTTCTTTATCGCTTTGAAGAGGTTGAAATGTTGGCACAATCCATAAAAAGTATTTTTGATGATGATAATTTAGCAAAAAGACTCTCGGAAAATGGCATCTTAGCGGCTTCTAAGCGACATAATCGTAAAAATAACGTAAACACCATGATTTCTATCTATAATTGCATTGTAAAAGGAAAAATTAACTAACAAAATTTCATGATTAGCTTACTTAAGAAAATCATTATATTTTTATCGGACACCAAGCATTTTTGGTACAATAAGTTCATTTTTAAATACAAAAAAGTCAACTATAGCGACTTCCCAAGAATATACGGCAAAATTTTCATCAGAAATCAGGGTAGTATAACAATAGATAAAAATGTTTCTTTTAATTCAGGACCTTATGCCAATCCTATTGGAGGTGACACCAAAATGACAATAATAGTAGGAAAATCAGCGGTCTTAAATATTGGAAGTGGAGCAGGTATTTCGAACTCCACTATAATTTGCCAAGATAAAATAACCATTGGAGACAATGTCAAAATCGGAGGTAGTGTTAAAATTTATGATACTGATTTTCATTCACTAGATGCTGATAATAGAAGAATAAAAGAAAAAGACCTCCCAAATACGAAACCTGTGGTAATCGACGACAACTCGTTTATTGGAGCGCACAGTATTATTCTAAAAGGTGTAACCATAGGTGAAAACAGCATAATCGGTGCAGGATCCGTAGTCACAAAGACAATCCCTTCTGGGGAGATTTGGGCAGGGAATCCGGCTAAATTCATCAGAAGTATTCCAAATTCAAAAGATAAACTTACCTAATGATTTCCATACTCAGATATATTCAGCACATAGGCTGGCCCATAGCCGCTCTGTTTGCGTTTTTTCTACTAAATCCGTTCGACTTAGGATATTTAGCGGGCTACCTCTTGGTCCCTATAATATATACCCGAGGTGATTTTATTAAAACAAATCTTGATTCTTCTTTTTTTATCCTTTTTGTTTTTTCGGTGGTCTATGCACTATTCTATAGTTTTGACCCTAACATGCACATTCAGACATTTGTATTTTACATGTTCTTTCCCCCAACATTTTATCTCTTAGGAAAGTATTTTATTGGAAAAACTAAAAATGTCAGGCAACTTTATGTTCTTTTTTTTATTGTTGGTTGTCTCTATTCTTTTACCGCGTTGGCTTCTGTAGCATTGAATCTATTAAAGGGAGGCTTTGCCCAATATGATCGTACTATAGGGATTTTTTGGACAGGAAGACCAGTAACGGCTACTTTAATGGCAGCCTTCTTCACCTATAACATGTGTATTCCCACTTTACTTTTAATTCCCCAGAAAAGATTTAAATTGGTTTATAAACTTGGGGCAATAGGTATTTTTATTGTTTCGCTTTTATGTACGTTTAGGCTAGGTAGTAGAACTCAACTTGCCATTTGCCTACTCTCTATCGTAATGGGATTATTTTTCATAATACCGAAGCAATCGACGAAACAGAATCTCCGACTTTTTGGGATCATGATAGTTATGGCGCTTGTGCTCTTAAGGTTTGTTTCATTTGACTTAGATGCTGATTATCTATCAGTCTTGGGAAATAGATTGCAAGAGAGCGAAGATACCGGCACCGCAGGGAACAGATCTCAGCGTTGGGCAAAATCTTTAGGTAATTTATTTAGCAAACCCTTCGGATGGGAACGTTCTGAATTTGGCTATAGTCACAACCTATGGTTAGATGTGGCTCAATCTACGGGACTGCTCCCCTTTTTACTGTTATTAATTTTCACCATTAAGAGTTCACTAAAGATTGCCAAGGTGATACTTGTCAAGAACCAGAATTTACCGTTTCGTACGATGATGATCACTTACTTTATGGCTACTCACCTACTATTTTTCGTAGAACCTGTAATGCTTGGGGCATTCTATATGTTCCTTCTGTTTTGTTTTTTTCAAGGAGCTACAAACGTCTACGTCAAGAATTGGCTTAATAGTGAACCTATAAGTTCTACCGAACAAAATCAATAATGCTTTAATGAAAATACCACCTTTTGGTTGGTAAAAAACAGGCCTTATGAAAGGAAAAAAATTCTTATATCATATGCACTATTTCCGTGCATTTGCAATTTTGAATATTATGATGGACCATGTCTGGCTATACCCCGTACATCATGACAAGACTAACCCAGATGCCATTTTAATCGAATCTGCTCGAGAAGCTTTCTTCGGAGGGAGTACGATATATTTTATTATAATATCAGGATTTCTTTTTCATCACCTCAAGTTTAAATTTACCATTCCAAAATATTATATCTCAAAGATTAAAAACGTTGTCTCTCCGTACGTATTTTTCTCTGTCCTAATTCTAGCCCTAACCACATTTTTAGGTTCCGTGGTAAACTCTTCGATACTCGATTTTCTAGCGAGTATTCCCAATGTTCTTATCCATGGAACGGCATTAGGCCCGTTCTGGTATATACCCTTTATAATCCCAATTTTTGTGGTTAGTCCACTACTTTTAAAAATTCCTGAAAAAACATTTATCAAAATAGCTCCTTTTCTCTTTCTTTTACCCCTCTTAGGTACTAGAACCGGAACCACATTGAGTTTTGGTCTCTATTTATATCTGTTTCCCATTTATTTAATGGGTTTCTATTTGTCAATGAACTATTCCCTCATAATGTCTAAGGTTAGCCAGTATCGAACACAGCTCGGCATTATAGCGGTACTCGCCATAATTACAACGTTTTATTTTCGAATGGAGTCAATAGATGATATTAATAGAAACTTATATCAGTCTGTACTCTACATCAAAAACATATCTATTTCAATGGTCGTTTTGTCCATTATGAAGAAAAATGAAGACAAGCGGTCGAGGTTGTTGAACAGCTTGGCAAATTATAGCTTTGCTTTATTTTTTCTGCACGATTTTATAAACTACAAAGTTATCGTTGTATCGAGAAAAATAAGTTCTTTAATAGATTATAACTATACTTTTATCTGGTCGTTGATTTGGGCGATTTTCGTTATTGCCTTGACCTGGCTCTTATGCATTATCGGAAAAAAAATAACCGGAAAATATTCAAGACCTTTGATGGGGGCTTAAGTTTATGCCTATTGACCAAAGAGAATTGGTCTTTGTTCATATTTCTGGAAGAACACTAATAAAATATTATGCTTCTATTTTTATTCTGTCGGCAAGTAGATTTAACTGAGCATTAAAATCAAAATCACTTAATGCCCTATTCTGAATTTGAAGACGCCTTTCAAACGAAAAATCTTGGTGATTTATTGAAGCAATGACCTTATTTAAATCTTGGTAATTTGACGACTCGGCAATCCACCCTAACTCGCAACTCTCGATAATTCCTTCACCTTCACCTCCTCCAAAATAAAGCATAGGAAGGCCCAACCTGGCATATTCAAATATTTTCGAGGGCACCGATCCATAAATTCTATTCAATAGAGGAATTATGGTCACATCGTAGCGCATTAGGGCACTATGCAATTCGTCTCTAGAGACCGAACCGTGGTAAATTATTGGTAAATTAGGATTCGCTTCGATAAATTCTTCGATTTTCAACTGTTCAGCTCCCCCACCATAGATATGAAACTCAATATTATCATAAACTAAATTTTCACATAACTTATGAATCCCTTGCGCAATTCCGAGTAATCCTGCGTAAACAATTTTTATTTTATTGGATCTATCTCCTGTATCACTTAAGGACGGTGGTTTGAAATCTGGATAATTTCTATATAATACCGTTTCTTTCCCTGGAAATATAGAAGTAACGTGAGCTAGTATCTCTTCACTCTGCCCTAATATAACGTCTGCTCTTTTATAATTGATCCGTTCAATCTTCTCCAAGAGCCCGTAACTGAAATTTTTCTTAAAAGCACCTAATTCCAGACCGGCTATCGGCCATAAGTCGCTTACATTCAATATAAGGTTACGCTTTTTTCTCTTTAAAAAAAGCATACTGGTAAAAGCCACCAATAAAGGCGGAGACTGCACTATCACTGTGTTTGGCACTTTATTTGTTATAAAAAAACAAACCAAACTTAAACTATATGATATCATTGCGAACAAACGCAGTACTTTATTCTTTGAGTTACTGGCATACAACCAAAGACGATGAACCTTTATACCATTTTCAACCGAAGTTTTTTTAAAAGTCCCCCTATATTTCTTAAATATACGCCCAGTCGGATAATTGGGTAAGGGCGTAATAACCGAAACCTTAAAATCTTTTTTTGACAACCCTTCTGCCAGATGATGAATCCGGTTAGAAGCCGCTCCCGATTCTGGAGGGTAATAACTCGTAATAATCAAGATTTCCTGCATTTTACGAACTATAGATTATATATACCTGCTATTTCATCTACAATTCGCTCAGCAGCATGACCATCCCATAATTCTGGTATACTCCCTTTCTTCCATTTTCCTGAAAGTAGTACTGCAAAAGCTTCTTTAATTTTATCCGAATCACTTCCCACAAGTACATTTGTACCAATTTCACAAGTTTCGGGCCGTTCAGTAGAATCTCTTAAGGTAATACATGGCACATTCATTACTGTTGTCTCCTCAGTAATCCCTCCTGAATCCGTCAGGACTGCAAAAGCATTCTTGACTAAATAATTGAAATGCAGATATCCTAAAGGCTCTATATAATGAAGGTTATCAAAATTCAAATTCAATCCTTCTAAAAGCTTTTTAGTTCTAGGATGTACCGGGAAAATGATAGGGAAATCTTTGCTTAACTCCACAAGCTGGGTTATTAACCCTTTCAGTTGCTCTTCCTCGTCAACATTGCTTGGCCGGTGAAGGGTCATTACCATATATTTTTTAGCCTCTAGTTTCAATGCATCCCAAACCGGAGGTTTCACCAAACGCGATTCGTTTTTAAGCAGGGTGTCGATCATTACATTCCCAACAAAAAAGATTTTCTTATCAGAAACCCCAAGTTTCCTTAAATTCTCATTTGCGTAGGAAGAGGTTGTAAAGAAATAGTCAGTAAGGCTATCTGTAACAATCCTATTGATCTCTTCAGGCATATTCATATCACCTGACCTTATTCCTGCTTCTATGTGCGCAACGTCAATTCCCGCCTTCTTTGCTACAATTGCACAGGCCATTGTCGATGTAACATCACCCACTACAACGACCAAATCACAGGTGTGCTGTTCCAAATGCTTCTCAAAGCCTATCATAAGAGCCGCCGTTTGCTCTGCTTGAGTCCCACTCTTCACCTCTAGATTCACATCAGGAAATGGAATATTTAATTCTTCGAAAAAGGTACCACTCAAATTCTTATCATAGTGTTGGCCTGTATGAACCAATTGATAAGTTATCTCATGTCCCTGTTGTTTCTTTTTGGTAATTGCCTCAATAATTGGTGCAATTTTCATAAAATTCGGCCGTGCTCCAGCAATAATAGTAATTTGCATATTTGTCTTTTTACTTCAACTATTTTAATAGGATGTATATCACTATGATAAAACAAATTTTCAATCAATTCATCTGATTTTTTTCTAAGACGCCTTAGATTTTTATGAAGTGTGAAAATTTAGCTTTTATAAATAATTTCGGGGCAAAGATAGATTTATTTTTGATTATGGCTAAAGAGTATGTCTCTAGAGCATCTCCGCTTATAATGCGATGTACATACCGATAAAGGTTGAGCAGCAGATAAATGGGCCTTTTTTTAACGGTGGCGGCCTAATTCTTTGGTTATAATAACATAAAAATAACCTATAATTTGTTTCAAAGCGTATTGAACACCTATTTTCGCGAAAATATTCGGCTAGATTAGTTAGCGATACTTGCTAAATGTCTATTGAGTAAACATTAAAATATCAACTTGTTTTATAAATTACCTTTAGTAGACTGATAAAATCGATAAATAACCTACGGTCAACATTTTATCTTTTTTTTGAAACATTCATCTAATTTTGCCATGGAAAGAAAACGATTAAATATTTTCACCTTATTTTTACTCTCGCCACCACATTCAAAAACCATGCTAAAACGCTCTAAACTTAATATTCCCGAAAGAAAGCTTATACTTTTTTTTGGTGACCTTATTATCATTTCCTTTGGGTTATTTTTCTTTATAAATTCCGTTATAGATTCTCGTCCCAGACCAGAGATCGCCAATATCATTTTGACCTTTACAGGCTTCTTTATGTATTTCTTTCTGGCCTATGTGTTAAATTTCTACTATTTGGGCAAAGAATCGCGGTATTCCGTCGGACTGATAATGAAAGGCCTTGTGGTAACCGTTCTTTTTATTTTTGTAGAAATTTTAAGTGCGGTTATTCTTTTTGATCTTAGTTTTTGGCGCGTCAATCTCTTAATTTTTCTTTTCGGGCTACCTTTTACCATACTCCTGTGGAGACGCATATTTACCTACATATTTAAATTCATTTCTACGACCAAGCATGTTCTTTACCTTTACAATAATCAATCGAAAGAGAATAAAGACAAAGAAATAGAGGTGGTAAACGGTCTTGGCATTCATACTTTTTATGAAGTTCAGAAGGCAATGAATATCGATGACCCTAAATCGTTTCTTTCAGAAAAAGAGCTTCGTAAACTATCTAAAAAAGTTGACTCTTGGATCATCAACGTCGATACTCAACAGCCAATGCCAAAATTTATTGAGAAAACGATGTTGAATTCTTTGGTAAAGGGCAAAGAGGTTATTACGTTTTCATCGTTTTACGAGAATATTTATGAAGCCATTCCTATAGTTTCATATAATCCCAATGATAGTTGCGCAGAAATATTACAGCTACAACATACCCGTGTCAGATATTTATACAAGATTTTTAATTTTACAGTAAATTTTCTTTTATGCTTTTTTGTTGGGTTTGTATTCGCCCTAGTCACTCCTTTTGTGTACATTCTAAACTTTTTCTTTAATAGAGGACCCTTATTTTATACCCAAAAAAGAGTAGGAAGATTCGGCAAGGAATTTAAAGTTTATAAATTCAGGTCAATGGTCGTCGATGCAGAGAAATCTGGAGCTAAAATGGCCAAAAAAAATGATGCAAGAATTACCCCCTTCGGTAAAATTCTGAGGATGTTCAGGGTCGATGAACTACCTCAGATCATGTCGGTCATAAATGGAGACATGTTGTTTATAGGACCTAGACCTGAAAGAAAAGTGTTTGTTCGTAAATTAAATGAAATAACTCCATACTATAATATTAGACATTTGGTTAAACCGGGTGTGACCGGTTGGGCACAGGTAAAATATCGCTATGGGGAAAATCTCGAAGATTCAATACAAAAGCTGGAATATGACTTATACTATATTAAAAACCGAACTATCACCCTTGATTTAAGAATTATCTTCAAAACATTCACTACCATTTTGTTTTCACGAGGAATCTAATCGACACAGTACTTATTAACTAATATGTTTAGGGGTGCGACTAAAAGTCGCACCCCTTTTTTATAACACCTCTAAATCACACAATACAAGACATTTGGCAATGCCCCCTTTACTGAGCTTTAACTAATTGTTTGGCAAACGTAATCTGCAATCTTTTAGGCATTTAGTAACACACCGGCCAAGAAATTCCATATGCTTTCAGCACTATTTATTCCTTCAGCATACTCCACAAATCAAATTACCGTGCCCTAGCCGTTTACTCCACCAGAAAAAAGCCATATTCGAGCCATTTCCTGTCCCTTCTTAATATGTTGTAGAGTCATTGGAACCTTATTTTATTGCTCCTCATAACTGCTTTAAATTCAAAAAACAATTGTGTACTTAATGCAAAAAACCACTAGATTTCTCTTTTGGTACTTTCAATGACTATCTATTAAAAAAGGCGGTCTCTATAATAATAGAGACCGCCTTTCTAATGCATATTGGTGATTAATCAAACATCGCTTAATACAACCATAAATAGGATACTAAAATTTCGTAGCAATAAACTCTGATCTACGATTAACCTTGTGTTTTTCTTCGGTACAGTAGGTATTGTCATCACAATCATTCAATAACCTATCTTCTCCATAGGCCTCAGCTTGTAGCCTTTTCGAATCTATTCCCTTTTTAACTAAGTAACCCTTAGTTTGATCCGCCCGTTTCTGGGATAGCCATTGGTTATATTGAGAGGTGCCTCTTGCATCAGTATGGGAGGTGACTTTTAGCTCCAACTCAGGTAGCTCCTGCATCAAGTTAGCAAGCTTATCCAAAACGCCAAGAGATTCCTTTTTAATATATGAAGAGTTTAAAGCGAAATAAATAAACCCTAATCGCCTAATTCTATCTTCAATATCATTTTTGCGCTTGTTTTCTGCCTCGATTTTAGCTTTTTCTGCATCGGCCAACCGCTTCTGTTCTTTTTCCAGAGCCAATCGTTCCGCTAAAGCAGCGGCTTCTTTGGCCCTATTGACCGAAGCTATAGAATCTTGTACACGTTCCCGTTCTTTCGCTATTTCTTCTATTAAGGCCAGCTTTTCCGATCCTTTCTTCGACAAACCCTTCTCGATGCCAAAACGGTAAACGACTCCTGCGCTGTGCTGAATGTGGTTTGTGGCGCCATTATCTCCCATAGCCCATTTTCCACTTGAACTGAGGTCTAGTCCCCATTTATCCGAGAACCAAGTTCTAAAACCAACAACAGCATTATAAGTGCCTCGTGGAATATTACTAGCATCGGTGTACCCGAGGCCAATTCCTACGTATGGATCGAACCATCCTGTCTCTCCTATTATTTTATTGAGATCATAACTTAGTCTAGAATCTATACCAAAATAATTGATATCATCAGGATTTGCAAAACCATCGATAATAAAACCTTTTTTGTATTTGTTGTACGTTCCTATGATTTCAAGACCCAAACCACTTTTAAAATACCTTCCAATGTTTATTCTCGAAGGAAAAGCAACGGCATTCCATTGGTTCTTGATGGTAGTAAAATCATTAAAAGCATCTCCGGAATCATCTACAATATTGTAGCCTAGTCCTATCATCCAAGAACTGGTTACAATGCTGTCCTTTGAGGTAAGTTTTACATCTTCTTCCTGTGATAAAATCTGGCCGAAAGTAAATAATAGGCATATGGCCAAAGCCTTTCTACGAATTTGCATAAGTTTATAATTTGGGACAATTAATATGTAAAATTAGGCAGACTAGCCTTTTTCAGAGAAAAAAAACTTTAAAAAGTAAGAATATTCGTTAGATAGTTGAAATGCCAAAATCATCGATTTGAGGTCACTTTCCTTTAACAATAATCTCTTTTTGGGTAAGGGGCAAAGTGTAAATACTGAAAGGGTTTATAAGTGCTCCACCGGAAGTTCCCTCTGGTCGGTTCAATTGCAAAACCAAAGTGGCAGGGTCGTCCTTTAAAATGGAAAGTTCGGGCTTTTCAATGCCGCGTTGTAAGCCACCACACAGAATAACGGCCATTTCTTTACCAAAATCTATTTTCGGAACCGGAAGTCCAGGTTTTCTAGTCCTGTTTATTTTTGAAAAGAAAGTTTGCAATCTTTTGATGTCATTTATAATCAAAACTTTGGTAGAATCACCTCCGCCATAATTATCTTGTAGAAGCAAGGTCAGCCCATCATTATCATCGGAAGTTCTCTTTTCCAAGGCATTCTTTTGTGCATTGCATGAAAGAAGTACACCTAAAATACCACCACAAAGTACAACTACTTTTGACTTAACTGTACGACTCTTTAAAACGACCTTTATACGCTTTTTCATAAATAGCTTCGTAAAGCGGAAGTACTTTCAAAATATCAAATTTCAGGGATGTTTGATAAGCATTTTCCTTAAACTTTTCCAACACGTCATCGTCTCCCAAGATGCGCATGGCATTATCGGCCATCTCATCGATGTTGCCTACGTCACTTAAAAAACCTGTAACCCCCTGTTCATTGACTTCAGGAACTCCACCAGTATTGCTCGATATAACTGGAACCCTATTAGCCATTGCCTCTAAAGCCGCCAACCCAAAGCTCTCAGATTCGGAAGGAAGTAAAAAAAGATCGGAAAAGCACAATATACGGTCGATCTCATTACTATTACCTAAAAAGATTACTTTTTCAGAAATTCCCAACTTGTCACACAATTCCTCCGCTCCAGACTTTTCAGGACCTTCGCCGACCATTATCAACTTAGAGGACACTTTTCGCTGAATCTTTTCAAATATTCTAATCACATCGGGTATACGCTTAACCTTTCGAAAATTGCTAATATGCGTAATAATTCGCTCATCATCATTGGCCATTATAGACCGTTGACAATCGGTAAAAGAATCTTTATATTTATTTTTTTCAATAAAATTAGGCACCACTTCAATCTCTTTTTCGATGGCAAACAATTCTAACGTTCTTTGTTTTAGACTCTCGGAAACCGAGGTCACTACATCAGATTGATTTATACTAAAGGTCACTGCAGGTTTATAAAATGGATGTTTCCCTACTAGGGTTATATCCGTTCCATGCAATGTGGTAATCATGGGAACATGAATATTTTCTTCCTCTAACATCTTCTTTGCCATATAACCGGCATACGCATGGGGAATGGCATAGTGCACATGCAAAAGTTCGATACCGTACAGCTTTATGGTGTCGACCAGTTTACTAGACAAGGCCAATTCATAGGGTTGATAATGAAACAAAGGATATTCAGGAACATTCACTTCGTGAAAGTAAATCCTGTTACTCAAAAGTTCAAGACGTACCGGTTGCCGATAGGTCACAAAATGTATTTCATGCCCTCGATTGGCCAAGGCTATTCCAAGTTCGGTAGCCACAACACCACTACCACCAAAGGTCGGGTAACAAACAATTGCTATTTTCATCTAGACAAAATTACAGTTTAATTTAGAATAGCATCGTAAATGGCTCTTTGAATACGTGTTCTTAACCCCGATTTAACTAATAGTGTATTTGATGCAGTAGGGTACGTTCTGTTCGATAGGAAAACATAAACTATTTCTTCTTCAGGATCGGCCCAGGTATAGGTTCCGGTAAAACCACTATGCCCAAAACTCTTTCGGGAAACACAGCCGCAGGTCGGACCGCTATTTTCTAGCTGAGGCTTATCAAAGCCCACGCCCCTTCTGACGTGTTTATCACAGAAATAGCAGTTATTGAATTTTTTTATAGTTCTGTCCTCTAAAAATCGCGTGCCACCATAGAATCCACCTTGCAAATACATTTGCATGATTTTGGCCACGTCATTGGCCGAACTGAATAATCCCGCATGGCCTCCTACTCCACCCTGCATTGCGGCGCCCATATCATGAACATAACCTTGTACCGTCTGATATCTATAATACTTATCTATCTCAGATGGTACAATAAGGTTCTTCGGAAACTTTTTCAAAGGGTTATAACTGGTATGGAAAGCTCCCAAGGGTTTGTATAAAAAATCATCGGTCAATTCGTCCATACCCTTTTTATACACATCTTCAATATATTTCTTCATCACATAATAGCCCACATCACTATATCGGTATCTATTCGACTTTAAACTTTGTCTACCAATACGGTTATAAATAGAATCTTTATAGGCATCGGTAAGATAAAGGTTGTCACTGACCTTAAAAGAAAAGCCCTTCGAGGGCGCATTTCTGTAAAATTCAGAGGAAGGCTTTTTATTCTTATCCAAAGTATCGATATAGAAAGCGATCCAAGCTGGCAATCGCCCATAATGTGATAAAGCTTTCAGTACCGTAACGTCTTTTAATTCAGAATCGGCATATTCAGGAACTAAGTCTTGAAACGTATCATTAAGGGCTATTTTACCTTCCTCCTCCATTTTCATGATCAAGGGTAATGTAGCCAATATTTTGGTCATTGAAGCCAAATCATAAATATTCTCAGCTGCTATATGGTCCTTTGAATTATAAGTAGGCTTTCCAAAACCCTTATTGTATATAACCTTTCCTTTGCGGGCAATCAAAACTTGAGCCCCTGGATACATCAAAGAGTCGAGTCCGTCTTGAACCAAATGGTCCACATCGGCAAGCTTTGAAGAACTAAGCCCTACACGCTCTGGATAACTATACCCCAATCGCATCAAAGACTTTAATTGTACATTGGTATTTACAGGAAAGTCTTTATGCGCGGTCACCGGTAATACTCCTTTGGCCGGTATTGCACCGAAAATGAGTTGCGCCGTCTTTTCTTGTGCCAACTTGCTGTTCTGGTAGGCCATTACAACCCCATCAATATTGGCATAAGAATCTACATCTAAAAGAGCGTAGGGCTTTGCAAAAACAGACAATATCAGATTTGAGCTCCTTTCTGCGGCTATCGACTTTAACCAAGACAATTCGTTCGTTGAAAATTTATATGATTTCCATGGGCTTTCATTGCTTTTATGAAAACCAATAATAATCAAGTTATAGGCCGCTAATTTTTGCCTCAAGGTCGCGATATCTTTACCATTGACCTGGGTAACATCGGCATATTTGTTCAGTTCGTTGATAAATGGATCACTGTTGGCATCCCCGAATTTCACATAAGCTATCTTTTTATTTTCCAACTTTTTTATCCCCATGAGATAAAAATTATTCTTCACTACAGTTATGGCATTTTCTATAGCCTCTTCATAAATCAAATCGTCTTCCAGAGAATTTAAATCATTGTATAAATTTTCAAGGGCTATGGGTCGATATCGGTTTAAGCCCACTTTGTATTTGGCCATTAATATTTTTTTCACCGAACTTGCCAATCTTTCTTCGGAAATATCACCTTTATTATAAGCCATGAGAAGCTTTTCCTTTGCTTTCGCGACCTCTGTCGGCATAAGGAGAATATCGTTGCCAGCCATAAAAGCTGCCAACTCTACGTCACCATCTTTTCCGCTTTTGGCCACCCCTTTCATATTTAGTGCATCGGTAAAAACCAATCCGTTAAAATCCATTTCTTCCTTGAGCAACCCCGAAATAATCTGTTCCGATAAAGATGATGGTAAATTTTCCTTTGTTTCTAAACTAGGTACATTCAAATGGGCCACCATTATGCTGCTCAAGCCTTCCTTGATTAATTTTTTATAAGGATAAAGTTCGATACTGTCTAATCGCGACCTTGAGAAGTTGATTATCGGCAATGCATGATGTGAATCTGTTGCGGTATCTCCATGCCCAGGAAAATGCTTACCACTTGAGAGTATTCCTGCGTTATGCATACCTTTCATAAAAGCAATACCTTTTTCGGTCACATTATCCCGATCTTCTCCAAAGGAACGATTTCCGATAATCGGGTTTTTAGGGTTTATATTGATATCGACGTCGGGGGCAAAATTAATATGAACTCCCAATCGTTTGGCATGCTTTCCTATCTGTTGTCCTACTTTTTCTACCACGGCATTATCGGTTATGGCGCCCAAGGTCATATTCCAAGGAAAAGCATAAGTAGAGTCTAACCGCATAGAAAGTCCCCATTCCGCATCCATTCCGATTAACAAAGGTATTTTCGACGCTGCCTGATATTTGTTTGTCAGCTTGGCTTGGCGCACAGGGCCTCCTGTAGAGAAAATAACTCCGCCTATATTTTGCTTGCGAATAAGTGAGGTTATTCTATCGGTACTTTCCTTAGTTTGATCTGATGCTACACTGACCATAAATAACTGTCCCAGTCTTTCACTTACAGACATCTCATTATATCGGGCCTCTACCCATATTTGCTGTAAAAGGCTATCATTGGTAACTAAGGGGTACGATTGGCCAGAAACAGGTAAAAAGAAAAGAGAAAAGAAAGTGAGTGCTAAATAAAAGCGCATATTAAAATCATCTAGGGGAATAACTCAAACCATATAAAAATATTGTATTTCATCGGATTTGCATTGAACGTAAAGGGCATAGACCTGCTTATCAATTTAACAAAACGACAAAAAATCACATAAACCTTGCATGCCAACTTTCGGAAGCCGGTACTTCCCAATTTTCAAGATACTCGGCTTTTGTAGCTACCAAATTATTAAAGACAACGGTATTTGCCGAAACTGCTTTCTGTTTGGCCATTTTTCTAAAATCGGACAAAGGCTTATAGGCTACGAACTCGCCTTGTTTATAGGAGACGTTCATTTTGTCTAATAACTCGACATCATATCTCTTTTCGAGCTGTTGAATAAAATGAACAGAGGCATCGATAGAGCAACCCGAAGCCGCCGCCATTGATTGATCTAAGGCCAAAATGATAAATCTATTATACCGTATGATATAACCCGCCCTCAAATCTGCTCCATGAGCGGTCCACTGCTCGATAAAGCCGTCAAGCTCTTGCCTTACTTCCAAAAGTTCTTCAGTGGAAAAACTTCTACTTGCTTGATATATCCAAACCCGAGAGGTATCGGGTAGTTCGTCAAAATCTACTAACATCTGCTATAAATCTTTTTGGGGAATTTTATTTAATCGTCGAAATAATAATAGTCTGAATTCTAAAAATTATAAAATTCTATTATCTATCACCAAAGTCGTACCAAAGTAACATTCCTTAATTTTAATTCCATTAAAGGTTACAAATCTTCGGCATTAGCAATAAGTTCTGCGATATCCATTACCACTATCGAAGCTTCCTTTTCTTTGTTTTTCACACCATCGGTCATCATCGTATTGCAAAAAGGACAAGCAGCGGCAATAATTTCCGGTTGGGTTTCCAAGGCCTGCTCGGTACGCTCTATGTTTACATCTTTATCGCCCTTTTCTGGTTCTTTGAACATTTGCGCTCCACCCGCACCACAACATAAGCCTTTCTTTTTGCAATTTTTCATTTCCACCAATTCGGCATCGAGTTTTCTGATCAATTCCCGTGGAGCTTCATAAACACCATTGGCCCTACCCAAATAGCAAGGGTCATGGAACGTTATTCTTTTTCCTTTGAACTTTCCGCCTTCCACCGAAATTCTCGCATCTTCTAACAATTGCTTTAAAAATTGGGTGTGGTGCACAACTTCGTAGTTACCCCCTAAACCAGGGTATTCATTTTTCAAAGTATTAAAACAATGCGGACAGGTTGTTATGATTTTTTTCACCTCATAGGCATTCATGACCTCAATATTGGTCATGGCCTGCATTTGGAACAAAAATTCATTTCCCGAGCGTTTTGCCGGATCTCCGGTACAGCTTTCCTCAGTGCCTAAAACCGCAAATGAAACATTTGCCTGATTCAATATTTTTACGAAGGCCTTCGTAATTTTCTTTGCCCTATCATCAAAGCTACCAGCGCAGCCTACCCAAAACAAGACTTCTGGTTGTTGACCGGCAGCGAAAAGCTCGGCCATTGTCGGTACCTTCAATTTACTTTCCATATCACAGTTCTTCTTTCCAGTTTAGCCGATCCATCTGATTGAACGGCCATGGGGCTCCATTATTCTCGATATTGGTCATCATATTATTCAAATCAGTCGGAGCCGCCGATTGCTCCATTACCAAATATTGGCGCATATCCATAATAATAGATAATGGGTCAATACTTACCGGACAGGCTTCTACACAGGCATTACAAGAGGTACAGGCCCAAAGCTCTTCCCGTGTAATAAAGTTATCGAGTAATTGCCTACCATCATCTTCGAATTTACCATTGTTCGCATCCAAGTTTTTACCGACCTCTTCGATACGATCTCTAGTATCCATCATAATTTTTCTAGGAGATAGTTTCTTGCCGGTTTGATTGGCGGGACACTCACTGGTACAGCGGCCACATTCGGTACAGGTATATGCATTTAGCAATTGAACCCAACTTAGATCCATAATATCGGAAGCACCAAATTTTTCCGGGTCGGCAGCATCCTCGGCAGGAGCTGCAAAGGGGTCTGCAGAAGGGTCAAGCATTAATTTGACCTCTTGGGTAACGGCATCGAGGTTTTTGAATTTTCCCTTTGGCCCTAATTTCCCAAAATACGTATTAGGGAAAGCCAAAAGTATGTGCAAGTGTTTCGAATAATATAAATAATTCAAAAAAACCAAAATACCTGTAATATGAAGCCACCAGGCGGTCCGTTCAATAACGATCAATGTCGAAATTGACAAACCTTCAAAAATAGGTACAATAAACTGGCTTACCGGAAATGATCCGGCCACGGTATAATGAGCAGCACCCAATTGCTGTAATTGATAATCGGCGGCATTCATGGTTAAAAACAAGAGCATTAAAACCAACTCTATATATAAAATAAGATTACCATCCTTTTTGGGCCAACCTTTCATTTCAGGTTTTATGAACCGTTGCAATCTAATGATGTTTCTACGCACCCAAAATAAGGTCACCGCTACAATTACCAATAAAGCCAAAATTTCGAATGAGCCGATTAAGAAATCATAAAGCGCACCCATGGGCGCAAAAATACGATGGGTACCAAAAATGCCATCTATGATGATTTCCAGCACCTCTATATTAATGATGATAAAGCCGACGTAAACAATGATATGTAGCAGTCCCGCTATAGGCCTTACGACCATTTTTGTTTGACCTAGCGCAATTCTGGCCATATTTTTCCAACGGGTCGGTTTATTATCGGATACATCAGTGTCTTTTCCCAGCTTAATATTTCTGCTGAGTTTTTTTATGTTGTTCACGAAATATCCAATACCTATCGCTAGAACTATTACAAAAATGATATTAGGAAGGTAGTCCATTATTGATTTTCTATTTCTTCTGCCGGATCGTCTTCAGGAACAGTATAGTCTTTTTGCTTTTTTCCAAAAACGGAAACATTCACGTACCGTTTCGGGTTCAAACGAAAATCTTGAAGCAGCAAATCCAATTCCTTGGAAGCATTATTTAGATTGGAGTATAGTTCTTCGTCTTGCATCAACTTACCCAAAGTACCATCACCTCTTTCTATTCCTGCTAAAACCCGATCAAGATTGGCAACCGTAGATTCTAAACTTGCCAAAGTTCTACCAAGACCTGCATTATTCAGCGAATCGGATAAATTAGCAAAATTATAGGTCAGTTTTTGAAAATTCATCATCGAACTATCCAACTTGCTCTGATTATCACTTAAAATATTGCTAAGTATATCTGCACTTCGTTTGAAGCTACTGATCGTACTGTTAAGCCCACTCAAACTTTCTTGTAAATCTTTTTTTGCCTTAGTGTCTAAAATTTGATTTACATTTATTAATAGCGAGTCGGCGTTCGTAAAGGCATCTTCCACTTTTAACTGCAAAGGCGTGAGTTTTTGCTGTAGTAAATCGGTCAACCCCGGTCTTGTATTTGTGACCAACGTGTCTCCCGATTTTGCCGAGGGGCCATCATCAAAAACAGGTTTTATTTGTATACCCTTGCCTCCTATGATACCAGTATCATAAAGTTCGGCCTTACTGTTCTTGGAGAATGAAAAATCATTATTTACAGAAAATGTTACAATAAGTTTCCCCGAAGCATCTTTAAACTTTATATCGTTTACAGTACCAACATTAAAACCGTTTATAGATACTTGGGTACCTGGCTGTAGCCCCCCAACATGATCATAAACCGCATATAAGGTTTTACTATTATCAAAAAGTGGTGTAGATTTCAGGTAACTAAATCCTAAAATAAACAAGAGAATGCCGCCTATTACGATAATTCCCGTCTTAATTTCTCTCGATAGTTTCAAAAGCAAGTTTTTCTAGTACCTAACAAAATTAGAAATAAAAATTAGATGACAGCATTATTTATTCCGAAACGTATTTAGCTACCTCTTTTGCAGGAATTCTTACACCATTCCTATAGCCCACAATATAAGAGGACTTATAACCATTTAAATCTGCATTAGACTTCAACAATTTAGCCTCGCTTATAGAGTTTGTACTCCCGTAAAGATAGCGATACAAGTTGTTAACCGGTTCTTTCGTTATTTTATTCAACCCATTAAAGAAATCAGGACTTAAAGGTATGTCTTTGGAGCTGGCAAATATCTGTACCTTAAAGATTAAATCTTTCTTATCATTTGCCTTTCTTATATCATGCGGCTTAATTGTTTCTTTTTTCTCGACCAACGTTGTTGCTTGAGATTTGGCTTTATCTTTGGTCTCTTCCTCTTGAACGATTGGCGGTTTTTGCACGACAGTAGGTTGCGTAACGGGTTTTGCCTTCTCAACCACTGGTGGAGGAGTGGATTCAATCGGTGAAGCATTCTCGACGGTTTGTTTACCTACCTCTTTATCTTCTACGTTATTCGCAGGTAATTCAGGCGTTGCGGGTATACTACCGGCTACGCCATTAAAACTCGTATTCGATTGAACGCTATTCTTATAATTGAGAATGGCGTCTGAAATAGATTCCCCCATTTCGGTTTGACCTTTCTTTGAATTGAGATAAGCCCCCTCTTTCTTGTTCGTCAAAAAACCAGTTTCCACCAAAACACTGGGCATAAAAGTTTGATGTAAAACAATAAATCCTGCTTGTTTAACCTTTCTGTCAGTGCGTTTAAGTTTTCCAGAAAAATTGTCTTGAATCATCTTAGCCAAGGCGATACTCTGATCCAAGAACTCTTCCTGCATGATTGTCAGACCAATGACGGACTCTGGCGAATTAATATCATAATTGGCATACCGGCTCTCATAGTTATCCTCTAAATAAATAACAGAGTTCTCTTTTTTGGCAATTTCAAAATTCTGTTTATTGGCGTGCAGACCTAAAACGAAAGTACCTGCACCCTGTGCGTCGGAGGTATGTGAATCACAATGTACCGAAACAAAAAGATCGGCATTGGCCTTATTGGCAATTTCTCCCCTGACATATAAATCAATGAAAGTATCATCTTTACGGGTATAGATTACTTTTATATCGGGACTTTGCTCTAGAATACGCCCTACTTTAAGCACAATATTCAATGCAATATTCTTCTCGAAATAACCGTTTCCCAAATTACCGGGATCATGACCGCCATGACCTGCATCAAGAACAACTATAAATTTGTCATCGTCGGGCTGTTGGGCAGAACCAAAGTTGAAAGACAATACAAAAAATAATATAAAAAAAAGGAATAAAAAAGGTTTTTTCATATAACGGTCTTCATCGCGTTTTGATATTCTTCCGATGGTTAAATTTATTGTAATACCCTACAAGAGGAACAAAAAATATATGTAAGTTTGCCCGAATACTACCAGTCAATATAGTGCGGGACGCCACCAAACGGTTACAAAAATAGGATATATAGCCTTGCAATCAAACAAACATTATCTACTTTTCCTATTACTGCTATTCATCGGCACTCTTTTTGGCGTCGCACAAGAAGATCAAATTATACCATTGCCGATAAAAGCGCAGGAAGACACCATCGTCGCACCCATACTGCTGGTCAATCCCTTGACCAGCAACATCGTAAAAGACTCGGTCAGTAGCGATTCATCAACGGTCAAGCAATCTGTTCTATTAGACAAAATCAAATATAAGGCGAAAGATTATGTGAAACTCAGCCAGAAAGACCAGAAAATATATCTGTATAACGAGGCCGAGATATATTACCAAGATACTGAACTGAAGGCGGGTATCATTACAATGGACTATGTGAAAAATGAAGTATACGCTGGCCGTATTAAAGATTCCGTTGGCAATTATACTCAATTACCTTATTTCAAACAAGGCGACAATGAAGTGAGACCAGATTCTATCCGTTTTAATTTCGATACCGAAAAAGCGTTGATTTGGAATTCCCGCACAGAACAACAGGCAGGCCTAGACCAGTTGGGCAGTGATGCCATGAAAGTATATGCAGAAATAACTAAAAAGGAGAACGATTCTGTATATTTTCTGCATGAAGGGAAACTCACCACTTCGCAAGATACAGTAAACCCTGATTATTATATTAGAATAAGAAAAGCAAAATTTGTACCTAAAAAGAAGGTAATCGCAGGCTTCAGCAACCTCTACATTGCCGATGTACCGACACCCATAGCCTTACCTTTTGCTTATTTTCCACTTACTGTCGGGAGAACAGCAGGCCTGATGATGCCTACTTTTGGCAACGACCCCGACAGGGGCTACTTTTTGCAAGACGGAGGGTATTACTTTCCGATCAGCGACTATGTAGACCTGACCCTAACAGGGGACCTTTACACAAATGGAAGTTATGGTTTTAGAACCCAATCGGTCTATTCAAAACGTTACCGATACCGGGGTAATGTTAATTTTAGATACGAAAATCTCGTCACTAGCCAGAAGGGATTCAGTGACTACAGCAGAAGCACCATTTACAATTTACAGATTTCACACTCGCAAGACACCAAAGCCAGTCCCAATTCCAGATTCTCGGCGTCGGTGAATTTAGGAAGCAGCTCGTACTATCAAAATTCGTTATTGCAGCGCAACTTGCCGAACACCCAAAACAACACACTCAGCTCGTCAATATCATACTCCAAAACATTTCCGGCCTATCCATCGGTCAATATGAGTTTGACCGCTACACATAGTCAAAACACAAATACTGAAAATATAGAAATGACGCTTCCTACCTTTCAAGCCAGTATGGAGCGTATTTTTCCCTTTGCAAAAAGAGACGGAATTAAAAAAGGGGCCATACAGAACATTAATTTTCAGTATGACGTAAATGCCCGAAACAGCCTATCGATTACCGAAGACCAGTTCTTCAAAAGTGGCATGTTCGAGGAAGCACGAGTTGGCGCAAGGCACCGTCTACCCATCAGTACAAACTTTAAAGTAGCTAAATTCTTCAGTGTTTCCATGGGAGGCAGTTATGAGGATGTGTGGACATTGGAGACATTTGCACAACGCTATGATGCCGACGAAGGCGCTGTTGTAAGAGATACTATCTCTGGTTTTGACCGTTACAATAAATACAATTTAAGCGCCAGTATCGGAACTACGCTGTACGGAACCTTCGAATTTGGGGAAGACAAAAAAATACAGGCCATTCGACACGTCATGCGCCCCTCATTAAGCTATGGCTACGCACCATCGTTTGAACAATTTTACGATGAATATTTAGATGCCAACGGGGAAGTCGTTCAATATAGCCGGTTTACAGGTACATTAAATGGCGCCCCAAGCTTGAGCCGTTCGAACAGCCTTAGCTTTTCACTAGCGAATACCTTAGAAGCAAAAGTACGTGATAAAGACTCTACCGCTCTAAAACCAAAGAAAGTTCCCATACTGAGCAACTTTAACATTTCTACAGGATATAATTTAGAAGCCGATTCGTTGAAATTAAGTCCTTTAAGTGTTAATGGAGGTACGAACATCTTGAACAACAAAATGTCGGTCAACTTTTCAGCAGGTTTAGACCCCTATGCCATCGACAATAACGGTAGAAGAATTGACACCTGGAACATCGACAACGGCGGTAGCCTTTTAAGACTTACGAGGGCAAATGTGAACGTGGGTTATTCAATCGACAGCAAAACATTTGGAAAAAAGGAGGAGGATGATAAAGGCGAAGACGAGGAAAACCCATATGATTATGTAGCACAAAGTGGCGGGCGCACAGATGACCTTTTTGGTCAAGCGGACAACTTTAACGACCCGAGACGACAAGAAGAAGAACGAAATAGAAAGGGCGAGGATGTAGAAAACCCGATTTATGGAACAAAAATACCGTGGGACTTCCGATTGGCCTATTCTGCCACTTATTCGAACGCTAACAGGCAGGATGAATTTAGTAGCCATTCTCTAATGTTCTCTGGAAACATTGAATTATCTCCCCGATGGAAAATCGGGGGATCATCGGGTTATGATTTTAAAAACAAAGGCTTTACACTTACGCAACTACGTTTCGAGCGTGATTTAAAGAGTTTTACCATGCGCTTTAACTGGTCGCCGTTCGGCCAATACGAACGATGGTATTTTTTTATCGGCATAAAGAGTTCGATACTTAGCGATTTGAAGTGGGAAAACAGAAGTCAGTAATCTAAATAGACTCCTTACACCTTTCGAATTTTAAGCGTTTTATATTTAATCGAAGAATCAAAATATCATGAAAAAAATAATCAACACATCAGAAGCCCCGGCACCCATAGGCCCATACAATCAAGCTGTACTAAGTGGAAACACCCTTTACGTTTCAGGACAAATACCCCTAGATCCGAAAACGGGAACGTTAATAGAAGGCGATATCAAAAAAGAAACCGCCCGTTCGATGGACAACCTAAAGGCTATTCTCGAAGCTGCGGAAATGACTTTTGAAAACGTGATAAAAACTACCATTTTCATTAAAGACATGAACCAGTTTACCAAAATAAACGAAGTCTACGGCTCTTATTTTAATGAAGCGAACGCACCTGCCAGGGAAACAGTGGAAGTAGCAAATTTACCCAAATTCGTAAACGTAGAAATTTCTGCGATAGCAGTTAAATAGTATCCTTGTGGAATTCCACAAGTCCATCAATAGGCCTTTGCCGTATTACACCGGGAATTAAATCGTTACGCTCTAACACTGCTGTTAACTCTTCCCGTAAAAAATGCGCAATACTACCCACAAAATGGATAGGTACTTTAGTAGCCAGTTCAAATTGCATCACTTGATTGTTAATGAACTGCTGAAACCCTTTATCGATTACCCCCTTACAATAGGGATGCTCTTTGTTCTCTACTAAAAATCGTGCAAATGTTGCCAAATAAGTATTCGGGTTGGGCTGTTTATAAAGGTTTTCCTTAATTACATCGGCCTCAAGATTATAACCTTGGGCAAACTTAACGGCCAAGTCTTGTGGAATTTTATGATAGTAGTAATCACGTATCAATTTTCGACCGAAGAAATTACCACTACCATCATCCATAGGAATATACCCCAATGAAACCACTTTCTGAATAAGTTGATGACCGTCGTAATAACTGCAGTTCGAGCCGGTGCCAAGAATACATACAATACCTTGTTGGCCAATTTTAGTGGTAGAATAAATTGCGGCAAATGTATCTTCCTTAACATCGATTTGTGCATTTGGAAAAAAGCCTTTGAAAATTTTCTTCAAAAACTTTTTCATACGATCCGTGCCGCATCCGGCACCGTAGAAAAACAACTGGCTTACCTTTTCTTTATTCTGGGCCAGTTCAAAATTATTTGCCAATCTATCTTCGATAACCTCGCGTGTAAGAACTTCTGGGCTAAGCCCCAAAGTCTGGGTTAAAAAAAGTCGGTCTCCCTTAGCATCTAGGGCAATCCAATCCGCTTTTGTGGCACCACTATCAACAATCACAATCATGGATCAATAGTTAGAATGAATATTCCTGAAAGCGAAAGGTCAATATTTCACTTTCAGGAAATTCTATTAATAAAATAAGATTAGAAGAATTAAATCTACTTACAAACTTGCAACGTGCTGGGTCAAATCGACCAATTTGTTAGAGAATCCGGCTTCGTTATCATACCAGCAAATCAATTTGAAAAACTTAGAGTTCAATTCAATACCTGCCCCTGCATCGAAAATACTTGTTCTTGCATCACTAACGAAATCTTGAGAAACAAGAGCTTCTTCGGTGTACCCGAGAATACCTTTCAAGTCGCCTTCAGAAGCATCTTTGAAAGCTTTCTTTACTTCTTCGTAAGAAGTCCCCTTTTCCAATTTAACGGTCAAATCGACAACGGAAACATCAGCTGTAGGTACTCTAAAAGCCATACCCGTCAATTTTCCTTTTAATTCAGGAATAACCTTGGTTACCGCAACCGCAGCACCTGTAGAGGCTGGAATAATATTCAACATGGCACTACGACCACCTCTCCAGTCTTTTTTGGAAGGTCCGTCAACGGTCATTTGCGTTGCTGTTGTAGCATGCACGGTAGTCATTAATGCTTCTTCAATGCCAAAATTATCATTCAACACCTTAGCCATTGGAGCCAAGCAATTGGTCGTACATGATGCATTTGATACAATAGTATCGGAAGCTTTAACCTCTTTATGGTTCACACCCATTACGAACATCGGAGCATCTTTGGAAGGGGCAGAAATCACCACTTTTTTAGCACCACCGTCGATATGGTATTGTGCAGTCTCCAAAGTAGTAAAAATACCGGTACATTCAGCAACGATTTCAGCACCTACCGCATCCCATTTAATACTCTTTGGATCACGTTCGGCAGTAATTCTAACTGTCTTGCCGTTTACAACAAGGTGGCCATCCTTAACATCAACAGTACCATCGAACTTTCCATGAACTGAATCATACTTCAACAAATAAGCTAGATGCTCAACATCCAACAAATCATTTATAGCAACAACATCAATGTCGCCCCGCTTTACGGTAGTTCTGAAAACCAATCTTCCTATTCTACCAAAACCGTTAATTCCTATTTTTAAATTTGACATTATTTCTCTTTTTTATTGATTAATTATGTTGTCATTATTTCTGAAACCCGCATGAGTTCCTTATCTATTTTTGTATGCCCTTTAATTGCCTTATTAATAGGAGTTAGAATCAATTTGTTATCTTGTATTCCAACCATCAGATTTGTTTTACCTTCCAGTAACGCTTCTACGGCCTTAACTCCCATTCGACTTGCCAAAACACGATCATAACATGAAGGAGACCCTCCTCTTTGCATATGCCCCAGTACAGAGACCCGTACATCATAGATAGGTAAATGCTCTTCGACGTATTCTTTGAGTTCAAAAACATTCTTTCCTGTTTTGTCACCCTCGGCAACAATGACAATACTTGAAGATTTACCCGATTTCTTACTGCGTTTTAACGATTCTAAAAGTCGGTCAAGACCTAAATTCTCTTCAGGGATCAAAATCTCTTCCGCACCAGCTCCTACACCGGCATTCAAGGCTATGTGACCAACATCGCGGCCCATGACCTCGACAAAGAACAATCTATTGTGCGAACTGGCGGTGTCCCTAATTTTATCAATGGCATCGACTACCGTATTCAGTGCCGTGTCAAAACCAAGTGTATAGGTAGTTCCGAAGATATCGTTATCGATTGTTCCCGGTATACCGATCACAGGAAAATCATACTCTTGATTAAAAATCATAGCACCGGTAAAACTACCATCTCCCCCGATTACAACAAAAGCATCAATTCCTGCTTCCAGTAATTTATCATGGGCTATTTTGCGTCCTTCCGGAGTTCTAAATTCTGTACATCTGGCAGATTTAAGAATCGTTCCTCCTTTATTAATGATATTATTAACGCTTCGTGCGTCCATAACCTTGAAGTCGCCTTCCATCATTCCCTCATATCCCCTGTAGATACCAACACATTCGACATTCATATAGGCACATGTGCGAACTACGGACCGAATCGCGGCATTCATTCCAGGAGAGTCACCACCTGAAGTAAAAACACCAATCTTTTTTATGCTTGAAGTCATCAAAAATTTTAAGCTAGCAAAATTAACAAACTTCTACCAAATAAGAAATTGTTGAAGTCCTTATTTTACGTGTTTATGCACGATAAAATCGTATCAAACGTTTTCGTTGATAAATTATCGGGAAGGTATGTTGGTTTTTAAGCATTTTAAGAAGCCTCTGTGCAATAATTATTTTATTCCGTTAGATTTCGCATAAAACCTCAAAAGGCTATCTTTCCCCATTACTGAACTAGGCACGGCCTGGGCTTTGGGTAAATCTTTTTTCGGCGATTTGTTCTTGTTTTTACTTAATATTTTGCGGAAGAGTTCTCTAAAAGTATTAAAGTCGACTTCGTAAGACAACCCAGCGCCTTGAGTGTACCCCTGACGCTCTGCCAAAAATGCCTGAATCTCACTTTCCCTATTGAAGAATTTCGCACTCAAAGTCCCTTCCTCATTCAACAAAAGCTCCAATTCAAAATCGCCGGCGACCACAGTTTCGCTGGCCCCTCCGACTGGCACCCCTACCCTACCATTGAACAAAATTCGATCACTAATTCGAGTAGATACAGTAACCCCTATTCTATTCTCCGTCTGAACATCGGCATTTCGATCAAGAATCCCCTGTTCATACGAAAGACCCAAGTTAAACTTATCATTGCTACCACCCAATACTTGGTTCAAAAGTCCGGAAGCGGATTGTAAAAGATTGCCCGTCACCGCCTGCTGATTAATGCCACTTTGACCACCGACAAAAGAACCTTGGGCCAAAAGAAAAAGAGCATTTCTTTCTTCAACAGTTGGATCTTGAAGGCGATATTCCAATTCTGACTGTACAATGGAATTAGTGCCTGGAAAATCTATGCCAAACTGAATATCGGGGCTCTCTAAATCATCAGTTAATTTTATGACCACCTCGGTAGGTATGCGTCGTGTACTTGAGTTCTCCAATAAAGGTGCCGGGTTCGCGTTCAGGGCGTAAACCGCTTCCATATTAAGTTGTGCTTTTAGCGGATCATTCTCCCAGTTAATTGTCCCTCCTGGCTTGACACTAAAAGTCTTATTGATTACCCCGCCAAACTTGTAATTGAACTCGCCAGTAACCACAACAAAATCACCATACATTTCAAATTTTCCGCGCGTATTTATACGAATTAGCAGCAGCCCTTCACCCGTTCCTTTTAAAGAACTACCTGTTTTTGGGTCTGTAACAATCTCTACCTCGGCATCGGGCGTAACGGCCAAATCGAATTCAAGCTCTAATCCTTGAAATTCATTTAATACCCGCTGATCCTCTATGGTTACCGCCTCATTCTTCTGAATAAAATTGATAAAGGAATAATCACCGACCGAAGTAACATCGCTGAGCGGGATCTTCAGTGAACTCCCTTTGGCCGTTTCGCCATCAAAGGCTATGGTAAGCGCCTTGGTCGAGCCAAAAATTCGCCCTTTGCCATTTACAAAACCAGTGCCATAATACAATACTTCCTCCTCAAAATCGGTATTCAAAATCAGCAACCTATCCCCCTTGGTATCAACATCAAGGTCTAGCACCCAATCTTTAAAAAATTTATGCTTTATTGTACCATCGAGGGTAGCCTTGGTTTTCTCTTCGACATCGGTCAGTGCAATATTTTCAAAATCAAAAGTTTGCTCATACAATCTTACTTTAGAGTTGGAGGCGAAGTCATAGTCTACATTCAAATAAGGAATACCGATGCCAGCATGGCTCAGATTCAACAATCCGTTCATTTCTGGATTATTAACCGGACCTGTTATTCGGGTGCTTCCATTTAAATCACCCCTAATATTACCAATAACACCGTCACCTAAAGGGGCAAATGGCTGTAGTTTAAAATCTCGGAAATTGATCAAAAGATTCGCTTCAGGGATATCTCCCTCATTAATAATATTACCTACTACGCCAAAATTTTCAACTCCCTCATCGGTTATTCTAGAATTCACGGTAAAATCGGTCAAATCCCTATTACCTACTATACCAATATTCAGGTCGCCTAATCGCATTCCATTGATAGAAAAATCTGCAATGGCCAGATTTGAAGACGGTAAATAAATATTATCCCTTTGCAGAACATTCAAAGTTCCGTTCACCTCTCCTTGCAGCTTTAAACTATCTATGGCCGGTGTTATCTTGTCTAAGGAAACTATTTTGAACTGTAGCTCAAGGTCTTTAAACGTAGAATCGGCCAACTGACCTTTTAAACGAATTTGTTCTTCCTGGCTATTGTTCATCACAATTTCTTGAATATTGATACTATCTAAAGTTCTGTTTACTATAACCTTATTCAAACTGTCACCATTCTTGTTCAAGATCCACTTGTTCCCTTTAAAACTGACATCAGAAGTTTTAAGACCTATGACGGATTTGTTCTTTTTATTGAATGTATGGTAAAAGTTAAGGTTGTAAGAATCGTTAAAGTCACTGCCCCCTTTAAATTCAGTTCTGAAAAACAACGTATCTTTTAATGTGGTATTAATCAGGTTAAAGTCTTTTACATCATAGTATTTATTCGAGAGGTCGCCAACAGACACGTAGGTATTAAACAAGGGGTTCTTATTATCTATTTTCAACTCAATACTATCTGCCTCATTGCCATATGCCGCAATTCTCGGCGATCTAAAGTTCAACTTAAAATCACCTTCGTCTGCAATAATATTCCCTTTAATAAAAGTATTGGGATCAAATGCGACCTCAGGAAAAAAGACATCAACTATCTTATTATATATTTTGAAGTTGAACGACAGGGTTTGACCACTTGAAATCACAAAGGGTCTATAGTTCGTATAAATACTACCCACAGAATTCTGTAACAATTTACCCAACTCCCTAACTCTAAAATTACCCTTCAAATACCCCGTAATAATGTCGGGTGAATTGATATCTATAATACGAACGGAATCGTTTTGAAAAGATGAACTAATTTTAAAATCCTCAAAATAATAGGTATCATTCTTATTTTGAAAATTGGTTTTGGTGAACTTTATATCCCCTACCAGATTATCTAAGGTATTACCAGTGACATCCATGGCCAAGTCACCCTTAAATATGGAAATACTATCATTAATAAAATTAAGCTTCCGTAAATCAGCGTAGTCGACCGATGCTATAAAATTGAAGTCATTACGTCTATCGGAAAAATCGGCAAGTCCTTTAAAGCTAAATCTCAGGTTTTCATCGGTACTAACCAGTAAGCCATCAAAAAGCTGGTCTTTTAAAATCCCAGATACTTTGATGTTTTTGTATTTATAATTATTGAAATTAACGGAATAAACCTGCCCTATAACTTCGGTATTCATGTCTTGGACAAAACCTTTGCCCTCAACATTAAAATCTAAATTAGCGGTGCCCAACTTGTTATTGTCAACAAACTCCCCCAGATCAAAATCGATCAAAGAAACAAAACCCTGATAAGTTGCATTGTCGATATTATCAATATCTGTTAGTTTAAGATCGGCATAGCTGCTACCTATGGCCGTATTCAAATTGACTTTGGCATCAATCGATGTTTCACTAATGATTGCATCGCCCCTTATCGTAAACTGACCAAACTTCTGAAATGATGATGGAAACGACTCTCCCAAAATATTGGGCATCAAAGAACGTAATTGATAGTAACTCGAGGTAACATTTTTCATTTGGGCATCCATCACAAAAGACTTTTGCTTGTTGAAAAGGTTTTTAAAATTGAAGTCACCTCTGATACCGGTATTATCAGATTGTAAAAAAAGGTTCTCGCCGACAAAGTCGTTCAAAACTCCGCTTACCTTGGAAGAAAAATTCACTACTTTTCCTTTTCCGAATTGGTTGTATAGGAGATTTATTTCATCTAAAGCAATAGTCGATTCATTAAACTCGGCATTCAGTTTGACCTTGTTCACAAAGTCTGCAAAATCTTTTCGCTCGTAATTAAAGACCAGACCTCCCTTAATATTAGATTCCGCCGTTTTAATATTCAACGAATCAAAACGCATCATCTGCTTGGTGTATTTAAAATTCGTTGCCAACCTATTGACCACAATACCCCGATTACTATTGAACGACATATCTTGAATATCAGTGGTTACCTCGGGACCCAAGATCTGAAAATCTTTGGCTGAAATATTCAAACTTTCAAAATCTAAAATTCTACTGTGTTCAAAATTTTCATCGATCAGCACAAAAGTACTATTGGCAATTTCAACGTCGGAGGAAGAGAAAAAGAAAGGATCAGTACCTGGCTTTCTAGGCTTTCCATCATCTAATTTATCTATAAAGACCTCTAGATTCGTATTCTTGTCGTCTTGGTACGTTCTAAGCTTGAAGTTAAGTTTATTAATGCTAATGTCTCCGAATTGCAACTTACCTTGAAGTAAATTACGCATACTCATAACCGAAGTAACGAGTTCATCGACATAGAAAAGTGTATCTTTTTTATAGTCTCTAATATAAATTCCTTCTAAAGACGTATCCCATGAGATCAGTGAAATCCTAAGCTTATCAATATTGATATTTGTTTGGAATTTTTTATTGATCGAATTGGTTGCATACGTTGCAAAACCGGTCTGTACCACCGGCAAGGATAGTATAATCGTGCCCAAAACACATATCAACAGAAACACCAGCAGTGTTCTGATCAGTATTTTTCTAAGTTTTTTGATAGGGCTTTATGTTTTACCTTTGTGTACCAATTTTTATTCCAAACCTTGTGGAAAATAAAACTATTTATATTCTTGCAATTGAATCATCTTGTGATGACACCTCCGCTGCCGTTTTAAGCAATGATAAAACACTAAGCAATGTTGTTGCCACTCAAAAAATTCATGAGGAGTACGGGGGTGTCGTACCCGAACTTGCCTCAAGAGCACATCAGCAAAATATTGTTCCTGTTGTACACCAAGCATTATTAAAGGCAAATATCGACAAAAAACAATTATCAGCCATAGCATTTACACGCGGACCAGGACTAATGGGTTCTTTGCTCGTTGGCACTTCGTTTTCGAAATCACTTGCCTTGGGTTTAGAAATTCCCTTAATCGAGGTGAATCATATGCAAGCGCATATTCTGGCCCACTTTATTAATGACGAAAGCACTCCCAATCGACCTGTTTTCCCCTTTTTGGCAATGACCATCAGCGGCGGCCACACGCAGATTGTCTTGGTCAAAGACTATTTTAAGATGGAGGTATTGGGACAAACTTTAGACGACGCCGTTGGCGAAGCCTTTGATAAGAGTGCTAAAATATTAGGGCTTCCCTATCCCGGCGGACCTTTACTTGACAAATATGCGCAGTTGGGCAACCCGAAGGCTTTTATTTTTCCCAAACCGAAAGTGGCAGACCTTAATTTCAGTTTTAGTGGACTGAAAACAAGCATTCTCTACTTTGTTCAGCGTGAAACGAAAAACAATCCTAATTTTATTCAAGAAAATCGAAACGATATTTGTGCATCTATACAATATACTATTGTTAAGATTTTAATGGATAAATTAAAAAAAGCGGTTAAAATAACGGGTATTAACCAAGTTGCCATAGGCGGCGGGGTTTCCGCCAACTCCGGTATTCGCAGCGCCTTAAAAATCGCTGAAAAAAAAGAAGGGTGGACTACCTATATACCCAAATTCGAATATTGCACCGATAATGCCGCAATGATAGGTATAGTTGGGTATTTAAAATATAAAAAGGGGAGCTTTACCCAACAAGACATATCGGCCAAGGCCAGATACTCAATACAAGAGTCTTAAGCCACATCGGCTGCATCAAAGCCAAAAATCTAATGTACATAAAGACTAATCGCATTGATTGAGCGTTAGTAATTTTTGTGGATTTCGGTCTGGATGCCTATTTTTTGAGGTTCCATAAATCCATTTTATTTATTAAATTCGAAATGAGATAATTGTACTATTTATGGATAATACTTCTAAAAATCGAAACAAAGAGCTCTATTCAGAACACATGATAGATAGCACCATATACCGGAAGAATATTTCTCCTGCGGAAAAAGCCGTGCTAAAAAAATACTTGACCAATACCGATAAAAAAGTTATCGAGGCAGGCGCCGGCGGAGGAAGACTTACTTTTTATATTGAAGAATTTGGTTTTAAAGATATTACGGGTTTTGACATTGTCGAAGAAATGATGGATTATGCCCAAAAAGAGGCAACAAAAAGAGCATCTAACATTAAGTTTATCGCTGCGGATGCATCAGACCTGAAAATGTTCGAAGATGAAACATTCGATTATTTAGTTTATGCACAGCAGGTACTGTGCTTCGTACCCAAAGAATTATTTCACAAATCTCTAGAAGAGGCCTATCGCATTGCCAATACAGGAAGCTTAACCATATTTACTTTTTTAGATTTTGACTCGAAAAGCTACAACCCGCTTCTCAGTATCTGCGCCAATTTTTTAAGAAAACTGCGTGGCGAAGAGGTTTCTAAATATCATCTGCCTTGGTTAAAACTTAATAACACCCAATTCAACTGGAAACTATTGAACAAAGACCAACCGAGTATTTATTGGGTAAAAAAAGCAGATATAATTAATCAATTAAAAGCTATTGGGTATACTATTATCGAAGCTAACAAAGGTTCCGAAATTGTACCGAATGGCAGCAAAGGGGTACTCTATGTAATCTGCGAAAAATGAATAAAGGAAGATGGCGTTCGATCAAGAATTAGCAAAGAGAATACGAGCGGCCTTACAGTCTTTTCCTCTTGAGGAGCAAGAACATTTTAATGAAAAGAAAATGTTCGGTGGTCTCGCCTACCTCTATAAGGGCAAAATGACCGTCGGAGTCGTAAAAACAGACCTTATGGTTCGGGTGATAAGCACAAAAATGAATAATGTCTTACAATTGGACCATGTACGGCCTATGGATTTTACTAAGCGCCCCATGAAGGAATTCGTGTATGTCTCCGAAAAAGGAATGATTTCCGAAGAACAACTTCAACATTGGATTGAACTAGGACTGGAACACGCCAAAAATAAGTTGTAAATTTACGGTGTATTTCCCAACAAATGAGCTATTCTAAATATCCAGTTCAAATAACCATTCTGACCTTATTTTTCTGTTTATATTTCAGCCATGCCCAACAGTCATGGTTAAAAGAAATTCCGAATATTGGATCCTTTTCTTCCCCGCGTATTGCCGACCTGAATGCCGACGGTATCGGTGATATTATTTTAGGAGCAGGCAGCGTAGAACTACAAGCTAGTGATTCGGCGGTTATAGCGATCAATGGTAAAAATGGCGATATGCTGTGGCACGTTTCGGCAAAAGATCAAATTTTTGGATCGGCAGCACTACTTGATATCAATGGTGACACCATATTGGATGTGTTCATCGGGGGGCGATCAGTAGAATTTATGGCCATCGACGGAAAGTCAGGTAAGGTACTCTGGCGATTTAAAAAACCCAAAGACCAAGAAAACGAGTGGTTTAATTTTTACAACCCCCAATTTATACCCGATCAAAACAATGATGGGCAGCAAGATATTTTGGTTTCGAACGGGGGCAATGTACAGGTTGAAGCATATGACCCAAACCGACCCGTTGGATATTTAGCTATTTTAAACAGTAGAGATGGGACCGTAATACAAAGGGCGGCCATGCCCGATGGCAAAGAAACCTATATGTCGGTGTCAATCTTGCCAGATACTATACAGACGAACAAAACAGTGATTTTCGGTACGGGTGGCGAAACCATCGGAGGCAATCTTTATGTGACCTCAATTGCCGAAATAAAATCGGGCGATCTTTCCCGTTCCATCATGCTGTGCTCAAGTAAAACCAATGGTTTTGTGGGCCCTGCCGTTTGGGTTGATATTACGCGAGACGGCATTCATGACATCGTCGCCAATGCTGCCGACGGTCGTTTAATGGCTTTTGACGGAGATACCTACAAGCTGATTTGGAGTGTAAACATGCCTAATACCGAAGCCTATAGTTCCATCGCCGTCGGTAATTTCATCGATGACGACATCCCAGACTTTTTTACTTCGTACGCCCAAGGAAAATGGCCTGACCTTGACTGGTCTAAGCAATTTATGGTCGACGGAAAAAACGGTCATGTAATGCTGCAAGACTCGTTGGGCTTTTACCAGATGAGCTCACCAGTAGCCGTAGACCTCAACAATGACGGCCATGACGAGGTTTTAATGCCTATAAATTATCAGGTATTTGACAGCCTGAACCTAAAATATTTTTACAATGATCTGGCGGTCATTGAATTTACCAAAAAAAAGGTGACGAAACTAAATCTGAATAATGAAGGACACAACGTAGCGTCTACACCTTGGGTGGGCGACCTAGACCATAACGGTTTTTTAGATATCATCTATATACATGGCACCAACGTAAAACAAACCTTTACGTTTGACGGGTTACAGGTCAATAGAATCGATACCGATATTCCTGTTGCGCAGCAACCTAAATGGGGCAGCTACATGGGCAGTAACTATAATGGGGTGTTTGATTGATATGTTAAAACATTTAGAGTATTGAAACATTCAAAAAGTTCAGAATACCAAACTATGGCACTATAATCTCCACATTCAAACAGGTTTCATCTAAATACATATATTGGTTCATTTCCTCAAAATTTGGTATTTGCCTTACATCCATAGCGATAGTGCCCTCGTCCATGGTGATGACAGACTTCAAGAATAAAAATCCCGCAAATACAAAGATGATCCCGAATACCGCATATTTAAAAATCGGTAACGATGCGCCACCAAATCTTAAACTGGGGAAATCAGGCAAAAACGATTTCAAAAAATGTCTTTGATACTTTTTTCGGTAACGCCGGCGTAAATCCTTCCCCGTTTCATATGAAGGAGCTACATCTTTATAGTCGCCATCAAACAAAAGTTTAGTACCCCCTAGCAGCTCCCTGAAATCGTTGTAATCAGATTCAGAAACAACACTCAAAACATAAGCTTTCTCTTCTATCGAAAGAGCCTTGAAGGCTTTCTCCAAAAGCAATTTCTCTAATTTTTCTTCCATCTATCTTCTTAACTATTTTCGATTCGACCTTTAAATTGCCGTAATTTCTTTGCAAGTTTTTCAATCGCATAAAACAGCCTAGACTTGACCGTACCTTCTGAACATTGCATTAACACGCCTATTTCCTTTATCGTAAGACCTTCTTGATGCCGCAAAACAAACGTAAGCCCGTGTTTATCATCCATTTTCTGCAATTCGTTTTCAAGGCATTCTGAAAATGAATAAAAATCAAAGTCCCTTTCAAAACTGGGGTTTATAATAACTTGCCGTGAGCTGTCTTTAGCATAATTATCCCTTTTTATTCTCCCTAAGGTATTTTTACGATATTCGTTTTTACATTGATTATAGGCTACTACATAAATCTAGGTCGAAAACTTCCTATCGGTATTGAATGCCGTAGGATCCTCTATTATTTTTAAGAATAAATCTTGCGAAAAGTCTTCGGCCCGCTCTTTGTCTTGATATAATCTTTGATAAAAGAAAAACAGCATTTTTTTACCGTATCTACGATATAGCTCAGCAAAGGCCTTCTCCTTTCCCTTTGCAACATACGACATAAGCTCTTCATCAGAAAGTTTTCTATAGATAGGAGGGGTATGATATGCCAAGGCTAATTTTCTTCTGAATTACATGTTTATTGTTCGAAATCGGTATTGGTAGGGCTACTCAATTGCATGCCTCTAGACTTGTTGGTCGTCTCCGAATCTTTTGCTATGACTTCGAACGCAAAATCATCTAACCACACTTGCCCCGGTCCATTGACCAGAACTCCATAAGCTATCAAACTACTTTCCGAAGGAACATCAAGAATAATTTCGTATTTTTTCCAGCCAATTGCCCCCTTTATAGGTCTGTCTTGCATATTATCAAAGCTAAGTGCTTTTTTGTGTCGCCATCCACGCGCATCCACATACCGGCCCATTTTTCCACATTGGATGACCTGATATACCCCGTCAGTTTTACTCTCTTGCCTAAATAATCCTTGGGCGTAAACTGCTGCATTATGGTGCCAAATTTACCCTGCGGAATCTTTCGATCTGATGATTTTAAAAACCCTACGGTACCGTTACGCTGCGCATCATTTTCTCTTCCGATTTCATAAGATTCCGGACTACTTCCTGCCAAAAACCACCCCTTTATATCTTCAGACGACACTGTAAACGACATCATTGTTACCCCTAGAACCAGAGACATTACCCCTATTGTTTTACTAACCACTCTTTTCATTTATTGATTTTTTACTGATTATACTTTTTACCTAGATTTGTACTATAGTACACATAAATTACGATTCGGTTCATTTTTTTTATAACATCCTGTCAAGTAGGTTGTTTTTAAAATTGATTGAAAATCAAAAAAACATACACTTTGTTCCCATGCAACTATTTTACAATGCTTCTTTAGATAATAGTATTTCACAAATGGTCTTTCCCATAGAGGAAAGCAGACATATTATAAAAGTGCTCCGCAAAAAGGAAGGTGACACACTTCATATCACTAATGGAGAGGGTGATCTTTTTGAAGCGGAAATAGTCGATTCAAACCCAAAAAAATGTAAAGTTCAAGTAATTTCTCATGACAAAAAACATCCCAGCAAGCATTGGTTGCACATGGTCGTCGCGCCAACTAAAATGAATGACCGCTTTGAATGGTTCTTAGAAAAAGCTACCGAAATAGGCATAAACGAAATTACACCGATCATATGCGAACAATCGGAAAGAAAGGTTGTTAAACCCGAACGGTTACAGAAAGTAGTGCTATCGGCGATGAAACAATCCCTACAGACTTATCTTCCCAAATTAAACCCAGCGGTCAGTTTCAAAGATTTTATAGAACAAAGTAGGAGCGGTCTTTTATTTATCGCCCATTGTGAAGAGGATGAAAGAACTGAACTAAAACGTTGCGTAGCGCCTGACAAAGATCTGACAATTTTAATAGGCCCCGAAGGAGATTTTTCACGAAGGGAGATAACCATGGCACGTGAAAAGGGGTTTGTGCCCGTTTCTCTTGGCAGAACACGACTGCGTACCGAAACAGCGGCTATTGTGGCCTGCACTACGATAGCCCTCATTAACAATGGCTGAATTAAAAAAATTTCAGCTTTAGAATGCTTAAATTTGATACGGTTTAATTTTGTTCAAACAACTATGAGGTTTCCTGTGTACCATATTCTTTTGATTTTCATTTTAATTACCGGCGGGCTTTATGGGCAAGAACTCGCCATTCTTAAGTATAAAGGTGGAGGTGACTGGTATTCCAACCCTACGGCACTACCAAACCTCATAAAATTCTGTAATGAAAATATCGGTACCGAGCTCGATGAAAAATCAGAGGTAGTCGAAGTGGGCGATATTACTATCTTTCAATACCCATTTTTACATATGACCGGACACGGCAATGTAGTTTTTTCCCAAGAAGAGGCCGACAATTTGAGGGATTACCTATTATCGGGGGGATTTCTACATATTGATGACAACTATGGCATGAAACCCTATTTACAGAAGGAATTGACAAAAGTATTTCCTAACAAGGAATTGGAAGAATTAGGAGCCGACCACCCCATTTTTTCAGAAGCGTATAAATTCCCGGAAGGCCTTCCCAAAATACACGAACACGACGGGGAACGCCCCCAAGCCCTTGGCATATTTAATGAGAATCGGTTGGTATTATTATTTACTTTCGAAAGTGACTTGGGTGATGGTTGGGAAGACCCAGCCGTACATAATGATCCACCGGAGGTACGTGAAAAAGCACTGAAAATGGGAGCAAACATAATAGCCTATGCATTTAAAAACTAACCTATGACTTCAAAAGCCATCTCTCAAGGAATTTTAAGAGCCGTAGGCATTTTGATTGCAATTGCCCTGTTACTCTATTTCTTATACCAAATTCAATCGGTGTTGGCCTACTTGGCCTTTGCTGCGGTTATAGCACTTATTGGTCGACCTATTGTCTTTTTTCTAAGAAGGAAAATGAAGCTACCAAATACCCTGGCAGTGATTATTACCATGATATTGATGATTAGTGTGATCGGGGGCATCATAGCGCTGTTCGTTCCTCTAATAACCGAACAAGGCAAAAACCTTTCCCTTTTGAATATTGATGCGTTACAGCAAAATTTGAATGCCCTATACACCGAGGTTACTGAGTATCTGGGTGCGTCACCACAAGTAGTCAACGAGCTTATCGAAGAATCGGATATCGAAAAGAATATTCTTCAGGGTTTAAACATCGGGTTCATCCCCAACTTCCTAAACTCTTTCCTTAACACCTTGAGTACTTTAAGTATCGGACTGTTCTCCGTGCTTTTTATTTCCTTCTTTTTCTTAAAGGACAGCAAACTTTTTCAACGTGGTATTTTAGCCTTTGTCCCGAAAAACAAAGAAACGGGTACGGTAAAATCAATTGATAAAATCAACAATCTCTTATCACGATATTTTGTCGGGCTGTTGTTGCAAATCTTTGTGCTTTTTGTCATCTACACCATTACCCTAGTTATTGTAGGAATAGAAAATGCCATTGTAATAGCTTTCCTATGTGCTCTCTTTAATATTATTCCTTACGTCGGCCCCATAATCGGCGGGGTCATTATGATCGTGCTCACAATGACTAGCAACTTAGGCCTTGATTTTAGCACCGTAATCTTACCTAAAACAGGATACGTTTTAATCGGATTGGCTGTCGGCCAGTTGGTCGATAATTTCTTTTCCCAACCCTTAATTTTCTCTAATAGTGTTAAATCACACCCTCTTGAAATCTTTCTTATCATCATTATCGCCGGACTCCTTTTTGGTGTCGTCGGAATGATCGTTGCGGTACCAGGTTACACCGCCATCAAAGTAATTTTAAAGGAGTTTTTTGCAGAAAATAAAATTGTAAAATCCCTGACCCATAATTTATAGTTTTACTTTGAATAAAGAAATATTAAATACTGGTGTACAATACTTTATAAATGAAAATTACAATACTGACATCATGTCAGTATTACTAAAAAAACCTGTTTTCGCTGGCGTTTCCCAAAAAGAACTTGCCGAACAGTTGGAAGCCAAAAAAAAATGCCAGCACAAGTTGCCGCTTTGGTTTGAAACCCCTCAAATCTACTATCCCAAAAAACTAAATATCGAACAAACTTCTTCGGAAGAGACAGCCCGTTACAAAACCACAATAACCGAGGGAAAGTCACTAGTAGATCTTACCGGAGGTTTTGGAGTAGACAGTTACTTTTTCGGTCAAAAATTCAACACTGTTTTTCATTGTGAATTGAATTCGTGTCTTTCAGAAATTGTTGCCCATAACTTCAAAATCCTTGACGCAAAAAACATTGAAATAATTTCAAACGACGGACTAAATTTCCTACAAGAAGAAAATCATCATTTTGATTGGGTCTATGTAGATCCCTCCCGCAGAAATGACCTTAAAGGAAAAGTTTTTAGGCTATCGGATTGTTCACCCAATGTAGTGGATCATTTAAAGCTACTTTTTCGTAAAACAGAGAATGTATTACTAAAAACTTCACCGCTTCTCGATATATCGGCGGGCATTGCTGAACTACGTTTTGTCAAGGAAATTCATGTGGTCGCGGTCAATAATGAGGTCAAGGAATTACTTTGGGTGCTCAAAAAGGACTTTTCCCAGACAATAACAATCAAAACAATCAACCTCAAGAATTCTAAAAATGAAATTTTCAATTTCAAATGGGGGAATGAAAAAAAGACAGTTTCGAACTACTCCCAGCCCTTGGTCTACTTGTATGAACCAAATGTGAGTATTCTAAAATCAGGTGCTTTCAAATTAACAGGAAATGCGTTTAGCCTATTCAAGCTACATGAACACACGCATCTATACACTTCTAACGAATTGGTTTCCTTCCCGGGAAGGCGCTTTAAAATACTCGCCAGTGTTCCCTACAACAAAAAAAAGCTTCGAGCCATGAAAATTGAAAAAGCCAATATTACCCTTAGAAATTTTCCAGAAAGCGTAAAATCGATTCGAACTAAATTTAAAATTAAGGATGGCGGGGAAACATATCTCTTTTTCACCACTGACCACGAAGGGAAATATGTTGTTTTAGAATGCGCAAAGGCTTAATATAAAACCTCGCTGAACTGCCAGCTTTAGTTCTTACGTTCTTGTTGAACGAACCAGTCATAAAGTTCTTCCGTATTGTAGGCCTTCACCCATGAATTGTGCCCTACCCCAGGGTATCTTGTAAATTTGACATCATAGCCCATTCCCTTCAATCTATCGACCATATTTTCCGATTCTGAAAACGGTATTGATTTATCTTCTTCACCATGAAAAACCCATATGGGCATATTTTTATCGATCCAATTCGCATACGGTAAAGGAGCCATTCCACAGACTACCGCCATTGCCGCAAACTTCTCAGGGTATTGCACGGCAAGTTCCCAAGCAGCGCCTCCCCCCCTGCTGAGACCTGTAAGGTAAATTCTATTTTGGTCCACCCTATTATTTCGCACAATAGTATCGAGCAATTGTACCACTGCCGTCGTATTCCACCATTTCTTTTTATGTGGATTCTGTGGCGCCAGAATCAAAAAAGGAAATTGCTTGCCTTGTGCAATAAGTTTAGGAGGGCCACTCTCTTTCAAAATACCTAAACTATCCACCCCGGCCTCACCACCGCCATGTAAAAATAGGAGTAAAGGAAACTTCTCATCATCTTTAGATTCATAGTTATCAGGATAGTACAGATAATACCGCAAATTTTCGGTAACCACAATCTCCAGCTTATCTTCAATCAAATGTGATTGTCCGGCACAGCCTTGAATCAAAACCGTAAGAACCAAAGTCAGAAAAGGAAATTTCATGAATTATGTTGTCAAATTTGGCAATAAGATACATAAAAATAGAAGCCAATAAAAAGCGTGTCGCAATGAGAATAACTGCTATTTTGCCATATTTCATTCAACATCTTGAAACACAAGAAAAAAAAATAAAAAGAAATGATCCGTTTTGGGGGGAACTCATTATCCACGGACCACTTCTTTTACTTTAATATCATAAAACACTCCAGACCATCACCAAAAAATTATCTGTATAGGGTAAAATGGCCTACATAGCGTAACTTACTTTTATCATTGGCATTGACTACATACCAATAATCACCTGTAGGTACATTATGGCCTTCGTAGGTACCATCCCAGTTCATCACCTGATCTAATACGGCAACAACCCGACCATACCGGTCGTAAATCTTCACTTCTATATTCGGAAAGAAGTCCCTGTTTTTCGGAAACCAAACATCGTTGTTATTATCACCATCAGGCGTAAAGAAATTAGGAATTTCCAACATTCCCGTAAATTCAAAAGGAATTGTTACACTGGCCACACAGCCATTCTGATCCCGTACCTCAACCGTAACTGTGGTACTTTCATTGGTGGTGAATACATTTTCCGTTCCGGTAGATTCCCCTTGGAAGAAAAATTCATATCCTCCATATCCGCCTTCGGCACTTGCTGTGAGCTCATTGGCAGCTGTCTTTATTGCTGTTAATGTTAATGGATCATAAGACTCAATGTTAAATGTCACATTGTTTACACAACCATTTTCATGGTAAATATAGACCGTATGATCGCCTGCAGGCAAATCACCCCAAACACGTTGCGTATCGGCTATATTAATATCATCAACATCTAAAGAGAATAGTAATTGGGGCATTACGCTATTATCCTGCATCTCAACCGTTACTGTGCTATTTGGAAAAATACCTTCACAACCATATTGCACAATAGGTTCTGCCATGAGGTCTACACCCATTCCGATAGTAAACACTTCCGTTGTAGCACAAAGATTTACATCTTGAATATAAAGAGCATATGATGCGCCACCTTGGAGGTTTCCGATAGTCTGTCCATCGTATGGAGCAAACATGCCCGTACCTGTTTCATTTACTGGAGCAATCATCTCTATTTTATATTCATAATAAGGTGTCGAACTTACAGAAATATCATTAAAAGGAGTCCCCCCCGTCACATTAAAAGTTACCGTTCCGTCACTTGCATCGATACACAGTTCTGGAGTTGTTTCCAAATTTGTGACTTGCACAATTTCTGGCTCGTGAACAGGAACTTGGAAAATTTGGGGACAGCCTTCTGCATCCTGTGCTAAAACCGTATAGAACTCCCCTACAGGTTTAGCGGGTAGATCCCGAAAAGTAAATACCATCGGATTATCCGGGTCGCTAAAAAATTCGCTGAGATTTGGCTCTATTGCAAACTGCACAAGTCCGGCGGTTGCACTAGTAACCGTCATGGTAATCTCACCGTCTTCAGCACCATTACAGGTTACATCTGAACTACTTGATTCAATTATCACCGGTTCTGCGGGAGCAATACTAAATGGACCCTCAACAATGCCACAATTCTGGCGGCTGATAACGGAAATCCAATAATCGCCCGAATCTAAGTTTTCAAAAGTACCATAATCTTGTACGGCCCTACCATTGTAAGTCGGCAAAAATTCGGCAGCAAATGCGTCAGATCCCGGATCGGTATCATAAATACGGAATTCATAAATACCGGTTCCTCCATTTGCTATAGCTTCGATTCTTCCATCTACCTCATAAGCGCACGAAATATCAAAAGTTGGCGATGTCGGATCTAAGGTAAGTGGATCGGCATCGGTAATGGTAATACCATTGGTACTACGGGCCAAGCAAGAACTTAGAGACCCTACCTTTTGCACCTCAAAACGATAAGATGACCCAATTGTACCTGGGATTCCCGTTTTTACGGGGTTTCCGTCTACAGCATCGATTTCATCGATCGGCTTCCAAGGATCGGCAGGATTGTTATACTCCCTATATTCATAGGTGCCACCTTGCGGATTATTCACTTTAATTTTCATCGTAGCAATATTGCCACAGGCTGGAACTGAAGTTTGAATCAAAGCCGGACTTATTGGTGGTGGTGGTATCACCCTTAAAGGTGCGGTGACCGTACCACAATTCGATGTAGAAACTACCTCGATAGCATACCATCCTCCCGAAATTACACCGGTACCCGCTGCTCCTACAAAATCAGGATTTGCCTGATAACCTGTGGACGAGGCTATATCTGTATTATCATTACTGTTCAAATGTAATAATCGGTATTGATAGCCTGCTCCAGGTATACCTCCAATAGCTCCCGGGGTTGTTGTTCCCGGCTCTACTGCCACAATTACGGCATCGCTGCCCTGAGGGCACTCAAGTTCTCTGGTTATTATAGCTTCTGCCTCAATTTGGGGAACCTCCATAAGCTCTCGTTCCATGTCGGCTGTACAGCCTTCGGCATCACGAACGGTAACGCGGTAATTTCCACTGGAAAGCCCTGTGAATTGATCATTGGTTCCATTGGCCGCAAAGGTACCATATGTGGCATGAGGCGCAAAGCCACTGCCTACCGGGTTTTCGTATTCGAGCATGTATTCATAGGCAGAACTATCCCATCCACCCTCTGCTGTGACGGTTATTTCCCCAAGATCGTCCGAACACCCTACACGGCCTACTTCGGTCATAGTGGTGATCAAAAGCTGTCCGCTCGGAGTGCGAATATTCAATAAATTGCTAAACGCCTCACATTTGGGATCATCAATTTCTTTGACCACAACACGTAAATTTCCACCAGGTAGTCCCGAAATGGTTTCCGGATTCGTACTTGTATTTAAATCACCCGAACCTAAAACGGTGCCAAAAGCCCCTCCGCTAAAACCAGGATCATTTGCGTAATAAACATCGTAATGATAAGCCCCAGTAAAATTCGAAACGTTGATATTCACTAGTGCATCGCTCGTTCCGAAACAGCTGACGGGTTGCGATTCACTAATTGTTATTACAGGTAGTACGGGTTCACTCACAAAATATGCTTCGATAGGGTATGTACATCCTCCATTATCGTTTATCTGTAATCGATATTCCCCGGTTACCATTGGCAAATCAAATTCGACAAAACTGGCACCGCTGACAACCTGATCGGCAACAAAGGCAGTAGATGACCCTTGATCTTCAATCGTAAAATCAGTCGACCCTACCACATCGATACGAATTCGCTCGGGATCTTCACAGTTCATAGGAGCTATCTGTGTAATTGTAGCAGTTACCGCTGTTGGAGCCAATACCGTTACAGAATCACTAAACTCGCACCCGTTTGAGTCGATTGCGTATATTGTGATAACTTGATCAGATCCTGTGTCTACAATTAAAAAATCTGAACTGGACTGATAACTATCGCTTAGGTTAATTTTATAACCATTAGGAGCTCCGTTTCCTACACTTGTCACTACGGCAGAAACTGTTGTAGTGCTAAATCGATTTGCACCGGGTTCACAAACCAAAGTTCCTGCAATAGCATCGATTTCAAAAACTGGTGGCTCATTTATATCTACCTCGACTTGATCCGTACAATTTCTATCGGTAACCACCTCGACAACATAAGTTCCAAGACCTAAACTCTGAAAAGAACCTGAAGCATTTGTAACTATTGGAGTTGGGCTTGGTGGCAAAGGCAATGTGCCACTATATAGATTATATTCTTTTATATTCGGATTGAGGTTAGGATCTGCATCAACAACCAAAGAAACATTGATGCTTCCATCAGCAGCTCCATTACAACTAATATCTGTAGCTCCAACATCATCAATAACGGGTTGAATAGGACGCTCACGAATAATATCATCAACAAGAAAGGTACAGTTATTCACTCCATCATCCACCTGATTGTCTGTTATTTCCACCTGATAATCACCTGATGGCATGTTTTCAAAAACACCATCATTATTAGGGTCGGTAATACTAATGGGGTTGCCAAGAAAGTCATTCCCGGTCAACACATAGGTAAAATCTCCGCTGCCGCCATCTGCATTGATTGTTATTATACCATCAGAATCTTCACAAGTTGGCTCTGAAGTATAGTCTCCCGAAGCAGATAAAACTTGATAGACCTCAGCAACAACATCTACATCACAACCATTCGCATCTATGACATTAACAGGATAAGACCCCACACTGTTTACGGTAAATACGGCCTGCGTTGGTGTACCGGGAGTGTAGGCCGGTGTTTGACTAATACCGTTCAAAGTGAATGTAGGCGTATCAATGTCGCCTCCCATTTCGAGAGTAATGGTAAATCCGCCGACCGGTGTAGTCACATCACATTGATTATTTACACTAATTGTTGGATCAGGCAAATCAGGATTGAGCTGTATTACCGCTGCCGAAATTCTATAGGCACAATCATTAAAATCTTTGACCCAAATATCATAGTCAATTCCTGGTGCTAGGGCACCCGGTAAGGCAACTGTAGAAGCATCACTAAAGTCATCGGAGGGGTCCGACGGTGTCAACGTACCATCATTATCAACGGCATTTCCGGCAGGAACAAAAGCATATAAATATGGACTACCTGTAGGAAACGGAGTTCCACCACTACCACGTACCGTTAATTGACCCAACTCATTACAATTTGCGTTTTGATTATCTATAACATCAACTCTCGGCGTATTCAAAATAGCTTCATCTTCATCACCGGCAGTACAACCAGTTGATTCGGTTACAGCTATACCATAACGTCCGGATGGCGCTGTAATAGCTGAAGCAAGGGTAGTATCGAAGGAACCAGTAACATTATAAACCTCAGCACCGGTATCCAAATTTGTAATAACAACATCATAAGGACCCGTACCGGATGAAATGGTATAGTTCAGGCCAATATCACCATTTCTACATGTAGCTCCATCTACATCTAGTGTTACGCCAGGCCCCGGTCCATCGGGCAATGTTATTACTTCGGAATAAATACAACCTGTATTTACGTCGCGAACGTCGACCGTATACGAAACACCAAATAAAAGTCCCGTAAAACAATGGTTTGAAGGCGGACTGTTCGGTGCGGTCCAGCCAACATTAGGATCTGGATCGGTCAGGCGTATTTCATAATTCAAAGGCAAGGTACCACCAGTAATGTCAACACATACAGTGGTGCCCAAAGGAGCACATACTGCTGGAGGCGGTGGATATGTAGGGTTAATATCCAAAGTGGCCGAGTTTATAGTAATTGGTTCAATATCCCTACACCCTCTTGAATCTAAAATAATCACCTGATAGTTTCCTGGCGCCAAGCTCGAATGAGTAATAGACAAAGGCAAATCACCTGGGGTTATATCATTTTGGGTCACATAAGGGTTGCCAAAGTTATCTTCGATTATTACTGTATAGTCAGGACTACCCGGTGTAATACTATTAATAGTCACTCCTCCTGAAAGTGCACCTGAACCACAGGTGGCATCGATGGGAGTTACGGTCGCATCTGGAGATGCCGTAGCGTCAGCCACCACACTTATTGGAATTACCGCAGTAACACAATTTCTATCGTCTTTTACTACATATTCATAATCTCCCGCGGCCAAACCTGAATAGATTGTTTGGGAAGAATACGAATAAACGGTACCTGGGGTTGGATCTGGGCTAATATTTGGATCTAACGGGTTGGACCTGAGCTCTCCTACTGGTGCGAAAACAACTTGGAAGGGAGGAACCCCTGAGGAAACTGTGGGTATTATCTCTACAAAACCACTATTTGGATCCCCACAACTCGGTCCCACAATTCGATGCGTAGCCATAATATTGGTAGGTTCTGAAAATGTAATAGGTTCTGAAGTTGTGGTACATCCATTAATATCAGTTACGCTTACACGATAATCACCATGGTCACCATAAGGAATCGTATGCGAAAAAGAACCTGATGGTAAAGTAACTCCATTATACCCGGCTACCGGAGTAAAAGGATTGGGAGCCACATCTCTATATTCAATGGTGTATGAAGTAGCGGCTAAATTTGAAATATCACCTCCATTTATGGTGACATCCATTTCCCCATCACCACCACAAGGAATTTCATTAGCAATATCAAGGGTAACCTGAATCTGCGGAGGGATGGTAATAGGTGCTAGTTGATCCGAACAGTTGTTGGCATCAACCACCTCCACCGTGTAGGTGCCCGGAACTAGTCCAGTAAATGTCGGACTGGCCTGCAATGATCCTGAATTTATTCTATATTGATGGCCTGCACCGCCACCTGTAGAAGATACCGTAATAGAACCGTACTCTGGTGTTGGGGTAGCTATGGGATTATAGCAGTACGAGGCACTAACCAAAGAAATGGAAGGAGATTGTAATGCCGTTAATGTAAACCGGGTTTCAGCCTCACAACCCTCAGAATCTATTACCGTAAGAATGTATTCCCCTTCTGCTGTCAAGTTACCAAATGTTCTACCACTCTTAGGCCCTTGAACGGTTGTCGAAGGTGCTGGCCACTCTAATTGATACTTATATCCACCAAAACCGCCATTGCCAGTGGCTTGCACCCTGCCCACATTTCCGTTCTGGCAACTCATTTGGGTTACATTTGGTGTAACGTTAAGTGGTGTTGCCGCCTCTTCAACATCAAAAGAAGCCGTTGAGGTACAATTTGTATCATTATCGGTTACTGTAATCTCATAAGTACCTGCCCCTAGCCCTGAAATCGGAATCTCCAAATCACTACTCGTTCCACTGGTAAATACTGTAGTCGTACTAGAAGGAGGTGGCGTTGTTCGGTTAATGGTATAGTTAAAATCCGTCCCCGGACTATCTATTTCAAACCCATCGATTAAAAAAGCCCCGGTACCATCAGTTGCCGAAGGACATACCTTTCTGTCTCCTCCCGATTTAACCTGCGCCCTTATAGAACTAAGACCACCAGTGGTGAAACTTGCGGGATACACACAACCATTAGCATCAGTAATCTCAAATTGGTAAGCCGTATCTAAAACTAACCCGTTAAAAACATTCCCTGCCTGCGTAATGGTAGGTGCGGGTGAAATGACTCCATATTGGGTAATGGCTACTGTACTGGTCACATTTATAGTCACCCTACTCGTACCTGCGGCACAATCTAAATCATCTTGCAAAAAATTAATGGCAGATGGCGGATCCGGATCATTCACAGTAATAGGAGGCAATGCCTGATAACAGTTGGCGTCGTCTCGAACATAAGGAATATAAGTACCTGGCAGTAAACCTGTGAAATTTGTACTTGACTGATAATTAACATTGTCAACACTATACTCGTATCCAGTACCAGAACCACCAGTAGTTGGAGCAAAATCGATTATAGCACCACCGTTCGCACAGGTATAATCTTGCGTCAAACTTGCGCTACCCGTTAGCCCCCCATCGGAAGTCACCGTTACGGGCGGTAACGACAAAACACATGTAAACCCTCCCTGTGAATATTGAACCTCAACTATATTATAGGTGTCGTCTGCAACAGGTATGATTTGAGAGGAAGTCCAAGGGTCACCTGCATTATTCGTTGCCCTAAACTCTAAATTGAACCCCTTGGGATCAGTGACCGTGAATTCAACCTTCCCTCCACCATTGGTACAAGTGCCTAAAATAGGCCCAGCAGTAACATCCGGCGGGTCCAATAATGCAACATATTCAGATTTTTCGGCCGTACATCCTTGATCATCTGTAATATAAAAGGTATATGTTCCCGGAGAAGTTACGTTATACGTACTAGTACCCGTGAAAGTTCCTCCTGAATCCCCGCCATCGCTAACCGTATAACTATAAACACCTGAGCCACCTGTTGCCGAAATATCAATATCAACACTCTCAACGCCCGATGGCGGAGGACAACCGAAACTCATACCATTAGTATCACTGGTCACGGTTATTGGAGATAAGCCTGTACCTATTGCAATAGGATTTCCGCTAGTATCATTGTATTGGATCGGAGCAGGAATACCGTTAGGGATATCTTCTTTACACTCGTTGGTTTCAACCTTAACCGCGTAAGTTCCTTCACTTACGGCACTAAACGTATGCGTGTTGCTGGAAATGGTCGAAGTAAATTCTATTTCGGCACCATATTCATCCAACAAAGTATACACATAAGGCCCGGGCACTTCAGGATTTACCATTACATCGATGCTTCCTGTTTCACCGCTACAGACCGGATTTGTAAAGGTTACATCAATTTGAATATCAACTTGTCTAACTTCAATAACATCATACAAATACTCACAAACCTGACCATCAATATTCAATCGTGCCTGAACGGTATAAAACCCAGGATTCAAATCGGAAAAAATCGAAGAGGATTGATAGGGACTAAAACCACCTGAACCTTCCCTAATTCGAAATTGGTAGTTATTTGGAAGCCCCGTAAGCTCTATTCGCCCCGGGTTGTTACAAATAAAATCTTTCTTGGTAAATGTTTGATTAATCGTACTCTTTACAACTTCAAAGTAGTAATAGGCACCAGAACCGTTGACACGCACCCTAAATTCAGCCCCGGTTGTAGAAGATATTGAAGAAGCGTCTAAATCAAAGCTCGAGTCAGACGTAACATGTGTATAATTTGCGCTATTGGTGTTTGGGCATTCTAAATTCGTATCTGCAGGAGCACCGGTCAACCGTTCCCAAGTAACATCCCCATACGGACCACCGGAAAGTGTAATATTTCTATCATCAGAGTCACCACACAAAATAAACCGGGCAATCGTAAAACCGTTATTGGTGCAATTAACGATATCGTCGGCACCTTCAATAATCGTTGCGAATGTCGCGGTACTCATTGCCGCATCCATTTCTTGATTATTTGATATTGCAGACTTCGCCGAAGCGATTTCAGACGAATTCCTTTTTACGTCGACTTTCTTGGCTATTGTTGCTTCAATATCCAAAACCGAGGTTATCCCTTCAAAAATATCAAAGACCCTAGGGTTTGCTATAGCCGAGGTACATATTGCCGAAAACATCAGCAATAATACAGCATACAGAAAATGCCGTGTTTTTTTTGGGAGCATAGGTTAAGTTATATTTTAAAAGAATCTCCTTGATTTGGGAATCAGAACATTCTTTGGCGTAATTATTTAAACTTATATTTTTCTCTTTATCTTTAGCTCTTTGAGCCACATTATAATATTACTTTTAACGCTGGATTATGAGAAATAGTATTGTATACCTATGTTTAATCGCTGTATCGCTCAATTTATCCTGTGCACAGAACACTACAAATCAAGTAAATACACCGAAAGAAACCCCCTTTACAACGGAACTTTTAGTTAGTGGTTTGCAAATTCCTTGGGGCATGTCCTTTCTACCCGATGGCAGCATGCTTATAACCGAGAAATCTGGCGAACTGATTCATTTTAAAAACGGTTCGAAAACCGAAGTTTCCAATGTGCCGGAAGTATATCAAAGAGGCCAGGGCGGGCTGCTAGATGTAGCTTTGCATCCCGATTACAAAAACAATGGATGGCTTTATTTGACCTATGCCTCTTCAGACGGAGAAGAAAAAGGAGGTCATACGGCACTCATGCGGGCCAAACTGCAAAATAACACCTTGGTGGAGAAAGAAGTACTATACAAAGCATCGCCCAACACGACCAAGGGCCAACATTTTGGCTCAAGAATCGAATTTGACAATGAGGGTTACCTTTATTTCTCCATTGGAGAGCGTGGTGCAAGGGACGAGAATCCGCAAGATATCAAAAGAGATGGTGGTAAAATCTATCGCTTGTTCGATGACGGGGGTGTTCCTGAAGACAACCCTTTTGTGGGTACCAACGGTGCTAAAACGGCCATTTACAGCTATGGCCACCGAAACCCGCAGGGGATGGCCAAGCACCCGGAAACAGGGGCAATTTGGGACAATGAACATGGTCCCCAAGGGGGAGACGAAATCAATGTCATCAAAAAAGGTGCAAATTACGGCTGGCCGGTAATCACCTACGGTATCAACTATAGCGGTACGCCCATAACCGACAAAACTGAGATGCCCGGTATGGAACAGCCCTTACATTATTGGGTGCCATCTATAGCACCTAGTGGCATGGCCTTTGTAACCACAGATAATTATGGAGACTGGAAAGGAAGTATTCTTGTTGGGTCGCTGAAATTTCAATACTTAGAACGATTGGTTCTAGAGGGAAATAAGGTGGTCAGCCGTGAAAAAGTGCTTGCCGATGAAGGACGGGTACGTGACGTAAAAGAAGGCCCGGACGGACTAATTTACGTGGCCGTCGAAGGTAAAGGCATTTTCAAATTAATCCCAAAGAGTTAGCTTTAATAAAAAGTTATGTCGATTACATTTTAACAGTCTTCGTTTTAACAGTTTAGACCACTACCTAAATGAAATTATTCATTTCACTTTACATCATATCCATTACGGCACTCTCTGTATTTTTAATTCAAGAAAAAGAACTTGAAGAAAGTATGGCGCGCGGCGCTGAAATATATGCGGACTTCTGTGTTACCTGTCATTTGGAAAAAGGCGAAGGAGTAGCTTATACCTTCCCCCCACTGGCCGCTTCAGATTATATTGCCAAAAATAGGGAAGCCAGTATTCGGGGTGTGAAATTCGGTCAACAAGGAGAGATTGTCGTAAACGGGGTTACTTACAACAGTATAATGACCCCCTTAGGCTTAGAAGATGAAGAAATAGCCGATGTGATGAACTACGTCATGAACTCTTGGGGAAATACTTCAGATACTATGGTCACTGTTGCCGAGGTATCGGCCATTCAAAAACAATAATTATTGACCCGCATCAAGAGCCGCTTTCACTGAACCATGTTTTTTGAGCAAAATTTCAGCTTTATCATACGCAATGCCCAACCCCTCGGAAACATAGCGAACGCCTCTATCGACAAGTTTAACGTTACTCAATTGCATATTGACCATTTTATTCCCCTTTACGCGACCAATCTTAATCATTAAGGCCGTAGAAATCATATTCAGTGCCAATTTTTGTGAAGTTCCGCTTTTCATACGCGTACTTCCTGTCACGAATTCGGGTCCCACTTTCATTGCGATGGCAATGTCAGCCAACTCGGCTAAAGGAGAACCTGGATTATTGGTAATGCCCCCGGTTAAAACACCGTGTTTTTGAGCTTCGGATAGCCCCCCTAATACGTAGGGCGTTGTTCCCGATGCGGCAATTCCCACTACAACATCATTTTCCGTAACCTTATGAGCCATTAAATCTTTCCAAGCTTGATCGAAATCATCCTCGGCATTTTCCACTGATTTTCGGATAGCGGTATCTCCACCCGCAATAAGCCCTATAACCCGATCATGGGGCAACCCGTAAGTTGGTGGAATCTCTGATGCATCAAGAATGCCTAATCTACCACTAGTGCCCGCACCGATATAAAATAAGCGCCCCCCTTTTTGAAAACGTTCGGCAAGGGCATCGACTAATTTTGTGATTTGCGGAATGACCAATGCAACGGCTTCAGCAACCTTTTTATCTTCCTCATTCATTTTTTGGAGTATGGACATGGTATCCAATTGTTCCAAATTGTCATGGTTTGAAGGTGCTTCGGTTATTTTAGTATAGTTCATAGTCTTAAGATTTGTGTGTGTGCAAAGTTAAGCAGAAAAGCAAAATAAAATGGCCTAGAATCCCATTTGCAAGAATTTCTTTATCCAAATAGAATACATTGAGATTTCATGGGAATACCACAAAGAATTCTTTCCTGTTCAACTTTTAATAGTTCAAGTTGTCAAATCAAACGTATGTCGTGATTTCGAAAAGGTTTTAATAATTCATTCTCAGGTTCCAGCTCGGTAATCATCGTATTTATGGCGTTGATATCACAGGTCTTATACCGATGTTGTGAATTCAACTTTTCGGAAATGGAAAGAAGTACAGATTTTTTAGATGATTTTATTATCGCCTTTTTCACCTGAACAATATCCCAATCGAACTCGGTAAGCCCGTAATAAGAATCAACATACCCTGTTCCAATAAAACTGTAGTCAACCTTAATTTCCGAAAGATTATGAATGGCATTTGCACCAATAGAAATCTGTGATTCTCTCGAGACTTGCCCGCCTACTAAAATTACCGTGATATTACTTTTCGTAAGCAACTCCATCGCCACGGGCAAACTATGGGTAAAACAGGTTAGGTCAAGGTTTGCCGGAATCAATCGCGCCAACTCTAAACAGGTGGTACCCCCATCTAAAAAAATCACACCGCCATCTTTCAACAAAGCCAATGCCTTTTCCGCTATTTTAATCTTTTGGTCTAATTTATAAATGTTATCGTTTCGTGTGCTGTTCGACCTAAATCCTAAGGAAATAGCTCCTCCGTGGACCTTCCGTAATTTATTATCGGAATCAAGCTCTTTTACATCTCTTCTAACGGTGTCAATAGAAACATCCAAGGCTTCGGCTATATCGGTCAACAATATTCTATTGTGCAGCTCAACCTCGCTCAATATGGTTTGATGCCTTTCCTCTTTTAACATACTCTTAAGAATTAAATACACTATATAAAAACAAAGATAGCGAATTAAACGAATATGCTGTTTTTAACAGCTTTTAATTACAAATCACTTAAAAAAAGCATAAAACAGCATCTATACATTGCAAAAAACAGCAAATATGAAATAAATTGCCTACATTTGCATGATTTTAATAGCCAATTGGCAGAACAATAGAACAGTTTATGAAAACGATTTTAGAAAGAGATGGTACTGACATCAGCTACAAACCCGTTGGAAAGTTTGAGGAAACCCGATATGAAAAAATACATAATGTAATTTTTTCAAATTCGAACGAAGCTTCTATCAAAGTTGCCCAAGAGATTGCCAATCTTATTAGAAAAAAGCAGTCGTCGAACAAAAGCTGTGTTCTTGGATTGGCGACAGGGTCGTCTCCGATAAAGGTTTATGAAGAGCTTGTAAGAATGCATAATGAAGAGGGATTAAGCTTCTCTAATGTGATTACCTTTAATCTAGACGAGTACTTACCCATGGAACGTGAGAACCGGCAAAGCTATCATTTCTTTATGCACGAACATTTGTTCAATCATATCGATATACCCGAGGAAAACATTAATATTCCAGATGGAACAGTTACTGGAGAATCAGTCATTCAACATTGCTTGGCTTATGAAAAGAAAATAAAGAATAGCGGCGGACTCGACTTTCAACTTTTGGGTATAGGCCGAACAGGGCATGTTGGCTTTAACGAACCAGGGTCTCACTATAATTCGGGCACCCGTGTAATTACCCTAGACCATATAACAAGGGTCGATGCCGCACCTGCTTTTTTAGGTATAGAAAATGTACCCAGAAAGGCCATCACAATGGGAATTGCTACAGTTCTAAGTGCCAAACGGATTGTTTTACTCGGGTGGGGACAAAATAAGGCCGAGATTATTAAAAAGACAGTTGAGGGCGATATTTCTTCCCATGTACCCGCTACATACTTACAGCAACACGATAATTGCACCTTTGTATTGGATGATGGAGCCGGCTCAGAGCTAACCCGTAACAAAACGCCATGGTTAGTAGATGAATCACTTCTATGGACAGAAGATCTTAGTGCAAAGGCCATCGTATGGCTTTGTAACGAGACAGGAAAGTCAATTTTAAGCTTAACCGATAAAGATTATAATGACAATGGAATGTCGGGGCTATTGGCTCTTGAAGATTCTTATGACCTGAATATAAAAATGTTCAATAGACTGCAACATACCATCACCGGATGGCCTGGTGGCAAACCCAATGCAGATGATACGCACAGACCTGAAAGAGCACTTCCCGCCAAAAAGAAAGTCATTATATTCAGTCCGCACCCTGACGATGATGTTATTTCCATGGGAGGTACTTTCGATCGATTGATCGAACAAGGACACGACGTTCACGTGGTCTATCAGACTTCTGGTAACATTGCGGTTTCAGATACCGAAGCTTTAAAGTTTGCAGAAATAGCAAAGAGAATAGCGCCATCGGAAAAGGCACAAACTATAATAGATTCTATCAAAGCCAAAAAGGGAAGTAGTTTTGATTCTCTTGAGGTACGAAGTTTAAAAGGAAATATTCGGAGAGGTGAATCATATGCCGCCACAAGATATTTAGGCCTTGATGATGCCAATGTTCACTTTTTAGATCTTCCTTTTTATGAAACGGGAACTATTAAAAAGAATAATCTTTCCGATGAAGACATCAAAATTGTCATGGATATTATTAAAGAAATAGAGCCCCATCAAATCTATGCAGCCGGTGACCTTGCCGATCCACATGGTACCCATAAAGTTTGTCTAGATGCAGTTTTCGAGGCCATGAAGCGCCTGAAAGAAGAGCCCTTTATGAGTGATTGTTGGTTGTGGCTTTACCGAGGTGCTTGGCACGAATGGGATATCAATGAAATTGAAATGGCCGTACCGATGAGCCCAGATCAGGTACTCAAAAAACGGTTCGCCATATTCTGCCATCAATCACAAAAAGACGGGGTGATGTTTCAAGGTGACGATTCAAGGGAATTTTGGATGCGCGCCGAAGAACGCAATAAAGATACCGCGTCACGTTACCGTGCACTTGGACTGTCAGATTATGCTGCCATGGAAGCATTTGTACGCCATAAGTTCGATTAAAACAACAAATGGTATTTTAAACCAAACCGTCAAAAAAGTAATGTATTATTTTACTTTTTTGGCGGTTTTTTTATTCCCTGCAATTGGTGATTTTTTATTAAAATCCTTTCACTGGATCAACTTCCTAAAAAAAGCTGGGAACAAAGGTTTTTTGCTTGGCTTTTCCTCTTTTATAGATGGGAAAACAAATCGATTTTGGTACATTTAAACCAAATTGCATTCGATGGTTCAAAAAGATAAATGGGCATGGGCATGGGTGCCCATCCTCTATTTTACCCAAGGCCTTCCCTACGTACTGGTCGTTACGGTATCCGTTATCATGTATAAAAAGCTTGGAATCAGCAATGAAGATATCGGACTCTACACCAGCCTTTTATATTTACCGTGGGTATTAAAACCATTATGGAGTCCGTTCGTAGACCTCAAAAGCACAAAACGCAAATGGTTTTTAAGCATGCAATTGCTCATAGCCATAGCCTTGCTCGGGGTTGGTCTTACCTTACCGACCAATATGTTCTTCACAACCACTTTGGCCTGTTTTTGGATGGCCGCATTCGCCTCTGCCACCAATGATATTGCCTCTGACGGCTATTATATGCTCGGTTTAACGGAAAAAAAACAATCGTTCTTCGTCGGCATGCGGAGTACGTTCTATCGTCTGGCCATGGTCACCGGCGAAGGGCTTATCGTTGTATTGGCCGGATTTCTTGAAAACAAATATGGAGACAATACCAAGGCGTGGAGTATCACCATGACGGCCGCGGCTTTTCTAATGTTGCTATTGACCGTTTCCAACTTCTTTGTTACGCCAAAGTATGAAACATCTTCAGATATTGTCACACAAAAACCGAAAGGCTTTCTAGAGGTGTTCTCATCGTTCTTTACCAAACCAAATATCGGAATCGCATTAGCTTTTATTCTTACCTATCGCCTCGGAGAATCGCAATTGGTAAAGATGGCAGCTCCCTTTTTACTCGATACCCCCGAAAAAGGTGGATTGGGGTATTCTACAGAGCAATTGGGGACTATTTTTGGAACAGCCGGCGTCATCATGCTCTCATTGGGCGGAATTCTGGGAGGCATTTTGATTTCAAGGGACGGATTAAAAAAATGGATGCTCCCCATGGTACTCTCCCTTAATTTGCCAAACGTTCTTTATGCTATTCTGGCAATGACCAAAACAACCAATATAGTGGCGGTAACCGCAACCGTGGTATTTGAAAAATTCGGATATGGTTTTGGGTTCGCGGCCTTTTTAATGTATCTCATCTATATTGCGGAAGGTCCTTCTAAAACTTCACATTACGCCATTGCTACAGGTTTTATGGCTCTCGGAATGATGTTACCAGGTATGATCAGTGGGTATATGCAGCAATGGTTGGGCTATGGTGGCTTTTTTGTATGGGTAGTCGTTGCCGCCCTACCCGCGCTACTATTATTGAAGTTTATAAAATATCCGGCCGATTTCGGAAAGAAAACAACAGCTTCCAATGAATAGTAATTCTTCGTTAAAAATAGCCCGTGCACAACTGTCCCAATCCGAGAAAGTCGGACAACTATTTATGCCCGCAGCTTTTATTAATGATACCGAACAAGAAATACAGCAGATAGAAAACCTGATTTCAAAAGAGGGCGTTGGCGGACTCTGTTTTTTTCACAGTCGTGCCAGTGCCGCGACCAATTTCGAGGGTAAAAAGAAAGTGGTTCATAACGCGAAGAGTTTTGATACGCTTCAAAATTTAATCCAACGTTATCAAAGAGCAGCCAAATACCCCCTTTTGATTGCCATCGATGCCGAATGGGGCCTTGCCATGCGTATCGAGAATACCCCTCAATACCCTTATGCCATTACCCTTGGGGCTATTCAGAACAATTGTGACCTTGTTTTTGAAGTAGGTAGAAATATTGCTTTGGATTGTAAAATGGCCGGTATCCATTGGAATTTAGCCCCTGTAGTCGACTTGAACAACAATCCCAATAATCCGGTAATCGGTTATCGTTCTTTTGGTGAAGATAAGGATCAAGTTACAGATAAGGCATTGGCTTTTATAAAAGGAACACAAAGCGAAGGTATTTTAACCAGCATAAAACACTTTCCAGGCCACGGCGATACGGCCACCGATTCACATTTGGGACTACCCCTGATCAGCAAATCAAAGGAAGAATTAGCCCAAAATGAGCTTTATCCGTTTCAAAAACTAATTGATGAAGGGGTCGATTCCGTTATGGTCGGACATTTATCCGTACCAGCATTAGCGGAGGGAAAAATGACACCTTCAAGTATTTCCAAGACTATTATTAAAGAAATATTGCGAAAAGAAATGGGATATAATGGAGTTGTCATTTCAGATGCCCTGAATATGCATGCCATATCAAAAGATTATCCGGTTAAGGGCGAATTGGAATGGCTGGCCTTTGAAGCGGGAAATGATGTGCTCTGTTTCTCGGAAAATTGTTCTGAAGGTATTCAGGCTATCTTAAAAAACGCCTCTGAAAAGCAAATTGAAGAAAGCTTTCAACGCATTTGGAAGCTTAAAGAAAAAACGATTCAAATTCAAGGGTTGCAATCTAGCATGGCACTCACAAACGCGGATGAACTCAACCTTAAAATAGCCCATAAGAGTCTGACTCTTTTTAAAGGCACGGAAGAAGCGCTAGCTAAATTCTCGACTACATCTTTTGCAGGACTTGAAAACACACAACCTATTGAGAATCATTTTTTTAATTATTTATCGGAAAATAAAAAGTTTAACCGATTTTATAGTACTGAAACAAACACTAACAGTGAGGAAAATATTCTTTTGGCCTTATTCCCGCAACAAGTCAAGCCTGCCCATAATTTCGGGTTTACCGATGAAGAAATTACAGCAATAAACACACTTTTCAGCACTAAAAATGTAGTGTTGTACCTATTCGGAAATCCGTATCTGCTTAATCTTTTTGATACCGAAAAGGCCGAAGGCATCATCATCGTATATCAAAACTTTAAAACGTTTCAAAAAGTTGCAGCTGCCCACTTTTTAGGAGAATTTGACGCCGTGGGAAAACTACCGGTACACCTATAACCTCAAAAAGGGTTTGCTAGGATTTTAATTGCTTCGCAATTTCAATTCTCTCTCTCCAATATATTAAGAGAAAGACGAACTCCTCCCCTAAAATCCCATTTTTAGCTGAAGACTATTCCACAATCAATTTGGCACGCATTATTGAAGAATGCCCGGGAAAGGTACACACGATCCAATACTCGCCGGGAGTATCGGGAATCTGTACATAAATCGTTTCAGAAGATTCCGGTTGTAAAATTCCGGTGTGGTTCAGAACCAATTCGGTATCGGGCACATAGTTGTTGTCAGGACCATCTAAACCAAGAAGCAATGCCAATCTACCAACTTCATCAACCGACTCTTTTCCTTTTTCCGTAATCACGAGATTGTGAAGCATATCGTCGTTATTGTTAAAGGTAAGTTCGAGTTTTGTTCCTCGCTTCACACGTACTTCGGTCACGTCATATTTTAAGCCCGGCGAGGTACCTATTACCAATTGTTTTTCCGCACCATTTTCCCAACTTTCGGGCATTTCAACCGTTCTTTTTGGCTGAACTATGCTTTTATCAGAAGATGCATTGGTTGACATTGAAGGAGATTTTAGCGTTCCTCCAGGCACTTCGTTCAACGTATAATAACCGGTGTCATGTAACAATAACTCTCCCGAGGTCGCCTTCAGCTCTGGGATTTCCAATTGGTGTATGAACCCAAGACGCATGCCGTGGGCGGTCAATTTCACCGAACGTCCGTCTGGCGCCACTTCGGCATTCGCTATCATACCGATTTCGCGATCAATAATATCACTTCCATAGATATAGTGATAGTTGTAGGTAAAGGTAGTAAGCTTATAGGTCGCCGGATTACTGGCTAATGCCTTATTAACGGGTTTCGTAAATTCAAGTTCGAAACCATCATCCAACGCCTTCATCGATTTTATCTCAAACGGCATTTTCCCTGTCCACTTTAGACGCTGAAGTCCGTAAGGCGCTTTTCCCGTAGACGACCAGCCCCTGCTTGTCATACCAACGAACATACTATCATCACTACCCCACAGCATACGTAAAATACCTGATGAAAAACCTTCTCGAAAAGCGAATGTTGCTCCCTGGTAAACACCGTTTACCTTTTCCATAAACACCCGCATAATTTTGCTGTGTCCCTGGTCACCAACGAACATCTGACCTTCGAACGGTCCGAATTTGCCTTTTGTAGTGTCATAAACGATATCGGAAGTCGAAATACCCAAAATCGTATGTGGAAACCATATTGCGGGAGCCCTTAATGCAGGAACTTTCTCAGCATATTCGTAAAGCGTCAGCCCTGATTCCTTTTCAATTTCATCTTGTTTCAGTTTCAAAGGTGAATTGGGCTCCCCACTCCATCGAAGCCCTTCCGGATTACCTGCAAAAGTGCCTTTTTCCAAATGGGTCATTCTTCCGGAGGCTACCCAATCGCCTTGATTTTCGGTGTAAAATACATCGCCTTCCGCATTAATATTAAAACCTGAGGGAGAGCGTAGACCAGTAGCTATAGGTTCCATGTCACCCTCTGGGGTAATTTTTAACAACCAGCCACGCCATTTTACCAAACTAGACCCATGGCCTATCCAAGAGAGGTTGAGTGTCACCAACATATCACCATTATCCATAAACTTAGGGCCATAAGAATAATCGTGGTAGTTGCCCGATAAAGGCCAAGAGTAAACGGTTTTGTACAAATCGGCTTTGCCGTCCCCATTTTTGTCTTCCAAACGGGTAAGTTCTCCTCTTTGGGAAAGATAAAAGCTGTTGTCTTTAAAATTAAGTCCGAGTGGCTCATGTAAACCATGGGCAAACCGCTTGTAAACAGGTTTCTTTCCATAGGGTTTATCAATAACCCACACTTCTCCCCTTCGGGTTGAAACCCCCAACTGATCTTTATCGTTAAAGGCCAACCCCCCAACTTCCAATAAAACATCATCAGGGATGGGAACGTCTACAATATCGTAATAGGCTGTTTCCTTCCTCGCCATTTCAGAGAGGTCTTGGGCCGAAACAAGGGAGCCTAAATTTATTAAAAATACTAATGCTGCTATTTTTTTACTGATTTGCATGTTTCTCTTTTTATTTACCAGATAATGCTGTAATTGATAGTATCTTCCCCTGCGTCTATTTTTACAAGTAGCTCGTCTTTACCGTTTACATGGCGTATGATAGGCTCTAAATTGTCGTTACCGGAAAAATCGACAAAATAGTTTTCATCACTTATGATATAAGTATCATCTGGCAATGCCTCTATTTTTGAACCATCGGCTATTTTATGCCATATCTCCTCCTCTCCTGAAATTGTAGTCGTACGTTTTAAGCCCCTATTGGTCTTCACCGGAACAAAGCGGTCCGTAATGACCGTTCCGTTAATCTCATGAGAAAAAGTAGGTACTCCTTGAGCATCGAATTCATATCCCAATTGTTTTTGTACCACGTTCACAGGAATAGTGTCAGGCCATACTGTAAGGTCATCCTTTAAGAACTCAAAATCTGGATCACCGTGTACCGAAACATTAAAAGCGGCCGGTACCGCCAATTGTTCGATTCCCCTAGAATGCCACATCTGTGTAGTATTAAGAAAACTACCATCCCAGGCCTTTATAAGCGAGCCAAAGGCCAAATCATAAGCGAAATGGATACCTTCGGGCATACCTACCGAAATGACGTGCGTTCTTTTTTTGCCTTCGTGCATTACAAAACCACGCTGGGTTATCGGTTCGTCGCCTACTTCTACCATAATTTCCCGGGCCGGTTTCCCTCTGTTGAAATCTATTGAACCGACTGCCGTCAAACTTTGCTTTTGCAATCCAGGGCCCTCTACCGCCAACTTTAAGCCACGAGCCCAACGGTTATGCTTGTTGTACAATAATTTGAAAGGTACATTACCTTTTTTTAAAGAGATCGTTGCAAACCCAGGGTCATCTAAATTGTAATTTCCGTTCAGGCTAATCAGCGTATCATTATCGATCAATAGAGCTCCGCCCGCCTGACTCAACTTGAAGTCGAAGAGGTAGTCACCGTCTTCAGGAACGGACAGCTCCCCTGTATATACCAATAGCTTCTGGGGTCTTTCCCCGGTTGCCATCAGAGAGGAAATTGAATCGGTAGTAACCACTCGAATCGGTGTTAAACTATCTATGTTTGGGAATGTCTTTGATTCATTTTCATATTCCGCCATTTTAACCCCCACCAAAGAAACTTTTTTATCTTGATACAACTTATACCTTATATTTTTGATGGCAACCGGGCCGTGATCTCCTTGGATCATAAATGGCCCCATAGGTTTTTCATCTGTAAAGGCAGCAGCGCGTGTGGGTCCCGTGACTTCTAAATTTTCATGTAACAGCTCCCCGTTCAAGCGTACTTCTTCAAACCACGCATTTTTTGTTTTTTTTCCATTGGAATCAAATTTGGGCGCATGAAAGATAATTTTAAAGTGCTGCCAAAGACCGGGTGTCTTCGCTGCATTCACCCTAGGGGCTTGACCTTCGAAACCTTTTCTTCCTTCTTTATCATCACCTTGGTATATACCGCCAATATCGGAATACTCAGGTTCTTTCTTCCCCCAACTATCAAAAAGCTGAACCTCATAGCGGCCCTGAAAATATAATCCCGAATTCGAATTAACAGGCATCATTACATCCAATTCCAACTCGATATCGCCATGCTCAAAATCGGTAAAAAGATGGTCCTTTTTTGCATCATCAGGCAAATTAATTAATACGCCGGTACCATCAGCTCCTGTCATTGTTTGCTCTTTATTACGGTCGGCATAGGCACTTCCGACAATTTGCCAATTGTCCGTTGTTTTTTTGAAGCCTGACATATCGTTTAATTCCAACGTTGTAAAAGGCAACAATTGCATGGGTTGTTCTTCGGATGTTTCCTTTACTTCCGAAGCTTTTTCGGTACATGAAACAACTATTGAAAGCAATAAAAGGCAAATGGGATATTTAGAATAGTTCATCAGGTGGTTTTAAGAAAAAGAGCAACAGTTTTCAGATTTAATCGATTAAATCCAAAGAATAAACCGATACTTTGAAAAATTAACAGCGCTAATGTATGTCTTTTTGAGTTTAGTGCAAAAAGGAACTAACAAGAGGCAGATTCTTTTTTTAAGGTTAGCGCAATTCGAAAAATAGCTGCCGTAGTTTTGTGTATTTTTGAAAAAAGAGAGCCGAAAACAAAAATATAATAATGGACAAACGTCAGCTTTTCGTAGTTGAAACAAAAATTAACGATTTTGCCGTCAGATGAAAACCTTTTAGAGTATCACCATGTCACGACTGGTGAAAAATAATACTTCAAGTATTCTAATAACATTTTTGTCAAATGAAAGGTTAAAACGAATTATATGGAACCAAAAAAAATTATCGGATTAATGTCGGGCACTTCATTAGACGGTCTCGATCTTGTATATTGTCATATCTGGAAGGCATCTGAAAATTGGTCATTTGAAATCAAACAGGCCAAAAGCATAACGTATTCCCAAGAAATGCACGGGAAACTCAAAAACGCCATCTCGCTTTCGGCAGAAGATTTGTTAGAACTCAATGCTACTTATGGCACTTGGCTGGGCGAACAGACTAAAACCTTTATCGATGAATATAAATTGGATGTCGATTGTGTTGCAAGCCATGGGCATACTACCCATCACCGCCCAGAAAAAGGATTCACCTTTCAAATCGGCTCAGGCCAACACCTGGCCAATGCCTGCGGAAAAAAAGTAATCTGTGATTTTCGTACCAATGATGTCGCCCTCAACGGTCAAGGTGCACCTTTGGTACCCATTGGTGATCGTCTTTTTTTCGAGCAATATGATTTTTGCCTGAATTTAGGCGGTATCAGCAATATTTCGTTCGAACAACGAGGACAGCGCTTGGCTTATGACATAGGCCTTGCGAATATGATATTGAACCACATCACACAAAAAGAGCTGTTATCGTATGATGCGGGCGGTCAATTGGCGAGGCAGGGAATAACCAACCCCGAAATGCTTCGGCAATTGAATGCATTGGAGTATTATCGACTTCCTTTTCCAAAGTCTATAGGTTATGAATGGTTTATTGAAAAGGTGGCGCCCATTGTCGATAGTACGACCGATGGCATGAAAAACCTTTTGAACACAAGTATTCACCATATCTGTGAACAAATTGCAATTCAAGTCAAGGCGAATACCACCAAATCTAAAAATACCCTTCTGGTTACCGGCGGAGGTGCCCTGAACCATTTTCTGATAGAAACACTGCAAGAGAAACTGGGTACAACCGTTGAAGTGGTCATTCCGTCAAAAACTATCATAGCGTTTAAAGAAGCACTTGTTTTTGCTCTCATGGGCGCTTTGCGCTTGGAACACGACATTAATGTACTGTGTTCTGTAACGGGAGCAAAAAGAGATTCTTCGAGCGGTGTTGTTTTTTTCCCAAGTTAACCTCGCATTTTATTTTTTTTTAAAACACGAGCAGGCGAAAACGTTTGAGTTTGTACTCAAATCACTATATTCGGAAACCAATTTAAAAAACCCAACACCATGTCGGAGAAACAAGATAAGGCAAGCGCGTACTGGAAAGAAAACGTGAAATACTTATTCATACTTCTATTTATTTGGTTTGCTGTTTCTTACGGCGCCGGAATACTTTTTAAAGATGCACTTGACACCATTCAAATCGGTGGTTTCAAACTCGGTTTCTGGTTTGCCCAGCAAGGTTCAATCTACGTTTTCGTCATCTTGATATTCGTTTACGTACGACTGATGAACAAATTGGACAAAAAATATGGTTACAATGAATAGGCCTATCGGGTTTGTACAAAGTACTAGAACAAAAAAAATAAAAACCAACAACCTGAAAACTTCCGTTGTCTCGGAAGAATCAAAAAACCAATAATTATGAGTGTTCGAATCTGGACGTACCTACTAGTGGGCATTACATTTGCAATTTACATCGGCATCGCCATTTGGTCAAGGGCGGGATCGACCAAAGAATTTTATGTTGCCGGAGGCGGGGTCTCGCCCCTGGCCAACGGTATGGCCACCGCCGCAGATTGGATGTCCGCAGCATCATTTATCTCAATGGCCGGTATTATTTCTTTTGCAGGCTACGACGGGTCGGTATATTTAATGGGATGGACAGGCGGTTACGTGCTTTTGGCCCTGCTATTGGCACCTTACCTTCGTAAATTTGGCAAATTTACGGTGCCCGATTTTATAGGGGATCGTTACTATTCAAAAACTGCACGGATCGTGGCCGTTATTTGTGCCCTTATCGTTTCCTTTACCTATGTAGCGGGACAAATGCGGGGCGTGGGCGTTGTTTTCTCCCGATTTTTGGAAGTCGACATCAATACCGGGGTTATTATCGGAATGATCATCGTATTGTTCTATGCTGTTTTAGGAGGTATGAAAGGCATCACCTATACGCAAGTGGCCCAATACTGCGTACTGATATTCGCCTTTATGGTTCCTGCTATTTTTATTTCCATTCAAATGACCGGAAACCCAGTACCACAGCTAGGCATGGGTGCCACGGTAAACGATGGGTCGGGAATGTTTTTGTTGGATAAATTAGACGGACTATCAACCGAGCTAGGCTTTGCCGAATACACCAGTGGTTCTAAAAGTGTTATCGATGTGTTTGCCATTACTTTCGCCTTGATGGTCGGTACAGCCGGACTTCCGCATGTAATTGTCCGGTTTTTTACCGTAAAACGCGTAAAAGACGCCCGGAAATCGGCTGGGATCGCTCTTTTATTGATTGCCATATTGTACACGACCGCGCCCGCGGTATCGGTCTTCGCCAAGACCAACTTAATCAATACCGTAAGCGACAAAGCTTATGATTCAATGCCAATTTGGTTTAAAAACTGGGAAACCACAGGCCTTCTCACTTTCGATGACAAGAATAATGATGGCAAAATTCAATATGTCGCCGACGAACAGGCCAATGAACTCACCATTGATAATGATATCATGGTATTGGCAAATCCTGAGATCGCGGATCTTCCTGCTTGGGTAATTGCGTTGGTTGCCGCCGGTGGGCTTGCAGCGGCTTTATCTACTGCCGCAGGACTTTTATTGGTGATTTCCTCTTCGATTTCCCATGATTTGATCAAAAAAGTATTCAAACCTAATATTTCGGATAAAGGTGAATTGTGGGCCGCACGTCTTTCCGCTACGGTTGCCGTTGTGATTGCCGGTTATTTCGGTATCAATCCACCCGGCTTCGTAGCCGCAGTTGTCGCCTTGGCCTTTGGTCTTGCGGCAGCATCGTTTTTTCCTGCCATTGTGTTGGGAATTTTCTATAAAAAAATGAATAAGGAAGGAGCCATTGCCGGTATGGTCGTCGGTATTGTATCGATGCTTCTGTATATGTTGAAATTTAAGTTCGATATGTTCGGAGGAGGTACCGCCGATGATTGGTGGTTCGGAATTTCACCCGAAGGCTTTGGAACCGTCGCTATGTTGCTTAACTTTATTGTTGCCGTAATCGTCATGAAATTTACGCCAGAACCGCCAGAAGACGTTCAAGAAATCGTCGAAGATATTCGCATTCCCAGCGGCGCCGGCGAAGCCACTGGTCATTAACTATTTATCTATTTTTTAGTATATATAAGCATATTAGTATGAGTAATTATCACATCAAACATTTAGAAGAATACTTTCAGGTATACCGAAAGTCCGTTCGCAACCCTGAAGGATTTTGGGAGGAAATCGCCGAAGAGCATTTTGTATGGCGCAAGAAATGGAACAATGTCTTAAGCTGGGATTTTTCAAAACCCGAAATAAAATGGTTCGAGGGAGCTAAGCTCAATATTACCGAAAACTGCATCGACAGGCATTTACCTACCCGTGGCGAAAAAACGGCTATTCTTTTTGAACCGAACGACCCTAACGAAGAAGCTGAACATATTACTTACCGACAACTCCATGAGCGTGTATGCCGTATGGCAAACGTTCTCAAGGATAATGGGGTTAAAAAAGGAGATCGTGTGTGTATCTACCTTCCTATGATTCCTGAATTGGCCATTTCGTTATTGGCCTGTGCACGTATCGGCGCCATTCATTCCGTAGTGTTCGCCGGTTTCTCGGCCAATGCGCTCTCGACCCGTATCAATGATAGTGACTGTAAAGTGGTCTTGACTTCTGATGGTTCATTTCGAGGCAATAAGACCATTGACCTAAAAGGCATTGTAGATAAAGCGCTGGATGACTGTCCAGGTGTTCATACCGTGCTTGTTGCCAAGCGTATCGATACGGAAATTGAAATGAAGGAAGGTCGTGACAAATGGCTACAACCTCTACTTGATGAAGCCTATGCCGATTGTGTAGCCGAAATTATGGATGCGGAAGACCCCTTATTTATTCTGTATACATCGGGATCTACCGGAAAACCAAAAGGTATGGTGCATACGACTGGCGGGTATATGGTCTACACCGCCTATACCTTTAAAAATATATTCCAATACCGGGAAGACGATGTGTATTGGTGTACTGCGGATATCGGGTGGATTACCGGACATTCGTACATTGTCTACGGGCCACTGGCAAACGGGGCTACTACCGTGATGTTCGAAGGCGTGCCCTCGTACCCTAATTACGGCCGTTTTTGGGAAGTTGTAGAAAAACATAAGGTAAACCAGTTTTATACCGCTCCAACGGCCATTAGAGCTCTGGCAAAGGAAAATCTTGATTTCGTGGAAAAACACGATTTATCTTCTTTAAAAGTATTGGGATCGGTAGGCGAACCCATTAATGAGGAAGCATGGCACTGGTATAATAACAATGTCGGCAAAAAACATAGCCCCATTGTTGATACGTGGTGGCAGACCGAAACCGGAGGTATTATGATTTCGCCCATCCCGTATGTGACCCCTACCTCGCCCACCTATGCGACTTTACCTTTTATCGGCATTCAACCCGCCTTAATGGACGAAAACGGTGCGGAAATCAAAGGCAATCAGGTCGATGGCCGTTTATGTATTAAATTCCCATGGCCATCCATAGCAAGAACCATATGGGGCAATCACGAACGCTACCGTGACACTTATTTTACCGCCTATAAAGACAAGTATTTTACAGGAGACGGCGCATTACGCGATGGTGTTGGTTATTATCGTATTACTGGCCGCGTCGATGATGTCATTATTGTTTCAGGGCATAATTTGGGTACGGCACCAATCGAAGATTCGATCAACGAGCATCCGGCAGTAGCCGAATCGGCTATTGTAGGCTTCCCACACGATGTAAAGGGCAATGCACTTTACGGATATGTGATTTTAAAGGAATTCGGTGAGACCCGTGACCGTGATAACCTGCGTAAGGAAATCAACCAACAGATTACCGAACATATTGGGCCCATCGCCAAACTAGATAAAATTCAGTTTGTCTCCGGGCTCCCCAAAACACGAAGTGGTAAAATTATGCGACGTATTCTTCGTAAAATTGCCAGTAAAGACACTTCGAACTTGGGAGACACCAGTACGCTGTTAAATCCTGAAGTTGTTAAAGAGATCATGAACAACGCCCTTTAGCCGAACAAAGTCAAAAGTGACTTCACGTGTGCGAAGCAATCTGCACGTGTTGCCCATTAGTTCATTATAAACCTCTAGTCCACCTGAGTCGGGCTAGAGGTTTTTGTTTTTTTTTCACCTGAAAAATGTACTAAAAATACCTATATTAGTACCATTGTTTTAAACCAGTTCCCTCAACAAGTCTTTAAAGTCCGTTGGACAAAAAAGTCACCTTCTTCATAGAGGGAAAACATTGAATACTATATAACGTCGGCCAAGGTCATTGCCTTTGGCAATTAACAGATATGGCCTTTAGACCTATTGGATAGGCATTCTAATGTGCTTTCATTTGTCTAACATACATAGTACAAATTAAATAGCGGTATTCCGCCAACCAACCAAAACTAAATCTAGTTTGATGAAGGAAATTAAAATGTTTATGGCCTATGCCTCTGAAGACGAAGAGTACAAGGTACAGCTTAGCAAACACCTATCGGCACTTAAAGAAGAAGGTTATATAAGCGAGTGGACTGCGGGAGAAATACTTCCCGGCGCCAATCTAATGAGCGATCTAAGAAAAAGAATGAGCCGATGTGATATCATCGCACTTTTGTTAAGCGCCGATTTTGTAGGTTCTGATGACGGCATTGAATTGGAGGAAATGGCTTTTGCCTTAAAGGCAAAAAAGGGAACCCGACTGGTACCGATAAAGATTAGGGCCTGTATGTTAAGTGACGCCTATGCCCAATTCAGTATGCTTCCTGACCAATCTAAACCGGTTGACGACCCGGCCTGGGGCAGTCGTGATAATGCGTATATGAATATCGCCGAAGGACTTAAGAAATTGGCACTTTCCATACGTGATGAAGATGCCCGAGAGGCTAGGGAAGAATTAAAAAAAACCGTGCAGCCCATGGCTACTGTCCCACCCCGACCGGTATCAAGTTCGAGTGATTCGGCTAAACCCTCATCCAATAAAAAAACTTTGATGGTCAGTATTGGCGTGCTTGCCGTTCTTTTGATCGGGCTGACAGGGTTCATACTTATGAACAGTGATCGGCTAAACGATGAAAAAGTAGATACCACAGAAACAAATTCGGGTCAAACAACTGATGACGCGACTACGATTGGCGACAAAGAACCTGAAGTCACGAATTCAGAAACCTCGACAAGCTCAACCGAAAATGATAAAAATGCTACTGACGCCGAAGCCTACGACAGGGCAAAGGCCCAAAATACAATCAATGCATTTTCCGAGTATCTACGGAAATTTCCAGCAGGTAAATATATGACCGAGGCCAACAGTTTTATCAAAAAATTAAAAAATGACAGTACCGCCATCGCAACCGCCAACCTTGCGAAAGAGCATGATACGGAATGGGATAACGCGCTAAAAAACAATAATGTATTTAGTTTTCAAAAGTATGTACATAAGTACCCTGAAGGAGACTATGTGGCCGAGGCGAACGAAAAAATAGCGGAACTTAAGGTCGCTGAAAGGGATAACGAAACTTGGAAGAAGGCAGTGACCACCAACACCGTACCTGACTATCTTCGATATATCAAAGAATACAGTCCCGGACTTCATCGAGATGAGGCCATAGCAGCAATCAAGCCTCTTTTAAAAAAGCAAGGTTGGGCATATTATGGCAAATTAAATGCCGATAAAAGAATGAACAACAGTCGTTATTTTGATTTATTCGAAGGTGAAAAAGATGGAAACCCGAAAATTGGAGACCTTATACAGGTTCAGAAAGGAATCAATATAAGGAACGTACCCAATGCAGAGAAAGACCCTATCGAATCGTTACAGAAAAACAAAATTGCCGTGATTACTGATATAAAACCCGGTGTTTGGGTAAAAATCAACTATTAGTTAAGGCTGTCGCACAAGGGTCGACCATTTCCTTGTAACCATTTTTATTTTGCAAGTATGTGGTCTACCAACCTTTCAATACCATTGGCCACTTCGGTAAACGCGGCATCTCGATTTGCAAATTCGGTAATGGGCTGGGCATTGCGGGGCAGTGCCTGGAGTTTGGCATAAGGCAAGCTGGTCCACTGGCATTTTCGCAAAATGATAGGCACGACGTATGCAGAGCCTTCTTCATGGCGTCGCATGGCCTCTGTCAGTTCTTTCTCCCAAATAAAATCGGAGGCATTAAAGTCGACACTGACCAACAATAAAATGATATTGGCCTTGTTCAGTTCGTCCATAATAGTTTTATCCCATTCTTCCCCGGCCATAAGCACCCTGTCGTTCCACGTATCTATTTTACCCGAACGCTTTAAGACTTTTAGGTATTTGTCCATTTCTGTTTTTAGGGCTTCGTCTTCATGGGCATACGAAGTAAAAATATAGGCTTTGCTCATTGTTTTAGTTGGTTTTAAAGGTTCTTGGCGGGGGAAGAATTAATGGTGCATACGGGAACCGATTACGCCACCCCTAAATATACTTATAAAAGTTACCCTACGAATAAAAATAGTTGACAAATCGAACGACAAGTAATTACAAACGCGCAAGATTTTTTTAGAAGCGTGGAAACTAAATACCAAACTCCCTAAAAACCAAAGCCATAAACTACCGAACCGCCCGTTGCAAAAATGCGGAACGTTGCCGAAATACAGCAAAAATAATAAGTGAAACGAGTCCGCAAATGGCCAAGCCGAGAAAAAGCGGCAGCACCGTAGTATCGACAAAACTACCGATATAGGTGGCAATGGGTATCGATAAAAGGGTCGAAATAAACCCGGTGATGGCCGCGCCGATACCGGCAATATGACCAATAGGTTCCATGGCTATCGATCTTAGGTTACCCCAAATAAAGCCCAGACTAAAGAATTGCGTGGATAAGAAAATAATCAACACCCATAGATCGGGGTTGCCCGGGGTGTTCCAAAACATCAACACATAGATTGCAGCGATACTAAAAAAACCGCCCAAGGCCATAAAAGCGAGTCTACGCATGCCGAATTTGAGTACGAGTGTTCCGTTTAAAAAAGTAGACAACCCAATGGAAATCGATAAGCCCGCAAAAATAAACGGAAACTCATCGGCCAAATGGTACTGATCTTCAAAAACATGTTGCGAGGCACTCAAATACACCAAAAAAGCCCCGGTAATCAACCCGGATATCATGGTGAAAGCCATTGTTTCCCGATGCTTGACCACCTCTTTTAATCCGTCTAAAAAGATATTTCCCGAAAATGGAATCTTATGTTCTGGTTTAAGGGTCTCCGGCTGTCGTTTCCAAAACCAAAGTGCAATCAATAGCCCGAAAAAGAGTTGCATGTAGAAAATGGCTTCCCACCCCATACTATCCATAATCAATTTCCCAAAGGCAGGGGCAACTACAGGTACTAAAATAAAGAAGGCCGTAACAAACGACATGATCCGTGCCATATAATCTCCTTTATACAAATCTCGAATAATAGAAACGGTAATGGTTCTAGGTGCCGATAGGCCAATTCCTTGAAGAATACGCCCAGCGATCATCCACTCGAGAGACGGGGCGAAAACACACATAATACTGGCGATACCGAATACGGTAAAACCCATATACACAATCGGTTTTCTACCAAAGCTATCCGACAGCGGCCCGAAGAACAATTGTCCGACGCCCAAGCCCAAAAAAATCATGGTGATCAACAGCTGATGTTCAGTCGAATCAAAACTGTTAATAGCAATTCCGATATTCGATAGTGCAGGTAACAAGGCATCTATAGACAAGGCAGCAATTGACATCAACGAAGCCATTAAAGCTACAAATTCGAAGTTCGGTTTCGGCTGTTCAGTTTGCATCCTGCAAAAATACGGATATGGCCCTGAAAAGCTGTTAACAAAACTTCAATTTTAAAATTGGGGCAATCCGATTTTCGGCATTGTAAGTTTAGCCCGCCTTTTCAATACAGAACGATAAAATTACGGTGTACTAATCGCCGTATCGTTTAAAATTTTAACAAAAAAGGCTTTATAAACGAAAATAACCAGCCTGTTTACAGACCGTGGGGTTAGATAAAATTTCGTTAGAAAGACGTAGAATATGTATTTTTGATCTAAATAAGCGAATATGTTGATTATAGGAATTGCCGGAGGTACTGGTAGTGGAAAAACAACGGTGGTCAATCAGATTATCAACGAGTTACCCAATGAAGAAGTCGGTGTCATTTCACAAGATTCTTATTACAACGATCTTTCACACTTGACGCTTACCGAGCGCAAAAAAGTGAATTTCGACCATCCGAAAGCCATTGATTTTCCTCTTCTGGAAGAACACTTGACCCTGCTTAAAGAAGGAAAGTCGATACATCAGCCCGTGTATTCATTTTTAGAATGTAACCGTACCGACGAAATGGTCGTCATACACCCTAGAAAAGTATTGCTGGTAGAAGGTATACTAATCATGACCAATCCGCAAATCCGCGCCATGTTCGACATCAAAATATTTGTGCATGCAGACTCCGACGAGCGTTTGATCAGAAGGCTGAAAAGAGACATCAACGAGCGCGGGTGGAACTTGAACGACACCTTAGACTGTTACCAAAATACGCTTAAACCGATGCATGATCAATTTATCGAGCCTTCAAAAGAATATGCCGATATTATTATCCCCAACAATAAATACAATACAGTTGCAGTTGATATTGTACGTGGCATAATCAACGAAAAATTAACCTAGCGCTTCATGGCCTTTACCGATATCAAGAAAAAAAAATGGTTCAAAATAGCCACTAACGCCTATATTCTGGTGTTGACGGTATTTTTTGTCTGGATGGTTTTTTTTGATACCAACTCGTTTCTTATTCATTTAGAGTTGCAAAAGGAAATCGAAAAACTCGAAAAACAGCAAGAATTCTTGCATGATGAGATCGCAAAGGACAAAAAAATAATTGAAAAACTGTCTGATCCCGAAGAATTGGAAAAATTCGCTAGGGAACAATACTACCTGAAAAAGAAAAACGAAGAAATCTATCTTATCGAATATGAAGACAGCCTAGACCAGTAATTCGTTTATCGATCGTCGGTTAAAGGACATGCTTTCCAAGCCAAAACCAATAGTTTAAAAACCCCACAAAAATTGTGGTCAAAAACCGTCTAGGCATTCCAACTTTAATAAACTTTAACGTTAGCGACCCAAGTTATTCACCTGCTGTTAACAAAATACATTTTATCGCACCGTAAATAATCGTATTTTTACCCCTTAATCAAGTGGAATAATGGGCAAGATCATTGCGATTGCGAATCAAAAAGGCGGGGTAGGAAAAACAACTACGACCGTTAATCTGGCTGCCTCATTGGGTGTGTTGGAAAAAAAGGTATTGTTGATCGATGCCGACCCCCAAGCCAATGCCACATCTGGGTTGGGAATCGACGTTGAAGGTATTGAGTTAGGTACCTATCAGCTATTGGAACATACCCGGAGTGCCGAGGAAGCTATTATGCAGACTTCATCACCGAATGTAGACCTCATTCCTTCCCATATCGACTTAGTCGCCATAGAAATTGAATTGGTAGATAAAGACGAGCGGGAATATATGATGAAGAAGGCCATCTCCCACCTCAGGGACACCTACGACTACATACTTATCGACTGTGCCCCTTCCTTGGGCCTACTGACATTAAATGCTTTAACGGCCTCGGACTCAGTAATCATACCCATACAATGTGAATATTTTGCTTTGGAAGGTTTGGGTAAATTACTGAATACCATAAAAAGTGTTCAGAAGATACATAACCCCGATCTTGATATCGAAGGTATGCTACTCACCATGTACGATTCGCGCTTACGCTTATCCAATCAAGTGGTAGAAGAGGTAAGAAAGCATTTTGCAGATATGGTTTTTGACACTATTATTCAACGCAATGTACGATTGAGCGAGGCACCCAGCTATGGCGAAAGTATTATTAAATATGATGCCAGCAGTAAAGGGGCGGCCAACTACCTGAACTTGGCCGATGAAATGGTAAAGAAGAATAAGGAGACGGTGTAAAACAATACAATGGCGAAAGCAACAAAAAAACAAGCTTTGGGAAGAGGCCTGTCGGCACTCTTAAAAGACCCTGAAAATGATATTAAATCTGCATCCGACAAAAATGCGGACAAGGTTGTTGGCAATATTGTCGAGTTGGAAGTCGGCGCAATTGAAGTTAATCCATTTCAACCACGTTCTAATTTTAATGACGAGGCTTTACGCGAGTTGGCTACCTCGATCAAAGAATTAGGTGTTATTCAGCCTATTACCGTTCGAAAACTAGGCTTTGATTCCTATCAATTGGTTTCGGGGGAAAGAAGGTTCAGGGCCTCAAAATTGGTCGGCCTAGAAACCATACCGGCGTATATTCGCATAGCCAATGACCAAGAATCGTTGGAAATGGCTTTGGTAGAGAACATTCAACGCCAAGATTTAGACCCTATTGAAATTGCACTATCGTATCAGCGGTTGATCGATGAGATTCAATTGACCCAAGAGCGCTTGAGTGACCGCGTAGGCAAAAAGCGTTCGACCATTGCCAATTATCTGCGGTTATTAAAACTAGACCCGATAATTCAAACAGGAATGCGCGATGGTTTCGTAAGCATGGGCCATGGCAGGGCTTTGGTCAATATCGACAAAAAAGAGGAACAACTCGCCCTCTACGAAAAAATAGTCGGCCAAAACCTTTCCGTTCGAGATACCGAACGCGCCGTAAAAGAGTACCAGGGCAAAGCTACGGGGGCATCAAAAAGCACCCCAAAATCTTCTGCCGTACCGAGCTTTGCAAAAGAAGAAATTAAAAAACTCACCGATTACCTTTCGACCAAAGTCGATATCAAAAGCTCTGAAAAGGGCAAGGGCAAAGTGACCATCCCATTTAATTCCCAAGAGGAATTCCTTCGAATAAAAAAATTGATCGTAGGTGAATAAAAACCTAATTACAAACCTCTTTTGTTGCTTTTTCGCAATACTCTGCTACGCACAAGAGCAAGAGCCTAATGCCAGTGGTAAAAACAGCGAAACAGATTCTATTCAAAAGAATCTAAAAAAAGAGGGTATTGTCGTAAAAGAGGGAAAAGTCAAAAAAAGAAAAACGATAAACCCCCTGGCTCCGAGCAAGGCGGCGTTTTACTCTGCCTTATTGCCCGGATTGGGACAAGTATACAACAAACGCTATTGGAAAGTGCCTTTGGTCTATGGTGTTATTGGAACCGGTGTTTACACCTACCTTTACAATGACGACTATTACGACCGTTTTCGGGCGGCCTTTAAAAGAAGACAAGCGGGTTTTAGCGATGATGAATTCTGGGATCTTAGAACACCAGATGATGGAATAGTTCCTGCGGAACCCGACTTAGATGTAGACGACCTAGAAAGTCAGCAAGAGCGCTTTCAGCGAGATCGTGATTTGGCGTTGCTGATTACCGTCGCCATGTATGTTTTGAACATTGTGGACGCCAACGTCGATGCACATCTCAAACAATTTAATATTGATGAAGACCTTAGTCTAGATATGAGGCCATACTTAGAGTTGAATCCGATAACCAGCAATCCGCATTACGGGATGGCTTTTATTATAAAATTTTAAACATGAGAATCGCATTATTCGGATACGGAAAAATGGGCAAGATGATCGAGCAGATCGCCAAAAACAGAGGCCATGAAATTGTGGCAAAAATTGATGTAGATACCGTAGAAGTAGATTTTTCAAATATGGATGTGGCCATTGACTTTAGCATGCCAAGTGCCGCTTACGGAAACATAACCCAATGTTTTGAACACGGTATTCCCGTTATATCCGGCACCACCGGCTGGTTACAAGATTTTGACAAGGCACTTGCACGTTGTGAAGAAACAGGAAGTGCTTTCATTTACGCTTCGAACTTTAGTCTTGGCGTGAACGTATTTTTTGAACTAAACGAGTATTTGGCCAAAATGATGCGACACTTGAAGCAATATAATGTTGCTCTTGAAGAAGTTCACCACACCCAAAAACTAGATGCCCCCAGCGGAACTGCCATAACCTTGGCAGAAGGCATTATATCCAATACCGATTATACAGGTTGGAAACTTGATAAAGCGCCCACAGGCGAAATACCCATTACCTCAAAGCGTATTGCCGACACCCCAGGGACCCATACTGTAGACTATGAAAGTGAGGTCGATACTATAACTATAGTCCATACGGCCCATAACCGTCAGGGTTTTGCCCTAGGTGCGGTCATTGCAGCCGAGTGGATTGTTGGAAAAAAAGGTGTTTTTACAATGAAAGATGTGTTAAACCTTGGTTAACAAATCGCCCATTTATGGCATAAATGTACTTATTTGCAAAGAATTCTTCGGGATTTAAGATAAATCGGAATATCAAATATGATTTCCCTTAGCCTCAAACAACTTTGCAAAGACGTTGGATGTAACCAAAAACAAGACCTTTGGTCAAAAAAGTAACAAATAGTAACCAAACTTCATAATACCAAATCTAAAGAACAAACATGGATACGACACAGTGGATCATATTTATACTCATAATACAGGTCATCCATTTTTTAGGCACCTGGAAGTTGTATGTCAAAGCAGGTAGAAAGGCTTGGGAAGCTGCAGTACCGATCTACAACGCAGTGGTGCTCATGCAAATCATCAACCGCCCGAAGTGGTGGGTAATCCTCCTTTTTATCCCCATCATTAATTTATTGATGTTCCCTGTTCTTTGGGTAGAGACCATTAGAAGTTTTGGAAAAAATAGCCTTCTTGAAACTTGGCTAGTCATTTTAACATTAGGCTTCTATATCTACTATGTCAATTATGTTCTTGACACTAAGTATATAGCAGACCGAGACCTACATCCGAAGACCGGTTTAGGCGAATGGGTCAGCTCTATTGTCTTTGCCATTGTGGCAGCCACATTGGTACACACCTATTTTATTCAGCCCTATGTAATACCAACCCCTTCATTAGAGCGAACCCTGCGTGTTGGCGATTTTCTTTTTGTAAGCAAGTTTCACTATGGAGCCAGAGCACCAATGACCACTATTGCCGCTCCTATGGTTCATGATACAATTCCGAAATTGGGTATTCGCTCATACCTGAACAAACCGCAACTACCTTATTTTAGATTGCCTGGTTTTACGAAAGTAGATCGTAACGATATTGTGGTATTCAGTTGGCCGGCAGACACCGTGCGTGTGTTTTTCAAAAAGGAGGCTGGTGTAAAAAAACCTATCGATAAAAAATCGAACTATGTCAAACGATGTGTGGGTATCCCTGGAGATTCCCTAGCCGTAATCGATGGTTATGTCTTCATCAATGGTGAACAATTAAAACTTTCCGATAGGGCACGACCCCAGTACGATTATAGGGTATATGCACAAAATGGGGTTTCCTCCCGGATACTTTCAGAAGTGGGACTTTCCGATTTTAATAGACAGTATGTTGCCCAATCTTTGAGCCAGCCCCAGCGAATAGTCCTGCAAAGAAATGGATATGGTGTATATGATCAAGGTCAGTCGGGTGTTGTTATTTTAACGGACCATAAAGGCATCTCCCCTGAACTTATTCGACAGAATCGTTTGGCTTTACAAGAGATAGCCGATAGAACCCGTATTATTACGGCTACCGATGAAATGGTAAACAAACTTAAAAGCAACAGCGCTATTGATTCTGTAGTGCGTATCGTAACGCCCAAAGGTCAAAGAGGAATTGGTTTGTTTCCCCAAAATCCCGATTACGACTGGAACTATGATAATATGGGAGCCATTTATATTCCTGAAAAAGGAAAAACGGTGGATTTGAACCTTAAAGTACTCCCATTGTACAAGAAAATCATTCGTGACTACGAAGGCAACACCATTAGCGTTTCAGGAAATCAAATCAGTATTAATGGCGAACCAGCGGACACCTACACCTTTAAACAAGATTACTACTGGATGATGGGTGATAACAGGGCCCACTCTGAAGACAGTCGTGCTTGGGGGTATGTTCCTGAAAATCATATTGTAGGTACCCCAATTTTTATTTGGATGAGCATTGAAAATTTCAATGATGGGCTTGCCAATTGGGAAGTTCGTTGGGACAGGGTATTTACTACCGTTAATGGAGAAGGCGAACCCGTATCGTACTTTAAATACTTTTTGATTGCATTGGCCGCCTGGTTCGTATTCGATTATTTCAGAAAAAAACGACTCAAAGAAAAAGGGTGATTTTGTAATTCGTGGCGTTTTTTATGGCTTAAAAAATCAATTACGCACCTGAAAAACACAAAAAAGACGAAATTTAGAAAGTTGTCAAAATCCCTTTCAGAAAGCAAGGGAAATGTGGGCAACAAATTAATCGGTTCAAATGAGTTTTTCGTCTTGAATATATTTTACCATACAACTATAATTCTTTTCTAATAGTGAAAACCCTGCTTCATCCTACATATTTTCCTGATATCGCAACGTTTGCTACGATAGTACAAAATGACGTAAAATGGGAAGTCAAAGACAATTACCAAAAGCAGACCTACCGTAACCGATGCTATATCGCTACTGATTTCGGCAGGCATATGCTCAGTATTCCGATCCGCCATGTAGGAGGAAAAGAGGGGCGGCAAAAATATAACGATGTGCTACTTGACAACTCCTACCAATGGCAACGCCAACATTGGCGCACATTGCAAACTGCCTATAGAACTTCTCCCTTTTTTGAATTCTATGAAGATGATATTGCACCCTTGTTCGAAAAAAAGTTCGATCTATTACTTGACTATAACCTAAAAACTATTGCAACCATCGCCGATTGTCTTCAGATTGCAATGCCTTTGGAAAAATCTCAAAATTTCGAACGTACCCCTCAAGCCTTGATAGATGCCCGATTCTTGGTCAACGCCAAGAAGAATCCGCTTCTGGAACAAGCATCATATGTTCAGGTTTTTGGTGACCGCCACGGGTTCATAAAAAACTGTAGTATTTTAGATTTGCTTTTTAATGAAGGAACAAATGCCCTTGGGTATCTTCAAAACTTGCATTTATCCTTTCTAAATGCTTAGGCTCTTTATTCATTACGGCATACATTTTCTGGTGCCGATAGCCATAGGGTTCTTTTTTTTTAAAGAACATCGGATTCGAGTTACGCTTATTCTATTAGCGGGAATTCTAATCGATGTAGATCATCTTTTTGCCAATCCGATTTTTGATTCGGAACGTTGTAGCATTAATTTTCATCCCTTGCATTCTTATGGGGCCATCGTCCTTTATTTCGGACTCTTCGTAGTAAAAAAGACGCGAATAATCGGACTAGCACTGTTGATTCACATACTCGCCGATTGGGCCGATTGCTGGCTAATCACTTTTCAGCCGAAATGACGCCATTACCGGAAAATGATCTGAATATTTCACATTGAAGTTTTTATGCTCAAGAACTTCAAATGAGCTATCAGCAAAAATAAAATCGATTCGCAACGGAATGCCCAGAAAGTCATAGGTTCGCCCTAGACCACTTCCTTCCGCTATAAAAGTATCTTGCCGATCTCCTTTGATTATATGGTATACATTAGAAAATTGGGTATTGTTAAAATCGCCACAGATTATTGTTTTGTGTGTTACCTTTTGCATATGCTCCCGTACCAGCTTAGCCTGTTCCTCCTGTTTTTTAAATCTACTGGTAACCCTTCGATATAACTTATCGGAAGCCTCAGACCTAAGCACCCCGGTACCGGGTGTTATTCCCAACGACTCTAAATGAAGGTCATAAACTCGTATGGTATCATTTTTAAAAAGAATATCGGCATAGGCGCCATTGTTATAGCTTTTCGGAAAATTTAATAGTTGTGCATCGATAATGGGATATTTTGAAAAAATGCCCAGAAGCAAATGACCTTCGTTATGCACATATTCTAGATATTGATAAGGGTAGTTTACGTATTCTTTTCTTCTTGAATACCCCACCTCCTGAAAGCAAACGATGTCGGGATCTTCACGATCTACCAAGGCCTTAATATCTTCAAAAATTCTTGGACTATCAATATGACCATCATTATTAAAAGTTCGCACATTATAACTCAATACCCGCAAATCAGGGTCTTGCACCTCGGAATCGGCCGAGAAGTCAAATTTAACAAAGGCCCCCATCGTCACATACCCCAATACGAGTACCGATAATGACAATAGCATCTGCCGCTTTCTTTTTAAAATCCAGAAAAACAGAAATAGAAAATTGACTCCCACAAGAACAGGTACCGTCAAACTCAATATTGACAAAAAAGCAAAATGTTCTGTAGATATATGCGGAACCAAACAGGCCAATAGTAGTAGGAATGCAGCAATGAAATTAAAAAAGAAAACGATTTTATTTAAAAATGACAATCCTTTCACCTATTCAGTCTTCTTTACCTGCTTTGAACAAAAAATCTTTTTCGGCCTTAGAAAGGCTCTCGTATCCTGACTTACTTATTTTATCAAGAATGGCATCTATCTTCCGCTGATGGTTTTCTTTATCGGAGTTTCCTTTGGCTCGAGTCGTGGTTTTTTGTTTTCGATATACCGTTTTAAGGGGAGCCTTTTTCTCCCGTTTTTTAAAAAGATTGGCAACCGCATCCAATACCTTGGCGAAACCACCTCCAATATCATGCCCCTTAGCCAATTGACGAGCGTACATATACCCCAAAAGCGCACCGCCCAAATGGGCAAGGTTCCCTCCTGCATTTCCGCCATACGGCATTTGTATAAAATCTAACAAGACCACAAATGCGCCAATGTACCATAGTTTTACGTTGAAAAAAATTACCCTTACTTCTTGATTGGGAATATAGGCACAGATAAATATCAAAACAGCCCTTACTCCCGCCGATGCGCCTACTAAAACAGCATTGACTTCAAAAAAGGCAGGGAATATATTGTAACCCAACATAAAAAAGAGACCTCCCAAAATAACGCCCAATAAATAGACGTTTAAAAATCGTTTGCCGTCGAATAGGTTGAGAAAAATTCGCCCCACAAAATAAAGCACCAGCATATTCCAGAAAATATGGCTCAACCCACCATGAAAAAAAGAATAGGTGACCAACGACCACGGTTGTACAAGAAAATCAAAAAAATCGTTGGGAAGTTGAAACCATTGAACGATGCTATTTTTATTCATTCCCATTAAAAAGGGAATCAAACCGTTCAAGATAAAAACAAGAACATTGATGGCAATAAGCTTTTCAGCTACGTTCAGCCTGGCAATTTGATATCTTAGGTTACCTGAATTCATAGTTAGTCCCAACGCTTATTATTGAACTGATTCTTTTTCCAATACCACATCATAATAAAACCGGCAATGGCGCCACCAATATGTGCAAAATGGGCAATCCCCGTTGAATAGCTACTAAAACCAAAAAAGAGGTCTCCAGCAATCATCAAAGGAACGAAATACTTTGCTTTTATGGGAATGGGTAAAAAAATCAACATTAATTCTGCTTCCGAATACATAAAAGCAAAGGCGACAAGAATACCATAAATCGCCCCTGAAGCGCCTACTGCAGGCGTATTATAGGCACTTAAAAAACTATCGACTTTAGCCTGTCCGATGACATCATTCCATCCTGGGCTATATTTTCCGCTCGCTATTATGTCAATAATTTGACTTTTAGGTATGCCATTCGCGACCAATGCATCCAAGCCGCTATTAAAGCTATAGTAGTTCATAGCCGTATGAAGTAATGCCGCACCAAGACCTGCCGAAAAATAAAAGAAAAGAAACTTGTTACGCCCCCACATACGTTCCAACGGCGTACCGAAAGCCCATAGGGCATACATATTAAATACAATATGCATAAAACCACCATGCATAAACATATGGGTTGCTACCTGCCAGAATTGAAAATTGCCATTTTCAGGAAACCATAGCGCCAACCAAAGGTACATCTGATCTCCATAAATCTGCGTAGCGATAAAAAATATAATATTTATTATCAGAAGATGCTTTACCGCATCGGTCATATTTCCCATTTACATAAATTTTTTGTCAATTTCATCTTCCGTTATGGTCACAAATATGGGCTTGTTAAATGGGCTTACCCTAGACTCTTTACAAGCAAATAAATCATTGACCAGTGCTAGCTGCGATTCATTATCTAAAACTTCACCGGTTTTAACAGACAGCGTTTTTGCAAGAGTTTTCGAAAGTATATCTGCCTGGGAAAAACTATTTTCGTCAACCTCGAGCTGATAATCTGAAATAAGCTGATCTAACACCATACCCGCTTCACTTTCTGCTACCATTAAGGGTACGCCCGTAATTTGAAACGATTCCCCTTGAATTTCCTCAAATGCAAAACCGATAGCGGTCAGGTTATTTTGTATATCTTTTAAAATTGCCATATCCGCTTTCGAAAAAGAAAGGGACAAAGGAAATAATAATTGCTGGCTTACCGCTTCTTTTATAGTACTATTCCTCAAAAATTTTTCGTAAAGCACCCGTTGGTGTGCCCGACTTTGATCAATAACAACCATACCCGATTTTATGGTCGTCACAATGTACTTTCGGCGTAGCTGAAAAGTTGTAGCAACCGATTCTATCTCTTCTTTTTGATTTTCAAAAATAGACCCCGTAATGGTATCTGATTCAAAGTAAACATCATTGGGGTTTTGGTTACCCATTTTTGACTCTAACCCAACATATAAATTCTCCCAACTTTGGGTATTAGGTTTGCCGTAAGTTCGATTTGCCGGGGCTTTTTGATTTGTTTCTACAAAGGGATTGAACCCCGCGTCAACCGTAACCTTGGGTTGAACAATCGTTTTGTTTTTATAGGCATAGGGCGTCTGCATGTTCTCATCGTGTTCAAAATCAAGCGCTGGTGCAATATTGAATTGCCCTAAACTGTGTTTGACACACGATCGCAAAATGGCATACAAAGTTTGTTCATCGTCAAACTTTACCTCGGTTTTAGTAGGGTGAATATTGATATCAATCGTAGCTGGGTCTACTTCCAAATAAATAAAATACCCGGGATGCGTATCTGACTTAATCAGCCCTTCAAACGCTGCAACGACGGCGTGGTGCAGATAAGGACTTCTAATAAACCGATGGTTTACGAAAAAAAACTGTTCGCCCCTACTTCGTTTGGCAAACTGTGGTTTATTTATAAAACCACTAATTTTCACCACTTGGGTCTCTTCATGAATCGGTACTAATTTTTGATTGGTCTTACTACCGAAAACATGAACGATTCGCTGTCTATGATTAGCCTTAGGCAGCCCAAAAAGTTCACTACCGTTATTATAATAATGAAATTCAATATTCGGATGCGTCAAAGCGACCCTGTGAAATTCATCGGTAATGTGTCGAAGCTCAACTTGATGTGATTTTAGGAAATTTCTTCTTGCCGGAATATTGAAAAACAGATTCTTGACCGTTAAGGAAGTTCCTTTAGGCGTTACGGCCACTTCTTGATGAACGATTTTACTCCCTTCAATTTTTAAATGCGTACCGACTTCATCATGATCAGTTTTGGTAAGCATCTCTACATGGGCAATAGCCGCTATCGATGCCAAGGCCTCCCCTCGAAAACCTTTCGTATCTAAGCGGAATAGGTCTTCAGCTTTTTCAATTTTCGACGTAGCATGGCGCTCAAAGCTCAATCGTGCATCGGTAACACTCATGCCAATGCCGTTGTCAACCACTTGGATCAAACTTTTGCCACCATCCTTAATAATTAATTTTATTTCAGTAGCCTGCGCGTCTATTGCATTCTCTAAGAGTTCTTTCACAACCGAGGCCGGGCGCTGTACTACTTCTCCTGCCGCAATCTGATTTGCAACATGGTCGGGTAAGAGTTTTATGATATCTGCCATTATTTCGGGAAGAATATAGAAAGCTCAAAATCGATAATGTACAGAAAAATAAATACCAACACTGCGATTATTATGAGCATTCTAATTTTAAGGTTACGGTCACCTACCACTTTCATATCGTTCATTGCATTACTGAATTTATTTTTCAGTCCTCTAGTAGTGTGTGCGGTAGAACGAAACTTATCAAATCGATGTTCTAATTTATAAGGACTCCCCTCCCCTTTGTCATCGTAGTAACGGGGCGAATAATTGAACGACTTGTTCTTTCGTAACTTTGTAAATTTTGAAAACATTCCCATGAATTTCAAAGTTACTCAAAATCAAAAAACATGCCGTTAACCTAGTGTCAAAATTTGTTAACAGTACTCGAAAATTCGAAGTTTTCGCAGTTTTATGCGAATAATTGAAGAAGACCTGTCTAAGAAAACCAATCTTTATGTTGCAAACTAAAAAGACTATGAGCCCAGTTTAGCCATCTTTATCGCCGCAATGGCCGCTTCGGTACCCTTATTACCATGTTTACCACCACTTCGCTCTTGTGCTTGCTGCAAGGTATTGTCGGTCAATACACAGAAAATCACTGGAACATCAAACTTAACATTCAAATCTTTGATACCTTGGGCAGCCGCGCTACAAACAAAATCAAAATGTTGTGTTTCTCCACGAATAACACTCCCGATAGCGATAACAGCATCTACTTTTTTTGAAGTTATAAGTTTCTTACAACCATAGGTCAACTCAAAACTTCCGGGAACATTCCATCGAATAATATTATCCGATTGCACACCACAATCAAGCAAGGCCTCGGAAGCGCCATTAAAAAGTCCCTCGGTTATCGATTCATTCCACTCTGCGACCACAATTCCGATACGCAACCCTTTCGCATCGGGCACTTCAGCCTTATTATAGACCGATAAATTTTTATTAGCTGTAGCCATTTATTGGTTGTTGCTATTGGCCATCCCTATAAATGTATCGATATTATTAGCCTGATCGGAAGAAGAAAACTCGTCCCGTATTCTTTGAAAGAATTTCAAGGCTTTTGAATTTTCATTAAGCTCAAGAGCTGTAACACCCGCTTTATATAAAAATCTTGGTGTAGTGTAGTTATTATTGCTATGGGCAATCGCCGCTTCATAATAACCCAAAGCATCATCGGGTTGCCCCAGTTGCATGAAAGCATCGCCTATACCGCCTTTCCCTAACGCTCCCAAAATATCGTCATCTGAATTAAAATCTTCCAAATGATCGATAGCCTCTTGATATTTTTGCATGCTCAAATAAGCCATCCCTGCCGAATAGTTGGAAAGGTTGGCGGCTTTAGTACCCGGGTATTCATCAATAATATCAAGAAAGCCGTATTTACCCTCTGCCCCGTTCAATGCCAATGTATACAAAGAATCTTTAGCTGTTGTACTGTTCAATGCCTGATCAAAGTACTGCTGAGGGTAGTACATTTCATTTGCCGCACTGGCCTCTTTAGGCTTCTGCACAAATTGATTATAAGCCAAATAGCCCAATACCGCCACTGCCACGACCCCAATGAGCCCTAGAATATAGTTTTGATTGGTAGAGACCCAGGCCTCTGTCTTCGAGGCACTTTCATCAAGGGTAGTAAAAACTTCAGCGGTTGTACTATCCTGCACATCTAACTGGTTCTCCTCTTCTTTAGTTTTGGGCTTAAAACCCCGCTTCTTGTATGTAGCCATCTAAAATTTTATTAATCGCGCAAAAATAAAGGTTTTATTGAAATCCTAAAGGGTATTTATTCGTTATTTTTGGATATTTTGCATGTTCCTTATTTGGTCACTAAAATAAAATCCTACGATTTTCGAAATGTTTCTAAAAAATTTAGCCCTTGTCAATTATAAAAACATCAGTTCCCAAAACTTTGAATTCGATACCAAACTAAACTGTTTTGTGGGACCGAACGGCATTGGCAAGACCAATATTCTCGATGCAATCTACCATCTTTCTTTTGGCAAAAGCTACTTTAACCCCATTGCGACCCAAAACATTCGCCATGACGAAGATTTTTTTGTAATCGACGGAGAATTTGAAAAAAACGACAGGGAAGAGAGAATAGTTTGCAGCCTAAAAAAAGGTGTAAAAAAAATTATCAAAAGAAATGGTAAAATTTATGACCGCTTATCGGATCATATCGGATTGTTGCCATTGGTCATTATTTCTCCCGCTGACAGAGACCTTATCATAGAAGGCAGCGATACCCGGCGTAAGTTTATAGACGGCGTTATCTCCCAATCAGACAAAAAGTACCTACAAGACCTACTCAAGTACAACAAAACCCTGGCACAACGCAATTCACTTCTTAAATATTTCGCGGCCAACCAGACATTTGACGAGGCCACCCTATCTGTTTACGACGAGCAGTTAAACAGTTATGGATCGGCTATTCACGACAAACGCCAAGATTTTATAGAAACATTTATTCCCATTTTCGAAGCGCAATATGCCGTTATTTCGGGCGGAAATGAAAAAGTATCCTTAACCTATGACAGTAAATTGAGAGACAGCAGTTTACGCACACTTTTAAAAAACAATATCGAAAAAGACCGCTTCTCACAATATACAGGGGTCGGCGTACACAAAGACGACTTGAGTTTTTTGATCAACGGACATCCTATTAAAAAATTCGGAAGCCAAGGGCAGCAAAAATCCTATTTGATAGCTTTGAAATTTGCCCAATTCCATTTTATAAAGGAACTGGCCAAAACCACCCCAATTTTATTATTGGACGACATTTTTGACAAACTGGATGAAAATAGGGTCTCCCATATTATTAATTTAGTAGATCATGAAAATTTTGGGCAACTCTTTATCAGCGATACGCATGCAGAGCGCACCGAAAATATCATTAAAAACATACACCAATCTTATAAGATATTTAAATTATAACATGCAACGATTTTTATATATTCTATTGATTTTCGTAACATTCGGATGCTCAAAAAAAATTTCGGATGCCGATTTAAAACAATTGAACGGCTATTGGGAAATTGAAAATGTGACCTTTAGTGACGGGAGCACCAAAACCTACAATGTAAACACTACCGTTGATTACATTGAAATCGATGGCTTTGAAGGCTATCGGAAAAAAGTAAAACCAAAATTCGATGGCACATACGACACTTCAAATGACGCAGAATTCTTTACAATAGAAAAGAAAAATGATAGTTTTGTCATGTATTACCAAAATAATTTGAGCGAATGGTCAGAGTCGCTCACCCAATTATCACAAACTAATTTTGCTGTTATCGGAGAAAATAATTCAACCTACCACTACAGACGCTATGAACCCATTAACATACAGAAATAATGGTTAGAAGAAAGAACACAAATTTACCCTTGGGTGACGCCCTACAAGAATTTTTGAAAGAAAACCGATTACAAAACGGTATTGATAAGGTAAATGCCCGAGAGGCTTGGGCGAGACTTATGGGAAATGGGGTCAATAATTATACCACCGCGGTAGAACTGCGTAACGAAACCTTATTTGTAGCACTTTCTTCTTCCGTGCTACGCGAAGAGCTTAGCCACGGAAAATCAAGAATTATCGTAATGTTCAATGAAGAAATGGGCAAAGAGGTAGTGAAGAAGCTGGTACTTAGGTAAATATCGAAAAACCTGGCAAATCTTAAAAACTTGCCAGGCCTGAATCATTTAGTATATTTCCCTTCCTGAAAAATGGAAAGCACCTTCAATAGCGGCATTTTCATCACTATCGGAACCATGTACCGCATTCTCTGCGATATTACTAGCAAATAGTTTTCGAATGGTACCTTCCGCTGCCTCGGCAGGATTGGTAGCACCGATCAAAGCGCGAAAATCTTCAACTGCATTTTCCTTTTCCAAAATAGCAGACACAATAGGGCCACGGGTCATAAATTCAACCAATTCACCAAAAAAAGGCCGCTCTTTATGAATCGCATAAAATTCCTGCGCATCCCTCAAACTTAATTGGGTATATTTCATAGCAACGATTTTAAAACCTGCTGAAGCTATTTTCTCAAGTATTGCACCAATATGGCCGTTCTCAACAGCATCGGGCTTTATCATCGTAAAAGTTCTGTTCGTACTCATTTTTTAAAATTTTGGGCAAAAATACGTTTTATTCCACAACTCACAAGCATACACTTCCGAAGTCCTTTGCAAAAAGGCTGTTCTTCCCTTGATTTTGTTAGGATGTACCACGTATAAAACAGTCAAGTGATATCAAGACAAAAGCAACCTGTTAGTTTTATTATTATTGTATCTTTGCACGCATGAATTTTGAGGAAATTAACGCGGTAAAAGCACTGCTTTCCAAACCGCAAAAAATTGTAATTGTACCCCACAAAAACCCTGATGGCGATGCTATCGGCTCTACCTTGGGACTTTGGCACTTTCTAAAAAATAATGGACAAGACGCTACGGTTATCGTTCCAAACGATTACCCCCGTTTTTTAAAGTGGATGCCCGGAAACGAGCACATTATCAATTTTGAACGTAAAAATTCAGAGGCCAAAGAAAAAATTAATCAAGCAACGTTAATTTTTACACTCGATTTTAACCATTTAGGCCGTATAGGCCAGATGCAATCCGAATTAGAGAACGCAAAGGCCACATTTATAATGATAGACCACCATCAAGAACCGGCCGATTATGCAAAAATCACCTATTCCGATGTGACCATGAGCTCGACATGTGAAATGGTCTACACATTTATCGAGAAACTGGGCGCAGTGCAAACCATCACTTCAGAGATTGCCAATTGTCTTTATACGGGTATTATGACCGATACCGGGTCGTTTAAATTTGCCTGTACCACGAGTAGAACCCATAGAGTAATCGCCGACCTGATCGACAAAGGTGCCGAAAACACAAAGATACATCACCAAATTTACGACACCAATACGCCAAATCGCTTACATCTCTTAGGTTGCGCACTAAAGAATATGGTGATATTAGAAAAGTATCGTACCGTTTATATCACACTTACCCAAGAAGAATTGGATGCCTACGAATATAAAAAGGGTGACACCGAAGGTTTTGTAAATTATGGTTTAACCCTTGACGGAATAATATTTGCGGTAATCTTCATTGAAAATAAGGAAGAAGGAATAATTAAAATTTCATTCCGTTCTGTAGGCGATTTTTCAGTAAACGAATTTGCCCGAAAACATTTTCAAGGAGGAGGACACGACAATGCTGCAGGTGGCAAAAGTGATCTTTCCATAGCGGAAACTACCAAATTTTTTGAATCTTTATTACCTAATTATACGGATAGATTATGGATTTAAGGCGTTGCTGTTATTTACTATGTCTAATTATGGGCCTATCAAGTTGTGAAGGACCACAGCCCCGTAGACCGGTAAAGGTCAAAACAGGAAGTTTTTTCAAGGCCTCGACTGACCGGAGCAAAAAACTTTTGGCGCAAGAAGAAGCGACAATACAAGAAATAATAGCAAAAGATACAACCCATACTTATCAACACAGTTCGTATGGGTCATGGTACTATTATGACCAAAATAATAAGTCGGACGATTACACGCCACAACCCGATGATTTGGTGACCTTGACCTATAACATCGTGACTTTTGATAACGATACCCTGTATTCCAATGAGGATATTGGGGTTATCAAATACAAAGTAGACAAGCAAGAATTATTTCAAGGACTTAGAAATAGTGTTAAGCTATTGAAAGAAAATGAGACGGCTACTTTTTTGTTTCCTTCATCCCTGGCTTATGGTTATCATGGCGACAATAATAAAATAGGGGTAAGCGTACCTATTAAAGCGACTATTTCACTCTTGAAAATAGAAAAATCAAACGAGCAAATTCAAAATTAAAATAATTAGCATGAAAAAAACGAATGTACTCTTATTGATCCTAACCTTGGTTTTGGCCAGTTGTAAAACTCAACATGCCGACTTAGGAGATGGTCTCTTTGCCGGTATCCATACCAATAAAGGCGATATTATCGTTAAACTAGCCTATGAACAAACCCCCATCACCGTAGCAAATTTTATTTCTTTGGCAGAAGGAAAAAGCCCCTTCGTTAGTGAGGAATACAAAGACAAGAAGTACTACGATGGTGTTATTTTCCATAGGGTAATAAAAGACTTTATGATTCAGGGAGGAGACCCAACTGGCACGGGAAGTGGCAATCCTGGGTATAAATTTAAAGACGAACTTACCGATTCATTGCACCATGATAAAAAGGGAATATTGTCTATGGCCAATGCGGGCTTCGAAACCAATGGCAGCCAATTTTTTATTACCCATAAAGCGACCCCCTTTCTTGACGGTTATGAAAACGGTGTGCTTAAGCCCTGTCAAAATCCCAGAGTAAGTTGTCATACCGTTTTTGGAGAGGTCATTGAGGGAATGGACGTTGTAGATTCCATTGCCAATGTTGAAACAGCTACAGGCGACAAACCCATCGATACGGTACGTATGAAAACCGTTGAAATCATTCGAAATGGCAGGGCTGCCAAAAACTTTGATGCCATTCAGGTGATGAGCGATTATTTTGAGGCGGAAAAAGCAAAAATTGCTGCAATTGAAAAACTAAAATCCGATATGGCCGATGAATTTGCGGAACAAAAGGAAAAAGCGGAAGCGTTACCATCAGGACTTAAAATACTAGCACTTAGCGAAGGTACCGGCCCTAAGCCAAAACCTGGTCAACAAGTGGGTATCCATTATGCCGGATATTTGAGCGATGGATCTTTGTTCGATAGCAATTACGAAGAAGTAGCTACAAAATATGGCAAATATGACGAAGCCAGAAAACAACAGATGGGCTACGAACCTAGTCCCATGGACTATAGTCCCGATGCTTCATTGATCGCTGGTTTTAAAGAGGGTATGATGACCATGAAAGTTGGTGATAAAATACGTTTGTTCATCCCTCCACACTTGGGCTACGGGCCACAGGGCTCCAGAGGAGTTATTCCGCCAAACGCTGATTTAATCTTTGATTTAGAGCTTACCGAAATACTGAATTGAAACGCTAATTATTTAAGGTATAAAAAAACCGATGGCCGAAAAACATATGTTTTTCGGCCATCGGTTTTTTTGCTACCGCATTACCGTTTATTTACCCCACTGCTGACCTTTTAATTTTACTGTCGCCTTAAGAATATCTTTCTGGGAGATCTGCCCCACCAATTTTCCATTTTGAACGATTGGAAAACGACGTCGCTTTTCATTTAAAAATTTATTAGCAGCATCAAATATATTCATATTACCATCTATGGTCTCAACATTTCTTACCATGCGTTTTTCTATGGTATTGTTTTCCATAGGCATGTTATAATACCTGCTTTCACTGATGTGTTTGATACAATCCCCTTCTGAAATTATTCCAATCAATTCATTTTTATCATTGACCACCGGGCCACCAGATATTCTATATTTTATAAGGGACTCTATAACCTCTTCAATAGATTGCTCCTGATGAAAGGTAATCAACTTTGTACTCATATAATCACTGACCTTCAGCGGGATATCTTCTGTAGGCTGTGATTGCCTTCTTGCGCCTTGAAAACTTTTGATTGCCATAGTTGTCAATTTTAGGATGATGAGGGAGCTACTTAAACATACGAAATTTTACTGAATTTATCAAAAAACAACTGCTAAATATTCACAGTCATTTCCTACTTTTATAGAAAATTCAGTCTTGAAAAAAGCTCTTTCGGTCTTGGTCTTATACTGTCTGTTGGCTTGCCAATCGAAAAAAGATCCTGTAGATTATGTCATAATCTCCGGGAAAATTTCAAATCTAGACAGTAAAGAAGTCAGCTTGACGGCCATTAACGGGGAATTTAAAAAACAAATCCCTGTAGAAGACAATGGTATATTTAGAGATACCTTGAGATTATTTCCCAAAGTACCGTATGTGCTATCGGACGGTACTCATTTTATCGACCTCTATTTTGAAAACGGGTATGACCTCATCCTTACCTACGACGCTAAGCACTATGAGAACACCTTGAAATTTAGGGGAACAGGTTCGGCACTGAACGAATACTTTCATGTAAAGCAGAAAAAAACTATTGAAATCTGGGGTGGTGATGCTGAAAAAGTATATAGCTTAAAAGAGCCCGAATTTATCGCTAAAATGCAGGGATTGAGCAATGCTTTAAAAGAACTATTGAAAAACACCGACAGTATTCCTGAAGAAATAAGGAAAAAAGAATCAAGAAATATCGACTACGAGCGCCTTATTATTTACAGCAGTTATTTAGATAGTGCCCATGCTGAATTTACGAACAACTCCAATTTTAAAGCATCCGAAAAAATAACCGGCCCGCTTGATAGCTTGGCGTATGACATTGAAGAAGATTTCAACTATTCAAAAAGATACAGGAGCCTAGCGCGAAGGTATTATGCCAACAAAGCCGAAGAGCTTTCCAAAAAAGACAGTGTAGCTTATAATACCGCCTTTTTAGAAACCATGAAGAACATATCAATTGACAACATTCGCAATGCCTTATTGTTTAATGGGGTAAAATATTCATTGCCCTATTCGAAAAATATGGATGCCGATTATCAAAGTTTTATGGAAATCTCAACAAGTACCTATCATAAAAAAGAAATAACCGCCTCGTTCAACAAACTAAAAATGTTGGCATCCGGCGAAGTTTCTCCTGTATTTACAGATTTGGAGAACCACGCCGGTGGCACCGCCTCGCTTTCTGATTTTAAAGGGAAATATGTATATATCGATGTCTGGGCTACTTGGTGTGCACCGTGCATCGCCGAAATACCGGCCTTAAAAGAAATGGAAGAACTTTATTCCGGCAAAAACATAGCTTTTCTAAGTATCTCGATCGACAATAAAAAGCAATATCAAGCTTGGCGTGACATGGTAACTGAAAAAGCCCTTGGTGGTATACAGCTAATAGCTGAAAACGCCTGGGAATCAAAATTTGTCCAAGCGTATCAGATCATGGGCATACCCCGATTTATTTTAATAGATCCGGAAGGAAAAATTGTCAACGCCAAAGCCCCGGCACCTTCTAATGTTGGACTAAAGCCCCTCTTGAACGAACTATTGGATATATAGACGCTATGCACGCGGCGTTTCCTTTAAGACCTCCAACAAAAACTTCCAAAATTTCTGAACCGAAGAGATACTGACCCGTTCATCGGGAGAGTGCGCCCCTTTGATTGTTGGGCCAAAACTGATCATATCCATCTCGGGATAATTCTGACCCAAAATACCACATTCGAGTCCGGCATGACAAGCCACTACTTGTGGCTCTTCGTTAAATAGCTCTTTGTATTTATTCTTTAAGACCTCAAGAATTCGGGAATTGGGGTTGGGTTGCCAGCCTGGGTAATCTCCTGATAAGGTTACATCAAATCCTCCCATTTCAAAAGTAGCCCTTAGTGCATTGGATAAATCTGCTTTTGCCGAGTCTACCGATGATCGGGTTAGGCAACCAATTCTTATTTTCCCACCTTTTAAAATGACCCGCGCCACATTATTGGAGGTCTCTACCAAATCAGGTATTGCAGCGTTCATACCAAAAACACCGTTATGCGCGGCATATATGGCGTTGAGCAATTTTTCTTGCGCTCCGAGTCCCATCACTTTCCTTGGCTTAGTAATGGTCTTAAAACTTAACTGCAGGTCTGGTTCCATTATTTTGAGTTCGTCTTTGATAGTTTCGGTCCACTGCTCCAAATCTTTTTCGAAATCGTCTTTATGCGCTTTATCTACAACTATTTTGACCGTACTTTCCCTAGGTATGGCATTACGCAACCCGCCACCATCAATTTCGGCAATACGTACATTATATTCCTTGGCACTCCGATATAATAAACGATTCATTATTTTATTGGCATTTCCCAAACCCTTGTGAATCTCAATACCGCTATGTCCGCCTTTTAGACCACGCAGTTTTAATTCGTAGGCGAGAACACCTCGAGGAACGGGCTTTTCTGCATAAGAACGGGTCGCAGTAACATCGACGCCTCCCGCACAGCCAATATCAACCTCATCATCTTCTTCAGTATCAAGGTTCAATAGTATTTCCCCTTTTAACAAACCTCCTTTAAGGCCCATCGCCCCCGTCATTCCAGTTTCCTCATCAATGGTAAAAAGAGCTTCCAGAGGGGGGTGTGAAACATCAGAACTCTTTAACAAGGCCATAATGGCAGCCACGCCCAAACCATTATCAGCACCCAAGGTAGTACCATTGGCCTTGACCCAATCACCATCGACCCTCATTTGTATACCTTCGGTCTCAAAATCAAAACTAGTACCCGCATTTTTTTGGTGTACCATATCTAGATGGGATTGCAGTACCACTATTTTGCGATCCTTCATTCCAGCACTGGCCGGTTTCCTGATAATAACATTCCCTACTTCATCTTTGACGGCCTCTAGGCCCAAAGATTTCCCAAAATCAAGCATGAACCGTATTACCCTTTCTTCTTTTTTAGAAGGTCGGGGAACAGCATTTAATTCGACAAAGCTATTCCAAACAGATCGGGGTTCCAATTCTCGTATATCGTTATGCATCTTCTTTTCTTTTTGCTCGTAAAGATAAGGCTTGAATCCCTAAAACCCCCTATTTTAAGGGAGCGACATCCTATTAAAAATATAATTGGCACAGTATTAACAGTTGGATGATTTTATCGGAATGAAAATTCGGAAAGTAATTATTATGGTTAATTTTGGTCCGATGGAAAATAAATTAAAAACAGGTATCGCCTTAAGCCTTGTCCCACAGATTATTATTGTGAAATGGCTGGGCTATTATCCGGAAATAATTGAAAAATATTATAGTCACGGACTTTACCCTTACATTTCAAGGTTCTTCCGAACTTTATTCGGATGGATTCCTTTTTCAGTTGGTGATTTTCTCTATTTTGCACTTGCTTTTATTGCCATACGCTTTGTTATCATCAATCGAAAGTATATTGCCGCCCGCCCCTTGTTATTTATTCGGAATATATTTTTAGTACTTTCCGTAGCCTATTTCTCATTCAATTTGCTCTGGGGACTTAATTATTACCGGCAGCCCATTTCCGAAAATTTAAATCTTGAGGAAACCCATACTCCAGAAGAACTGACCACACTTACTGAAAGGCTTATCGATAAAACCAATGGGCTTCAATTTCAAATTACGGCCGATACGGCACAAATGGTCGTGATACCTTATACAAAAAAAGAAATCTTCGATAAAACCCTCCAAGGTTATCAACAGTTGGAAGCTGAACTTCCTTTTTTGGCCTATAAACATCCAAGCATTAAAAAATCTCTCTTTAGCACCCTCTTGACCTATATGGGATATGGTGGCTATTTAAACCCTTTTACCTTGGAAGGGCAAGTGAACGGAAGACTGCCCAATTTTAGATTCCCTGTGGTCAGTGGCCATGAAATTGGCCATCAAGTAGGTTATTCGGCAGAGAACGAGACTAATTTTATTGGATATTTGGTTACCGCTTCGAACAAAGATCTTTATTTTCAATATTCGGCGTCTGCTTACGCGTTGGGCTATTGTCTAAATAATATTAAAATAAGGGACGAAGCACGCTTTCAGCTTTTATTTTCCGAATTACATCCAGGAGTTCGGAAGAACTACCAAGAAATGGCCGATTTCTGGAAAAGCTTTGAAAATCCCCTGGAACCAGTTTTTAAGTCAATTTTCAATTCTTTTTTAAAAGCAAACAACCAAGAAGATGGCATTCAAAGTTATAGCAAGGTGGTTTCGCTTTTGGTCAGCTATTACAAAAAACACCCGCTGTAAGGAGATTATGGAACCCCTTGCTGCCTTACAAATTATGGGGCAACCTGAACGCTACAACCATTGAATTACTTCACTTTCGCCCATCCGATGTGATGGGCGAAAGATCAGTACTAATGAATCTTATAATAAAATCAATACACCGCTACCCCTTCTCTCATAATTTTGGCAGTCTCGACCAAATTGACAAGTGCTGTTTTTGTCTCTGGCCAATCGCGGGTCTTTAGTCCACAATCTGGGTTCACCCAAATATGTTCTATAGGCAGTAATTCACTGGCCTTAACCAACAATGCCTTCATTTCTTTTGTCGATGGCACCCGTGGGGAATGGATGTCATATACCCCAGGACCTATTTCGTTCGGGTATTTAAAATCGACAAAAACGTCTAATAGTTCCATTTCAGAACGTGAAGTTTCAATCGTAATCACATCGGCATCAAGGTCGGCTATGCTACCGATAATGTCATTGAATTCGGCATAGCACATATGGGTATGAATCTGTGTGGAATCTTTTACACTGCTCGATGCAATTTTAAATGATGTCACCGCCCAATTCAGGTAAGTATCCCAATTTTCTTTACGCAGCGGCAAACCTTCCCGAATGGCCGGTTCATCTATCTGAATGATTTTTAATCCCGCGTTTTCCAAATCGGAAACTTCATCACGAATGGCCAAGGCAATTTGTTGACAGGTAGCCGACCTCGGTTGATCATTTCTCACGAAAGACCATTGCAAAATAGTCACGGGGCCTGTCAGCATTCCTTTTACAGGATTTGGCGTAAGTGATTGGGCGTATGCCGACCATTTCACGGTCATTGGGGCCGTTCGGGAAATATCACCGAAAATAATGGGCGGTTTTACACACCTACTGCCGTAGCTTTGTACCCAACCAAAACTTGTAAAGGCAAAACCTTCAAGCTTCTCCCCAAAATATTCGACCATATCGTTACGTTCGAATTCACCGTGCACTAGCACGTCTACCCCGATTTCTTCCTGAAAACGTATCGTTTCTTCGGTCTCCTTACACAAAAGAAAATCGTATTCCTCTTTGGTCAATTCATTTCTTTTAAACTTCGACCTCCATTGGCGTACTTCCTTGGTTTGAGGAAAAGAGCCGATGGTAGTTGTCGGAAACAATGGGAGACCAAGTGCTTTTTTCTGCTCTCTTTGACGTGCTGTAAACCCAGATAATCTTTGCGCATGTTCTGCCGTTACACCTTCCATGCGCAATTTCACTTTTTGATCATGTACCAGTTTTGAGTTTCTTCGATTGCTATTGGCCAATTGGTTCGCCCGAAGTTTTTCGGCTAGCGCTTCTGATATAGTTTCATTTGCCAATTTTTTAAGGGTGACCAATTCCGCTACCTTTTGTTTGGTAAAGGCCAACCACTCCTTTACTTCATTGGGTAGACTTTGAGCATTGTTTTCTAAATCAAGGTTATACGGACAGTGTAAAAAAGAGCACGAAGAAGCTACCCAAACCTTATCTGCACCCAATACATCAACAGCTTTTTTGATGGTATGCAGGGTGTTTTCAAAGTCGTTTTTCCAAATATTTCTGCCATCGACGACACCCAACGAAAGTGTCAACTCTTTATTGATGTATTCTGCTTCCAATATATCATCTAGTTGCAACTGGCAACGCACCAAGTCTAAATGCAAGGCATGCACAGGAAGGGCCAAGGCGGTCTTTAGGTTCTCTCCATAACATTCAAAATAATTCGCGATGATTATCTTTAATTCAGGGAATTTTTCGGCAATTTCACGATATGCCTTGTCGATGGCCTTTTGCGCCTTTTGATTTAAGTTTAAAGCCAAACATGGTTCGTCAAATTGAATATGCTCAACACCTTGTTCCTGCAATTGTGCGAGAAGTTCAAAATAGACAGGAAAGAGTTTATCGAGCAGTTCAAGTCTGTGAAAGCCCGCCTCTTTCTCCTTTCCTAACAAAAGGTACGTAATGGGGCCGATTAACACTGGTTTGGTTTTTATTCCTAACGCCAATGCCTCTTTATATTCATCAACAATTTTAGAGGAAAATAGTTTAAACGTCTGGTCTCTATCGAATTCAGGTACAATATAATGGTAATTGGTATCGAACCATTTTGTCATCTCCATGGCTTTGATGTCAAAACCGTCTTTTTGTATGCCCCGCGCCATTGCGAAATACAAGTCAAGTTTACTTTTACTATTTTTAACTTCGGAAAAGCGCCTTGGAATACACCCTAAGGTCAATGACATATCAAGCATCTGATCGTAAAACGAAAAATCATTGGATGGAATCAGGTCAATACCGGATTCTTTCTGAAACAGCCAATTCTTATGTTTAATAAGTGACCCTGTTGCCAAAAGGTCATCAACAGAACCTATTCCTTTCCAATAGTTTTCAGATGCTTTTTTTAATTCTCTCTTTTCCCCTATTCTAGGGAAACCCAATACGTTGGTTTTCATATTTATTAAAGTGTTAAATTCTGTTCAAAATTACAGATAACGAACTTTAATCCAATTAAAAACAAAAAGTAGGAAGAAAAACCTATATTTCATTAATTTTATGTTTTTAAAATCTTTTAAGCTATCCATTACGGAACGACTTTAGAAAAATATTCTATGAAAAACCTCGACGCCACAGATATTGAGATATTAAAAATCTTACAAAATGATTCTAATATCACTACAAAAGAGTTGGCCAAAAAAGTCAACCTATCCCCTACTCCTGTTTTCGAGCGCACCAAACGACTGGAGAAAGCAGGTTATATCGAAAAATACATCGCTATTTTAAGTGAAGAAAAACTGAATCGGGCGTTGACCGTTTTTTGTCATGTTAAATTGAAGGAGCACACCAAAGCGATAGGTCATCAGTTTGTTCAAGATATTCAATCATTAAGTGCAGTTACCGAATGTTACAACATTTCGGGAGATTACGATTTTTTATTGAAAGTATTGGTCAGGGATATGAAGCATTACCAAGACTTTGTTTTGAATCAGCTGGGTTCTGTTCAAAATATAGGCAGTGTACAAAGCACTTTTGCCATGGGCAAAATAAAACACACCAATGCCGTTCCCTTCTAGATTTGGCTTTGTACCAATGTACCCGACTTAAACAAAAGTCACGTATTTAAACTATATGTCGAGTGGGAATAAAAGTCACCAATTCACCTTTTTCATAGGCTTTTGCCTTTGGTCGAAGCAATACAAATCCCGCCGATTTTGATAAACTGGTCAAGTCGCCCGAACCTCCATCTTTTAGGGGCCGGGCACGTAAACATGCCCGCTCCCAATGTACGGTAACCTGTACAAAACGGACAAACGGGGGATCGACTTGTATCGATTCATCTAAAATTACCTGATGCTCGACCGCTGGCAACTCCATGGCTTTGGATAGCCATGGTAGAAAATACACATGGTAGTTCGCAAAAGTGGAAACTGGGTTGCCTGGAAAAGAAAACACCACCGTTTTAAATTCCTTTTGAACACCAAACCAAAAAGGCTTACCCGGTCGTTGCCACACCTTATGAAAAACTTTCCGTACGCCGAGGCCCTCCATGGCTTCCGGAATAAAATCGAATTTTCCTTTTGAAACCCCTCCACTCAACAATAGAACATCATAATGCTTCAAGGCTTTCTTGAGTTCTTTTTCAATAATTTCGCGGTCATCTAAAAAATGTAGGCTTGTGGCCTGTATGTTTTCGTTAGACAGTGCAGCAGCCAAAGAAAGCGTGTTCGATTTTCGTATTTGATGGGGTAAGGGCGTTTCTGAAACTTCCACAAGTTCATTCCCTGTAGAAATCACACAAATCTTCGGGTTTCTTTTGACCTCTACCTCGGCTTTTCCTACAGATGCCAATACTCCGATATCGGCCGCTGAAATACGTTTGCCTTTCTTTAAAAGTATAGCCCCAAATTTCTCGTCATTTCCTTTGACATGAATATTCTGTCCCTTTCGCGGCTGTTTTGAAATCGTGGCGGTACCATTTTCTAAGGCTACCTCTTCATACATAACTACGGTATCGGCATCGTTGGGCACTACGGCACCAGTCATTATTTCGTAGCAATTCGGTCCGTGGGGTAGTGTTTGTTGTGCCATACCGGCACTCAACACCCCTTGCACGTCAAAAGTCATTGTTCCCTTTTCAACCGCCTCATAATTCAGTGCTATACCGTCTTTCGTAGACCGGTCAAAAGGTGGAAAATCTCGATCGGCCTTGATATCTTCGGCCAGTACCCTCCCGGTACTTTCCGTCAATGCCACCGTTTCAACTCCCAAATCGAACGTATGCTGCAATACTTTTTTATAAGCTTCGTCAAAATCTATCATAACAATCCTAAACCATTTACTAACAATACCCGAATACCGACAACAAATACAAGCAAAGCTGTTATTCGTTTAATACCATTGGGCGATAATCGTTTTAAACTTACGCGAATACCTACCTGCCCACCGAGGAGTACCGCTCCTACCAGTACCAAGGTCTCTTTTAGCGGTAACTCCAAAGTATGGGCGGTAACTAATCCACCGAGACCGGAAATGGAATTTACCAAAATAAAAAAGCTGGCCAAGGCCGCTATTTTAATCGATTTTGCCCATTTCATGTGATTTAACACCGGGGCCAAAAAGATACCTCCTCCAATACCGACTACTCCGGACAAGAGGCCGATTGCAGCACCAATCACATAACTAAAATATTTCGGGTAGATCTTAATATTTTCCGAAGCAGAAATACCAATGTACGTCTGCCAAGCAAGTAACACTGCTGAAATAATTAGAGAACATCCCAAAATAATAAAAAACACTTCCTCTTTCAATCGAAACGAAGCTCCCAAAAAAGCCATAGGTATACTGGTCAATACAAAGGGAAGAAAATCACGCAACTTGGCGTGGCCATGTTTAAAATATAAATAAGTGCTACCTGAAACCACTACCAAATTGCATACAAGGGCAATAGACCGTATGGCAAAAAAACTGGCGATAAAAAGAGATAAAAGGGCCAAATAACTGGATCCGCCCCCGAAACCTACCGACGAATATAGTGTGGCCACAATAAAAAAGCCGAGACACAATACGATGAGTGTTTCAATTTCCAACAGTTTGGACATTTAAATTGTTCATACCTCCTTTAACATTGATCAGGGTGGCGTTCGGTCTTATTTCTCGAAGTTTTGAAATTGCTTTTTTACTGCGAATTCCCGATTGACAAATCACATAAATCGGTTTATCAAAGGCTATTTTTTCAAAAGATTCATCTATAACCGATAGGGGTATATTACACGACTCCTCAAGATGAACCCGATTGAATTCTTTTGAAGTCCTAACATCTATCACCTGAATATCATCAGTGTGCAGCAAGTTCAAAAATGCTTCGGATGATATAGTCGATTCAACAACTGAGCATTCAAAATCATAACTGGGATTGAGAGCCTTGATATCTAAATTTTCCGGGACAACGGGAAACTTAATTTTTCTTGAGTTTTGTGACAAACCATCGAATAACAAGAGTTCTCCTGACAACACCGCTCCCACCTCCGTAATCATCTTTATCACTTCCAGGGCCTGAAAATTTCCGATAATTCCGGGAATAATCCCCAATACCCCGTTTTCATTGCAGTCAGGGACTTCATTAGCTTGGGGCATTTTTGGAAAAAGACAGCGGTAACTAGGCCCGCCTTTATAATTAAAAACGCTTACTTGCCCCTCGAAACTATGTAACGCCCCATATACAAAAGGTTTATCAAGTATAACACAAGCGTCGTTAATCAAATAACGTGTCGGAAAATTGTCTGAGGCATCGACCACCATATCGTAATCGGCCAGAATATCAAGCGCATTTTCTCGACTCAAATAAGTTGTATGCCCTTTCAAAGTGGTCTCAGAATTCTGTTGCCGTAATTTTTCAATCGCTACGGTCACTTTGTGAAATCCGATATCTTTTTCACTATAAAGTACTTGACGCTGTAAATTGGTAAGGGCCACCACATCGTTATCAACGATACCTAAAGTACCTATGCCCATGGCGTTGAGATAGGTTAGTACGGGTACACCCAGCCCACCTGCACCTACAACCAACACCTTGGCCAACGAAAGCTTGCGTTGCGCCTCATCACCAAAACCGTCTAAAACAGTCTGTCTGATGTAACGTTCATGATTCATGATGTAGCCAACTTGAGCAGTGCAGCTTTGTATTCTTCTTCTGAATTGGCATTCAGCAATACACTTTCATTTTCTGGAAAAACCAGTTTGACATGGTCATTGTTGATCAAAAATTTACGTGGACATGTGCCGTTACCTTCATTCAAATAACGCACGGATTCTTCTAGCGCTTTCGCTTCCCAAATGGCACACAAGGGCTCTGGTAACGGGTCGTCTTTTTGCGCAAAAGCGGTTGCTACGGCGTTAGGGTCACGCGCGGCAATCAATTGTTGCAACGCAAGTAAGTCAATCAAAGGCAGGTCACAGGCCAATACCAACCAGGCAACCTCGGGATACCTGCTATGTGCGGACAATAAGCCATTATAAGGCCCTCTGTATTTATCTTCATCGGCAATGGTAGCAAAACCGAAAGGTACTTCCGATTCTTGTTCTTTACGTAAACTGATAAAAGTTTGATCACAGACCCTATCCAACAACTGATACAGGTATTCGCGTTGCGGCATTCCGTGATATGTTATTAGCCCTTTATCGGTTCCCATACGGGTACTCTTTCCACCCGACAGTACCAAGCCGTATATCTTACCTCCCAAAATCATGTTTTCCTCCTGTTTTTTGTTCCAATTGAATTTCAGATATTTTAATATCATGCGAAAGCGCCTTGCACATATCATAAATGGTCAATGCGCTTACCGAAACCCCTGTTAAAGCCTCCATTTCAACCCCGGTGCGCTCATTGCATTTTACCAGGCAGCTAATCGACAACATATTCCCCATAGGTTTGATATCAATGTCAACTTTCGAAAGACTTAATTGATGGCACAAGGGTATCAATTCCGAAGTTTTTTTTACGGCTTGAATACCTGCTATAATCGCAGTTTGAAGAATACTTCCCTTTTTACCCAAAAAATCTTGGGCCGCCAGCGTATCGAATACGTCTTGCGGAAAAATGACCTTTCCCGAGGCCATGGCCGTACGTACCGTGATATTTTTATGGGAAACATCAACCATCTCAGCATTACCCGATGCATCTATATGTGAAAGTGTTCTGTCCATTTATCCGCCAATTGAAGTCATTGAATTACTAAAAACACCTTTGTATTTTTGTTGCGCCTCGAATCCGGTTTTAGACCGGTTTCCTACGGCTTTTAAAATTTGTTCTTTTACGTTTTTCTCAGCGTTTTCCGAGCGCAGAATTTCCCGAAGGTTCATACTGGGTTTGGCGTACAGACAAGTGATCACATCGCCTGTAGCCGAAATTCGAAGCCGATTGCAGCTACCGCAAAAAGTGCGACTAAAGGAAGGGATCACTCCAAAAGATCCTTTAAAACCAGGAATTTTATAATTTACTGAGGTTGAAGTTTCGGGTGAATCCAATTTATAATAATCGGGATAGGCCTCCCGTACAAATGCTAAAATACGTTTATAATCCCAAGCTATTTTTTCAAAAGTTTTAGAACCGCCATTAAAAGGCATTTCTTCAAGAAATCGGACCGATACATCGAAATGTCGGGTCAGTTCCAACATAGGAATGATGTCTTCGGTATTCTGCCCTTCCAAAGCAATAAAATTGATACGGACATTAAACCCTTCGGTAATCAAACGTAAAATATTGTCGTGTACCGTATCGTATTGATCGCGACGGGTAATTCTTTCAAATGTTTCCCGATTTATGGCATCCATACTGACATTGATGTTCAATATGCCCAATTCTTTCAACTCATCGATATACGGACCGATGACCGTGGCATTGGTCGTAACCGAAATATCGTTCAGCCCATCCAGCTTTGCTAGTTTGCGTAGCAACACCATCAAATCTTTACGTACAAAAGGCTCGCCACCCGTAATTCTAATTTTATCGATGCCCTGAGCAACCAGTATTTCACTTAATCGCGACAATTCATCAATCGTAAACAGCTTGTCGTTCTTGGCAAAATCGGCGCCTTCCGCAGGCATACAATAATTGCAGCGCAGGTTGCAACGATCGGTCACCGCCAATCGCAGGTAGTTTATTTTTCTATTGTGATTATCTATCAACATATACTTTCAAGTTCAACTTCCCTAGGTTCAAAACCAAGCTTTTGCTCAGGAATTATGATAAAGAGCAGTGGCCAACCTTTGATTCAAGGATGTGCGGAAACCCAAACCGATTTATTTTTAAAAATTTCCTTTTTCCAGATCGGCACTTTCTCTTTTAAGGTATCGATTAAAAATCGACTGGCTTCAAAACATGCGGTTCGATGTGCCGAAGAAGCCCCTACGACGACTACAGGTTCTTCAACCTTTTTGGTTCCCACGGCATGCCGTATAACTACCTTATTAAGTGTCCACTTCTCCAAGGCTTCCAAAGCAATTTTTTCCATTTCCTTCAGTGCCATATTCTTATAGGTCTCGAATTCCAAAGCCACTACTTCTTCATTATCGGTAAACTCACGAACAGAACCCACAAAAACACAGATACCTCCACTTTGCGGGTGGGAGAGCTCATTGAAAACGCTCGCCGTTTCGATATTATCTACTATTTCTATTGTCAGTTTCTCCATTAACCTCCGCTTACAGGTGGAATTATTGCAATTTCATCATTCTTTGTCAAAAACACACTATCGGCGGCATACTCGCTATTCACGGCCACCGCTAGAGAAGAAAGCTTACCGAATTCAGGATAAGACTCCGCCAAAATTCGCTTGAGGTCCCCCACCGAACCGGGTACCGTATCGGCTTCGGAAAACCGGATTTCAGATTTCCCGACAATGTCTTTGGCTATACCAAATAATAATACTTCCATATTGCAAAGATGATCTTAAATTTAAACAAAAAAAAGCGGCTTGCGACCCAGATTAGGTCATTTTTAACCTTTCCCCTTTACTATCTCCGCTTTTTCAGGTTTCTCAAAAAAACCATCAGGCTTAGCCATTTCGCCTACTGTCACATTTTCAAATGAAACGGTACGTTTCGGTGCTTTTATTTCCCTTCCTTCGTAAGCATACCAGGTTATTGATTTCGGTAGTACTACGTTTGAAACGGGCATCCAATTATCGTATCGAATCCAACGTACATCATCGGAAGGTTCGTCAGATCCATAGGTGAACGTGTATCCCAACCATGCCATTTGATACGTTTCGGGGTCATAATGAAGGTAGTACTCATCTTTCGAAGAAGCCCCTACCCCATCGTTATAACTGATGTGCACGCCTGGGTATGATTTTCCCTCAAACTCTAAATCTTCCGCTTTTTTGTAATTGATGTTGTCATCGGCAAACACGTAGGGCATTGTAAAGAAGTAGAACATCAAGTTATGGTACAGCTCGGCATTGCCCTTATAATTTTTGTCTTCATCCAACAACCATACATTTTCACCATCATAACCCAAAGTTACGTTGGGGAGCACAATTTTATCTTTTCTTGAATATAAATCAACAATATGTCGTTCCCGGGCATCAGGCTTTGGAATATCAAACTCCAACGTTTTTTTACTTCTCCAATTTTGAAGTCCTCCATGGGCATCGAACACCTTGTTCAAAGCTTCTGGATAATTGGTTGCTTTGTTAACGACCTGCACTTCGGGCATTTCTTTGACATCTGAATTCACTTCCTTGGACCTTTCTTTGCAAGAAGAGAAGAATACGACGAAAAGAATAAGGGCTAATTGATATTTCATGTTTTTGTTTTTAGATTTAGCAATAGGTCGCTTGCTTTTGATATAATTTACATATTAAACGAGTTCATTGCGCTATTTTTGCATCGATGAACGAAATTAAACATATTAGTAGTGCCCAAAACCCTTTGGTCAAAAAAATACTGTTACTTAAAGAAAAGTCACGGGAACGTAAGAAATTGGGATTATTTATTTTAGAGGGAGCCCGAGAGCTTCAAATGGCCCTGAAAGCCGATTACCAAATTCAAACCTTGGTTTTCTGTCCTGAAATAATCAAAGAATTCGAGGTAGGAGAGCTACTGAACGGTAAAGCTACTTTAGAGGTGATAGCCATTTCAAAACTGATTTATCAGAAAATTGCGCATCGAGCGACCACCGAAGGTATTTTGGCCATTGCCAAATCGGAACCACATGCCTTAAGTGCGCTTGACTTTAAGAATAAGAATCCACTTATCTTAGTGGCGGAAGCGCCTGAAAAGCCCGGAAATATCGGTGCTTTGTTACGCACTGCCGATGCTGCGAATCTCGATGCGATCATTATCGCCAATGCCAAAGGAGACCTTTACAACCCTAACATTATTCGATCTAGTGTTGGATGCGTCTTTACTACCAAGATCGCCATGGGCAGCACCTCGGAAATTATTTCCTTTCTCAAGGAAAATAATGTGGCCATTTACTGTGCAGCCTTAACAGCATCTGAAAGATATACCCAAATCGATTTCAAACAGAGTGCCGCTATTGTTGTGGGTACGGAGGCCACAGGACTTTCCGAGGAATGGTTGCAGAATGCTACAAAAAATATTATTATACCGATGTTGGGCGAGATAGACTCTATGAATGTGTCGGTATCGGCTGCAATACTTATCTTTGAGGCGAAACGACAACGTGATTTCAAATAAGAGGCATTGGCTTTTAAAAGTTAAAGATGAAAATTGACAGTGAACATTGATTAAAAGTCTCCATGAACGCCACCACAAATTTTAAAACTTCTTAATGGACCACAACACCTTATTTTATATTATCATCGGCATTTTGATCGCCCAATTTTTACTGGAGACCGTTCTAGACCATTTTAATGCACGCCATTATGATGATCCCGTTCCTGAGGAGCTCAATGATGTCTTTGATTCCGAAGAATACCAAAAATCGCAAAGTTATAAGAAGACCAATTATCGATTTGGGCTTGTCACCTCTACCTTCTCACTGCTTTTAACCCTTGGTTTTCTTATTTTTGGAGGTTTTGAGTGGATCGATTCGATAGCCAGAAGTATTACCGATAACGTCATTCTAATCGCTTTGATTTTCTTTGGCATCATCATGATCGGAAGTGACATCATCACTACTCCATTCTCATATTATGGTACTTTTGTTATTGAGGAAAAATTCGGCTTTAACAAGACTACCAAGGAAACTTTCTTTCTCGACAAGCTAAAAGGTTGGCTAATGATGAGCATTCTAGGCGGGGGCATGTTAGCCCTTGTTATATGGTTCTTTCAGTGGGCCGGCTCCAATTTTTGGGTGTATGCCTGGGCGCTTATAGCAGCCTTTACCGTTTTTATGAACTTATTTTATAGCAAGTTGATCGTACCACTCTTCAACAAACAACATCCGTTGGAAGAGGGCTCCCTAAAACAAAAAATAGAAGCTTACGCCCAGAAAGTCGGTTTCGATTTAAAAAATATTTTCGTCATCGACGGCTCTAAACGCTCGACCAAGGCCAATGCCTATTTTTCAGGGTTTGGTAAAGAGAAAAGGGTGACCTTGTACGACACCTTGATCAACGACCTTGATGAAGACGAAATCGTTGCCGTATTGGCCCATGAGGTAGGGCATTACAAACGCAAGCATATTATTTTCAACCTTAGCGCATCGATTTTGTTGACCGGGCTCACACTGTTCATTTTATCAATTTTTATCAATACGCCCGAGGTTTCCCTGGCAATCGGTGTGGAACTGCCAAGTTTCCATGCCGCCCTGATCGGGTTTGGTATTTTATATAGCCCCATTTCCGAAGTAACGGGACTTATTATGAACTATTTGTCACGAAAGTTTGAGTTTCAGGCCGACGACTATGCCAAAACGACGTTCGCCCGTATGCCCCTGATTACTTCCCTTAAAAAACTTTCTAAAAATAGTCTGAGCAACCTTACGCCGCATCCGGCCTATGTGTTTATGCATTATTCGCATCCTCCATTAATTGCTCGAATTCGAAATTTGATCAGCTAAAAGTCGAATAAGACATTAAAAGCTTGTTGAAATTATACTTTTTTAGTCTATCAGTTTGATATTCAACAACTACCCGATTTTCTGGTGCTTTCGGGCATAATTTTTGTTGTATACTAGAAAGTAATATGGTAATTTAGATTCAATGACTCAAGCTGCACTAGAAAAGGAAAATAAAGAAATTGCCAAGCAATATAAAGAACTGCTGCGCATCAGTTATCAGAACCTATCGGATGACGATAAAAAACTAATACGTGCGGCTTTTGAGGTTGCACTTGACGCTCATAAAGAGCAACGACGAAAATCTGGGGAGGCTTATATCTTTCACCCCATTGCGGTCGCCAAAATAGTAGCCTCAGAAATCGGTCTCGATGCTACTTCGATTGCCTCGGCCTTGTTGCATGATGTGGTAGAGGATACCGAATACACCTTAGACGATATTGACCGTATGTTCGGGGAAACGGTAGCCCGTATCGTCGACGGACTTACCAAGATCGCCCACCTGAAAAAGGACATGAGTACCTCGCAACAGGCGGAGAACTTTAGAAAAATGCTATTGACCTTGAATGACGATGTTCGGGTCATCATTATTAAAATAGCCGATCGCTACCACAACATGCTGACGATGGATGCCATGCCCGAACACAAGCAGGTGCAAATGGCGTCGGAAACGCTATATATCTACGCACCGCTGGCACATCGCATCGGACTCTACAATATCAAGACCGAACTCGAAGATTTAAGTCTTAAATATACCGAGCCCAACGTTTACCGTGATATTTATGACAAAATAGAAGATTCCAAGGAAGAACAACAAGCCTATATCGATGCGTTTTCCGGAGTGATCGACGCGTCATTGAAAAAGGAAGGGCTTAATTACGACATCAAAGGCAGGATGAAATCCATTTTTTCCATCCGCAGAAAGATGAAGGCCCAAAATGTAACCTTTGACGAGATCTACGACAAGTTTGCCATTCGGATCATTTATAAATCGGATCGTGCGAATGAAAAGTTTTTGGCATGGAAAATCTATTCCATCGTCACCGACCACTTTACCCCCAACCCCGTGCGTCTACGCGATTGGATTTCATCACCAAAATCTACCGGATACGAGGCATTGCATATCACCGTAATGGGTCCGAAAGGCCGATGGGTCGAAGTACAGATTCGCAGTGAACGAATGCATGAAATTGCGGAAAAAGGATACGCCGCACATTTTAAATATAAACATGGCGACCAAAAGGAACAAGGCATCGAGGTATGGCTCAATCGACTACAAGAGGCTTTGGAAAATTCCAATGCCAATGCCGTTGATTTTGTGGAGGAATTTAAGCTCAACCTATATTCCAAAGAGATTTTTGTTTTTACACCAAAAGGGGATCTTAAATCGCTGCCGAAAGGTGCCACGCCGCTTGATTTCGCCTTTAACATTCATACCGAAGTGGGCATGCGTACGCGGGGCGCCAAAGTGAATGGCAAACTGGTACCACTGAACACGACTCTAAATAGCGGCGATCAAGTCGAAATTATGACTTCCGACCAGGCCAAACCCAACCAGAACTGGCTAGATTATGCAGCGACGGCCAGAGCAAGGGCCAAAATAAAATCTTCGTTGCGCGAAGAAAAAAAATCGACCGCTCAAGAGGGCAAGGAAACGCTACGAAGAAAACTGAAGTCACAAAAAATTACGCTTAACGAAGATGTAATCAATAAAATGGTGATCTTCTTTAAACTCAAGACCAGTTTAGACTTGTTCTATCGTGTGGGTATCGGGGTGATTGACAACCAAATGATCAAAGACTTTGCATCCTCCTATAGCAATGCCTTTATCAGTTTCTTTAAGAACAAAATACGACGCAACCCGGTTCCCGAAAATATAAACAAAGACGAGATTACCTCTAAATATGATGTACTCGTTTTTGGTAAAGAAGAGGAAAAACTGGAATATAAACTGTCACCCTGCTGCAACCCCATTCCCGGTGACGAAGTCTTCGGCTTTATCAGTGTGAACGATGGGATCAAGGTGCATAAAAAAAACTGCCCTAATGCGATAGCCTTGCAGGCGCACTATGCCTACCGCATCATCAGTGCCAAATGGATAGACTCGACCCAACAAGAATTCAGGGCTGATATTCAACTGACAGGTATCGATAACCTCGGACTTATAAGTGACATTACCGAGGTTATTTCAGATGATATGCATGTGAACATGCGCAATCTAAACTTTAGTACCGATGGGGGCACTTTTACAGGAAGGATTACGGTCGTTGTCAAAAACAATTCAATATTGAAACAATTGATCGGAAATTTAAAGGAAATCAACGGGATCGATAAAGTAAGTAGAATTTAAATTTTAGCTGTACATTTGTAAATTGATTGACGTAGGAAATTATAGTTATGGCTTCGAATAAGAACCAAGAAATCGTAAAGAATGTATTCACCACCTTTTTGGGGGACAATGGGCATAGAAAAACGCCCGAACGTTACGCCATACTACAAGAAATTTACGATAGTGAAGAACATTTCGATATAGAATCGCTCTATATCAATATGAAAAACAAGAACTATAGGGTAAGTCGAGCCACTTTATACAATACCATTGAACTTTTATTGGAATGCAAACTGGTCAGAAAACATCAGTTCGGTAAAAATCAGGCACAATACGAGAAATCGTATTTCGACCGACAACACGATCATGTTATCTTAACGGATACGGGCGAGGTTATGGAATTCTGTGACCCCCGAATTCAATCGATAAAGAAAACCATTGAAGAGGTTTTCGATATTAAGATCAATACCCATTCACTTTACTTCTACGGTACTAAAAACCAAAAAGAAAACACAAACAGCTAACCAGAGATACGTATTCATGGCAGTAGATTTATTGTTAGGGCTCCAATGGGGCGACGAAGGAAAAGGAAAAATTGTTGATGTACTTACCAAAGATTATGATATTATCGCCCGCTTTCAAGGAGGCCCCAATGCCGGGCACACCTTAGAATTCGATGGTATCAAACACGTATTACATACGATCCCCTCGGGTATATTTCATAAAAATGCTATAAACATCGTGGGTAACGGGGTGGTTATCGATCCTGTTATTTTCAAGAAAGAACTCGATGCCCTGGCAAAGTTCAATATTGACATTAAGTCTAAACTTTTTATCTCACGCAAGGCGCATTTGATATTGCCAACACATCGCTTGTTGGATGCCGCTTCCGAAGCCGCCAAAGGAAAAGCCAAAATCGGATCTACCCTAAAAGGAATAGGCCCCACCTACATGGATAAAACCGGAAGAAACGGAATGCGTGTCGGGGATCTTGAACTTGACGATTGGAAAGAAAAATACAGAGCCTTGGCAGATAAGCACGAGGCCATGATCGACTTTTACAATGTTGATATTGAATATGACCTTAAAGAATTGGAAAAGGAATTCTGCACAGGTATCGAGGCATTAAAGAAATTGGTTTTTATCGATAGCGAAGAATACCTCTTTAAGGCACAAAAAGAAGGTAAAAAAATACTGGCCGAAGGCGCACAAGGGTCTTTGTTGGATATTGATTTTGGCACCTACCCTTTTGTAACTTCTTCGAATACCACCGCCGCCGGTGCTTGTACCGGTTTGGGTGTTGCACCGAATCAGATCGGGGCGGTAAAAGGAATTTTCAAGGCCTATACCACCCGTGTGGGCAGTGGCCCCTTCCCTACGGAGCTTTTTGATGAAGATGGAGAAACCATGGGGCGTGTAGGCAATGAATTCGGAGCGACTACCGGACGCCCGAGGCGTTGTGGCTGGCTCGACTTAGTAGCACTGAAATATGCCGTACAAATCAATGGGGTCACCGAACTAATGATGATGAAAGGTGATGTTCTAAGCGGATTCGAAAAAATAAAGGTCTGTACCGCTTACAAATACAAAGGTGAGGAAATCAAACACTGGCCTTACAATATCGAAGCGGAAAACGTAAGCCCAATGTATACCGAAATGGACGGTTGGGCACAAGATCTTACCCAAATGAGCAGCGCCGACGAATTGCCGGCTTCATTAAATGCGTATATTGATTTTCTCGAAAAAGAATTGGAAGTGCCGATCAAGATTGTATCGGTAGGCCCAGACCGTACCCAGACGATTCACCGTTAAAATAGTAATAGGGTCAATAATAGACCCTCAAAAGCACTTTTTGTGCCGATAAAACCAATGCCCGTCAGACCTGTTCTGGCGGGCATTTTTAGTTTCGGTTTTCGAGAACAACTTCATTAATGCCGATTTTGAAAACGTTTATTAGAACCTCAAATCTTTAGTTCTGTTACACCAACACACCATACTTACCTATAATCCTATCCCAACCATTTATTTAAATTTTTTAGAATAATGCAGAAGTTAAAAAAATAATACTATATTTACAATATCAACTATTGATATATCAATAATGATTGAAGAAGTCCTACTTTTCCAAATCGACAAAACCAGTAAGATTGCCAAACAGTATTCTCAAAGGGAGTTCGATAGACTGGGCTTAAACGTAACCGTTGAGCAATGGATCCTCCTAAAAATCATTCATGAAAGTAATCGCATTTCACAGAAAGAATTATCAGAAAAGTCTTTGCGCGACCCCGCCTCTATTACCCGAACGCTTGACATCTTGCAAAAAAAAGACTTGATAAATCGTTTGCCTATTCCTGAAAACAGAAGGCAATACAATATCAACCTATCTAAAAAGGGGGAAGCATTCGTACAGACGAATATGTCCATAGTACATGCACACAGAAAAAAGAGTATCGAAGGCCTTTCAAAAAAAGACCAACAAACTTTAAACATCTTGTTAAAACGAATCCAAGAGAACATGAGTTAAAAAATTTGACACATAAATTGATATATCAATAATTGATGCAGTAAAAACAATTTTATGAGAACGCTACTACTCACTTTTCTTTTAGCAAACGTATCAATACTGCTTATGGGACAGGAAAAATTACACACCATTAAAAAAAATGGAATGGAGGTACAATGGCATCGGGAAAAAGACAAAATACGGTTTAAAATGACCGCTCCCACCACCGGCTGGGTGACCATTGGGTTTAACGAATTTAATGTAATCATCGGGGCCTATCTATTGATGGGCAGGGTGCGTCAAAACGAAACCGAAGTGGTTGAGCATTTTACCATTGGGCCGGGAAATTATGTGCCGATAAAAACATTGGACGACAAAATACTGGTTTCAGAAGTTTCGGGTGTTGAGGCTAAATCTGTTACCACGATTTTATTTTCAGTCGCCGTTTCTTCAACCTGTACTTATCAAAAAGACCTTGCCGCCGGCACACCGTATTGGATGACGCTGGCCTATAGCCTTGAAGATGACTATCAACATCATTCCATGATGCGGACTTCTGTTCGTATAAAACTTTAAAAGTAAAAGTAACCATATATAAAATTACACTTAAACAAAATTCCGTAACATCTAAAATCAATTCTAACAATCATTAAAATTCAAAAAATGAAAAAATTAACCGTAGTAATCGCAATTGTACTTTTTTCAGTGCTAAAAAGTTACGCACAATCACCCGATAAATTGGGAATAACCAAGACTATTCATGCTTTTGCCAAAGCGGGCGATACCAATGATGTCACCGAACTCGCAAAATATCTTGATGACAACTATCGCATCGTATCAAACCGTCTTTTCGGAAGCACCGAAGTTTCCGTTATGCCAAAGCATATCTATTTGGAAAAAATAAAGTCCAAAGAGTATGGCGGAGATAATAGAACCGTTACCATTGAAGAAATCGCGTTAAATGGAAATACAGCAAGTGCCAAAGTTGTTTTTAAAGGAACCAAACTAATGTTTACTTCATTGATCATCTTAATCAAAAATGAAGAGGGCATTTGGAAATTGGTTAGTGAAACCCCTATGGTAGGCTAGGTCTTCACACAAAAGATATGCCGCAACACCCGGGCAATCGGTGCATATGCCCTATTTTCTTTAACACTTACACAAAATGGTCATTAAAAGCCGTTTTGTTTTTTAAAACGAAGGGGAATGGGTGGGCAGCTCAATTGCTAACGCACTCGTAGAATACAGGCTTCACATACCTACCACTTTTACGCTTCCGTAAATATGTTTTGCGGTTCAGCCATCTTACAAAATAACTTTTCAAATTATTAATTTTACTTTATTTTTAATCGGCGTACAGGTAGCCTTCCCCACTTTTAGACCCTGTATTTGAGTTATATAGTTGTAAAATAAATTCATAGAATCAAAGGAATACAAACAAAAAAATAGCGCTGTGATACACTTAAGACCCGCTACTCTTAACGACCTTGAATTGCTAGTATATTGGGACACAAAACAGCACGTTATCGATTGCGACCCCGATACGGAATGGAATTGGGAAATAGAGCTCAGCCGAAACCCTGAATGGCGCGAACAATTAGTAGCTGAACTAGACGGAAAGCCCATCGGATTTGTTCAAATCATCGATCCATTTTTAGAAGAAACCCAATATTGGGGAGCGGTAGCGCAAAACAAGCGAGCCATCGACATTTGGATAGGAGAAGAACACAATCTCAATAAAGGTTTCGGAACAACGATCATGAACCTTGCCATTCAAAGATGCTTTCAAAATCAAGCTATCGATGGCATTCTTATCGACCCTTTAAAATCAAATCGTAAAGCCCATCGGTTTTATAAGCGACTAGGATTTGAATTTGTGGAAGAAAGGATATTTGACACAGCAGCTTGTTATATCTATGAATTAAAAAGGAAAAAGCCTGCAGACAACAAAGGTTCGCACCCTAAAAAAGCGGGACAATAACAGCAACTTTTAAGTTTACGAATTTAAAGTATTTTTAATCGGAATAAAATCGACTTCCCCAGTTTTGTCCCTCTAAATAAGATAGATAAAGATCCATTTTTTAGTTATATTACATTCCATGGCAGCCTCAAATGAATACAAAACACCATACTGAAATGGCAAAGAATAAAACAACAGAAACTGAAGTCGACGTCACTGAGTTTGTTGAATCATATGTGGACAATATCCAAAAAAAGGCTGACACCTATAAATTAATAGAATTGATAAGTGAATGGTCTGGGTTTGAACCGAAAATGTGGGGACCAACTATTATAGGTTTTGGCAGCTATCATTATAAATATGCTAGCGGACATGAAGGAGATGCTCCTATGCTCGGGTTTTCACCACGTAAAGCACAGTTTTCATTGTATGTTTACTCCCAAACTGCTAAAAGCGAGCGTTTATTGAAAGATTTTGGAAAATTCAAAATGGGAAAAGCATGTATTTATGTAAAAAAGCTTTCTGATATTGATATTCCAATCTTGGCACAACTATGCTCTGAATCGATTCAATATCTGAATGAACACCACGAATGTGCCTGTAGACATTAACACCAACAAGTCAGCAACGACCAACCAACAGCGCAAATAAAATACAGCTATTACAGGCTTTTCGAGAGGTTTGTTCGTGTTTGGAAAAACCGCCAAATTTTTAACTCAAACTTGTTATTAAAATTCTACCTTATGAATGCACTACCTAAGCTACGTTTCCACGACCTTTTCCTGTTATTTCCATTGCTGCTAGTTACGGCATTCGCTTTTGCCCAAGACAGCGAACCCAATGCCACGCCCTCCTTGTTACTTGGTCAAGGCAATCAACTGCCCCGAGTCAAGGCAGGACTTGCGGCGGGCAATGCTGATTTAGTTGCAGCCTTAAAAAAAATCGTCGAAGACGCCGATACTGCACTTGATCAACCAATCGCCAACGTGGTTGACGAGGGTGCCCTGCCGCCGAGCGGCGACCCTCACGACTACTATAGCTATAGCCCCTATTGGTGGCCAGATCCCGAAAATGCAGATGGCCCTTACATTTGGCGTGACGGGGTGACCAATCCCGATCGGTATACCTCCGACGTCTCGCGGCTTGAAGCAATGCGCGATGCGGTCACATCACTTGTTCCTGCTTGGTATTTCACCGGCGATGAGCGCTACGCCGAACGTGCGGTGCAGCAACTTCGCGCTTGGTTTCTGGATCCTGCGACAAAGATGAACCCCAATGTGCAGTTCGGCCAGAAACGTCGTGGCCACAATTATAATAGCCCATCGGGAGTCTTAGAGGCCTGGCGTATGGAATGGATTGTCGATTGCGCGATTCTACTGGAATCATTTCCAGGGTGGACAGTAGAAGAAGCAAACGCATTGCGAAGTTGGTTTAGCCAATTCGCCACTTGGATGGTGGAAAGCCCTGAAGGTATCGAAGAGTCGATGCAACCGAACAACCATGGCTCTTGGTATAATGCCCAACTCATTCTTTATGCGCTTTATGGCGAAAACTTCGATTTAGCGCGCAAACAACTTGACGGTATGCCTGCACGCATATTTTCCCAAGTCTTTATTGATGGCCGCCAACCACAGGAGCTCATCCGCACTCGGTCGCTGAACTACAGCATTTACAATGCCCGTGCCCTGGTTACTGTTGCCCGGCTTGGTCGCCATCTCGACTACGACCTCTTTGCCTATCGCAGTCTAGAAGGCCGCAGTATAAAACTCGCAGTCGACTATATGACACCCTATATCTTAGGCGAGAAAGAATGGCCTCTTAAGCAAATTCGGCCCCACAGCAATGGAAGCGCTGCCCAGTTATATTGGAATGCGGCGCTTGGATTTCAGGAACGTGAATTTGCCGATACGCTACGAAAACTGCCGGGCGATCCCTTGCCATCACCCATCGTGCAGTTACTCGACCCACTCCCCGAAGGCTGGTAAACCTTGCTTGTCTTACAAATCTAGGCCATGTCCATTTGCGGGAAAGCATGGATGATGAAAGACTATGCCAATAAAAAAGTGAATGGAAAAATTAAGGTTGACGCGCTCGTAGCTAAATTGGCAAATAAACGTAGCGGAAAAATTACTATGACTTATCAGCGTAGTCGCGCATACCCCTCTCGTTCTTTACATACAGCCGCTAAAAAATGGCTTTTTAGATTACAATTTTTAATGTATTTTTAAACAGTATTATAGTAGACTTCCCCACTTTTATTCGCCCGTATATAATTCATATAGGGGCATTTACATTCAAATAACCAAGTTATGGCACATTAAAACGGAATGAAGAATCAAATTGCTTACATAGATGAATTTGGAAACAACGGTCTTGATTTCGAAAAAGAAGGTGTAAGCGAAACTTTTATCGTATCAGCAATTATAGTCTCAGAAGAAAAGCTTGAAAATTTAGAAACGCAATTGGAAAAAATCCGAAAAACCAACTTTCAAACGGGTGAAATAAAATCATCTAAAGTTGGGACAAACGATACAAGGCGATTAAAAATTGTTGCCGAACTTAGCTCATTGGATTACCATATTTTTTCAATTGTAGTTGATAAAACGAAATTGACAAGTGAGGGGTTTCAGTATAAAGGTTCATTCTATAAATTTCTTCATTCTCTTGTGGATAGAGAGCTTTTTAAAACTTTTCCTGACTTACTTGTCGTTGCGGATGAACACGGTGGAAAAGAGTTTAAAGAAAGTTTTATCATGTACATGAGGAAAAGGCATATACCAAGTCTATTTCAGCAATCTGAATTTCGTCTTTCTAATAGCAAATCCGAATTAATAGTTCAAATGTCAGATTTTGTTACGGGGACAATTGCAAGATGTTATGAGCCAAAAAAGTTAAGTCCAAGAAGAAACGAATTGCTTAAGGCATTAAAACAAAAAATAATTGAAATAAGAATTTGGCCACCTGATTATAGGCCGATGGCTTATGACCCTGGTAAGGATTTCGCAAATTATGACCCAACTATATCAAATTTAGGTGTTAATTTGGCAAGTCAGTTCTTGGATAAATTTGACAAATCAGACGTTCCTTATATAATTGATCAATGCACTTGTTTGAGATATTTATTATTTCATTTTAGAAATATAAATCCAGAAACCTATGTAACTACATTTGAGCTTATTAATCAAATTGAACAATTAAAACCGAATAAAATATCGATGCATTATTTCAGAAGTAAGATTATTGCAAAACTTAGAGATAATGGTGTTATCCTTGCAAGTTCAAATAAAGGATATAAACTTCCTAGTTCAAGTATGGATTTATATGATTTTGTCAATCACAGTAATTCATACATACAACCAATGATAGACCGACTTCTAAAATGTAGAAACCAAATAAGGCTATCAACCAAAAATGAACTTGATATTTTCGACCACGAAGAATTTAAGTACCTAAATATTTTACAGAAAAATATAGACAATCGATAACCAGCCGATTTATACCAGGTTAGCATTTCCACCAGAAGAGTTAGAAAATCAACCAAAAGGTTATGGTTGGTATATTACAGAAAAACTAGGCTTTATCCATATCGAATTGAGCCGGCGATTAGTTGATTTTTGCAGAATTCATCTAATAGTTTACCGCGACATAAATAAATTAAATCGTGAATTATAGGAAATTGAAATAGACTCATTTACTGATAGTGTAGAAGATGGATCCCAAAGTAACAGCCAGATTAACCGAATTTGCTTTCTTTTGCAATTTATTAGGTAAATATTTAGAGAGAATTAAATTAGAAATACAAAGGTACTGTAACGGAATTTCTGAGTTTTGGGGTAGTTTAATTGACAATGGGAGTGAAATAATAAAAAACGCACCTTAACATTGTATCCTATGACTAAATAGGCCAGTTCTCAAAAGCAACTCCTATTTTATTATCACGTAATCCAACTCAATCCAATATGCCCAAAAAACCAAGTCCAAATTCATTTGGCTTGCTTTTTACACTAGTTTTTTTACTGTTCGAATGGCACTACTAAACCAATATCAGTATACGTATAAAATTAAATAAAATTACACGTGTTGGTATTTTTTTAGTATCTTTATAAAAACTGCGGGTTATGAATACAAAGCTGACATTGACCATCGAAAAAGAGATTATCGAAAGAGCAAAAAAATATGCGAAAGAGAAAAATCGCAGCCTATCTGATCTTATCGAAAACTATTTAAAAGTATTAACCCTTGAAGAACAAAAGAAAAAAGCGAAAAATCTAAATCCCATCGTAAAATCGCTAAAAGGCTCCTTTAAAACATCCGGAAAAATGGATTATAAAGCAGAACTTAGAAAACGACTGGATAAAAAATATTTGTGATGGACAATGTATTAATCGATACCGATGTACTATTGGATTTTTTCTTTGACCGCGAGCCCTTTTCCGACCATGCCAGCCAAGTACTCAACCGGTGTGAAACGGGGCAGATCCACGGGTTTACAACACCTGTAATCATCTCAAACGTTTATTATCTTTTAAGTAAAATAGGCAAACACGATATGGTCATTGAGAAAATAAAACAGCTTTTGACCATAATTGACATCACAGCAGTGGATAAAAGCGTTGTTTTAAATGCCTTGAATTCAAAATTCAAAGACTTTGAGGATGCATTGCAGAACTTTGCCGCGGTAGAAAATGGAAAAATTAAAATCATTCTGACAAGGAACATTAAAGATTTTAAAAAAAGTGATTTAGCGATAATGACCCCTGAAACCTATCTCAAAGGTATAGCTGACTAACAACATAAACCATAGAAAGTCTGAACTCAAAACCATGATGACAGCTACATTTTTTTAAACCATCTGATATTACTATGCCTAAAAAAACAACCCCAACACCCTTTTTTACCGCTGCCCTTCTTATATTGTCAATTGTACTTATGCCCCGTTGTGCTGCGCAGGTTCATACCAATAATGCCTTACAGATCAATCCCAATCAATTTGAGGGCACCGATGTACAACGTATTCAAGCGGCCATCGATGCGGCCAACGGTACCACCAATTCAATCGTAATTCCCGCAAGAAATGCCAATGGCACGAATCTGTGGCTATTGGATAGTGCCATTTTAGTGCCCAGTAATATGACCATTCTACTTGATAACTGTACCCTTCAATTATCAAATAACTGCCGCGACAATATGTTCCGCAGTTCGAATGTAGGTTTTGGTATAACCGACCCCATGTGGAACCGCAACATACATATCATCGGCATTGGTGACGCTTATTTAAAAGGGGCGACCAACCCTAGGGCAACAGGAGATGGGCACCGTCAACTGACCTTAGATCCTGAAACCGAAAAAAAAGCGGGCAACTGGCGCGTGAGTTATGGCAGTGATACGGGCAAAGAGGGTATCAAGCAAAAAGGCGACTGGCGCAATATCATGATCCTTATGGGTTATGTAGATGGGTTTAAATTAAAAAATGTAACCATTGAAAAGCCGCATGCCTGGGCCGTAAGTTTTGAACGTACCAGCAATGCCGAAATTTCCAATATCCGATTTGACTGTCCCGAAAAACAAATCGTGAACGGAAAAGAAGTATTCGTTGCCAATAGAGATGGCATCGATCTACGCCACGGCTGTAAAAACTTTCGCATTGACAATATTTCCGGCGTTACGGGAGACGATTTTATTGCACTTTCGACCTTGGGCATCTATTCCGAAAACCCCGAAGGTGGCAATATCAATTCCACCATGGTCACCTCCCGCACTTGGCACGGCCCGGAAGATGATACCGAGCAAATTTTTATCACCAACATCGTTTGTAAAAGTTCGACACGGGCGGTTGCCATTCGCGCAAACGATGTGGCCAGTATTAATAATGTATTTATCGACGGCGTGATGTTCAACGGTGGATACAATGCCATGCTCATAGGCGGTAAAGGCTATGGTCATGATTCTAAACCCGGGAAAATAAATAACATTCATGCCATGAATATTATCGGCGATGGCGAATCTTTGCTGCAAATCGAAGAAGCCATTGCCGACAGTAGTTTTAGCAATGGCGTTTATAAGGGAAGTGGTGACCAACTCGTTAAGTATAACAAGATTGATGCGGCCGAAACCTCCAATATCATTTTAAATAATGTGATCAAACTTAAGAAGTAGCAGGTAAAACCGACCTCCTCCCGGTATACCGGACACTTTAAAGAGCCATTTTTTAACTGTGGCTTTTACTGTCCTATTAAAAGTCATCACGATTCAATAAATTCTTGAATTGTTTTGCTACATTAGCCATCTGTTTACTTGTTTTAACATATTAGCAAAGTCTTACCAGAAGACACCCTAATTTCTAGGGGTAGCGTTGCATTAGATGATTCGTCATGCTAGCGCAGGGCTAGCTATGTTTCCCCACCAATAAAAAACACCTTTTAATTTACCAATAAACCAATTGAATATTACGGCATTAGCCTATCTATTCACATACGCTGTACTGCGTCGTGTGAACGGAAAATAAAATCATTATAAAAATGGAACAGCATAGAAATAAGCAAATAGTAATCGACTTTTACAAAAAAGTAATCGGAGAACAAGACCTCGATTATGCCGAAAAGAGTGTTACCGATAACTATATTCAGCACAACCCGCTGGTAAGAACAGGGAAAGCAGGTTTTTTAGAGGCCATCACCTTTTTAAAACAGCTGCCAAAACCGAAAAAACCATCCAAACCGTTGATGCGTATTATTACCGAAAATGACCATGTGGCCGTGCATTTAAACGTTGAATTTGGCGGACAGAAAAAAATCGTACTCGAAGTCTTTAGGTTGGAAAACGGATTAATCGCCGAACACTGGGACGCCATTCAAAATCAGTCTGAAGTAAGCCTAAACGGAAACTCGGAAATAGCGGGGCCCGTTTTGATCGAAGACGAAGCTGAGACAATTCAAAACAAAAAGATAATCGAAGAATTCACCGAGCTAGTGCTCATAGCCAAAGCATTTGACCTATTGAAAAAGTTTGTTTCCCCTACCGTCATTCAGCACAACCCAGAAATAGCCACCGGACGGGATGGTTTTTCAACGTACTACCAGAAAGTTGATATTCGAAAGTTGTATAAAGTAATTGGTCAAGGAAATTTTGTCGTAACCCAATCAAAAGGGGTTTTAAACAACAAAAACGTTGTCTATTACGCGATTTACAGATTGAAAAACGGATTTATTAGGGAACATTGGTCCGTTTCACAGCAAATTCCTGAAGTAATGGTCCATAATAATGGAATGATATAACTTTGGGCGACCAGTACCATCATTGAAAAAGGTTTTATTATAGCCATTTAAAATCAGGAAAATAGGTATTTACACCAAGTTGTCATTTTGTGCGTAGTAGAAAACGTTATAATATTGAAGACCATGACATTTCGACTACGCTCAATGTGGCATTTCTATTAAATGAAAAAAATTACGAGATCAAATGGCGGCCTGTTTGAAGGTAAAGAAATAACCATTAAATACGTTTTGACGCGTTCAACAAAAAAATAAGTTAATGAATGCCAATGAATTTATTGCCACTTTAAAAATCATCAGTTTAGAATATTCGGATGCTGTTCCAAAAAGGGAACTATTTTCCTTAGCAAAGGAATTTCAACATATTCCAGTGTCCGAGGTTGTCAAATTGCTAAAAGATAAAGAATACGATCACCGGCTTGGCGCAGTAGCCATTTTAGATTTTAAGGCACGGGACAAGAAAACTTCCACAAAAGAAAAGCAAGATTGCTACCATGCCTATATTGATAATCATAAATGGATTGACGATTGGGGCTTGGTAGACAGGGCCGCCCCCTATGTCGTTGGAGGGTATTTACATGGGAAGGACAAAAAAGTGTTGTATACTTTGGCCAAATCAGAGAATCCGATGGAACGGAGGACGGCAATTGTGAGTACGTATTATTTCATCCGAAAAAATAAAATAGAAGATACTTTTCGCATTTCCGAAATTCTTGTAAATGACGCGGACGAATATGTACAAAAAGCTGTTGGAAGTTGGATCAGGGAGGCAGGGAAAAGAAATGAAGAAAAACTAAAAAGTTTCCTAAACCAATACGCTGCTACCATGCCACGAGTGATGCTCCGGTACGCCATTGAGAAATTCGACAAAGAAACTAGGGCCCGTTATTTGAATTTAGAGACCGTAAAATTAGCAGATAGCAAGTTATCCCATAAAAAGCCTTAGTCCAGACCATTAAACCGAATACTATTGTAATTATGCTTAAACCGTCCATTAGTCGTAACTCTTCGACATTGCTAAACCGAAATTCTTAACTTTAGCCGTAGCTTAGTTCTGCATTAAAACTCCATAGAAATTTTCTCATAGCCAGAAGAACCGATACACTATACTACCGAGAAAAACCGAACCGTATGACTGAAAAGCGAGAGAATGCCATTGCCATTGAAAAAGAAGAATTTCAAAAACTAGGCTATCAATTAATTGACCGCATTGCCGATTTCATTGACACCCTTGAAGAAAGACCGGTCACCACAACCAAAACCCCGAGCGAACTACAAAGAACACTAGGCGATGTACCCCTCCCCGCAAATGGCACCCCTGCAGCCGAACTGCTCACGAAAACGACCGAGCTCCTTTTCCATAATTCGTTATTTAACGGACATCCAAAATTTTTAGGTTACATAACCGCTTCGGCAGCTCCGTTAGGAGCCTTGGCCGATTTACTGGCATCTTCGGTCAACCCTAACGTGGGTGCGCAAATTTTAAGTCCGATCGCGACTGAAATTGAAAAGCAGACGGTAAAGTGGTTGGCTGAATTTATTGGTGTATCGTCTAATTATGGCGGTATTTTGGTCAGTGGTGGCAATATGGCAAATTTCACGGCTTTTTTAGCGGCCAGAACAGCCAAAGGTCCTCAATCCATTAAAGAACACGGTTTTTTAAACACTTCTGAAAAATTAACGGTCTATTGCTCGAAAACAACCCATACTTGGATTGAAAAAGCGGCTAATTTATTCGGCTTGGGCACCAAATCAGTGCGATGGGTACCCACCACCGCTGCAAACAAAATGGACGATGCCATTCTAGAAAAAACAATCAAAGAAGATATAAAAAACGGCTGCAAACCCATTATGGTCGTCGGAACGGCAGGTGACGTAAGTACAGGAACGGTAGACAACCTAGCTACTATTTCGACCCTTTGCAAGACCTATGATCTGTGGTTTCATATTGATGGAGCCTATGGTATTCCCGCAGCGGTAGTACCTGAATTTAAAAGTATGTTCGAAGGCATTTCGGAAGCTGATTCTATTGCACTCGATCCACATAAATGGTTATACAGTCCGTTAGAAGCAGGCTGTACTCTGGTGAAAGACCCACAACATTTGATCGATACGTTTAGTTCGCATCCTGAATATTATAATTTCAGCAGCCCAGAAGGGGAAAAAGCCCAGAATTTTTATGAATTCGGATTGCAAAATTCCCACGGTTTTAGAGCTTTAAAAGTTTGGCTTACTTTACAGCAAGTAGGAAGAAATGGCTATATAAAACTAATCAAAGAAGATATTGAACTGTCTAAATTCTTACTGCAACAGGCTGAAAACCATGAAGAATTAGAGGCTATTGCGCAGAACTTGAGCATTACTACGTTTCAGTACGTTCCAAAGAATTATAAACGCCTTTCGGAGCAAAAAGATGACTATTTGAATACATTGAATGAAGCGCTATTAAACGAATTGCAAACGGGTGGGGAAGTTTTCCTATCCAATGCCATTGTCGCTGAAAAGTATAGCTTAAGGGCTTGCTTTGTGAATTTCAGGACCTCGCAAAAGGATGTTGAAGAAATCATTGAAATCGTTGTTAGAACGGGAAGAAAAATACATGAAAAGCTATCGCGATAGCTACTATAAAATTGATAAGGCGCCCCTTACCATTTAGAAGAAAAATTCCTTATTTTTAGAACAGCAACAATAGCAACACTTAGAAACTTACGGTAAAATGAAAAAATCATCAACTATACGGGATATCGGTGTCATGCTGCAAATGCGCGGCACCTTATTGATTACATCGTTTTTAATCTTCGGTTACGCCGTACAAGCCCAAATCGATTTTCCTATAAAAGTAGGCATGAAACCCGAGAGCATTACCAAAGGTTTTAATGGCAACTACTATGTCACCCTTATGAACGGAAAAGAAAGTGGTGATGGTGAATTGGTCGAAATATCGGAAAACGGGGTAAAAGTATTTGCAACGGGTTTTGACGAACCGAAAGGCATCGCCTTTGTCGGTAATCATTTATATTTCTCCGATGTTACCCGTGTCTGGAAAGTCGATGAAAAAGGTCGAGCAAGCGTATTTTTGAAAAAAGAAGATTTCCCGGAAGAAGTTTTATACCTCAATGATGTTGCCGTCGATGCCAAAGGCAATGGCATTTATATCGCCGATATGGGCGATACAAAGTATATGCGTGACGAAAATAACGACCTTTGGCCCCTTAACAGCGCACAGGCAAAATTGGTACCGCAATCGGGCAGAATTTATCATGCAGACCTAAAAGGAAAAGTAGCTATAAAACATGATACTTCACCTTTAATGCTAAACCCGAACGGGGTGGGGGTCGATAATGACGGAAATATCATGGTTGGCTCCTTTTTTCTGGGCAATTTCTTGGTGACACGCAAGGGCGCATTAACCCCACTTAAAGGGGAATTTCGTGGCGCAGATGCTGTCGAACAAGATAGCAAGGGCAATTATTATATTAGCAGTTGGGCTGCGGGGACGGTCTGGAAAATTAATGGGAAAACAGAAGAAGCTACGGTACTGATCGACAGACTTCAATCTGCCGCCGACTTCTATTTAGAAGAAGATAAAGGGCGTCTGTTGCTTCCCGATATGATGGCAGGTGTGATATATGCCGTTGACATCAACAAGTAAGAGTTACCAAAAAAATCAAAGAAACATCGAATACGCATAGAGTCCGATGGCAATACCAATGAATCCGGTGCCTATCATCAAATTAGTAAAAAGCTGTTGCAATTTGAGATTATCACCTATAATGAGACCCACTACCCCAAAAACGATGCTTATTTGTAAAAAAAGTAGACCAATGTTGATTTTTGCTACTTGACTGGCGTAACTAGTAGAAATTTGTTCCCATTTCTTTAATCCGACAATTTTTCCCATTTCCCCATCCAAATCTTGAGACCATGAAGACTTTGGAATATTTGCCGACCCTTCTAAAAGTTCCACTTTTTCCTCTTCATACTTTAAAATGGCCATATTGGTCTTTTCGAGCCTTTGTATCAAATCTTCGGAGTTTCCTTCTTGAACCACGCCTGAAGCGAGAAGCGATTCCAAGTAGTCCCGCTGATTTTCTTTCATAATCAACTTGATACTCTTGGCATTGTACCAATTTGAATAACTCACATGCTTGTAACTGGCTTTTGCTATTTCCTCTTCCCAATTATTCTTGATAACCTCCATGGTGGCCAACATTCCAACAATAATGATAATGATTACCCCTCCTCGATTTTCGATTTTGCCACTTTTGCTCATAATTCTTAATAGATAAAATAGATTGATCTTTGTCCTACAGTCCACTAACCCATTCTATTCAGAAAACAATAGCAGATCATTCTTTGTAAAAGTAGTGATTTGTCGGAATTTAAGAAATGAAAAAAACCTCAAAGATGCTGTCATGAAGTCCGTTGAAAGAACTTTCTTAATAAAAAAAAGATCCATTTGAATAACGCTACCCGCCAATGCTTCTTGCTTTGATATAAAACAAATCACAAGTCAAGTTCCTTTCCGTATAAAATATAAAATCACTATTTTCAAGGATTAAACTTAAGTGAATCGACCAACTTTAACAAACAAACCAACCTTATGATTGCGACACTTTTAACCAAGGTATTTTTGCCACTATCGCTTGCCATAATCATGCTGGGCATGGGTATGACTTTAATTCCTGCAGATTTTACGAGAATCGTAACCTATCCGAAAGCTGTTCTGATCGGTTTGACCAATCAACTTATATTACTCCCCCTTATCGGATTTTCGTTGGCCATTGCTTTTGATTTAGACCCAACAATGGCCGTCGGCATCATGATTCTGAGCTGTTGCCCCGGAGGCCCCACCAGCAACCTTATTACTCAAATCTGTAATGGAAACATTGCCCTTTCGGTAACCCTGACCGCTATTGCCAGTTTCGCCAGCATTATTACGATACCTTTTGTGCTGGCAATGGCTCTTGACTATTTTGGGTCGGGTTCCGACATTGTAATTGAACTACCCGTTTTAGATACCATACTTCAAATAGTGGTGATTACGGTAATTCCCATTTCCATCGGAATGCTCATTCGCAAATACAAACCAAATTTTGCCAAACGAATGGAAAAACCGATGCGCACTGCCTCCACGGTAATATTTATTTTGGTTTTTATCGCGGTATTGGCGGCTAATTTAGAGTTGTTGGGCAATGCTATGAAAAGCGTCGGCCTAGTCACATTGCTTTTAAATATAGGTACCATGGGCCTAGGCTATTTAACCGCAAGGCTCTTTAAGCTAAAACTAAAAAATGCGATATCAATAAGTGTCGAAAGCGGCATTCAAAATGGAACCTTGGCCTTCGTTATCGCGACCACCATATTGAATAATGTAGAAATGGGAATTCCTACTGTCGCCTATGCCATATGGATGTTTTTAACGGGGGGTATCTTAATGTGGAAACTGAGTAAAAGAAAAAATATTCAGTTAGCGGAATAGCTCGATTGCGAAACGCAAACTTTAAGCAAATGATTCATAGGCAAGAAGCGCGCTAACACATCGATAACGCCAACAGCTGTATCTCTATAGCACGGAATGGCATCGAGTTTTCAGTGCTATGTCTGATAGGTTTGGTATATTCAACCCGAAACTGCCAAAAAATAAATAGTCACATTAAAAACAAAAAGCAATACATGAAGGCCAATAGACGTAATTTTATAAAGAAATCTTTCTCCACAGCAGCGGGTATGACAGCGGCCACTATGCTCCCCGCGAGTTTATTCGGCCATGACCTTCACCATACTTCACGGCCCGAAGAGATCATCTTAAACCCAGGAAGAATACCGAAACCCAAAGAATCGATCCGGTTTTCAGTAATTGGTTTAAATCATGGCCATATCTACGGTATGACCCAGACATTGATCGCAGGTGGTGGGAAACTGGTGGCTGTATATGCCAAAGAACCCGATTTGTTAGCGAACTTCACAAAGCGCTTTCCTAATGTAAAGGTGGCGAAAAGCGAAACCGAAATTATTGAGGATAACTCCATTCAAATGGTAGCCAGTGCGTCAATTCCGATCGAGCGGGCACCCTTGGGTATTCGCGTCATGCAGTCGGGCAAAGACTTTATGAGCGACAAACCTGGTATTCTCACCTTTGAACAATTTGAGAAAGTAAAAAAAGTGCAGAAGGAAACGAAACGCATTTATTCGATTATGTATAGTGAGCGTTTGGGGAATCCGGCGTCGGTAAAAGCAGGAGAGCTGGTACAAGCGGGTGCCATCGGAAAGATCGTTCAGACCATTGGTCTGGGGCCGCACCGAATGCGACCTGAAACACGTGCAGATTGGTTTTTCGACCCAAAAAAAGCAGGAGGCATACTTTGCGATATCGGCTCGCACCAAAGTGATCAATTTCTGTATTATACCAACTCTAAAGAAGCCAGTGTCAATTTTTCCCAAACAGGAAATTTCAGCACTACGGAATATCCCGATTATCGCGATTTTGGCGATATGAGTCTACGAAGCGCCCACGCAACGGGCTATGTGCGTATCGATTGGTTTACACCTGAGGGTTTAGACACTTGGGGCGACGGTAGAACCTTCATTTTAGGAACAGAGGGCTATATTGAAATGCGAAAATACATAGACATTGAAGGTCGTGAAGGCGGCAATCATTTGTTTCTTGTCACCCAAAAGGAAACCAAATATTACAACTGTTCGAACATACACATGCCGTATGGCCAACAATTGGTCAGTGATGTAGTCAATCGAACGGAAACCGCAATGTCACAGGCACACTGTTTTCTTGCTACGGAATTGGCTTTGGCTGCTCAAGAAAATGCATTTCAATTGAACGTTTGACACCCATGAAAAGGAAAATATACCAAACAAGGAGAAATAGTACAATGGCTCCCCTTCTCTAGGGTGCACCATAACTTTTAGCATTTAGGCCATTGAACTTTTAATTATATTTGATATAATCACTTTAAAATAAGATTATTTTCTCAGCTACTATTGATCGGACTTCAATCTCGCCTAATGATAAGACACTCGGCCACCTTTCTGTTTGTTTTTGTTGGTGTTGTTTCCATGCTGGCACAACCCCGATCGATCAATGAAGAAAAATTTGTTGAAATCGGCGGAATAGAGCAGTGGGTCACAATTAAAGGGGATGATATTAGCAAACCTGCGGTTCTACTGCTTCATGGCGGACCCGGAAATGCTATTAGCGCTTATGCCGATACGGTTTACAGTTCTTGGAAAAAAGATTTTATTCTAGTGAATTGGGACCAAAGGGGCGCTGCAAGAACCTATGGCCGCAATGCTCCTGCTGAAGTGACCGAAGACTTTTACATTGAAAACCCTATTACGGTAGCGGAAATGACAGCCGATGCAATCGCACTTACCGAATACCTTACGAAGCACCTTGAGAAACAAAAGATCACCATTATCGGAACATCATGGGGTTCAATTCTTGGCGTTACCATGGCATCGCAACGCCCTGATCTTTATGATGCCTATATTGGAAATTCCCAATTCGTAAGCTTCCCTGGCAATCTCACAAACGCCTATCGGAGTGCCTACCAAATGGCCAAGAGCGGTAAAGATACCTTGACCATGAAAACATTAAGAACATTGGGCCGCCCCCCTTATGGTAATGCCAGACATTCGGGACAGTTGCTCCGCATTGTAAAAAAATATGAACGTAAAAACTCGATTGCTCCACCCGATACATGGTCGAAACCGGCGCCGCCATACGACAATGAAATCGACTCAAAAAATAGATATGATGGTGACGATTACTCGTTTATAAACGCTGTGGGCCATAAAGCGCTTGGGATAAAGCCAATGTTAGCTGAAATTGATTTAACCAAGAATAACCTCGAATTCAAGATTCCCGTTTATTTTGTTCAAGGGGAAGAAGACATATTGACGTCAAAGGAAGTCACCAAACCATATTTTGATAAAATCAAGGCAACAAAAAAGGAGTATTTTTTATTACCGAATGCAGGTCATGGCCAAAATCAAGCCGTTGTTGCCAAAGAACACGAAATTTTGAAAAGTATCCATTCCAAGAAATAAACCATAAATGTACGATAGCGGCCTTGTCGTACGGTAGTTCAAAACGACAAATGATGGAAAAAAACAAAATCCGGTATTTAGGCTTAGGCGGAATTGTGGGTCCCGTTCTTTTTAGCGCCTCAGTTGTAATAACGGCCGGTGTTAGAACCGACTACAGCCATATAACGCATTTTATAAGTGAGCTTGGGGCTACTGGAACACCTACCGAAGAATGGATGAATTTTGTTGGTTTTGTTCCTTCCGGTATTTTGATCGTGCTTTTTGCGATCGCACTGCTTACCTTTTCGAAAAAGAAGCCAATGGCTGTTATCGGTTCGGTTTTCATGATGCTGTTTGGCGCCGGAATGGCCATAGCCGGTCTGTTTTCATGTGATCAGGGGTGTATACCGAACGGTTCGCTCGAATCACTTATACATGATCGCGTATCTGCCGTTACCTTTATATCGGCCATAGCAGGAATTCTATTATCTGGATTTTCGTTCAACAAACTTTCCTTTTTTAGAAAGTTTTGGGGCTTCTCCCTTTTTACCGGTTTGGTTTCCATTGTGCTTTTGGCCATTATGATCAATTCTTTTGAATCTAGAAACTTAACAGGGTTATGGCAACGGTTGCTCCTCCTTTTCCTGTTTTTATGGACTTCAAGAATCGGAATCCATATCTTTAAAAATACGGAGCAAATTAGCTGACCAAACGACAGCAAACCTTTTTCATATCCACCACCGGAAATTATAGTCCAAATTAGGTATACCTTTTTCTAAATTTATACATTTGAAGTATAGGAATGACAGCTAAAAAAAAATAATGATAAAAAACCATCTCACCGCTCTACTATTTTCATTGATCTTTAGTTCATCCATTTGTTCGGCCCAAGAACAAGTTCTCTACAAAAAAATCGACACAACCTACCTCTTTTTGGAAGTTTACAAACCCCCTCATTTTGACACCTCAAAAAAATATCCGGCATTGATATTTTTCTTCGGTGGAGGTTGGAACGGAGGAAGCAGGTCTCAATTTTTAGAACATGCCAAATATTTTTCCAAAAGGGGCCTTGTCTGCTTTCTTGCTGATTATAGAACTGCAAGCAAAAACAAAACCACTCCGTTCGCGGCTCTTGAAGATGCGAATTCCGCTATGAGATTCGTTCGAAAAAGCGCTAAGAAGTTTGGTGTAGACCCTGATAAAATTATAGCTTCCGGGGGTTCCGCCGGCGGCCATCTTGCAGCTGCCACGGCACTAACAAAAGAATATAATGCCCCTACAGATGATTTATCCATCGATTGTATTCCAAATGCTTTGGTACTTTTTAATCCGGTTATCGACAATGGCCCTGGCGGTTATGGTTACGAGAGAATCGGAAATGCATATAAAAGCTTTTCCCCCCTCCACAATATCGAAAAAGGGGCGCCACCGACCATTGTATTTTTAGGAACCGAAGATGCCTTGATTCCCGTGGTAACCGCCCAATATTACCAAACCGTGATGGAAAAAGTAGGCAGCACCTGTAAATTGGAGCTATACGAAGGCCAGAGTCATGGGTTTTTCAATTATAGGAATCGCGCATATTTTAATAAAACCGTTCTTGCAGCTGATGCGTTTCTACAAGAGCTCGGTTATTTGACCGAAACACCCAAAGTAAATATCAATTAACCGATTTTATTCAATTCTATCTGTGTAAGTGTCAAGAACAGCGGTATTAAAAATTAGTTTGTCAAGATGATAGCCATTACAAAGTTTTTTTCAAGCTTTCCGATGAACATAGAAACACTGGAACAGAGAAACCCTTGGGAAATCATCTGCGATGTTAAAAGCCTTATTGAGAAGGCAATGACCGAATTAGACGATAATTATACTATTGATGGCGGTATCGCCATTCATAAAACGGCGATTATAGAGGCTGGTGTAACGCTAAAAGCACCGGCAATTATTAACGAAAATTGTTTTATTGGTGCCCATGCTTATTTTAGGGAGGGCGTATTTTTAGACAAAAATGTAAAAATAGGCCCGGGATGCGAAATAAAAGGCACCATTATCTGCTCCCATACCGCAATAGCACACTTTAACTACGTTGGAAACAGCATTATCGGGCAGCACGTGAATTTTGAAGCGGGAGCAATAGCAGCGAACCACTATAATGAACGTAAATCAAAAGAAATACGGGTAAAATTCAAGGGAAAAATCATCAATACCGGCGTATCAAAATTTGGTGCTTTGGTAGGCGATGGTTCTAAAATAGGCGCAAATGCCGTTTTATCTCCAGGAACATTGCTCGAAAAAAATACTATCGTAAAAAGACTTGAATTGGTAGAACAAGCCAAAGAGTAGTCGTAGTTTACAAAAAACTTCGTGGTCTGTTGATTACATTTTCCTTATTCATTTTACCAAAGCCTATAAAAATAGTACATTAGACACCTGAATTGCACCAAGAACCTCTTGGTTATAGAGCATGGTCCGATTCGTTAAGTAGGTGAACTTACTAATAATTAGAGCGTTCACTTTTTCTAAGATAACTATTAAATAAAAAAATTAAACACCTATGGAGAACCATAATGCCAATCGAAGGGATTTTGTTAAGAAGAGTAGTTTAGGATTATTAGGAGTTGCTTTAGCACCCTCCTTAATTGGTAAAATTGGTACTAACGGCCGCTTAAGAACCGCACATATCGGTGTAGCTGGTATGGGAATGGCCGACCTTAAGGCGATTTCTTCACATGAACTGGTCGATGTAGTTGCGCTTTGCGATGTCGATTCGAACAATTTGGCAGCTGCAAAAAAGCTACATCCCAACGCAAAAGGGTTTGTCGATTACAGAAAGCTTTTTGAAGAAATAGGAGATGATATCGATGCAGTAATCGTATCGACCCCCGACCATACCCACGCACCGGCTTCGATGATGGCCATGAATATGAATAAACCGGTATACTGTCAAAAACCGCTAACGCATCACGTGTCGGAAGCTCGGGCAATGCGGAAGTTGGCGGAACAAAAAAACTTGGTGACCCAAATGGGCATACAAGTGCATTCTTTTTATGATTACAAGCTTGCTACTTTATTGATTCAATCCGGAATAATCGGGAAGGTCAATTGTGTGCGTGCCTGGTCTCCAAAAAACTGGGGATATGATGGTCCGATTCCTGAAGGTAGCGATGCTGTACCGGAAACACTTGATTGGAACCTTTGGCAAGGAACGGCTGCTGAAAGACCTTATAAAGAAGGATTCTACCATCCTGGAAATTGGAGAAAACTTGTTGATTATGGTTGTGGCACGCTTGGCGATATGGGCGTACATATTTTCGACACGCCGTATAACGCCTTGCAATTAGACGTTCCAAGAACCATTAAGAACAAATGTAGAAAACCGAACGGGTTTGGTTTTCCAGAGCATAATACGGTCACTTATGAATTCCCTCAAACCCCCTACACCACCGAAACCCTGAAATGGGTATGGTACGATGGCAAAGGAGCCCCCAAAATGCATAAAGACCTTAAATTACCTAATAAAGAAAAATTACCCTTGCAGGGAGCCATGTTTATTGGAGAAAAAGGCAGATTGCTTTTACCACATTTTCAAGAACTACCTAGATTGATCGTCGATGGGGAGTACAAGGAAATGGATATCGAATCGTTTAACTTGGGGGCCCCGGTAAGGGATTATGATTCCGAAGGAAAGAAGCACTACCATCAATTTGTAGATGCGTGTTTGGGCAAAGACGAATGCAGCGCACCATTTTCCTATGCCGCCAAATTAACAGAAACCATTTTATTGGGTGTTATAGCGGGACGTTTTCCGAACAAGACTTTGAATTGGGACGCTAACACGGCTCAGTTTGCCGAAGATGAAGCAAACGCCCTTTTAGATTCGACCTATCGTAAGTTTTAAATATCGGGGCAAAAGGTTCGCTCTTTTAGCCACGACACCGATGTTTTACCAAAAGTTTTGACTATTAGGATTTTTTCCTGATTTTACATAAAAATTTCGCCCTAACCAAAAAAGGTTGGGGCGTAGTTTTTTATCTCCATTCCTGTTTTCAAAAGGAAAAACTTAGGCTGCCCAATTCTAAAATCCATCGTTTTAAAGTGCTTCGTACTCAAACTGTAATCCCTAAAACAAAATCATTACATTTATCCCTCCAAAACCATATAAATGTCAACTGCTAAAAAAGAATATAAAAGAGTCACGGTCAAATCACTTGTGGATATGAAAAAGAACGGGGAGAAAATCTCTATGCTCACCGCTTACGATTATTCCATGGCAAAAATTGTAGATGCCGCCAACGTTGATGTAATTCTTGTGGGCGATTCTGCAAGTAACGTTATGGCCGGACATGAGACGACCTTGCCCATTACCTTAGATCAAATGATTTATCACGCCTCTTCCGTAATACGTGCCATTGAAAGGGCCTTGGTCGTTGTCGATATTCCCTTTGGCAGCTATCAAAGTGATCCTAAAGAAGCCCTACGCTCAGCAATTCGTATCATGAAAGAAAGTGGTGCCCATGCCGTCAAATTGGAAGGTGGCATTGAAATCAAAGAATCCGTGAAGCGTATATTAAATGCAGGCATACCCGTAATGGGGCATTTAGGCCTTACCCCGCAGTCGATTTATAAATTTGGTACGTACACCGTTCGCGCCAAAGAAGACCAAGAAGCGGAAAAATTACTTGAGGATGCCAAATTATTGGAAAAGTTAGGTTGTTTCGGAATCGTACTCGAAAAAATTCCTGCGGCTTTGACCAAAAAAGTATCCGATGGCATTTCGATACCGACCATAGGTATCGGAGCCGGTAAACACGCCGACGGTCAAGTACTGGTCATTCATGATCTCTTAGGCATGACACACGAATTCAATCCTAGATTTTTGCGGCGGTATATGAGTCTATACGAAGAGATGGGGCAAGCTATATCGCATTACGTTACCGATGTTAAAAGTCGGGACTTCCCCAGTGACGAAGAACAATATTAAAGTAAAAGGGGTTTGTCTGTAAAAAACAGTCCACATAAATATACATTCACAAAACTCGGCATTGTTATGTTGGTGCTATTGAACATCGGTTGTGATCAAGTGACCAAAGAAGTGGTTCGAAATACTATAGCGCCCATGGAATACATCGCCTTCTTGAATGATCGTTTTATTCTTACAAATGTAGAAAACACAGGAGCTATGCTCGGCTTTGGGGAAAACCTCTCTCCTATTTTAAAAAGGATACTACTACAAGGGCTTCCCATTATTGTACTGCTCATACTTTTGTTCAGGATCTTAAAAAAACCAAATATAGACCGTTGGCTTACCTTGGCATTTGCCTTTGTAATCGGGGGTGGAATCGGCAACTTAATAGATCGTGTAGCCCATGGGTCGGTCACTGATTTTTTCCAAATCAAATGGGGGTTTTTCAAAACGGGCATCTTTAATATGGCCGATGTTTCGGTAAGTTTAGGGATACTTATTATAATTTTTATGAGCTTTAGACAGCAAAAACCGGCACTTTAATGGCTTCTAAGATCATTTCAACCCCGCAGAATCTTCAGATTGTTTATGAAGACAACCATCTCATCGCAATCAATAAGCGACCAGGTGACATTGTTCAAGGTGATAAAACAGGAGATACCCCCCTAAGTGAAGTGGTCAAGGCCTATATCAAGAAAAAGTACCGCAAACCTGGGAATGTATACCTGGGGGTCGCCCATCGTTTGGACAGGCCCACCTCAGGTCTCGTTGTGTTTGCCAAGACCTCTAAGGCTCTTCCCCGTCTCAACAAATTATTTGCAGATAAAGAAGCTAAAAAAACATATTGGGCCGTTGTCAAGATAAAACCAAAAAAGGAAAGTGCAGAATTGACACATTGGTTAAAGCGTAATACAAAGCAAAATAAATCTTATGCTCACCACAAACAGGTTTCCGAGAGCAAACGCGCTGTTTTAGATTATAAGATTACAAAGAAGTTGAATAATTATTTTTTGTTGGAAATCAATTTACAAACGGGTCGCCACCATCAAATAAGAGCACAATTGAACGCCATTGGTTGCCCCATTAAAGGAGACCTCAAATACGGCTTCGATCGAAGCAACAAAGACGGTAGCATTCATTTACATGCCAGAAGTCTATCATTTATTCATCCGGTAAAAAAAGAGCTGCTTCAACTACTAGCCCCAACACCAGATGAGAAGATCTGGAACGCTTGTTGCTAGTTTTTCGTTACATTTAGTAACTTAAAAGATACACGACCATGATCAAAAAAGCATTATTTCTGTTTGGCTGTTTTCTTCTTACCTCCTGCGGGAGCTACAATTCGATAGACAACTTTTATAATGCCCACAAAAACGACAATCAAGTAACGGCTGTTCGGGTACCGCGATTCATGTTAACGTTGCTTAGTGGTATTTCCCCAGAAATGCAATCCCTTATCGGAAACACCAAAGATTTGCGCTTTATGCAATTCCCAAGTACCACTGCGGCCCGAACTGATTTTTTGAACAAGCAGATGAACGGTATTACGGGAAACTCGTTTATCGAAGTATACCGTAAAAATGACGATTTGAAACGAAACGTAGTTTCCATTCGCGAAAAGCGAAATGCAGTTAAAGAGATACTGATCTACAATAACAACAATATCAATGGTTCTTTTCTTTACTTCAATGGAAATTTCGATCCTATAAAGGTTAGGGAAATGGCCCGAAGCGATGAATTTCAAAAATTAGGCACCGGACTTATCAATCAGTATAATATGGGTTCGTCAAACGAAAGAAACGAGTAATAAGAAATTTACTTGTACGATCTGAAACTTTCGATAACTACGGAAGTTAAAATTAGAACACCTCCAAAAACTGTACTCCAAGATGGAATTTCAGACAGGAAAAAAGCACCGATCAAAATACCATATACTGGTTGAACACTACTAAGAATGCTCACGGTAGTGACCGAAAAATGTTTAAAGCAATTTAAAAACAGGGTGTGACCTATGGCCGTAGTTATCAGACCGAGCGCTACCAGGCCTTGCCATTGTGTAATGATAACCTCAAAATCGGTAAAATAGAGTGCTGGAAACAATAGACAACCCGCAATCGCCGATTGATAGCACATTAACATTGACCCATTGTAAGTACTCACCTTGGTCTTCAATATAATATTGCGCAGTGCATAGGCAAGGGCCGACAGAAGTCCCATCAAGACCGCAAGGGTATATGAACTATCCATATTGAAATCAGGAGCCAAAAAATAAATCCCGAAGAGCACCAAGAATCCTAAAAACCAATGAATCATTTGCAATTTGGTTTTTAGCATCAGCGGCTCCAAAAAGGACGTAATAACCGGGTAAGTAAATAAGGCAAGCATTCCAATAGCCACGTTTGACCATTTAAGGGCATAAAAATAGAACAACCAGTGCAACGCAATTAAAAGTCCGCTCAATATCACAGGGAGTCTATCTTTACTTGATACTTTTAAAGATATACCCTTCCATTTGCAATATAAAAACAAGAAAAAAAAGGCCAAAATAGCTCGAATCGCAATGATGACCGGTACCGGTAAATCAACATATCGCCCCAAAGCACCAGAGGTACTTATGAAAACCATGGCAATGTTCAGTTCCAGTAAATAGGATAAGTGACCGTTGGAGTTTTTCAAAAAATTCGTTTATCGTATAACGGCCATAGCCTTTTCGCGTATAATCTGCGCAACAGGTTTATCCTGCAAATGACTTTCAAGCCATGAAATGATATCCAAATACAGAAATGCCCGCTTTTCATACGGGTGATGCTCATATTTCTTGAGTTCGGTATAAAGCTTCTGAAACTCTCCTCTCAATTCGTGAGGATAGATATTGGCCAAGTTTCTTAAAAATTTAATCATCTCTTTCTGAACAGCATGTAAATCGTTCATTTTCAATAAAAACTTGTAGGTGCTTTTTAGCTGTACTTCCAAATGGTAATCCATACCGGCCTCATAATGAGCCACCAGGCTTAAAACACGGGCAAAGCACATCAGGTCTTCCCGCATTTTGAGGTTTCTGTTATTAATGATTCGCTTTAAATATTGGATGCATGTTTTGTTATCTCCGATACCAAAATAAAGACAAGCAATTTTATAATACAAAAGCATTACATGATGCGCATCGATCCTATCTTTATGTTTATTGATGCCATATTCGATAATTTTGACCAAATATATACCCTTGTCGAAAGTTCCCTCAAGAAAGTGAAGGTTCAATTTATTGGCATTCATATATAGAAAAGAAAGCGAAGCGATATTGTCGTTCTTTGGAAAATCTTTACTCTCTACAATTTGCTCGAAGGCATCTAATGTTTGCTTGAACTGTGAGCTATATCTAACATAAAGCAAAGATTCCAACAAATAATGATTCCCCTTTAAAAAGAATACAGGATTCAAATAAATCATCTCTTTATGGCTGTAGAACAAATCGACCCATTTACTGGCATACTTATAGCTCGACAGAAAATCCTGTACTAAAAAACTATACCACAAATGGGCCTTATACAGCCACAATTTTTCCCGAAACCCTAAATCGTCAATGTTATATTTGGGAAGATGTTTCTCAAAATAAAGTTTTACCTTCTTGTAATCTTCGTCACTGCGTACATAGCCCACTTTTAACATCATACCATACAGTTGCAATGAAATATTCGACAACTTGCTGGTCATTACATTTTGTGCCGAAAGTTCTTTTGCCTGAATTGCCAATTCGTCGGCCCTATCAGGAATACTTCTAGTTATGTATTGGGTTTCAATAATTTTTTCAAGTTCGACAATCTCATAGGCAATGTTTTTCTCTTCGTTCTCTATGGCCGTCGATTTCACCTTGTCTAAAATTTTTAAACTCTGCCTATAAAGACCTTTTTGATATAAAATGGTGGCGAAATCGAGTTGTTCCCGAATTTGAACCCGTATGTTTTGATTTACAGGATTCAATCGTAGACTGACCAGAATTTGTTTATACAAGTGTGCCTTTAAATTAGACAACTGGGCTTTTTTTACGATACCACTTGCCAAAATAACCTTTTCGTCGTAGGTCCTAATTTTATCCAATAGGTTAAACAATCCCAGAAATTTGGCATCTGCATTCACTCCCAATCTTCCCACATAGAGCTTGAACTGTCGTTTCTCTGATTTAGAAAGCGATTTTACCAGTACAAACAATGCGTCTCTATGACCATTTGTCATCGTAAAAAATATAGTTTAAATATTTGTATATCAATTATTTACATTACCAAAAAAGTATGTCAACGTTGTAAATACAACTGCATAACTTAGTTCGTTAGCGGTATTGGCCATATATTCGTATAGGCTAGCTAAAACTACGTAAATATAATGAGTAAAGATAAGGTACAAATTTTTGACACTACATTGAGAGATGGCGAACAGGTTCCAGGCTGTAAGTTGGATACCAAACAGAAATTGGTCATTGCCGAACGCCTCGACAATTTAGGAGTTGATGTAATAGAAGCGGGCTTCCCGATATCTAGTCCGGGGGATTTTAATTCTGTGGAGGAGATTTCGAAGATTGTCAAAAACGCAACAGTCTGTGGATTGACACGAGCCGTAAAAAAAGACATTGAAGTGGCCGCCGCGGCCCTGAAACATGCAAAAACACCGAGAATACATACAGGAATCGGCACTTCCGATTCCCACATCCTACATAAATTCAAGTCTGATAGAAATGCGATAATCGAAAGGGCCATTGATGCTGTAAGTTACGCAAAGACTTTTGTAGAAGATGTAGAATTCTATGCCGAGGATGCCGGAAGAACAGATAATGAGTTTTTGGCAAGGGTGTGTGAAGCCGTTGTTAAAGCGGGTGCCACGGTATTGAACATTCCTGATACAACTGGGTATTGCCTACCCGAAGAGTACGGCGCCAAAATAAAATATCTAAAAGAGAATGTCAAGGGAATACATAAAGCTATTCTTTCGTGCCATTGTCATAATGATCTTGGATTGGCCACGGCAAATTCAATTGCGGGCGTAATCAACGGTGCGCGACAGATAGAGTGCACCATAAACGGCATTGGAGAGCGTGCCGGAAACACTTCTTTGGAAGAAGTCGTGATGATCTTAAGGCAGCACCCAAATTTGAACCTTGATACGAATATCAACAGCAAATTACTCTATAGCACAAGCCAAATGGTCTCACAAAAAATGGGTATGATGGTGCAACCCAATAAAGCGATTGTCGGTGCCAACGCCTTTGCCCATAGTTCTGGCATCCACCAAGATGGGGTTATCAAAAATAGAGAGACCTATGAAATAATAGATCCTGAAGATGTCGGTGTCAATGAATCTTCCATTGTACTTACAGCACGAAGTGGAAGAGCCGCATTGGCCTACCGTGCGAAAAAAGTAGGTTACGAACTTACCAAAGTACAATTGGATGTGGTTTATAAAGAGTTTTTAAAATTTGCCGATCGCAAGAAAGAAGTTTTAGACGAAGACATTCAAGAAATTGTCGACGCAAGCAATTTGAACATAGAAAGCCTTACCTAGATGCATTTAAAGATTGCCGTCTTAGGCGGGGATGGAATCGGCCCCGAAGTTTTAAAACAGTCGGTTAAATGCCTACAAGCGGTAGCGGAAACGTTTGGTCATGATTTCACATATACCGAAGGTTTGGTCGGTGCGGCGGCCATGAAAGAAACCGGCAACCCCTTGCCTGATGCAACTCTTGAACTATGTAAAAAATCAGATGCTATATTATTCGGTGCGATAGGTGCTCTGGAATATGACAACGACCCAAATGCAAGGGTACGACCAGAACAGGGTTTGTTAAAACTTCGAAAGGAGTTAGATTTGTTCGCCAACATTAGGCCGGTAAAGGTGTTTCCGATTTTAGCTCCAAAATCACCATTAAAGGAAGACATTATCAAAGGCACCGATTTTGTCATCTATCGCGAGCTTCTTGGCGGTATCTATTTTAACGAAAAAAAATTGAGTGAAGACGGTACAAAAGCCTCTGACCTCTGCGAATACACAGAGGGTGAAATAAGCCGTATCGCCCATTTGGCATTTAAGGCCGCGAAAAGACGAAGAAAAAAACTCACTTTGGTCGACAAAGCAAATGTTTTGGAAACCTCTCGTTTGTGGCGAAGAGTAGTGACCAACATTGGAGAGAGCTACCCTGAAGTAGCATTGAATTGCCTATTCATCGATAATGCCGCCATTCAGATTATTTTAGACCCCCGTCAATTCGACGTAATCTTGACCGAAAATATGTTCGGAGATGTTTTAAACGATCAAGGTAGTGTGGTTTTAGGATCAATCGGACTTCTACCTTCGGCGTCGGTAGGAACAAAAAATGCCATGTTCGAACCTGTTCATGGGTCTTACCCTCAGGCAAAGGGCAAGAATATTGCTAATCCAGTAGCATCTATTTTAAGTGTGGCAATGCTCTTACAGCATTTTGGCCTGTACGAAGAAGCAAATGCAGTGGTAGCGGCAATCCTGAAGTCCTTCCTGAAAAATATTGTGACTTCCGATGTTATGGGTAGCAGCAAATATGGCACCAATTATGTCGGTGATTTTATTGCCGAGAACATTGTAGATTCTGACGACAACCTTACCATGAACGATGAAAATATTTGGTTGGGAAAATCTACAATTATTTAACACCCTACTTCTAATTTCTTCTATGATAAAGGCGAATTTTCAGCGCACGAGCGTCGTATGAAAGTTCATTTATAGCATCACCTATTAAAGTCTGCTTCGAGCAAAATAGGTTGCCCCTACATCTTTGAAGTTCTCCAAAACATAAATAGTGGTTAAAACGAAAGCCTGAACACGACCTAAAAAAGTTGTGTTATATAATAAAACAAGCGATCTATATTGAATGTCTTATGGCATTGTTTTATCTTTACGGGCTATAAAATCGATCAATGAACATTTCATACAACTGGCTAAAACAGTTCTTAAAGATAGATTGGAAATCTCAAAAAACCGCCGAACTATTGACCGACCTCGGACTCGAAGTAGAAGGTATTAACACCTACGAATCTATAAAAGGAGGGCTCCAAGGCGTAGTTATTGGGCATGTTATTGAATGTGAAAAGCACCCGAATGCTGATCGTCTCAAACTTACCAAGGTCGATATTGGAACTGACTATCCTCTTCAAATCGTGTGTGGTGCACCAAACGTCGCCATAGGCCAGAAAGTGCCCGTAGCCGGTATCGGAACAACACTTTACACCAAAGACGGAGAGCCTTGGACACTGAAAAAGGGGAAGATTCGAGGAGAAGAAAGTCAAGGTATGATATGTGCCGAAGATGAATTGGGGTTGGGTGAAAGCCATGACGGCATTATGGTTCTTGATGACACCTTAGAGTCAGGAACACCTTTATCTGAAGTCTTCGAAACTGAAATCGATGAAGTTTTTGAAATAGGACTTACTCCCAACCGTGCCGATGCCATGAGTCATTTCGGAGTTGCGAGAGACTTGAAAGCAGGATTGAAGCAACGAGAAATTGAGAAAGAACTTATTACACCGTCAACAAGTCACTTTAACGTAGATAACCGATCGCTGAAAATAAACGTGGAGGTCGAGAACAGTGAACTGGCACCTCGATATTGTGGTATCACATTGAGTGAACTTGTGGTACAACCATCTCCCACATGGTTGCAAAATCGCCTAAAAGCCATTGGCCTCACCCCCATCAATAATATCGTAGATGCCACCAATTATGTGCTACATGAAATGGGGCAACCCCTACATGCCTTTGATGCCGACAGAATATACGGTAAAAAGGTGGTCATCAAAACTGTTGCCAAAGGCACTAAGTTTATGACCCTTGATGGTGAAGAACGTGAGCTGCACGAAGAAGACTTGATGATATGCGATGGCGAAAAACCGATGTGTATTGCAGGGGTTTTCGGGGGAATCAATACCGGCGTCACCCAGAATACAACCTCTATATTTTTAGAAAGCGCCTATTTTAATCCTGTAGCAATTCGGAAAACTGCCAAGCGTCATGGATTGAATACCGATGCATCTTTTAGGTTCGAGAGGGGCATTGACATCGAAAATGTTGAATATAGCCTAAAAAGGGCGGCGTTGCTTATCAAGGAAATTGCAGGAGGTAGTATCACTTCTGATATCATTGATTTATATCCCAAAAGAACAGAAGACCTCGGTGTCTTTTTAACTTTTGATAAAATTGACAAGTTGATTGGGCAAAAAATTCCGCAAGATACCATAAAATCAATTTTGGCATCTTTAGACATTAAGGTGAAAAATGTTACCGAGACCGGACTTGGTCTTAGTATTCCCTCTTATCGCGTCGATGTACAAAGAGAAGTTGATGTTATAGAAGAAATTTTACGGGTATACGGTTATAATAATATTGCTTTTAAGACGAAATTGAATGCCTCAATAGCCAAGACATCTAAATTCGAGGACCATAAGTTGCAAAACCAAATTGGTAGCATGTTGGCGGCCCAGGGGTTTTTCGAAATAATGACAAATAGTCTTACATCATCTGAATACCCCAACTACGTTTCCGATATAGACAAGAATCAAACTATTACGATGTTGAATCCGTTAAGCGCTGAACTTTCTGTGCTACGTCAATCGTTGCTTTTTTCAGGGTTGGAAACCATATCTCACAATGTTAATAGGAGAAAAACCAATTTACAGTTTTTTGAATTTGGAAAAACTTACCACCAAAACGAAAAGGCCCGTTTAGAACTTAAACACCTGGCCCTCTATGTAACCGGCAACAAAAATGGTGGCGGAAATTGGTCTACCCCTATACAGAAAACAGATTTTTATTTTCTGAAGTCTATCGTCGAAAATGTTCTGGCCCGATTGGGACTCAGGGATTTTGACCAACAAGCCATAGACAATGCTGTATTTTCTGAAGGCCTATCATTGGCACACCATGAAAAAGAATTGGTAACATTCGGCATTGTCAAGACCGCTATTTTAAAGAAATTCGACATAAAACAAGAAGTACTCTATGCCGATTTCAATTGGGACAATGTGGTTTCATTGCTAAATAAAACCGAAATTATCTTTAAAGAAATTCCCAAATACCAAGAGGTCAAAAGAGACTTCGCCCTATTATTAGACAATGAGGCGACTTTTAAGCAAGTACAGGAGCTAGGTTATAATACAGAAAAAAAGCTGCTAAAGGCGATACAACTTTTTGACGTTTACACTGGTGATAAGCTTCCTAGCGGTAAAAAATCGTATGCCGTAAGCTTTACAATTCTTGACGACAAAAGAACCCTGACCGATACGCAAATTGATAAAATCATGAATAAATTGCGTAAGAAATACGAAATGGAACTAGGGGCCGAGTTGCGCTAAAATTAGATTTTTTTAGGTAAGATAACACCATCAATTTCATGAATAACTCCATTCGATTGATTTGCATCGGCGCTAACTATTTTTGCAGTGTTTCCGCTGCCATCGGTTAATACGATGTCTAAACCGTTCATAGTTGCCATAATTTCATCACCCTGCACCGTAGTAAAACTTGCCTTTCCCTTACCACTGCATAATGCCTGTAGTATTTTGGAAGCGGTGAGATTTCCGGCCACTATATGATAAGCCATCAAATCTTGAAGATCCTTTTTGTTTTCAGATTTTAAAAGTTCTGTCATCTTTGAACTTGTAATCTTTTTTTCAAATGCTAGGTCAGATGGGGCAAAAACTGTAAAAGGACCGTTTTCATTGAGAATTACATCTAAATCGGAAGCTTTCATGACGGCCGATAATGTTTTATAGTTATCGGAGCTTTCCGTATTTTCCAAAATCGAATGATTAGGATCCATTGAACTTTCTTGCGCGACCGAAATGGTCGTGATTAAAAGGAATATAAAAAATATAGCGCGCATTTGATGTTTTGTTGTTAAAGTCATTACTGCCCGCTGCTGATCGACGAAAGACAGTAAACTATCGACAAGATACAACAATAATCAATTTCGGGTCACTTCCCCAGAAAAACACCACCACCAATTAACACTTAATTAACATTTTGTTGGGTTTTTTCAGAAATCGTTTGCCCATGAAATTGTTTAAATTTGAAATAACAAGCAAAAGGAAACAGCGATATGCGGTTAAAAAGAACGAATATTGAAGAAAAGCTTTCGCAAGCCAAAACCCGATCGGGCAATCCTAATGAAATTCTGCAAGAGGTCTATCGTATTTTACAGGAAGATGAAGAAAAAGAGTCCCAGATTAGGAAAAATCTGAAAGCTTCCAAAAAAGTAATGTCGAACCGATTCAATGTCAATTTACTAGAAACGGGTAAGATTTATCATATCAGTCAGATTAAGGAAATCTGTATCAATTACCGCTTACGGTTTCTTGATACCCGACATTTCAAGGGAGATATACCCATGGAGGCAATTTCTAAAATTAAGCATCTGGAAAAAACGCACAATACCGAACTTCAAGGTCTTAAAATAATTGCACCTTCCAAGCTTTTTAAACTAAAAGACAAAGACGACCCTTTGTTATTTGCCCCAATAGGCAATGGTTATTATTACTTGTTGCACAAGTGGGGAAACGACTTACACCCGCTCCGTAAATTGTTCATGTGGCCGTTCAAAAGTATCATTAACTTGACACTCGTAGTGCTCTTAGCGAGCTATTTCTTGAGCCTCTTGATTCCTCAAGGGTTATTTTCAAGAACGAACAACAGTGCGCAGTTCTTGATTATCTATTTCTTTGTTTTTAAATCGATTGCTGCAGTGGTTATTTTCTACGGAGTTGCACATGGGAAAAATTTTAACCCGGCTATATGGAGCAATAAATACTTAAAATGCTAATAGTTTTAAAAGGCCTCTACTTAAAATAAATGGCATAAGGAACCCCATCAAGATCTATATTATCTATAAATTCTGGCTCGGGAGCTACCTTTATTCGCAAAAGTCCGCCCTTGCCAGCACCAGTAGCCTTACTGTACCCCACCAATAATAGATTGTTGTTATCATCATAGCTCACCATGGTAGTGTTTGCAATTTCATATTCAAACTGCAGTTGTGCCTCGGTCAAGAAATTCTCATAGTAGTACAAATAAACCGTCCTTTTTCCAAAATCATAAATTGCAGGTATACTCGGAAATATGCCGTCAGTAGTAGGACGTCCATAATACAAGATTCCTTTTGAGTTAAAAAAAGTAGCGTTAGATGTTGCAAAGTTCGGCTCTTTCCCCTCTTCGTAGTTCACATAATTCAAAGCTAACGTTTTGCTGTTCAATAGTGTATGAAGACTATCGTAAGCGATAATTATATCATCATCGACATTTACGAATAATTGTCGGGCATCATAACCTAAATTCTTCTCATTGATTACAGTATTCGATGTAGCATCAATAGTCACAAGGCCATTCTCATTCGTCTCCTTTTCATCAAAAGTAAGTACGAACACCCGGTTATTTGCAAACACCATCTGAAGTGGTTTCTTGTGCAATTCAATATCAACAAAATTTTCTTCTTCTAAAGTCAGATCGATAGCTCTAACAAAATAGGTTTTATCCTTGGAGTTGACTTCAACTACATAGGATAAATAAACCATATTCGAGGCATATGCAAGACTGGTTACCGTCAATGTATTACAATCTGCAATATCAGTAAAAACAGTAATCTCATTCGCCAGGTCTTCGTTAAAGTCATGAAGCGTCACTTTTCCACTGCAGTCTGTTTGTTCGTGATAAAACCCTAAGACATCGTCATTTCGATAGGTCAGTTCAGGCACGGCAACATCAACAAATGCATCGGTTTCTGCTGAATTAATTGCTAGTATATCGGCACCGGCACTGAGGTGATGGGAAGACCATATGCCATTGAGGTTCAATATCAAATTATAATCTGATTGAACAGTTTTTTCTTCTTCGACTCCAGAGGCATCGTCAGATGTATTACAACCAACGACCACCAACGCCAATACGGCGCAAATCATGCTGTAGGTTTTCATTATGTAAGAATTTGGGTTATTCTTTAATCTAAAATTTACGCGTTTACGGTGTACATTTTTCCGCGTTGTTCTTTAATTGTCTTATCAGACATATATTCATCAAACGTCAAATATCTATCAATGTTGCCTTTTGGTGTCAACTCGATAATTCGATCGGCAACTGTCTGTGCAAACTCGTGATCATGGGTTGTAAACAGTACAGTTCCTTTAAAATTCTTAAGTGAATTATTAAAGGCGGTAATACTTTCTAAATCTAAATGGTTCGTCGGCTCATCCAACATGAGTACATTGGCTCTTAACATCATCATTCTACTCAACATACAACGAACTTTTTCGCCTCCGGACAACACTTTACAATTTTTCAATGCTTCTTCTCCACTAAATAGCATTTTTCCCAGAAAACCGCGCACATATACCTCTTCCCGCTCCTCCTCGGTTTTTGCCCATTGACGCAACCAATCTACGAGATTGATATCATCAGTGAAAAAATTCGAATTATCGGCTGGGAGGTATGACTGATTTGTAGTGATTCCCCATTGGTACGATCCCTTGTCCGCCTTTTTATTTCCATTAACAATCTCATAAAAGGCCGTGGTCGCTCTTGAATCTTTTGAAATTACGGCCACTTTATCACCTTTTGCGAGGTTGATATTAACATCCTGAAAAAGCAAGTCGCCATCTTCAGATGAGGTTCCTAAACCTTCAACGTTTAAAATTTGATCACCTGCTTCCCTTTCCCTTTCAAAAATTATGGCGGGATACCGCCGGCTTGAAGGTTTGATATCTTCAACCTTTAACTTTGATAGCATCTTTTTTCGAGAGGTCGCTTGTTTACTTTTCGCTACGTTTGCACTAAAGCGCATGATAAACTCTTGTAGCTCTTTTGCCTTCTCTTCCGATTTTTTATTTTGTTGCGCTCTTTGTCGGGCGGCCAATTGACTACTCTCGTACCAGAACGTATAGTTCCCGGAATACTGGTTTATTTTTCCAAAATCGATATCCGATATGTGTGTACATACGGCATCTAGAAAGTGACGGTCATGCGAGACTACGATTACGGTATTTTCATAATCGGCCAAAAAATTCTCCAACCAGTTTATAGTCTCGTAATCCAAGTCGTTGGTAGGTTCATCCATAATCAGCACATCAGGACTTCCGAATAAAGCTTGCGCCAATAAGACACGTACTTTTAGTTTAGAATCCATATCTGCCATTAGGGTATAATGGAAGTCTTCTGAAATTCCAAGATTGGACAAAAGTGCGGCGGCATCACTCTCCGCGTTCCAACCATTCATCTCTTCGAACTGAACTTGAAGCTCCCCGATTTTATCAGCATTCTCATCTGTGTAATCGGCATAGAGTTCGTCAATCTCTTTTTTTATAGAGAACAAAGGCTTATTGCCCATTACAACCGTCTCCAGTACGGTAAACTCGTCATAAGCATTGTGGTTCTGTTCTAAAATCGACATACGTTTGCCCGACTCTAAATGCACGTGCCCCGATGTAGGGTCTATTTGACCCGATAATATTTTCAAAAATGTCGACTTACCGGCACCGTTCGCACCAATGACCCCATAACAATTGCCTTGTGTAAACACAGTATTGACTTCATCAAACAAGACTCTTTTTCCAAATTGCACTGATAAATTTGAAACGGACAGCATAAATTTCTCTTTTAAATTTCGTGCAAAAATAAAGAAATATAATGGCCGAAACCAATTATATAGGAACCGTTTTATTTTTATAGGTTTAACGTAACTCCCTAACATTTAACTCGCTATTAACAGCGTTGCGAAAGGGCGTTTATTAATTTTGTTTGTTACAATAGAGAGACGTTCGTGTATGCATAGAATTTTACTTTATCTGTTCATTGTTGGGTTGGTCGGATGTAATAATGGTAAAAAAAGTTCATCCAAGGTCTATTTTGCCGGTGAGATTATAAACCCAAGTAGCGAATATGTTGTGTTGTTCAAGAATGACGCCATTATAGATTCGGCAAGAATCGACAATCGCAACCGATTTTCTTTCTCTTTTGACTCCATCACAGAAGGACTCTACCATTTCAGTCATGCACCTGAATATCAATATGTATATCTCGAAAAGGGGGACAGTTTGATGGTTCGTTTGAATACAGTCGATTTTGATGAGTCTTTAGTGTTCTCGGGAATTGGAGAAGAAATCAATAATTTTCTTTTGGATTTGTACTTATCTTATGAGACCGAGGAAAAGGCTATCTATTCTTCTTATTTCGCTTTAGAACAAAACGAGTTTAGTAAACGAATAGATTCTCTAAGAAACGAGAAACTTGATCACTTGGACGTTTTGGTATCTGAATCCAAGTTATCGGATAAGGCCAATGAAATAGCCAGGGCAACGGTAGATTACACCTACTATGCCTACAAAGAAAAATATCCCTTTAGACACAGAAAGTATACACAAAAAAAAGAGATAGAAGAACTTCCCGATACATTCTATGCCTACAGAAAAGATTTGGATTTCAACAACGAAAACCTAACCTATCTCAAACCCTACTACAACTTTATGATCAATCATTTTGGGAATCTGACCTATATGAACTGCTCCCACAAATGTGTCATTAAAAACAACGTCATAAAAAACAAGTTGCATTATAACCAGCACAAACTGGGTCTGATAGATAGCCTCGTTGAAAGCAACAAAGAACTCAAAGACAATTTATTCAGAACGGTCGCTTTTGAATATCTTCTAAAAGCACACGACAGTGAGGAGAACAACAGGGTTTTTATTGAAAAAATTCACAGCCTATCGGATAACAATAAGCACATCGGTGAAATAGATGCCCTGTACCAAAGTATATTGAGTATTCAGCCCAACAAAAAAATTCCTGATGTAATGGTTTCCGATACGCAGGGTAAAATTGTTTCCCTACAAGACATTTCAAAAAATAAGAAAGCGGTTTTTTACTTTTGGACAGGAAATGACAGGAGACATTTTGAGAACATGGTAAAGCGGGTAGATCAGCTTTCAGAGCATAAGCCAGAATATACTTTTGTGGGTATCAATATAAAAACCGATGAAACAAAATGGAAGGGATTAGTCGAAACTTCAGGACTTAACAAAGCCAATCAATATAGAACCGGAAATTTTGAAGAAGTGACCAAATCCCTTATTATTTATCCTTTGAACAAATGCATCATCACCAATGATGCGATAATTGTCGATGCATTTTCTAATATGTACGCCTCCTTTTAGCTTCAGCCTCCAGTTTCGATCAATAAAAAAACCCCAAGATAAAAACATCCTAGGGTTTTGACATGATTTCCCTTTTTCAGAGAATCAAGTTTCTTAATTACCTTTTTTGTAGTCGGCCAAGAATTTTTCCAAACCTGAATCCGTTAATGGATGCTTAAGAAGGCCTTCAATTGAAGACAAAGGTCCGGTCATAACATCGGCACCTAATTTTGCACAATCTATAACATGCATCGTGTGGCGCACGGAAGCGGCTAAAATTTGGGTTTCAAAACCGTAGTTATCGTAAATCAATCGAATTTCCGCAATTAAATTCAATCCGTCAGTAGAGATATCATCTAATCTTCCGATAAACGGAGAAACATAAGTTGCTCCTGCCTTTGCCGCCAATAAAGCTTGTCCTGGAGAAAACACCAAAGTACAATTCGTTCGAATACCTTTATCTGAAAAATATTTCAAAGCTTTTACGCCATCTTTGATCATAGGCACTTTTACCACAATTTGATCATGAAGTTCTGCTAGCTCCTCCCCTTCCTTAACTATTTCATCAAAAGTAGTGGCAATAACTTCAGCAGACACATCACCTTCGACAATATTACAGATATCTACGTAATGCTTTAAAATGTTGTTTCTTCCGGTAATGCCTTCCTTTGCCATTAAAGATGGATTCGTAGTTACCCCGTCAAGCACACCTAATTCCTGTGCTTCTTTAATTTGATCTAAATTGGCAGTATCTATAAAAAATTTCATTTCGTGTTGGGTTAAATATGATTAAATAATTTAAAAACAATATCGTGTTAAGAACATGACAGACATCAAAATTACAACTTATAATGACTTAATAATAGTTTCTCGTATACTTTATCGGGCAATATTTTTTTCAGCATTAAAGAGAAACGTTGCATAAAAGATCCGACTTTATAATGTACTTTGGGCCTATTGGTATTGATAATTGAAAACACTTTGTGCGCCACTTTTATAGGGTCTTGGCCTTCTTGCACACCTTCATCAATCTGTTTCAATGTCTGCTCATATGCGGTTTTGTAAGGTGACCCTTCTAGAACAGGGGCATGATATCTGCCCGACGCAATGTCGGTAACAAAATCTCCAGGGGCCAAATTGGTGATATGCACCCCAAAATCTTTAGTTTCCATTCGCAAGGCCTCGGTAACCAGCTCCACAGCTCCTTTTGTAGCCGAGTATATACCTCTGTAAGGCAAGCCCATGTAACCGGCAATGGAAGTAATATTTATAATAAGTCCTGATTTCTGCTCTCGCATCACGGGCAAAACAGCCTTTGCCGTATTCAGATAACCGTGAAAATTTGTATTAAAGACACCTACAATCTCTTCATGGGGAGTTTCTTCTATTGGCCCCGTAATACCGATACCTGCATTATTCACCAATACATCCAATCTGCCCTCGGTCTCTACAATATGTTCTACGGCCTTTCGAATACTATCGAAATCTCGGACATCCATTTTTAAAAGCTTAAAATATTCAAAATCTGAATATTTCTCTGGGCTTCTAGTGGTACCGTAAACCACAAAACCTTTGGATTTTAGAAATTGTCCTATCGATTTTCCTATTCCAGATGACCCACCCGATATAAGAACCACTTTTCGTTTCATAATAACTACAAATTAAAAAATAAAATCAAGTAATCAGCAGATTAACATAAGGGACTTCAGCATAATATTAGAAGAGTTGAAAAATAGGTCGTTCGTAAAAAAACTTAAACCTATTGTTCACTTGATTGCAGAATTTAAGGCACAAAAAAAGGCAAGCTACCTACATCGCACCGCTACAACCATATACCCTTGCTGTGTTCCCACCCTGGGGGATTCTACAGGAGCTGGTCGTGTAGGACTTGCCGACCACAAATATACAATCTTTTAAATCTCTGGCAATTGTTTTACATTCATAATTTTATGAATTAACTTGCCCTGGTTTAAGCGTTACTTAAAAGATAATTAATCATTTTTCAACTAAACAAAGTCCTGATTGCGGTTCAGAACATAAAACGCATAGCCATGAATACATTTAAACATCTTATTTTCGGTAGTCTTTTAATACTCTTTATGGCATGTGGCGGCAATAAAGATGCCGCATCTTTTTTCACTATTCAACTGGAAGGGAACAAAACACAATTTCAACAAAACGAAACCATAACCATTGGCCTTGGCAACAAAAAGAATAAGGTCATAAATAAGGTTGAATACGCTATTGATGGTAAAAAGCTTCCTGTAACCAATGATAAGGTTCAGCTGAACATGCCTCAGTTGGGCAACAAAATTCTAACAGCCAAAGTAGATTATGAAGAAACTTCCGTTGAGGTATCGGAGAAAATTCAAATTCTCGCCGCTACGGCTCCTGAAATATATACCTATGAGATTATCAAAGTATACCCACACGACATAAATGCATACACTCAGGGCCTTGAGTTTCATAACGACACGCTTTATGAGAGTACAGGCAAAAAAGGAAAATCATCACTTCGAAAAGTTGATTACAATACTGGTAAGGTTCTTCAACAAATCGATTTAGACAATACTTTTTTCGGGGAAGGCATAACCATTCTCAATAATAAAATCTACATGCTTACTTGGCGTAGCAAAATCGGTTTCATCTATGACTTGAAAAATCTTGAAAAGTTAGACAACTTTCAATACGGCGAAAGTAAGGAAGGGTGGGGACTTGCCAATGATGGAACAAAATTATTCAAAAGTGATGGAACTGAAAAAATATGGTTTTTAAATCCCGAGACTTTAAAAGAGGAAGGCCATATCGAAACAGTAACCAATAAGTCTATTTTCAACAGAGCCAACGAATTGGAATATGTAGATGGCAAATTGTACGCCAATGTTTATCAAAAAGAAAGCATGATGATCATTGATGCCCAAAGCGGGGCAATTGAAGGTGTGGTAAACTTCGGCGGATTAAAAAATAAGGTGACCCAACACGAAGCCCTCGATGTACTGAATGGTGTTGCCTATCACAAAGAGCGAAAGACATTTTTTGTTACAGGAAAAAATTGGGATAAACTTTTTGAGATTAAAATCTTAAAAAAATAAAATGGAAACCTACGACAAAAAGATAACTGTCATGACCGATGATCTAGACGAATTAGATCATGTCAATAACGTGCGCTATGTGCAGTGGATACAAGATATCTCTAAAGAACATTGGCAATCGGCCGCCCCCGCGGAAATGCAAAATGGTGTCATCTGGGTAGTTATGAACCACAATATTACTTATAAAAATTCAGCGAAACTTAATGATGTAATCACCATTAAGACCCATATTGCAAAAAGTAAAGGGGCAACCTCTACACGGGTTGTAGAAATGTATAATGACAAAACAAATCAGCTATTGCTCCATTCAGTTACAACATGGTGCCTGTTGAACAACAAAACGTTCAAGCCTGCGCGGATTTCAGAAACCATAAAACAAGTATTCATAAAGAAAGAGAAAATTAAAGACCAATAGCCATTAATCTTTCGTTATATCTATGAACTAATTCAAACACCATTCTTAAAGCACATGCGCTTCTGCAGTTCTTTTATTATTACCATACTCCTTATAGGCCTTTGGAGTTCCTGTAGAAAAGACTTTGAATATACCATAAGCACTGGAAATTTGGAGTTTTCGAAAGATACCGTGTTTCTAGATACCATATTCACCAATATCGGAAGCAGTACCTATTCCCTAAAAGTATATAATAAAACAAAGAAGGATATTTTAATCCCGTCGATCGGCCTAGGGAAAAACCAAAATAGTGCCTACCGTTTAAATGTCGATGGTATTGCCGGCAAAAACTTCGAGAACATACCCATACTGGCCAACGACAGCATATTCATTTTCATTGAAACTACTTTTGACCTTTCGAATATCGCCGAAAAAGAATTTCTACATACCGATGTCATACAATTCAGCTCTAAGAACACTACCCAGCAAGTACCTTTGATTACCTTGGTCAAAGATGCCACATTTCTATATACGACCACTTCGAGCAATAAAATTAAAGAAACCATAACCTTTGATTCGGACACCGATATTAACGAGATTCATCTTGAAGGTTTTTTGCTATCAGACGATCAATTGCATTTTACCAATGAAAAGCCCTATGTGATATACGGATATGCAACAGTGCCACCTCAAAAAGAAGTGCTTATTGATCCAGGCACCCGCATATATTTTCATAAAGACTCCGGTATTTTGGTTCAGAAAAACGCTTCCATACATATCAATGGGAAATTAAGTTTAGATGACAAAATTCTCGAAAACGATGTTATTTTCGAAGGTGACCGACTAGAACTTGAACTGAATAATGTTCCCGGACAATGGGGAGGAGTATACCTTTTAAGCGGAAGTACAGCCAATACTATAAATTATCTTACAATTAAAAATTCGGTCATCGGTCTTTTTGCAGAAGGAGATAATCTATTGCAAACACCTACGTTAACATTAAAGAACACCCAGATTTACAATAGCTCAAGCATCAATCTTTGGACCAAATCTGCAGCTATAATCGCAGAAAATGTGGTTTTAGGCGGATCGGGCAGTACTTCTTTGTATTGTAATTTAGGAGGGGTATATACCTTTACCCACTGTACTATTGCAAACTATTGGAAAAATGGTTTTAGAAGTAGCCCTGCACTTGAAATTGATAATTATGTGGGGAACGCCAGCGACGACCTAATCAATGCCGATTTCACTAATTGTATTATCGACGGCAATAACACCAATGAGATTCTATTAAATAAAGAGAACAGTAAGGCATTCAATATCTCCTTTACCAATTGCTTGATTTCTTTCAACAATAATACGCCCGCTTCAGACCCCATTTATGACTTTAACAATACCCTTATATATAAGGATGTCTTTTTGAACCTTGATGCCGACTTTTCAGATGCCACAGACAACAACTTTAATATTGGATTAAATTCTCAGGCAAAGGGAGTAGCAAATGATGATGGTGCGCTAGATGTACCCGTGGATATTCGCGGAAAGGACAGAACAAACACACCCGATATTGGTGCTTACCAATCACTTACTTCGAATTAAATTGTAGTAAAATTCTTATTTGTGAAAGTATTTTCTTTCAAAAACTGCTGATTTCCAGTCAATTGACAACAAAAACCTCGTTTTTTATAAGGTTTTCCTAATATCTACTATCATAAACTATCCCTAATTTGCGTTTAATATCAATGCACAAAATGGAATACACCTATACCATTATTGATTCTGACGCAACTTCCAATCTGCAATTACAGCATTATTTGGAAGAATATGGCGATTTTACCTGCGCTTCGATTGCAAGGAACAGTGATGAAGGTTTAAATTCTATTCTCAAATTCTCGCCCGATATCGTTTTTGTCAATCTTAACGATAAAGCAAGTGAATACTTTCAAATGGCTATGGAGCTTAATGCATATATAACGAATCTTCCGCTTATAATTGGAGTTTCTAAAACAAAACGATATGCATATGAAGCAATTAAAAATAGCTTTTTTGACTATTGGCTATTGCCGTTTAGTGAGTTCGATATCAGAAAATCACTTTTACGACTTAAAAAAAATATGCCGAAAGAGTCAAAACCTCAGACACTCTGTTTAAAATCGTATAGTGACTTTCAATATTTGAGCACCGAAGATATTCTCTATTTACAGGCAGATAACAATGCGACTGAATTCTTTATGAAAGATGGCTCAATCATAAATGCTTTCAAAACACTAAAAACCTTCGAACAACAACTTCCAAAAAACTTCGTTCGTATTCACCAGAGTTACATTCTTAATACCGATTACGTATCAAGAATTAATTATGGTCGGTCGGTATGTACTTTGAAATTCAGAAAAGTCAAGTTGCCCTTCTCTAAATCATATCGAGAAAATATAGATACACTTAAACGAATACTATCAAAAAACTCTATTTCCGCACTAAATTAAACCAATACTCACAGAAACCTACCTTTCACTATCAGACTCCTTACATTTACTACTGTTTGCCAAAATGCTTCGCCAACAACGCGATGTTGTATTAGTTTAGCAGTGTAATAAAAAATTAACCACTAACATAATAAAAACAAAAATTATGAAAAAAGTAGTAAGCATTTTCGCAGTATTGGTAATGAGTTTCGGATTATTTTCTTGTGAAGAAGATTCCAATGCAGAAGACACACAGGCATTATATGAGACATTAGATGTTAAAGCTGGAGGAGATGAAGAGCACACCCCAATAGACGGAAGGGACTAAAACATTACTTTTATAAAATCAGTAAAGCCTTAAAGTAAATTTTTAAGGCTTTTTTTATACCTTGTAACTACTGATTTATGGGAATAAAAATAGCCAAAGTGCATAAATATCAGCTTCTTAAACTTTTTCCGCTTATTGTTTTTATAGGTTGCACTGGAGGCACCCCACAATCAAATACAGAAAATGGTGCCACATATAGCGACAGTATTTTTTCCCAAATCAAAAAAGGTCGAGATTTATCCTTGACGCCGGAGCTTAGGCACGAATATCTTGAAAAGGCCTATATTCAAGCAAATCAATCAGAAAACGATTCGCTCAAGGTCAAATATTTTTCCAGACTTTCAATAGCTTATCTACGCTTGGAAGATTCCCTGCTTTTTAGAAAGGCGAACAGCGAAACTATCAACCTGGCACTAAAAACAAAAGATTCGGTAGTGTCGGCAGAAGCGCATTGGGATCTTGCCGAGTTTTATCAAAAGAACGCTGTACTTGACAGTGCCTATTTTCATTTTGAAGAATCATACCAGCTGTATAGGGCCCTAAACGATAAGTACCATGAGGGAAGAATGCTCTACAATATGGCCGTTGTTCAAAAAGACATTAAGGATTATACAGGCAGTGAAAGCACAACGATAAATGCAATTGAAATTCTAAAACCGCTTAAAAAATACAAAGAACTCTATAGCTGTTACAACAATCTTGCTGTCGTTTCAAACAATTTGTCTGAATACGATCGGGCCATCGAATACCACCAAACGGCACTTGACTATCTGAATAAATTTGATAATAAAAGCATACTGCAGTATATAACACTCAATAATATTGGTGTAGTATACAAAGACAAAGGAGAATACGAAAAGGCCATTCCTTATTTTCAAGAAGTGTTGGCAACCGATGATCTTCACGAAGCAAACCCTCAGCTTTATGCCAGATCTCTTAATAATTTAGCCTATAACCGATTAATGTCGGGCGACACCCTCGGCGTTGAGCAAGAATTAATAAAGGCTTTTCATGTTCGTGACAGTATTGGTGATATTACAGGTATTGGCGGAAGCCATTATAGCTTGGCCGAACTTTATTTAAGTAGGCAAGATACTACGCGGGCCTTGGCAAGCGCAGTAAAAGCCAAGTATTTTGCAGAGCAGAGCAGCAACAATGACCGGCTTTTGGAAACTTTAGAACTTTTATCACGATTAGACCCCAAAAGTTCTATGATGTACACCAAACAATACATCGATTTAAATGACCGTATCTTGCGAGAAGAGCGCCAAGCTCGCAATAAGTTTGCCCGTATACGTTTTGAAACAGACGAATTTATTGCAGAAAATGAAATGCTTACCAAAGAAAATCAAATCTGGACAGGTATTGCCGTAGGATTATTGCTTTTAGGAGGGGCAATTTATATTATTGTCGACCAACGGGCTAAAAATCAGAAGCTAAGGTTTCAACAGCAACAACAGGCAAGCAACCAGGAAATTTTCAGTCTCATGCTTTCCCAAAATCAAAAAGTGGAGGAAGGCAAACAAACGGAACAGAAGCGTATTTCGGAAGAACTGCATGACGGTGTTTTAGGTAAAATGTTGGGAGCCCGAATGGTATTGACCGGTTTAAACAAGAAAGTGGATGCCCAAGCCATTAGCGAAAGGGCGCTAGCCATATTAGCGTTGAAAGAGGTCGAGGGCGAAGTACGCGCCATATCACATGAATTAAGCCATTCGGCCTATCAAAAAATTCCTAATTTTATTAGTTCCATAAAAGAATTGTTGAAAAATGTGGGAGATGCATCAGGAATTAAAATGGACTTCAAATACAACGACAACACCGATTGGGATGCATTAAGCGGCGAAATAAAAATAAATTCTTACAGAATGGTGCAAGAAATTCTTCAAAACTCCGTTAAACACGCTAATTGCAAAAACGTTTTTCTTAATTTTGTAGTCGACGAAAGTAATCTCGACATCACAATTATTGATGATGGTCAAGGGTTTCAAGCAAGCAAAGGAAAAAAAGGTATCGGAATGCGAAATATTGCTTCGCGCATCGATAAAGTAAATGGTACTTGGAATATTTCAAGTGAATTGAACAAAGGAACAACCATTACTTTGAAAATACCAACTGCATTTCATTCAATGACAGAATGAATTCGGAACGAAAAGATTTACTTAGGTTAATAACAAACCGCAAAAGTAACTGATGGAGATAATTAGAATTTTGACAGTGGACGATCATGCCATGACCGCTTTAGGTTACAAATATATATTGACCGATTTTGATTTTGATGGAAAAGAAATCAGAGTCGATATGGCCAATAGTTTTGAAGCCGGCTGGAACAAGATCGAAATGTCGGCGCGCTCATTAAAATATGATATCATTCTGCTCGATATGCAATTGTTTCCCGACCACTCCAAAGAAACAAGAAGCGGGGAAGATTTGGGCATTTTTGCAAGAAAAGTGGTGCCTGAATCAAAAATTGTTTTTATGTCTTCCTATAGCGATAGCTATCGCATCAACAGTGTCTTCAAATCGGTAAACCCCGATGGCTATATGGTAAAGTCGGAAATAGATGAAATGTCTTTGAAAGCTATGGTCAGAACGGTAACCACAAGACCTCCCTATTATACGGCAAGTGCTCTTGAAGCAGTAAGAAGAAGGTTGGCCAACGATGCGATTGTAGACGAACAAGACAAAAAAATACTGTACCACTTATCGATAGGCACAAGAACTAAAGATATTGCGCCCATACTTTCTGTTGCAAACACAACCGTAGAAGCCCGTAAACGTCAATTGAAATCACTTTTTGGTATAGAACACGGTAACGATATTGCTTTAATCGAAGAAGCGAGAAAAAGAGGGTTCATATAAATCTTACAATCTGATAAATACTTCTCTTACTAATATCAATTTATACGAAATTTTTGGAAATAATTGAAGACAAACCTCGGTTTTTATAAGGTTTTCCTATGCCTATAATTTGTGCCTAAAACTTAATTTTACAACTAAGCACAATCATTTTCGGCATGCCAATATACTTAAATAACCTAAAAAACAATCTTTTATTTGAATTCAACGAGAATTTTCAAATTAATGGATTGGACAATTTCAGAAAAAATCTAGAGAAAAACTATTTCTCCAAAATTACCTTTCGTCAATATTCATCCCATAGCGAATCGGTGAATTTAGTTATCGAGATGGACTGCAATCTTAGTCTAGTAGAATTACTATATCATTTCAACAAAGGAAATTGGGGTAATTTTAAGTCTAGCAAGTCCACTTTGGTCAATGAGGTCAAAATCCTTTGTGAACTAAATGACTTCACCGTAGACATTGAAGAGTTTTCCATTAACCTGAAAGACACTTCCATCATAATCAAAAAGAACTACAACCAAAGCATACCTGAACAATTTGAAAGTATTTTTGCCGGAATCGGTAGTCATTATGTACATTTCACCAGAGGACTGACCGAAATACCTTATGAAATTTATATATCAGTTTTCGAAGAAACCACCGGAAAATATAGCTCTTTAGAATCTCAGTGTGATGAGGCCAAGTATGAGAATGGTTTTTTGAAATTTTGGGGTATGTACTATGACTCTGAAGAAGATGCGGTAATTTATGACTTAGAAAATCTCTGTATCATAAGTGGTGAACTTCACCTATTGAACCTCTAAACGTGCATACGTAAAAAATTCAATAGGCAAATTTCCTCACAAAAGTTCAACGATTTTAGGCGTTGAATAGCGCTCTTCCATGCATCAATGCATTTACTTTCTTTCGAACGGCAGCTATTCTATCACTATTTTCTGGATGTCTGAGTACTTCATCGATAAATTCCACGACAGTAGACATATCACCCTCTTCCAATCCTCTTGTTGTTATGGCAGCGGTTCCAAACCGAATACCTGAAGTAACGAAAGGTGATTTGTCATCAAAGGGAACCATATTCTTGTTGGCCGTAATATCAGCCCCCACCAATGCCTTTTCGGCATCTTTTCCAGAAATATCTTTATTCCGCAGGTCAATCAACATCATGTGATTATCGGTTCCCCCAGAAATTATATTGTACCCCTTAGCCACAAAGGCAGCGGCCATTGCCGACGCATTTTTCTTTACCCGCAACATATAGGCAAGGTAATCATCTGACAAGGCCTCTTTAAAAGCGATTGCTTTTGCAGCTATAATATGCTCGAGTGGTCCGCCCTGATTACCAGGAAATACCGCCAAATCCAATAATGCCGACATCTTTCTCAATTTTCCATTTTTCAGGCGAATACCGAAAGGATTCTCAAAATCTTCCCCCATCAATATGAGACCTCCCCTTGGGCCACGTAATGTTTTGTGGGTCGTTGTAGTAACAACATGACAGTGCGGAATGGGATCGCTCAAGATACCTTTGGCTATCAGTCCTGCCGGATGCGAAATATCGGCCAAAAGAAGCGCGTCCACACTATCCGCAATTTCCCTAAATCGTTTAAAATCTATATCCCTGGAATATGCCGAAGCGCCTGCGATAATCATCTTGGGCTTTTCCTTTTCTGCAATTTCCTGTATTTTATCATAATCAAGAACACCTGTTTCTTTATCCACCCCATAAAAAACAGGGTTATACAGTCGTCCTGAAAAATTGACCGGCGACCCGTGTGTCAAATGCCCCCCGTGTGACAAATCAAAGCCCAAAATAGTATCACCTGGCCGAAGACAAGCGTGATACACCGAAGCGTTGGCTTGGGAGCCCGAATGTGGCTGAACATTGGCATAGGCAGCACCAAAAAGCTCTTTGGCCCTATCAATGGCTAACTGTTCTACCTTATCGACTACTTCACATCCTCCGTAGTAACGTTTCCCGGGATACCCCTCTGCATATTTGTTGGTCAGAACCGAACCTGCAGCCTCCATTACCTGGGGGCTAGTAAAATTCTCAGATGCAATAAGCTCTATTCCATTGATTTGGCGTTCTTTTTCAGCCTCTATAAGTTCAAAAATTTCGTTGTCGCGCTGCATATTTTTGTATTCTGTTAAATGAAGACGTAAAAGTACAAATTGCCCATCGTAAATTGGAAGAAAAGAATATATTTGATTAAGAATTTATCAAACATAAGTTAACAATTTTGATATGGCCCTACACCCTAATGACCCTTCTAAAAAAACATGGCTTTCTATACCTGAAAAATCTGATTTTCCAATTCAGAACATCCCATACGGGGTCTTTTTGACACGAGATGACATCATTACCATAGGTACCCGAATTGGGGATTACGCCATCGATCTTGGAGCATTACATCAACTGGGGTACTTTAAAGACATTCCATTGACCGATGATATCTTTCTGCAAGATACTTTGAACGATTTTATATCGGATGGAAAAAAAACGTGGCTTTTGGTACGAAACCGCATTAGCGCCATTTTTGATATTAACAATTTTGAACTGCAAAACAACGAGGACCATAAAAAAATCGTGTTATTTGCGATGGAAGAGATAGAGATGCAGCTGCCAGTCCAAATCGGAGATTACACAGATTTCTATTCAAGCCGTGAACATGCTACCAACGTAGGCTCCATATTTCGCGACCCCGAAAATGCACTTTTGCCGAATTGGCTGCATCTACCTGTCGGCTATCACGGTAGAAGCTCATCGATAGTCACTAGTGGCACGCCCATTCGTAGGCCTATGGGGCAAACCCTACCGAAAGGGGCAGAAAAGCCAGTATTCGGCCCTTCAAATTTGGTCGATTTTGAATTGGAAATGGCGTTCATCACAACTGATGCCAATGCGCTGGGCGAACCTATTCTTGTAGATGAAGCAGAAGATTACATTTTTGGCATGGTACTCTTCAACGATTGGAGTGCCCGAGATATTCAAAAGTGGGAATATGTGCCACTCGGACCATTTTTATCAAAGAATTTCGCATCCTCCATGTCACCTTGGATAATTACTATGGCCGCCCTAGAGCCCTTTCGTATAGAAAGTCCGAAACAAGACCCCGCCCCCCTGCCTTATCTGCAACAACAGAACAACAACCATAGTTTTGATATTCACCTAGAAGTTGATATTACCCCGGAACTCAGCGAACCGACCACGGTCAGCAAATCTAATTTCAAGTATATGTATTGGACTATGGCGCAACAGCTGGCACACCATACAATAAATGGCTGTAAAGTGAACAGTGGAGATTTAATGGGAAGCGGCACCATATCAGGGCCGACACCTGATTCTTATGGCTCAATGCTGGAGCTCTCTTGGCAGGGGAAGAAACCAGTTGAACTAAAGAACGGCGAGCAGCGCAAATTTATAGAAGATAATGATACCGTAACACTCAGAGGGTATTGCGAAAAGAATGGCCTGAGAATCGGATTCGGAGAAGTTACATCTAAACTACTACCCGTTTTTCAGCACAAAACAAAAAAATAGCATTTTATAAACACCCCTTTATCCCATACTAGTTATATGCGCACTAGATTAAATTGATTAGATAATCTTTAGCTATTCTATCCCTGTAAAATCAATGCCTCTTAAAAGCTATAAAAAGAGGTATCTGACCGATACTATACGATAGTTCATCCTTTTTCGTTATCAATAGAACCATTTTGGCACAACGCTTGAAATTGGTTCCCAAACTTACTCAGGTAACAAAAAAAAACCTATCGTTATGAAGAATTTCATATTAATATGTACGGTCATACTATTAATGATTGGCTGCAATGGCGTAAAAAAAACACAGGAGGCCATCAATACAGGAGATTATAACAATGCCATCGGTAGCTCACTGCAAAACCTAAGAGAGAATAAGACTAAAAAAGCGAATCAACCCTATATTGTATTATTAGAAGAGGCTTTTAAAAAAAATCAGGAAAGGGAATTACAACATATCGCATTTCTAAGGCAGGATGGCAATCCGGCAAATTATGAAGCTATTTTCAGCTCATATAATGCTTTAAAACAAATTCAACAACAAATTCGCCCCCTCTTGCCACTATATCTAAATGAAGAGAATAGATATGCACAATTCAATTTCAAAAATTACGATGATAATATTATTTCGGTAAAACAAGAACTTTCAGATTACTTATATACCAATGCCACAATGTTGCTTACCAACGCCACACATAAGCAAGATTACAGAAAAGCTTATGAAGACTTCAAATATTTAGAAAAAATCAACCCTGGATATTCCAACAGCAAAGAAAAAATGCAAGAAGCCTATAGCAGGGGACTGGATTATGTAAAAGTTGTTATGGCCAATCATACGGATAAGGTAATACCTGTCAAACTGGAAGAAGAACTACTGAACTTCAACACCTATGGCCTCAATGACTTATGGACGGAATACCACAATAATCCGTTACCTGACGTAAACTACGATTATGCCATGGAGGTTTCGCTAAAAGCGATTGAAATATCACCTGAGCAGATCAGGGAGAAACAGATAATTAAAGAGAAACAGGTTAAAGATGGCTATGAATATGCTCTTGACAATGATGGAAAAGTAGTCAAAGATAGCCTAGGGAATAAAATAAAAATAGATAAATTCAAGACAGTCAAATGTAATTTCTATCAGTTCACCCAATATAAAACCGCTCAAGTCTCTGGGGTCGTCAATTTTACTGAATTGAACAAGCAGCAGCTCGTGAATTCATACCCATTAGCTAGTGAATTTAAATTTGAGCACATATATGCCCGGCACGATGGCGACAAAAGAGCCCTGGAGAACAACTTGCTATCTCAATTGGGGTTAGCAGCTATCCCCTTTCCAACAAATGAACAAATGGTTTATGACGCTGGAGAAAATCTAAAATCCAATCTCAAATTGATAATGACCCAACAGCGCTTTAACTAGCTAATTATAAATATTTCCCCAAATCTATATCCGTTATGGCACCATGCGAATCATGGGCTACGACTGTCCCATCTTTAATAACCAATAATTGTGGAGATTGATGCATGACCTGAAATTTATACCCCACCTCATTAGACACCTCTCGGTTCCTATGTAAGTCTAAAAAATACATATCCATTTCATTTGCGGAAAAATGGTAATTCTGCTTGAACATATTTAAAACCATACGACTAATACCACAGGTGGTAGAATGTTTAAAGATTGCCTGTGGCTTTGTATGCGACTTTTTCTCGATTTCATTTAATTGTTCCAGAGAGACCAAAGGTATCCAAGGTATTGCTTCCCCCTCTTTTTTAGGTTCCAAATTCTTCTTACCAAACAAACTATCAAATACTCCCATTTTTGTAACTTTAAACTAATAAGTCGAAGGTTTCGCACACTGCTTACACAGTGTCAAAATGTCATTTTTTATTTCAAAAAAAATGACATTTTGACACACAATTACTCTTGGTAAGGTTGTTGTCCTTGTGCTATCAAAAGTAAACAATAACACTTAAAAACAAGATATATGAACTTTAATAATTTTACTACAAAGGCCCAGGAAGCTCTGCAGCAAGCCCAGCAACTTGCCCAGGAAATGGGCCATCAACAGATCGAAAACGAACACACTTTCAAGTCTATATGGGAAGTTGACGAAAATGTAACTCCTTTTATTCTGAAAAAATTAAACGTTAACCTTCCCCTGCTCAAGCAAATTTTATCCAAAGAACTTGAAAGTTTCCCAAAAGTTTCAGGTGGCGAAATCATGCTTTCACGAGAAGCTGGAAAGACCTTGAACGAAGCCAACATCATCGCAAAAAAGATGGAAGATGAATATGTTTCTATCGAGCATTTGTTATTGGCTATTTTCAAGTCTAAAAGCAAAATATCCCAGATTTTGAAAGATCAGGGAGTAACAGAGAAGCATTTGAAATCGGCTATCGAAGAACTAAGAAAGGGAGGGAAGGTGACTTCCCAGAGTGCCGAAGAAACTTATAACTCATTGGATAAATATGCCCGAAATCTCAACAAACTGGCCGATAGCGGAAAATTGGATCCCGTAATCGGAAGAGACGAGGAAATTCGGCGCATTCTTCAAATACTCTCCAGAAGAACCAAGAACAACCCGATGCTCGTCGGTGAACCGGGTACGGGTAAAACAGCTATCGCAGAAGGCTTGGCGCACCGTATTATTCAAGGTGACATTCCTGAAAACCTAAAGGATAAAGTTATTTACTCTTTAGATATGGGTGCCCTGATTGCCGGAGCCAAATACAAAGGGGAATTTGAAGAAAGATTAAAGGCCGTAATTAAAGAGGTTACCGCTTCAGATGGCGACATTGTACTTTTTATTGACGAAATACACACCCTGGTAGGTGCTGGCGGTGGTCAAGGAGCCATGGATGCCGCAAATATTTTAAAACCTGCACTGGCACGAGGTGAATTACGGGCAATAGGCGCTACGACTTTAGATGAATATCAAAAATATTTTGAAAAAGATAAAGCTTTGGAGCGTCGTTTTCAAAAGGTAGTCGTAAACGAACCCGATACTGAAAGTGCCATCTCGATTCTTAGAGGAATCAAGGAAAAATATGAGGCACATCACAAGGTACGCATCAAAGATGAGGCCGTTATCGCGGCCGTAGAGCTTTCACAGCGTTACATCACCAACCGGTTCTTACCTGACAAGGCCATCGATTTAATGGACGAAGCAGCTGCTAAACTCCGAATGGAAATCAATTCAAAACCTGAAGAATTAGACGTACTGGATCGCAAAATCATGCAATTGGAGATTGAAATTGAAGCAATCAAGAGAGAAGACGATCAAGCGAAATTAAAATCCCTCAATGCCGATTTGGCCAATTTCAAAGAAGAACGGAATGAACTTTTTGCTAAATGGGAAAGTGAAAAAACCGTGGTCGACAATATTCAGAAAACAAAACAGGATATTGAAAACTTTAAATTGGATGCAGAACGGGCCGAACGCAATGGAGATTACGGGCAAGTAGCAGAAATCCGCTATGGAAAGATAAAAGAGGCTCAAGAAAAACTGGAAGATCTTCAGATAGAATTGCACGAGCAACAAAATGCGGGAACGCTTATCAAGGAAGAAGTCACAAATGAGGACATCGCAGAAGTCGTAGCCAAATGGACAGGGATACCGGTCACCAAGATGCTACAGAGTGAAAAGGAAAAATTACTGCAACTTGAAAAAGTACTGCACAAAAGAGTCGTAGGTCAAGAAGAGGCTATTCAAGCCGTCTCTGATGCGATTCGAAGAAGCCGGGCTGGACTACAAGACACTAAACGCCCAATAGGTTCCTTCTTATTTCTAGGTACAACAGGGGTCGGTAAAACCGAACTGGCAAAAACACTTGCGGCCTATCTTTTTGATGATGAAAATGCGATGACCAGAATAGATATGAGCGAATATCAAGAAAGGCATTCCGTAAGTAGATTGGTCGGTGCACCTCCAGGATATGTGGGTTACGACGAAGGCGGACAATTGACCGAAGCGGTTAGGCGAAGGCCTTATTCCGTTGTACTTTTAGATGAGATTGAAAAAGCGCATCCAGATGCTTTCAATATTTTACTTCAAGTATTGGATGAAGGGCGACTTACAGATAACAAAGGTCGGGTTGCCGATTTCAAGAATACCATTATAATAATGACCAGTAATATGGGCAGTCATATTATTCAAGAAAAATTTGAGGATAACGATGACATTTATAGCGCAACAGAATCAGCTCGGGTTGAAGTTCTCGGTCTACTAAGAAAAACCATTCGACCCGAATTCTTGAACCGCATCGATGATATTATAATGTTTACTCCATTAAACATCGAGGATATAACTCAAATTGTAAAATTACAATTGGAACATTTGAAAAAAGTTGTGGCAAAACAGCATATTACAATTGATGCGACCGAGGAAGCCATATCATATTTAGCCAAAAAAGGCTATGACCCCACGTATGGTGCCCGACCCATTAAGAGAGTGATTCAAAAAGAAGTCTTGAACAGTTTATCGAAAGAACTCTTAGGTGGTAAATTAAAGACCGACAGTATTGTGCTAATTGATTCGTTCGATGACAGGTTAGTCTTTAGAAACGAAAATGAACTGGTCGAATAAACGCCCTACATCATTTTCATTGAAAATAAACCTTTAGATTTTTTGGGCATCCATAATTTGGATGCCCATTTTTTATCAAGAATATATACCATGCAGTATATAGATTTTTTATATTCGTATAAAATTGATTCTTATGACCACCAAAGCCGAAAGAACCACCGCTTATATTATTGAAACTGTTGCGCCCATTTTTAACAAACTTGGCTATATAGGCACAAGCATGAGTGACCTTACAGAGGCCACAGGGTTGACGAAAGGTGCACTATACGGCAACTTCGAAAACAAAGAGGCTTTGGCACTTTCAGCCTTTGAATACAACAGTAAACGTTTGCTCAAGGTTATTGATGACCAGCTTGACACAGCAGGAACTTCTATGGACAAGCTGCTTGCCCTCACCAAATTTTATCGAAACTATGATGTTTTTACGTTGGAAATGGGCGGCTGTCCTATTTTAAATGTTGGTGTCGATGCCCAAAACAACAATAGGTTGTTGGCGGCTGCGGCTAAGGAAACCTTAAAAAATATCGAAGGAAAAATAGCATTGGTGCTTGAAAATGGAGTCAAAAGCAATGAACTCAATCTTCCGGTAACCCCATTACAGTTCGCCAAACAATTTTACACCATGCTTCAAGGTGCCATTGCGGTAGCTACCATAACCAAAGACCGAAAATATTTAGTGAACACGGTAGCCTATCTGGAAGTACTTATGAAACGTGAACTTAAAAAATAGAATTTCCGATTTTTCGATACTGCATTCAAAATAAACAGGTCTTACTTGACTCTACGCAGATAAGTGCTGAACCACTACTCCTCTTTCACTCTAAATATCCAAGTTTTTTCTTGATATCGTCCATTAAATTTGCTGTCCCGTGCTTTTCTGGCCTCACTCATAGTTTGGTAACGTTCAAGGTAGACATAATGGAATTTGTTTTTACTTCGAAGGAAAGATTTTGGCTGCAACCCTTTTCTTTCCAAATCGGCCATAAAGGCCTCAAAGTATTTTTTCGTTCCAAAAACGTTTGTAATTAGGTAATACCCGGGTAAGAGTCCATCTTCGGTCTTGACTTCTTCATACTTCTCCCCTGCCTTGGGCCTATCTACTTCATTTTGTGCTTTGGCAACTTCTGTTTGTTTTCGTCTAGCCTCCTCGATAGCCTCACGTGCTGCGCTATCAATAGAATCCTGTTTTATCTGAGCAGCTCTTTGTGCCTCGGCCAAGGCTTCCTTTTCTTGTTCCCTAGCAATCGAATCTAGTCGTTGCTGTTCAAGTTGGGCTACTTTGATGGCTTCAGCTTTTTCTGCCTCGGCAGCCAATCTTTTCTGCTCTGCTTCCCGCTCAGAAGCCTCTTTTTCAGCCAAGGCCAAAGCCTCTTTCTTTGCAGTTTCCCGAGCTACCTCTTCGGCTTTTTCGGCCGCTATTTTTGCCTGTTTTTTTGCTTCTTTTTGCTCGACGGCCAAAGCCTCAGTATCTTTCTTGACAAGGGCCAAAGAATCTTTTCGCATTTTCTTTTCCAAGGCTGCAAGCTCTTTAGCTTCCTTCTTCCGCAGTTTCTCTTCAGCTCGCTCGACATCTTTCTTTTCATTGGCTAAATTCTGCGCTTTTTTTAGCTCTTCCTTTATTTTTTCATTCTCATCCGTTTCCTCTAAAGGATTCTCCTCAATCTCCTCCACCCCGAATTTTTTCCTACGTTCTTCCGGTTTCCCAAAAAAGTAACCCATTACAATTTCAAAAGAAGGATCTTGGTCACGCATCGTCGAGCTTGTTCCAAACTCCACTAAAACACCCAGCGAAGCGCGTTTGAAAAATGTACTTCCCGCACCGAATGAAACCCCATAAAAATTGTTATATCCAACCTGCGTCCAATATTTACTTGTACTGAAAAGCGTACCCATTCCAATTTGATTGCTCATACCAGGTATGGTTCTCAAATAGATTCGAGGCCTGAGAAAAGCTGTTGAATCTTTTTTCATACCAATTGGAAAGTCGTAAGAAGCCATTCCTAAAAATATTTTGTCGGAAAGGGAAGTATTTTGCCCCTTATCCTTAAAATTATAATCGAACAAGTTTTCCGAAGCCAAACTAAAGGAGAAATTCCCACCGGATAAGCGAACACCGGGAGCCAATTGAAGAATAAAATCATTGGAAGGCGCAAGGTCAGGAAACGGTAGTTGAGGATCGGCCTGAAAACGCTCATCGGCCAATTCTTGTTTAAAACCAAAAACATTTGCACCTACCGCTAATTTTAGCGTCGGGCTTAAATTGAAAGTGCGCGCATAATTTACAACACCCCCTGTATTAAAGAAAAGCCCTGTATTATGCTGAAAAAAAGCTGCTCCGACCGAGGAAACATCGTTCAGTTTTGTAGAATAATTCAGAAAGAGTGTTGTAGGATCAACATCTACACTTTGCCATTGCCAACGCATCCACAAAGCAATTGATTGCGGATAATTGTAGTCTAACGAGAAAGTAGGGTTGAACAAACTTGAGTTGTACTCCACTAGATTGTGCTGTCGTAAATCAACAGGCAAAGAGACCTCTTGGCCCCGGATGACAACCGCCATCGAAAAAATGAAAAAAAAAATCCAGAATTTAGACATATACAAAAGAACAAAAAACCGACAATCTTACATACTATTTTTCTGTAATTTTAGTTAATAATTTAACATGATTTTTTCAACCCATAAAACCATTCCTACATTAGCCAAAATATTTCAAACGAGAATTAATGTTTTTTTAGCCCTTATGGAACAAAATCCGGCCTGATGGACAAATTGAAAATGGTTTATCCATACACCGCCAATAATGTGGTTGCTTGACCTAGGGAAACTATCTAACCCATACCAATGAAATCAATAAAACATATAGTATTTATATTTCTGGCCCTAGCCATTATAGGGTGCAAGGAGGACAAGCCTTTGGAGGAAGCCTATGTAGAACCTGCTATTTCTACCTTTTATTTTATTCGGCATGCCGAAAAAGACAAAACCGATCCTGAAAATCAGGACCCTGAGTTAAATCAAAAAGGTTTAGGAAGGGCTATGCACTGGGCAGAAATCTTAAAAGACGTCAATATAAATGCCGTTTACACCACCGATTACAAAAGGACCACAATGACAGCGGCACCTTTGTCGGTGAAAAACGACCTCTCTTTACAATATTACAATTTAGAAGATGTGAATATTGAACAATTCAAAATTGATAATTTGGATAAGAATGTATTGGTTGTAGGACATAGCAATACAATACCAGAGTTTGTGAACATACTGATCGAGAACAATAAATATTCCCAAATGGATGATGACGATAATGGCAGTTTATATATTGTTCAAATAATCAACGGCACCGTAACCGATATGCGATTGGAATTCAATTGTAATTGCCCGGAATAATTTCAATATTTTTTAATTCAATCTTAGATAACAATTCTAATCGATTGGCAACAAACAGGCTATCAATTTTGTTGATTGCAATGGATCTATCTACGGTTTTGTAATTTTTGTAATCCACAAAACGAATTCCGTTTACCAAACGTTCGTTATACGCTTCCCTAAAACGCATACCTCCTCCATCTGTAAGAAACTCATAGGCAAGGTAGTCGGGCTTAAAGGTTTGCTTATTAAACCAATAGAGGTAAACATCTTCATAATCGACACCCCCATTCTCTTGCTCAAACGTCACTTTGACCTTATAATAATCCTTTTCCTTTATTCGTACTTCTTCCAATAATTCTTTATTTACCGCGGGATCATTTAGACCAAAAGGCAAATACGCAAAGTAATGTACCGAATTTATAGAATTGGAATATTTTGTCGCCATCGAATCTACAACGCTAACCAAACTATCATTTATAAAGCGCTTGAAGTTTTGATTTTGGACAATATCGGTAACAATGGCGGAATCATTAACGGTCAATCTTTTTTGGATCCTTTCGCCTTGTTTGCCTTCTAAAATATAGGTTTTATTCCTAAAACCGAATGCGATTTCACTTGTCTTGTACAAATCGCCCCCGCAAACCGTAATACTGCTATCTACTATTTGTTGCGCCGACAATTTACCGGGTTCCTTTTTTTTATCGTCTTCACAAGATATAACACTTAAGAACATTAGAATAGTAATCACTCTATACATATGACGTTTTTTAAATGAGACGTAAAAATACGGCTATCTTAACAGAATTATTATTTTTCTAGAGAATTGCATATAGAATTATTGTTCCTATTTTTGTTCCCATATGCAGCAGCAAAAAGTCAATATTAAAAACAAGAAAGCCCGCTTCGAGTACGAACTACTTGATAAATACACGGCCGGTATTGTATTATCAGGAACTGAAATAAAATCCATTCGCCAGAGTAAAGCTTCGATTTCTGAAAGCTTCTGTGAATTCAACGATAATGGAGAGCTTTTTATCATCAATATGCAAATTGATGAGTATTCGCATGCATCGCATTATAATCACAAACCAAAGGCGGAAAGAAAACTTCTATTGAACAAACGGGAGTTAAAAAAATTACAAAAAGAGGTAAACACTTCGGGGTTGACCATTATTCCGCTGAATCTTTTTCTTAACGACCGTGGCCTTGCCAAACTAAATGTTGCCTTGGCTAAAGGAAAAAAGTTATACGACAAACGTGAAACAATCAAAGATCGCGACAATAAGCGAGATTTAGCCCGAATTAAGAAAAACTTCAACAACTAAGCGACTGTACTGAAACGTGTCGACCTTCCATACTCATTTTACGCACCATTTGATTTAACCCGAACGTTGGGGAAATCGTAGCTACGGTTACGCTAAAGAATTTCATCCCGTATTGCTGAAAGTAACGATTTACAGCCCTTCACTTCAGGGGCCTATTTCATATTATAAAACAACCTCTAATATGTCAACACAACTTTAACCTTTATTTGTCGTTGTTTTTTAGACAAATGTCGTATATTTATTTCTGAACAAACACTGTAGCGATGTCATTGGCTAAAAAGATATTTCAAAAAGATGGAACGGACCTATCCTTCAAATGGAATGACGACCAAAGGTCTTACACCCTAATTAAATTGGTACGGGAAGGAATACCCTATAAAGAGTTCTCCAATATATCTGCACGTTCTCCGTTCACAACCAAAGATTGGTCGAAGTTTCTTAATGTTTCCACAAGAACTATGGAACGGCACAAAGAAGAAAACAAAACGTTTCGTCAAGAGCAAAGCGAGCGAATCCTATCCATATTTCAATTACTGAACTATGGAGTATCTGTTTTTGGAGACCATGAAAATTTCTTTGATTGGCTTGCATCAGAAAGTATTGCCCTAGGGGGCGTCAAGCCAAAAGAACTACTTGATACCAGTATCGGGGTAAATATGGTAAAGGACGAACTTGGCAGGTTAGAGCACGGAATATTAGCATGATTGTCTTTAGACTCTCCAAGGAAAAATATAAAAATGACCTTTCGGGCATCGGTGCCGAAAAATATGGAGGCAGATGGAACAACAAGGGCACTCGAGTTGTATACACGGCAGAATCACGAGCCTTGGCTAATTTGGAGGTAGCCGTTCATGTAGCACTCTACGGGCTTCCAAAAAACTACTATCTGACATCGATAGAAATACCTGAAAAATTGATTATTGAATACAATCAAAAAAGGCTAAAAAATCAAAATTGGAGAAGCAATCCTCCTTTAGACTTTACCCAAACAGAAGGTGATAACTTCATAAATGACCAAAAGGGCCTTATTTTAAAAGTGCCTTCGGCAATTGTACAAGGTGACCACAACTACCTTATAAATCCTTTACACCACGATTTCGGAAAAGTAAAAATAGTAGAAACCAACCCCTTTAATTTTGACAGAAGATTATTCGGACCAATTTAAATTCAGTTGAATTATTAGACCTACAAGCCCATTCACACCACTCAAGCCATCATACCGGAAAGTTGAAGACACCAAAAATAGGAATGCTTAACCATTACGCAACCGTATCTCCAATACCCCTAATTCTTGTCTGCTAATAAAGGAACAAACCGAAAGGAACCGAACTCCTTTTTCTCAAATTCCTTTTCCGAATTTCGAATAAACAAGGTCATGATCTGCTCATCTACACCGACAGGTATCACTAATCTCCCTCCTATACTTAATTGAGACAATAGTGCCTTTGGCACTTCAGGAGCACCGGCAGTAACAATAATACCATCAAACGGAGCTTGTTCGGGCAACCCCTTATAACCATCACCGAATATGGCCTTCTTAGGTCGGTATCCCATTTTATCAAAGAAAATTTTGGTCTTCTTAAAGAGTTGTAATTGCCGCTCGATAGTATATACCTTCACATTTAATTTTAGCAATACGGCTGTTTGATAACCACTTCCCGTACCAATTTCTAAAATTTTATAGCCAGGCTTTACTTCGAGTAATTCCGTTTGAAAAGCAACGGTATACGGTTGTGAAATGGTCTGCTCGGCACCAATAGGAAATGCCTTATCTTGATAAGCGTGCCCCTCAAAACTACTATCGATAAACAAATGTCGAGGTATGCTACGAATGGCATCGAGTACTTTTTTATTGGTAATACCCTTTTTAACAAGCACATCTGCCAATTTATTGCGCATTCCCCGATGCTTTAAAGTATCTTTCAATGGTTTGGTTTTAGTCTACAAAGGTATAAAAGTAAAGAAGTAATGGTCAATGCTATTTTCAAAAAATAGTAAGAACTATTAACTGAACAACAATTGATAAATTCCGATTTAATCTCCTTATTTTTGATAAAAATCAAAATTATGCTCAAAGTCGGTGTTCTCGGAGCGGGACATTTAGGAAAAATCCATCTGAGGTTACTAAACGAATCTAAAAAATATGATTTAATCGGTTTTTATGACCCCGATGCCATTAATGGCAAAAAAGTTTCCCAGGAATTTGGTTATCGCTATTTTGAAAATATCAATAGTTTGATAGATGCCGTAGATGTCGTCGATATTGTAACCCCTACCCTTTCCCATTTCGAATGCGCTAAAAAATCCATTGAAAAAGGGAAACACATCTTCATCGAAAAGCCAATTACAAATACATTGGAAGAAGCCGAGGCATTGTTGATTCTCGAAGAAAAGTATAATATAAAAGGGCAAGTAGGACATGTTGAACGATTCAATCCTGCCTTTTCGGCCGTCAAGAACAATATTCAAAACCCCATGTTCATTGAGACACACCGATTGGCAGAATTCAATCCCCGTGGCACCGATGTGCCCGTTGTACTCGATCTAATGATCCATGATATTGATGCCATTCTTAGTGTCGTAGATTCAGAGGTGGCGCACATCAAGGCAAGTGGTGTTTCGGTCATCAGCAACTCTCCTGACATTGCCAATGCGCGTATCGAATTTAAAAATGGGTGTGTGGCCAATCTAACGGCAAGTAGAATTTCGTTAAAGAACATGCGCAAATCCCGTTTCTTTCAGAAAGACGCTTATATTTCAGTAGATTTTCTAGAGAAAAAGGTCGAAGTGGTAAAAATGAAAGACGCACCCGAAAAGGCCGGCGATTTCGATATGATTTTACAGAATGCCGAAGGGGTAAAGAAGCAGATCTACTTCGAAAATCCCCGTATTGCCACCAACAATGCCATATTGGATGAATTAGAAACTTTTGCCGAGGCCATTACAAAAAATACCCAGCCTGTTGTTACCCTAAAGCAAGGTACCAGGGCGCTAAAGGTTGCATTACAAATTATAGCCTCTTTTTAAAATGACGGATTGCTAAATAGCAGTATTTTTTGAAGAAACCAATGGTCAATGGTCGAATTTCCAATTCTCGGAGCCGTTTAAAACGGCTAATGATTTGACAGAAAACAAAAATACTATCCTAAAAGGTAATTGAAACAACCCTAAATTATGAATAGAATAGCAGTTATAGGTGCCGGTACTATGGGTAATGGAATAGCCCATGTTTTCGCACAAAAGGGCTACAACGTTAATTTAGTTGATATCTCACAAGAAGCCATAGACCGAGGGATTGTGACAATCTCCAACAATCTTGATCGCATGGTAGCCAAAGAAAAAATTTCCGAAAGCGACAAGACCAACACTTTAAACGGTATTTCTACCTATACCGAATTGGCAGAAGGTATCAAGAATGCAAATCTTATAATCGAAGCGGCAACGGAGAACATTGATTTAAAGCTAAAAATTTTCAAGGAACTTGATATGCATTGCGATGATGAAGCAATCTTGGCTACCAATACATCATCAATTTCCATTACCCGAATCGCCTCATCGACTCGGCGACCCGAAAAGGTTATTGGCATGCATTTCATGAACCCGGTACCAATTATGCCCTTGGTTGAAATTATTCGTGGGTACAGCACTTCGGAAGAGACCACTGATCAAATAATAAAGGTTGCGAAAAAATTAGATAAAGCACCTACTGTTGTCAATGACTATCCGGGTTTCGTTGCCAACCGTATTTTAATGCCGATGATCAACGAGGCCATTGAAACTTTGCACCACGGTGTGGCCGGGGTAACAGAAATCGACACGGTGATGAAACTAGGTATGGCGCACCCCATGGGTCCTTTGCAACTAGCCGATTTCATTGGTCTTGACACATGTCTATCAATACTCAATGTTTTGTATGAAGGGTTTAAACATTCGAAATATGCCCCCTGCCCTCTTCTTATTAACATGGTCACCGCTGGAAAATTGGGTGTAAAATCAGGAGAAGGGTTTTATGACTATTCCCTTTCCCAAAAAGCCGAAAAAATAGCCGATCAGTTTGCAGTTTAGTAATTATTGAAAGAAAAGATCAGAGGAAACAATAAATCGAAAATTAAATACTAGATGTCAATTAAAACAAATCTAATTCAGATTAATAAGAATCTCGATGAACGTGTGACCCTAGTTGCCGTTTCCAAAACAAAGCCCAACGATATGATTCAAGAAGCCTATGACAATGGCCAACGGATTTTTGGGGAAAACAAGGTTCAAGAAATGGTTGCCAAGTGGGAAAAATTACCCAAAGACATACAATGGCATATGATTGGTCATCTTCAGCGAAACAAGGTGAAGTACATGGCCGAGTTTGTTTCTTTGATTCATGGTGTCGACAGCTTTCGATTGCTAAAAGAAATTGACAAACAAGCAAAAAAACATGAGCGCGCCATAGCTTGCCTATTACAAATACACATAGCGGAGGAAGACACCAAATTCGGGTTTGATGAAAAAGAGTTAAACGACCTGTTACTAAACCCAGAATTACATGAATTAAAAAACATTAAAATTAAGGGCCTGATGGGTATGGCTACTTTTACAAATGACAAACACCAAGTAAGGCGAGAGTTTAAAACCCTAAAAGCCTTGTTCGAAAAAACGAAGAGCTCACTGCCCGACATATCTATATTATCTATGGGCATGAGTGGTGACTTTCAAATAGCTATTGAAGAAGGTAGCACGATGGTACGCATCGGAAGTAGTATCTTTGGGGAACGAAACTCACATTAAACCTGATAGGGAACATGTGTTAAATTTGAATTTAGAACTGCATGTACGCAATCTTAGATATAGAAACAACCGGAGGCAAATATAATGAGGAAGGCATCACCGAAATTGCAATCCATAAATTCGATGGTCACGAGGTAATAGATAAATTTATAAGCCTGGTGAATCCTGAAAAAGAAATACAGCCCTTCGTTGTCAACCTTACCGGCATCAACAATAAAATGTTGCGTACGGCGCCCAAGTTTCATGAAATAGCAAAACGTATCGTTGAAGTTACACAAGATGCCATACTAGTGGCTCATAACGCCCAATTCGACTATCGTATTTTGCGTACCGAATTTCGCAGATTGGGGTACAATTTTGAGCGTAAAACACTATGCACGGTCGATCTCTCCAAGAAATTAATTCCTGAAGCCGAGTCCCATAGTTTGGGCAAACTGGTTCGATCTCTGGGCATACCGGTTACCGACAGACACCGAGCCAATGGCGATGCCCTTGCCACTTTAAAACTCTTTAAACTATTGCTTGCCAAAGATACCGACAAGGCCATCATCAAAGATATTGTTCGCATAGAGGCACATGGTGAGCTCTCACCTCGGCAGCTCGATATTGTTCAACAAATGCCCTCGGAAACAGGCGTTTTTTATGTGCACAACAAAGACGGTGATATTATTTACTTGGCAAAAAGTAGTGATATTAAAAAGCGGGTAAACCAACATTTCACCAAAAACGGTCAAAAAGCCAGAAAGCTTCAGAAAGAAACCAAGAAGATTACCTTTGAAAAAACGGGCAGTGAATTGGTCGCCCTATTAAAGGAAAATGAGGAGCTTTCCCGAAACAGACCAAAATATGGACGACCAAGATCTCAAAAACTATTCTCGCATGCCGTTTATTTCAATGTCAACGAATCGGGCTATCAAGCGTTGACTATTGAAAGGTCCAATTGTAAATCTCAATATAGAATTACCACTTTTAACGGTTTAGAGAGTGCAAATAATTTTATAAAAAAAGTGACCGAAGAATTTCAACTTTGTCCAAAACTAAATGGAATTTTGGATCTTGAAACTGACTGCCCAAAAGGTGCTAGCAAAGAAACAGCAGCAAAATATAATGAGCGGGTAAAACAAGTATTCGACAAATACGCCCTGAATAAAAAAAATATCGTTATTGTCGATAAAGGTCGCGAAGTAGGCGAATACAGCGCTATTCTTATTAAAAACGGTGTCTTTCAGGGATTGGGGTATTACAACTTGAATCATCAAATCAATAATATTCATATCTTAGAATCAATTATTACACCAATGACGCCCAGTGCGAATGCCAAACACATCATCGAATCGTATCTGAGAAAACGTAGGGTTTTAAAAATATTGGAACTAGATATCTAAAATTTGAAAACGCATAAACCAAATAAAGGGTGGCGAAATACCCTACATGAAATCATATACGGTACCCATACACCGGCAGGCAAACTGTTTGATGTTGTTTTACTGGTTCTCATTGTTTTTAGTGTGGTAATTGTCATGCTCGAGAGCATACCCCGTCTTGACGCAAAATATCATACCTTTTTCAATGTAACCGAATGGATCGTCACTATCCTTTTTTCGATTGAATATATACTCCGAATTATTTGTATAAATAAGCCCAAAAAATACATTTTTAGTTTCTTCGGATTAATTGACCTTCTATCTACCATACCTAAATACCTGTCTTTTTTCGTAGTTGGATCCCAATATATCACGGCATTTCGGGCACTTCGATTACTGCGGGTATTTAGAATTCTGAAACTGGTCCGGTTTGTCGGCGAATCGAATAATTTGGTAAGGTCATTAAAGGCCAGCCGAACAAAAATTTTCGTTTTCGTTTTTTTCGTCCTCATCATTTCTGTTTTGCTCGGCACCATAATGTATTTGGTCGAGGGACCGGGACATGGTTTTGCCAGTATTCCACATAGCGTATACTGGACCATTGTTACGCTCACCACTGTCGGTTATGGCGACATTTCGCCCGAAACCGCTTTGGGTCAATTTATAGCAACACTGATTATGATAATCGGTTACGGTGTTATAGCTGTGCCCACAGGCATTGTTTCAGCTGAATACGCTTCCAAGCTTGATAAAGACAAAACGCAGGGTGAAGGCCTTTCATGTTCAGACTGTGGTGCTGATATTATACGCTCAGATGCGCAATATTGTCGAAAATGTGGGCATAAATTAAGTGATGATTGATGGCCGAAAAGCTCTTGATTTGCATTGTAGGTCCTACAGCGATAGGAAAAACGAATATGGCTATTAATTTAGCCAACTTTTATGGCACTGAAATCATATCGGCCGATTCGCGTCAATTTTATAAAGAAATTAGTATTGGAACGGCAGTCCCCTCCGAAAAGGAATTACAAGCTGCCAAGCATCATTTTATTCAGCATAAAAGTATCTTCGACACCTATTCGGTGGGTGATTTTGAGCGAGATGCCATAGGGTTGCTAAAAGAACTTTTTGAAAAACAGAAAGTGGTTATTATGGTTGGCGGCAGTGGACTTTATGTGGATGCCGTTACAAAGGGTTTGGATAAATTCCCTTCTATTCCTTCGAATGTGCGCCATAAGCTCATCAAACAGCTGGAAAACGAAGGCATTGAAAAACTACAAAAAATGTTGATAGACCTAGATCCCTCTTATAGTTCGCGAGTAGATTTAGAGAATCCGCATCGTGTCATAAGGGCTTTGGAGGTCTGTTTGGGTTCTGGCAAACCCTATTCTTCCTTTTTAAATCAACAAAAGCCCCCCAGACCTTTTAAAAGCATAACTTTAGGGCTTTTCGCAGACAGAGCAGTGATTTATGACCGTATTGAAAAAAGGGTCGATATTATGATGGAACAAGGACTTTTACAGGAAGCCCGGGAAGTGTACCCGCACAGAAACCAGAACGCTTTACAAACGATAGGTTACAGGGAACTCTTCAATTATTTCGATGAAACATGGAATTTGGATTTTGCCATATCGGAAATCAAAAAAAATACAAGACGTTTCGCCAAAAGACAACTCACTTGGTTCAGAAAAGATGATCAAATGTTACGGCTCGATAACCAAACCGCCACTGAAAAAGTAGTTATGGCAATCAATACCAAATTAAAAGAACAACCTCGTGGCTAAAGCAAAGATTTATTATGTTATGGGAGTTTCCGGTTCAGGAAAAACTACTATTGGCGAATCACTGGCGAAAGAACTGGCGATTCCCTTCTATGATGGTGACGATTTTCATCCAAAGGAAAACGTAAAAAAAATGGCGGCGGGCCATCCTTTAAACGACGAAGACCGCAAAAGTTGGTTGCTCAGATTGAATTCCCTATCTCGAGAAAATAGTAAAAACGGAGTGGTAATCGTTTGCTCGGCACTCAAGCAATCATACCGTAAGATTTTAAAAAAAGGCGTAGAAGACAAAACCGTATTCCTTTTCTTATCAGGATCTTTTAAAACAATTCTAGATAGAATGCAAAAAAGAAAAGGACATTTCATGCCGCCTGACCTGCTCAAATCACAATTCGAAACCTTAGAAATACCAAAGGATGCCCTTTCGGTTTCCATCGACCAAACGCCTGAGGAAATATTGGCGGAAATATTGCGAAAATTAAAAAAACTGCCGTAAAAACGCCAAAAAAAAAAAGCATCCATTTATATGGATGCCTTTATAAATATTTTTTAGATTGGCGCCTATTCTTCTTTCACCACTAATCTAAAACCTTCCCCGTGGATGTTCAATATTTCGACAACATCATCACGCTTTAGGTATTTTCTTAATTTGGCAATATAGACATCCATACTTCGAGAGGTAAAGTAATTATCGTCCCTCCAAATTTTAGTAAGGGCCAGTTCCCTAGGCATAAGGTCATTCTCATGAAGGGCCAAAAGCCTTAACAACTCATTTTCCTTGGGAGATAACTTTATAGCCTCCTCCTCCTTATACTTCAAAAATCTCAATTTTGAATTGAGGTGGAAATTTCCAATCTTGAATTCGAACTTTTTACTATCTGCCAATGTGTTCGATGCTTTTCTCTGAAGAATTGCCCTAAGCTTTACCAATAAAACTTCTGAATCAAATGGTTTGTTCAAATAGTCATCGGCCCCGGCTTTATATCCTTTTAGAACATCTTCTTTCATCGTTTTAGCGGTAAGAAAGACTATGGGTACGTTCTCATTTTTCTCCCGTATCTCTTTAGCTAGAGTGAAACCATCTTTATAAGGCATCATTACATCCAATATACAGACATCATAATTGTCTTTCTTGAATTTCTCGAATCCCTCCATCCCATTCTTTGCCAAGGTGACGTCAAAATCGTTCATTGACAAATAATCTTTCAAGACAATTCCAAAGTTTGGATCATCTTCCACTAAAAGTATTTTCTTATTTATTGTTTCCATATGTTATTAAATTAAAGGTAGTTTTATATAGAAAGTACTTCCTTTACCTCTTTCACTTTCTGCATACACCTCTCCTTGGTGATCTTCTATAATTTGTTTTACATAAGCCAGACCTAAACCATGTCCTTTTACATTGTGTACGTCCCCCGTATGCTCGCGATAGAACTTTTCAAATACTTTTTTCAAAACCGCCTTACTCATTCCGGCTCCTTGGTCTACTATTTTAATTATTATAAAATTCTTTGCCATCTCGGTATACACATCAATCTTAGGAGCCTCTGGCGAATACTTTATGGCATTATCCAAGACGTTGACCACCACGTTGGTAAAGTGCATTTCATTGGCCAACACATCAGTTCTTTCTGCGTTAAAATGAGTTTTTATATACCCTCCTTTATCTCCGACAATTAATTCGACATGGGCTATGGCATCCTGAATTATGTCGTGAACATCTACCCTATCCTTACTTATATCCAATTGATTTTTTTCCAATTTCGATATGCGTAATACATTTTCTACTTGGGCATGCATTCTCTTGTTTTCATCCCTAATCATCTGTAGATACCGTCTAATTTTTTCTTGGTCTCCTATAATTTTAGGGTTTTTAATGGCTTCAACAGCTAAATTAATCGTTGCAATAGGTGTTTTAAACTCATGCGTCATATTATTTATAAAGTCGGATTTTATCTCAGAAATCTGCTTTTGCTTGATGAGTTGGTGAATAGCCCCTGCATAGGCAACAACAATAATCAATGTGAACATTAATGATAAAATGGCCATGTTCAAGATTGAACTGATCAAAAAACCTTTCTTCCTAGGAAATGAGATTAATAACGAAAAGTTGGAGTTTCCTTCACTATCTTTGAACATTGGTGCCCGGTAAATGGTGCTTTCCCCAAGTTTGAACTTTCTAGATTTCACCCTGGTCGGAAGACCATTACTATAGACTCCATATTCGAAATCAATATCCAACGACCTGTTTTTAAGTTCCCTATCAAGTTGCAACTCTATTTCTTGTTTGGAAACCCTTCTGTGAATCGGTTCTTTTTTTGCATACTCACCGAACACATCTTCGAAAACAGCCTTTTCGACAGAGGTCAATCCGCCTATTTTTTCAAGTTTCTGAACCGCATCTAACCGGTATCCCTTACCATCTAAACCAAAATCTTCTTTATAAATGGTCGTGGTTCGTTTGCTCTTGAAATTTTTAATTATTGTGGTATCGTCGCCGCTACCATTGTCAAAGAACGTAGATGCTATATTATAATCTTCCTCTAAAATACCGTGCTCGTATAGCCGGATTTCATTGGAATTCATATCCCTCTCAATAAAAGAAAAGTTCTTAAGATGAGCGTCGCTGGGGGTACCTACACTATCTTTAAGTTCAAAATATCGTTCGGAATAATCTTTTATTTCCCTACTGGTTATTTTTTCGGTTACCTCGTTCAAAACTTCGGTTACCGTATTGGAAAATTGATCTTCCTTATCATCTACAGATTGCTTGATCCAAAAAACCTGAACAAAGATGATTCCTATAAGTGAGAGGCTCATCAAGATTACCAAAAGCACAAACAACCTCTTATTCATCTTATTGTAAAATTAAAGATTTAACATTTAGCATTTTGTACGTTTAACCAAACCTTAACAAAAATGTTAAAATTTAGGATTGGGCCGATAGGTTAAGTAGCACGTTATGAAGGTTTTCAACCTCTATTTGTGTAGTCGTAAGGTCGATATTTTCGATAACAAAGTCCGATAGGGCCATCTTTTTTTTATCTGACCATTGATTATTCATTCGTGCCAAAACCTCCTCTTCCGAAGCCCCATCGCGTGCAACCACCCGTTCGATTCTAAGCTTAATCGGTGCAGTCACCAAAATAATCTTATCGTAGAATTCATACCCGTTATTTTCAAAAATAATCGCGGCTTCCTGTATTACATAAGAGGCGTTTTGCCCACTTGCCCAAGTTGAAAAATGTTCACGAACTGGCGGGTGTACAATTTCATTCAATTTTTGCAACAGTATCTTGTTGTTAAAAACCGCTTGGGAGATATACTTCTTATTCAGTTCTTTATTACTATATGCATTTTCTCCCAACAACTGCGTAATTGCCGTCTTTAACTTCTTAGAAGAGCCCATCAATTTTTTCGCCCATTGATCCGAATTATAGACAGGAACCCCCAAATTCGCAAACATTTTGGCAATTGTGGTCTTACCACTTCCAATACCACCGGTCAATGCTACAATCATTGTTTTTGCGTCAATATAAATTCTACCTTATTCTCATTCAGGCGGGCACTGTGTATACTTTTGGGCTTTTTAGCCAATATCAGGTCAAGCATATTCAAATCACTCTTATTAACAGCCCCATAATCAGCGGTTACCTGGAAATCTGAACTTTCCAATTGCTTTAATTCATCAATTTTAGCTTTACAAACAACCGATACTTTATCAGGGAATATCTTTACTTTCATTCCTTTGGGTTCATTGACAACTTTAATTGGCACTTCCAATATTTTTTCTGAAAATCGAGCTACCGCGCCAGACACCTGCACCGTCTTGGTCGAAAAAACCGTCTTTTTCAGTTCAGGAGATCTATAGACCTCTAAGGTTTTTGAAAAATCAGCTGTCAGATCCGAAAGGTTCTGTTTAATAGTACGCACCTCAGTTATTGAATCTATTTCATCTTTCGGCCCTGTTATGATTATAGAATCTGGTTCTATCAACAACTCACCATCCAATAAATAATTCTGGGCAAGATTTATTCTTAACCGAGGTTTGACTTTCACTTTTTTATTTTCCGTGCGATAAAAATCAAAAGACAAGGTGTCTTTATCCATTTCAAGCAAAGACATCGAACTGGGCAACTGACTCTCGATCTGCTTTCTAAAAACGGCGTGGGGTATAAAAAACTTTGAATCTTCGTTCTCCACATCCGATAAATCGATAACAACCGTCTTATTCTTAAGATTGAATCCCAAAAATTGAAAGCCCACCGCCTCTAGTTTCACATTGACATTCTCTTTTGAGATATCTGCCAAGCGTAGACTATCTGGAGCGTTAATATATTCAAGGTCGAAGGTGGCGTAATTGACGTATGACTCAGAAAGATTATTGATGAACCATATCATGCTTGAGCAAAGCAGAAAAATAAGAAAAATCTTGACCTTTCTTTTTTTCAGGATTCTTTTGATTTTCTTAATCACGTTGTTGCTTTTTGCTCAAAGAACAGCTTCGGAAACAGTTCTTGTGGTTTCTTGCCGGTAAAATTAATGTAAACTGTTGATTTTAAAAAACCATAGCCATAACCTACAAATTGAATCATAGCAGCGATTAGCGATAGATACGCTACTGAAACGTTTTTGTTCTTAATTAGGGAGTCTACAAAAAGTGAAACAAAATAAACTGCATACAACCAAAGAGGCAATGATATCCCAACTATAAAAAGTAATGATGCGACCAAAAAACCTAAGCAGAAGAACGTAGGAAACCAGTATGTTATTTTTGCCGTAGCAGGATGCCATTTATTTAATATAGGCCTTACCATACCAAATTTGTTCACTTGTATATAAAATTTCCTCCAATCGATTCTACGTTTATGAAACACAAAAGCTTTTGATATTAATTTCGTCTCGTACCCTTTTTCCCAAATGCGAAAGGTCAAATCGGGATCTTCACCAGGATGAATATTTCCGTACCCCCCAACGTTTTCAAACGCCTCTCTTGAAATCCCCATATTAAAGCTACGGGGCTGAAATTTTCCAACCGCTGTTTTATTACCTCTAATCCCTCCTGTAGTCAAGAGCGATGTCATAGCATAATTTATAGCCTTTTGTACCGTGCTGAACGAATCATGGGCAGCATCGGGCCCACCGTAACAATGTACAAAGTTTTCCTGGAGTGATTTTTCGGCTTCCACTAGATATTGTGGTGGCAATACACAATCGGAGTCTAAAACAATGAAATAATTGCCCTTCGCCTTTCTCATACCATAGTTTCTTGAATCACCAGGGCCCGAGTTTGGCTTTTTAAAGTATGAAATTGTCAACTTATCGCTATATGCTTCAACGACCGGTTCAGAGCTTTGGGTTGAGCCATCTTCTACTATGACAATTTCAAAGTTCTTTTGATAGCTCTGTTTTGAAAGGCTCTCCAATAGCTCATTGATTTCATCAGGTCTATTGAAAACGGGAATAATAAAAGAAAACGACAACACCATTGCTTAATATACAATATAAAAGCCACCCCAAGGGGATGGCTTATAATTCAAATCGAAATCTTTTTACTTGGCGAACTCATCAATAACCTCTTGACTAACCCCTGTATTTGAAAAACCGCCATCATGAAAAAGATTTTGCATAGTGACTTTTTTCGTAAGGTCAGAAAATAACGTTACGGTATAATCGGCACAATCATCGGCGGTAGCATTGCCTAAGGGCGACATTTTATCTGCATAGTTGATAAAGCCATCGAAACCTTTTATTCCTTGACCAGCCGTAGTGGCGGTTGGCGATTGTGAAATAGTATTTACCCGAACCATTTTGTTTTTTCCGAAAAAGTACCCGAAACTACGGGCGACGGACTCTAAATATGCTTTGTTATCGGCCATATCGTTGTAATCGGGAAAACTGCGCTGCGCAGCGATATAGGTCAATGCTACTATGCTACCCCATTGAGCCATGGCGTCTGCCTTGTAAAGGCTTTGCATCACCTTGTGAAAAGATAAGGCGGAAACGTCCCAACCTTTGGCAGTAAAGTCATAATTTTCATCCATATAAGACCTTCCTTTTCGAACATTTACAGACATACCGATAGAATGAAGTACAAAATCTAACTTTCCTCCAAGTATTTCAGTACTTTTTGCTACCAAATTGGCCAAATCTTCCTCATTGGTCGCATCGGCGGGAACAATCTCGGAACCTGTCTTTTCTGCCAGAACTTTTATCTGCCCCATACGCATAGCAATAGGGGCATTCGTCAAAACAAAGGTTCCCCCTTCTTCATGAATACGTTCCGCGGTTTTCCAAGCAATGGAATTGGCATCTAGTGCCCCAAAAATTATTCCTCTTTTTCCTTTCAGTAAGTTATAGGCCATGTTAATTGGTTTCTTTATTACAAATTAAATAAGATCAAAGATATTAAAATGAAAGCAAAACCATCATTTAAAAAACAATGTTCAATTTTTAATTTATTTTCTGGCCCGCACAACACCTAAATGAAGTTGGGGACATTAAAAACGCCCCCAACAATCTTAATTCATACCATGATATTCATCCACGGTTCTAACGAACCGAACTTTCCTATCAATTAGTACCCAGGGTTTTGTTTTACGTTCGGGTTTTGATCAATAGCGTTCTGTGGGAGTGGACTCATGTATTGTCTTGGCTCGAACTTGGCCGTATACTTCACTTCTTCTTCAACACTATACACCCAAACCCCTGAATTATCGGAAGGTACCGAGTTTCGGATCACCATATTATGTCTTGGTACCCCCATCGTCTCTTCTTGTTGTTGCCAACGTTTATTATCTAAATACCGCTTATTCTCAAAACAAAGCTCTACCCGTCGTTCATTATGAATTGTCTCGCGCATTTGGTCTTTTGTCAAACCAGTTTCAAGATCCGGTAAATCGGAACGATTACGAATACTATTGATAGCATCATATACGGATTGATCTGGACCAGCGGCCTCATTTTGAGCTTCGGCATAGTTCAACAAAACTTCGGCATACCTATAAAAAACATCGTTTTGTCCGCTCGCATCATTTCCGGGAGCGGCATCGGGATTTAAGCGTTTCTTTTGATAATAGCCCGAATCGCCTACATCGGTCGACCCTGCAAGGTCAATTTGATTGGTTTTATCAGGATTTGCGTAGGTCTCATCAATACGAGTGTAGATTACGTCTTCCTCTGGCATCCAATCTAATTTATAAGGTGCCCCGTCATAAACAATAAAATCATAAAAACGTTGCTCCCTATTTTCATAGGGGTTTTGAGGATCGTATCCGGAAGTTGGATCCGCAATAGGTTTACCATTAGCCATGGCAAATGCGTCGACCAATTCTTGTGTAGGGTTGTAATTACCCCAGGTCATATACTGTCCCAAAACATAGGTAGGCCCTCCACGCCTTTCGTAATTCGTGCCCATTCCACCCACATTGGCAACGATTTGGCGGTCCCAGATGATTTCGGAATTGTATTCGTTGGAAGCCCTCCAGAGATTCGGAAGGTCATCGAACAATGCATAGGTGCCCCCAAATTCATCTATAAATCTTTTATTCGTAGCTGCCGCCGTTACCCATCGGCCCGGATCTGGAGAAGCAAAATGGACAAAGTTATCTGGATCGGCGAGATAGGTTGTTCCGCTATTGAACAGCGGACTTGCAGCAAAAAGCTCAATCCATCCTTTCAAAACCAGCGCAGCACCCAAGGTAGCACGACCGGCATCCCCATTTCCATTTTCATATTTGATGTCTAAAGCACCATTATTTACAATACTTTCCAGTTCTCCTGTAATAAAATTAAAGGTTTCCTCAAACGTTGCCCTTGGGGTAAGCAGTTCTTCCTCCGTCATGGTATTTCTATCTAAAGGCACCGTAAGTATTGGAAGTCCACCGACGTGTACAAAATACTCGCTGTAAAAGAATGCCCTTAAAAACTTTAATTCATCAATTCGTTTATTATAGTATTCCGATGAAAAGTTCTCTTTGTTTTCTTCCAGTTTCTGAATACCCGTGTTACACTTTCGAAGCTTCACGAAAAAGGTCTCCCAAGTATAGCCATTGGTCGGCCCGTAGGTACCGCCCCATGGACTCGCATTACTAGATCCCGGAGCCTGACAAATTCCTTGTCTCCAGTTCGATGCGGTATAATAGTGACTGATGTTATAATCGTCTGTGTAGTAATCCAATTGTTCTGCCAGCGTTGAAATTCGTGGAATTTCACTATACACGTCATTTATAAAGATATCTGCATTGGCTTCGGAAGACCATTGTGTTTGATCGGTGAGTATCGACTTGTTCTCATTTTCAAGAAATTCCTCGCTATCACATGACAGGGCACCTAATGCAATAAATGCACATATGCCGATGGTTTTAATTCTATATAGTACTTGTTTCATGACATTCTGTAATTTAATGATTAAAAGGAAACATCTATTCCAAAAGATAATGACTTAGATACCGGATAGGCATTTTCGCGATCGTTGTACCCCAATTCAGGATCTATAAAATCAAGCTTACTAAAGGTAAGCAAGTTCTGACCGGTCAGATGAAACCTTAACGACGACAATTTTAGCTTTTCCGTTACACTTCGAGGAATCTCATACGCAAGGGAAGCAGTTTTTAATCGTAAATATCCGGTATCAACCATCCAGAAATCAGACCCTTGGGTATTGTTGGAATATGGGGAAGGAGTGGCCCTAGGATATTTAGCATTCTGGTTGTCGGGTGTCCATCTATTATTAAAGTACTCATAGGAAGTATTACTACCATTATTCGCAAATGGAGAGGTCAAAAACGTCTGAATATTGATATCGGAATTAGCAGATCCTTGAAAGAATAATGAAAGGTCAAAACCTTTATATGCCAAGTTCGTATTCAAACCATAGGTCGTCGAGGGGTATACCGGATTTCCGATAACGGTTTGGTCGTTCGAGTCGATCTTTCCGTCGGGAACTCCGTCTGGTCCGCTCAAATCGGCATATTTCACATCCCCAGGATGCAAATCTCCGAATTGTTCCACATTGTAACCATCAGTACCATTGATAATACCATCTCCGTTAGTGTCGTCAGCAGTTGTAAACAACCCTAAAGATTTATAGCCATAAGGCGTTCCAAAAGGGCGCCCCACCTTTGTTCTGTTCGGATTATCGCGTTCGGCATCCGATTGAAACACTTCGATCATATTGTTCTCGGCATAACTCATATTCGCCGAAGCCGTCAAACTTAGACCATTTTCCCATTCCTTTTGAGTACCGATACTGAACTCAAATCCGTTGTTGTCCATAATCCCCTTGTTTTCCTGCGAAAGCGATAGCCCATATTCTACGGGCAGCGTCACCTGAGGCTGTAACAACATACCGGTTCTATCTTCATGAAAGTAGTCGAACTCTATATTCACCAGACTATTCCACAGGCTTAAATCAAAACCAACATCTAATTTCGTAGATATTTCCCAAGTGATATTGGGGTTCGCTTCATTCTGTACACGGGAGCCTTGAACTAATGAACCATTACCATAGGCGTAGGCATTACCTCGAAGATCATATCCGGCCAAATATTGGAAAGCTGCCAAATTTCCGTCGATATAAGGAAGGTTTCCCGATCTTCCCCAAGACCCTCTCAATTTTAAATTATTTACGGCAGAGCCCTGCATGAAATTTTCCTCAGAAATTCGCCATGCTGCCGAAAATGCGGGAAAATAGCCCCATCGTTTTCCCGGAGCAAAAGAATAATGACCGTCATACCTACCTGAAGCTTCTAAGATATACTTGCTTTTATAAGTATACCCCACGCGATAAACATACCCTAGTTCACTGGCCGTACTAGATGACCCGGCATTGTCATAATCTAACTTATCTGAACTACCCAAACTCATCTCATCGATTTCAATAGCAAAATTATTTCTTCGGGTATTAAACCAATCATTTTTGGTTTCCCTTGCTTCGGCTACGAACAGGGCAGTAACACTGTGGTCACCGAATATTCTATCATAATTGATATAGCCCTGGTACGTAAACTTTTTAGACCTGTTGTTCGCAAGCTGCAACCAAGTATAGGGTGCCCCACTACCCTCTTGTAGTGAAATTGCCTCGGTATAGGTATACGGGGTTTGCGACAAGTCAATATTGTGATAGATAAATGGAACATGCCATAATTTATCATTACTTGAAGAAGGATCATAGCTAAATACCCCTTTAACACTTAACCCTTCAATAGGTAATTCCTGTTCGAGATAGACAGAACTTAACAAGGTGTTGTCTTCATCTCTTCTATAACCGTTGGAATTCAGGACCCCCATGGGAGTTCCACCAGAAGATTCCCCCCATTTGTCCCCCTCAGGATACAATAAGGTTTGCGTAGGTATGAATTTATAAAAACTCCGCATTAGGTGGGTCAGATTCTCGTCGGCATCGATGCCATCGGTATCTTCGATAGACCCGTATAACGACATGCCTACTTTGGTCTTCGGGGCCATCTGAACATCTAGACTGAGGCTATAGTTATACCTTTGGTAACCAATAGGTTTAAATATTCCTTTTTGACTGTAGTGTCCAACTCCTGCATGGTACTTCACGACATCGGTGCCACCACTTACCTGAACATTATTGATACTTACGGGCGCATCTTTTTGAAATTCATCTACAAAATTGGAATCTGGATACCTGTAAGGGTCTTGTATATGCAGATTATTGTAATCGGCCACCAAACCTGGATCGTTAGGTGGAGTGGTACCATTCGGGTTCAAATTAAAATAGCCTTCATTCTGTAGGGCCATATAATCTTGGGCATTCAGCATTTCAGGCAAATAGGTCGGACTCTGGAAGCCGTAGGAAGAACTTATGCTCACCACAGGTTTTCCAGTAGCTCCTTTTTTGGTCGTAATCAATATTACCCCGTTGGCACCACCAATACCAAAAGGTGCAACGGCCGCCGCATCTTTCAGCACGGTTATGGTTTCAATACTATTAGGGTCTATTTGACTGATATTATCCCTTCGTATTCCGTCAACAACGACTAATGGGCTGTTGTTACCGGTACTTACAATACCACGAATATGGATGTCAGGATTATCTCCACCAGGTCCGCCTCCATTAGGGCGCATGCTCACACCCGACACCCTACCGGCAAGGGACTGCGTTACGTTTGCTACGGGGATTTCAGCGATATCCTCTCCTTTCATTGTGCTTATGGCTCCTGTAACCGTAGTTTTTTTCTGGCTGCTATAGCCTACCACCACGATTTCTTCCAAAGCAGCGGCGTCAGTGACCATATTGACCTGAACAGTCGATTTTCCTAGCACATTAATCTCTTGTGTTTTAAACCCCACATACGATACTATTAGTGCTTCGCTTCCGCTAGACAACTCTATTTGGAACTTACCGTCGAAATCGGTCTGTGTACCATTGGTGGTTCCCTTGACCAATACATTTGCCCCGGGCAAGGGTTGACCCATATCATCTTTCACTACCCCTGAAATCGTAATGTTATTTTGTGAATACCCAAGGGCGGCTATCATCATAAAGAGAATCACCAATACGCATTTTTGCAGGTGATACCATTGTTGGTTTGATTTTTCAAATTTCATACTTGAAGGTTTTTAAATTTAGCGTTAGAAAGTGTTTGATTTATTGTTAGATCATTGGAATTTATTGTTGAAGGGTTTACTGAGTTGTACTCTTTTTTTTCAAGAATGATTTTCATGTTCGTATTGCCGATCGGTTACAATTATTGAAAGAAGCGGAAGTTTTACACCAAGCGTAGAAAGCGATTAAATGACCGCTCTTTTTAGGATCTAATTGCGCTCTTTATTAAACCACCCATTAATTCATTACTCATCTTTGTCTTGAATTTTCTTCTGATTAGAATTTGGTGACGAGGGGGAGGGATACTTTTCCAGTCTTTAGAGAAATCAAGATTTTACGCCAATACATAGGGGATAGAGACATTAACCAATGAAATTCACACTACCATGCTCTCCCATTTGATATTGTAATTTTGTAAGATTTAAATCCTTGGTTCAAAAATTGCAAACTTTGCACAAATTTGTATATTTTATCAATATTAATTAATAATTTGACTAATATATAGATAATATTGGATTTTGATGTGTAATTACTAAAATTAATTGAGCAAATTTTTGCACAAAAACTGGTTATCATATTCCAAAAGGCAGGTAACACATAAGAAAGCAAGGCGTTCACCCCTTCAATAAAATAGAGGTATTAATCAACAATTGTAGTTAAATTCCTATGTGACAAATACTGGAAATAGAAGTTCTCTAAAAATTCAATGATTTTTTATTACGAATATTGGGTAATGACCGGGAAGGTAGTCAGGCTATACGTATTGTGCGCCACAAGTGGCCATATCGAAACTGTTTCAAGGGCAGTTCCCTTTAAATCAACTCAACAACTGACGGGCATGGGCCATCGCTGAATCCGACAAATCTTTACCCCCAAGCATTTCGGCTAATTCTTTCACCCTTTCGTCCCCTTCAAGCTTTTTCATTTTCGTGCCGGTGACGCCATTTTCCTCTTGCTTGTAGACCTTGAAATGATGATCGCCCTTTGAAGCGACTTGTGGAAGATGGGTAATGGAAAACACCTGCATTCTTCTACCCATATCTTTCATAATATCTCCCATACGATTCGAAACCTCACCAGATACCCCGGTATCAATTTCATCGAACATAATCGTTGGAAGATTTTCGTATTTAGCTAAAATAGCCTTTATCGTCAACATGATTCGCGAAAGTTCGCCTCCAGATGCGACCTTCTTCAAGGCCCCATAATCACTCCCCTTATTCGCAGAAAACAAAAATATCAAATCATCCTTACCATTTCCTTTAAATTCTGCAGCTGGCGTTATCTCGATTTTAAAAGTCGCATTGGGGAGGCCGAGCGGTGCCAAACTATCCTGCAGCTGCTTCTTGAGACCTGAAAGTACTTTGTTCCGCCGTTTGGTAAGATGAAGTGCTTTTTCATGTAATGTAGCATGAAGTACCCCAAGTTCCCTTTCCTTTTCCGTAATGGAAGCCCCAATATTTTCAGTAAGGGCAACTTTCTCTGCCAGATTATCCCTTATGGCTATTAACTCTGAAACATCTGCCGCATTATGCTTCTTCTGAAGATCATAAAGCAGCTGAAGTTTTGTATTTATCTCTTCAAGCAATTGCGGATTGGCCTCAGCACCTTCTTGCAGCCGATTCACTTCCCCGGAAATATCATCCATCTCTATCAAAACAGATTGTATGCGCTCATTAAGTTCAGAGAATTGGTTTCCAAAAACGCTTAGCTTCGAAGAAACTTGTTTCAATTGTAACATCAACTGTAATACCCCGGCCTGTTCGTCATTCAGCAATTGATCTCCCTTAGACAGCAATTCAAGTAATATTTCAACATTGTTCAACTGCTCGTATTGCTCCTCGAGTTCCTCCTGAACCCCTTTTTTCAAAGAAGCACCTTGTAGCTCTTTCAACAAAAAACTATTGTACTCATGCTCTTTCGTAGCCTTTTGTTGAAACTCGATCAGCTCGTCCAACTCATTTAACACTCGCTTATACACCGATAACGCTTTAGAATATTCGACGAGGTCACCACCGTTCCCCGCCAAGGCATCGATTACCCTAAGTTGAAAATCATTATCAGTCAATTGCATCGTCTGATGCTGTGAATGTACGTCGATCAACCTGTTTCCCAATAATGTTACAATATCTAAAGTTACGGGGGTATCGTTGATAAAAGCTCTAGATTTTCCATTGGGCCGTATTTCACGCCGAATTATAGTCTTCTGCTCATAATCTAAATCATATTCTTCAAAAAATGGATTCAAATCATATTTGTCAACTGCAAATTCAGCCTCGACGACACATTTTTGTTCTTTATTCCGTAAAGAAGATAAGTCGGCCCGCTTTCCCAGAACCAAGGAAAGCCCCCCCAACAGAATTGATTTTCCTGCACCTGTTTCACCCGTAATACAAGTGAATCCTTGCGAAAAGGAAACATTCAAATCGTCGATTAAAGCGTAATTTTTTATGGAAAGTCTTGTCAGCATTCGATTGAAAAATAATGCCGTAAAGATAATCGATAATACAGTAAAAAAATGGAGATCAGAACTTAATATCGTTCCAAGTACTAGAATATAAAGGTGCAATTCTATTGAGCGTCTCTTTTAAACTTACAATATCGACCTTAGGCCCATCAGAGAATATATTCTGAATTTCTTCAGATTTAGCGTCAAAAAAAGTCTGTATCAAAAAGGCATTTGGCCTACGCTTGATCATTGTTTCAAAAAGCTTCATGGATCCAGCAACCACCTGCTTTCCCGTGCTATTATTATCCCCTAAAATATCAAGTCCTTTTCTATGGTAATTATACATGGCCACACGATATTCCCTGTAAGTATTAGACAACAGGTTATCGACCAGATCAAACCTTCCACGGTCATTATCGGCCGTATGCGTCCACCCTATAGCACTATTGCCCTGTGCTTGAGTTACAATTTTTTGTGCCGTTCTATAATAATCGGTGCCCCCTTCCAAAGCAAAAGTATCGGCATCGAGCCCCAAAAGAATATAGGCATAGTAAGAAAATACACTGACCAAATTCGATTCGAATACATTTGGATTAAATACTAGCGGTTGAAATTCAATATAATCAAAATTAAAAGCGTCATCCTTAAAGTTAAAGACCGGACTTTCATACGAAGTGTTAAAAACAGGTCTAGAAGATTGTATCTGAATATTCGCCTCGAACCGATTCGACTCATAATTGGTCACTGTAACGAACATCTGAGCGTTGATCCTTTCATTCTCTTTAAAAACCCTATTGGTCCATTTTGTTTTATTCACAAAATCGTTCAAAGATCGCTCTAAGGTTTTGAATATCTGCTGATTAGTCTGAGATACTTGATCCGAATTTACAGTAACTTTACAGTTGAACTCCTGTGCCCCAACAAACTGGAAAACAGTTGAGCATAAAAAGGATAAGAGTAAATTACGCATGTGTTCGAGCTATGATTTCGTTCCAAATATCCAAAGCCACTTCGGCCTTGCTTTTTAATTCAAACGCTTTTATAGCCGAATTCTTATCTATGAACGTTATTTTATTAGTGGGGTGCCCGAAACCTGCTCCGGCATCGTTCAAAGAATTTAAGACAATGGCATCGAGGTGCTTTTTTCTGAGTTTTGCTTGGGCATTCTTCAACTCATTTTCCGTTTCCAAAGCAAACCCCACGAGGTACTGGTCTTTCTTTTGCTCACCAAGAGTCATTAAAATATCTCTATTCTTCACCAATTCAATTGTAAAGTCTTGAGCGTTCTTTTTTATTTTCTGGTCTGCAACAATCTTCGGCTTATAATCTGCCACTGCAGCCGCACAGATGGCAACATCGACATTGCTATAATGATCAAGGGCTGCATCGAACATTTGGTCAGCGGTAACTACGCGCACCAGCTGTATCTCATTATCATCCACCGACAAATGTGTTGGCCCCGAAATCAAAATAACCTTTCCGCCCAGCTTGGCGGCAGCTTTAGCCAATTCAAAACCCATTAAACCGGAAGCATGGTTACCGATAAAACGCACTGGGTCGATCGGCTCGTGGGTAGGGCCTGCAGTTATTAGAATATTTTTATGCCTTAAGGGAAGACCTTCCAACAGATATGTCTTTACAAACTCTATAATATCTTCGGGTTCGGCCATTCTTCCTGCTCCGTAAAGTCCACTGGCCAATTCACCGGAGGTTACCGGAATCATAACATTACCGAAAGATTGTAATTTTTCAAGCGATGTTTTGGTTGAGGGATGTCTATACATATCCAAATCCATCGCAGGAGCAAAGAAAACCGGACATTTTGCAGAAAGATAGGTGGCAAGCAACAAACTATCACAAGCACCGTTTGCCATTTTTGACAACGTATTGGCAGTGGCCGGAGCTATCAGCATATAATCGGCCCAAAGTCCTAGTTGCACATGATTATTCCAATCTACACTATCATTCTCTTCCTTGACAAAAGAAGATAAAACCGGATTCTTTGACAAGGTAGCCAAAGTCAAGGGTGAAACAAAAGAGCCGGCACTATCTGTCAAAATCACTTTGACATTAGCGCCAGCTTTTATCAATAAACGAACAAGGAAAGTTGTTTTGTAAGCAGCAATCCCCCCGGTAATACCTAAAAGGATATTTTTACCGCCTAACATAGCTCTAGGCGTCTTTCTCTGTGTTCCTGTAGTAAATTTTATCTTGTAGCCACTCTTCAACTGCCAATGCATGGGGCTTTGGTAACTTTTCGTAGAATTTAGAAACTTCGATTTGTTCTTTGTTCTCAAAAACCTCCTCTAAACTATCACTGTATGTAGCAAACTCTTCTAATTTCTCCAAAAGTTCTTTTTTGATTTCAGAGTTAATTTGAATCGCTCTTTTGGCAGCTATTGAAATAGCCTCGTAAATGTTATCAGTCTGCTCGTCGAATTCATTTCGGTTAATAGTAACCGTCGATGCAGGGGCCTTTGAATTCTTTAAATCATTCATATTCATGATACCGTTAATTTATTTTGCTTCTGTATTTGGAGAGAATCTTAAAAGTTCTTTCTCAATTTTTTCCAACAGGTCTTTGGCCTGTTTCTCATATTCGGTTTCCGGGTATTGCTTTTTTAACATCGCATAAGCCTCCTTAGCTTCTTTTAGCCGTGCCGGCTTTAAAACATCAAAACTATTCAATGCCAATCTTGTCGCCGAATCAAATTTATAAAACAAAGCGTCTTCACGATAAATTGATCCTGGATTGTCGGAAATAAAGTTATCAAAAGCAGCTATGGCCGGAGTCAAAAACGTATAGTCAAACTCCCCGATTTTATTGAATTGTTTGGCAATTTCATAAGCCTTACGTTCTTTTTTAGTAGTTAGTTCCTTGGCCATCATATTCGCTTCGGCGAAGTATTCTGAATTAGGGTAGGCATTAATAAAGTTCTGAAGTTTGGTCAAAGCCTTATCGGTATCTGTTTGATCCAAAGAATAGGTCGGCGATAACTTGAAATAACTTTTTGCCACCAAAAAACTGGCTTGGGCAGCCTTTTCACTTTTCGGGTATGATTTTATAAATCGCTCAAATTGATAACCAGCCATGTTATAGTCCTTTCTTTGGAAATAAGAATCCGCCAAAAAGAACATTACGCGTTCCCCCTGAGGTTTCCCAACATATTTTGGCGCAATCTGCTCAAAAAGGCGATTGGAACGTTTAAAATCTTGTTCTTCATAGAATTTCTGGGCCATGTCATACTTGGCCTTTACATCCTCATTTTTCAATACTTTTTGATATTCACTACAGCTATAAAAGGCCATGGCCACAAAAGCAACAGGAATAAAGCGTCTTATTTTAAAAAACATTCTGCAAAATTACGGATTATCAACGGATTTAAAAAACATTTTTAAACCGCTAAATTAGGTGTCTATACAATACCAGCCCTCACCTTTAGCGAAGATTTAACGCTGAAGACCTTCTTTTTGGTATCTCTGATTAGGCATAAACCTTCAAAAATGGTTTTACAAAGGCGGTAATCCTCTGTTTTAAACCGGGTGTAGCCTCGACCAGTGGTAAACGCACTCTTGCCGTAGAAAGTGTTAATATCTCAAATATCGCCTTTATTCCCGCAGGGTTTCCTTCTTCAAAAATAAGCTCCATACCGTCTTGAAGTCTATAATGCAGTTCGTATGCCTCGTCGACCTGACGTTCCAACCCTAATCGAATCATTTTTGAAAATTCAGAAGGAAGTCCCTGCCCTAAAACCGAAATCACCCCAGAACCACCGGCAAGAACCGTTGGTAGAGCTGTTAGATCATCACCTGAAAGCACCATAAAATTATTCGGCTTGTGCTTAATAATTTTCATTATTTGGGCCATACTTCCCGAAGCCTCTTTCACTGCTATAATATTGTCGAATTCTTTCGCCAAGCGAAGTACTGTTTCGGGCAACACATTACTACCTGTTCTCCCTGGAACATTATAGAGTATAATGGGTTTGGAAGATGCTAAAGCGATGGCCTTGAAATGCTGATAAATACCTTCTTGGGTCGGTCTATTATAGTAAGGTGATACCGATAAAAGCGCTTGAAAAGCACTCAGATCACGCGACTGCAGTTCATTGACCACTGCCGCAGTATTGTTGCCGCCAACACCCAAAACTAGGGGCAATCGGCCCGCATTGGTTTTCCGAATAACATCGATAACCAACGATTTCTCTTCAGCCGTCAAGGTTACAGACTCGGCAGTCGTGCCTAAAATTACCAAATAATCTACCTCGCCCTCTATACAATGCTCGGTTACACGCCGCAAAGCATCGACATCGACCGAAAGGTCTTCTTTAAATGGTGTAATCAAGGCAACACCCGTTCCGCGTAACTGTTCCATCTTCAAATTTCGTTTAGTACCCTTAAATATTTCTTCAATTCCAACTTAAATGTATTGAAGTTTTCTATAGGGGTATCCAATATCAAATCGTTATAACTTTTATCTACCTCCTTAAAGCCGACCCTTACTCTTGCCTTTGTCTTGATACTCATCAACTGGACCAGCAAATTTTCCTCTTTGTAATAATTGATCAATAAATCATATTCCCTACTCAAAAATTCGAGTGCATAACTGTTCTCGATTTTTCCATTCCAACCCAAATCTTTATCAGAGAAGACCGGAGTGGCGTAAGGTGAGTTTTTATCGTAGTACCCCTTATAACCAATAATCTTAACGGCATTGGGTCTTATCGAAAACTCTTCAACAAACTCATAGAACAAATTAGCATTGTCAAAAGCATCTAAATCAACAATACAACCCACTGAGGTAATTCCCTTTTCCCTATCAACAACAGGTGCAGGCTTTTTCAATTCTTCCTTAAGAAATTTAACTGCCGATTTATGCTTAAACTTGTCTTGTATTCCTTTAAACATGTACTTTTACATTTCAGCAAATGTAAAGAATATCCGCTCATATTTCTTTTGACGAAGATAAAAACTATAATGGATTTAAAAATTAAACATTTTGTTGTATTTATAACAATTGGTTTGGCTATTTCCTGTAAACAGCAAGTTCTGAATGTTTCAAAAATTGAAGGGAAAGAAATTCGTATCGATACCACAATACCTCAAAACGATAGCACCAATGCCTATATAAAACCTTTTCGTGACCGGGTCAATCAGATTTTGGATAGCACATTGGCCTATGCCCCAAAAAAAATCACAAAAGTAGACGGAATATACAATACAACTGCCGGAAATTTGCTTGCGGATATCATTTTTTCAGCGGCCGCCCCCATTTTTAAATCGCGCACCAACAACAATCTTGATTTTGTTTTCTTTAACCATGGTGGCATCCGTTCCATTATTTCACAAGGAAAAGTTTCCGCGCGTACAGCCTTTGAAGTAATGCCTTTTGAAAATACTATGGTCGTAGCCGAGCTTTCAGGAAAATCGATAAAAAAAATGCTCGCATATTTATTGGACAGTGGAATGGCGCACCCTATCTCTGGCATCCAAATTGTTTTGAACACCGACAACACTCTGGCTTCAGTCAAAATTCAAGGGAAACCATTTGATGAAAATCGCAATTATTTTGTAGCAACCTCAGACTACCTTGCAGCTGGCGGTGACAGCATGGTATTTTTTAAAGATGCCCTGAATGTAACCAGAATTGATTATCTAATCAGAAACGCAATGATCGACCATTTTAAAAAAGTCGATACCGTTGCCGCCAAAGTTGATAAACGATTTTATAAACTGGCCCCATGAACCGAAGAAAATTTATAGCACGTACCTCGGCCTGTTCTGCATTTGTTGGACTAGGAGGTGTATCACTGGGTTCCTGCATTTCAGAATATGCAAAGAAAATCACGATTTTGCACACCAACGATATGCACAGTCACATCGACCCTTTTTCCGCAGACCATTCTGAATATGCCAACTTGGGAGGTATGGCCCGCCGTGCTACTTTAATAGAAAGCATTCGAAAGGAAAACCCAAACACGTTGTTGTTCGATGCAGGTGACATTTTTCAGGGCACCCCCTACTTCAATTTTTATGGCGGGGAAATTGAATTCAAATTAATGAGCATGCTCAAATATGACGCGGCCACCATTGGAAATCACGATTTTGACAATGGTATTGAAGGTTTGTTTGCACAACTGCCCCATGCCGAGTTCGAGCTTTTATCGGCCAATTATGATTTTAGCAATACAATCATGGACGACCATGTCAAGCCCTATAAAACATTTATAGTCGACGGAATTAAAATAGGTGTATATGGAATAGGCATCAAACTTTCTGGGCTGGTAGGGAAAAACCTCTATAAAGAAACCAAGTATTTAGATCCTTATGAAATCGCACAAGACACGGAACGACGACTGAAGGAAGATGAAGAATGCCATCTGGTAATCTGTTTGTCCCATATCGGCTATGACTACGCTTCGGAAGAAAGACCGAATGATTTGGTAATGGCGACCAAGACTCAATATACCGATCTTATTATTGGCGGTCACACCCATACCTTCTTAGACAAACCCACGCTGGTTGAAAACAGCAAAGGCAGAGAAATCATTGTCAACCAAGTGGGCTGCTTCGGCCTTTACTTAGGAAGAATCGATTTTTATCTAGATAGTAATAAGCATATAGGGGGCCATGGCGTTTCTATAAAAGTATAAAATCATGACCAATATTGTTATGGCATTGGCAACCATCAGTACAGGCCTTATGGCAGGTTTATTTTTTGCCTGGTCGTTTTCGGTCAACAATGGACTTGCCAATGTAGGGGACATACTTTTTATTAAAACGTTTCAATCAATGAACAAGTCCATCCAGAATCCTTTTTTTTCGATTATATTCATAGGGGCGGCCTTCTTAACCCCTTGGGCGCTCTACCTCAATAGCGACGCGACTTCTTCCTTTACATTTCTATGTTTGTTAGCCGCAACAATTGTATATTTGGTAGGAAGTGTGGGCGTGACTTTCTTTGCTAACCTCCCACTAAACGAATCGTTGGACGCCTTCGATGCAGATACCGCCTCCTCGGAGGATATTATTTTCCAAAGAAGAATTTTTGAAAGAAAATGGAACCTTTTTAATACTATTAGAACCATTTCTTCCTTATTGGCGTTTGTCTTACTGGTTATCTGCTGTGTATATCCATCCATCTGACCATCTAAAAATCGTTATTTACCATGGTTTCAATAGAACGAACAAATTCTAAAAATCAAGATTTTAAAAAACTTGTGGTGTTGCTCGATGCCTATTTGCGAATAACCGATGGTGATGAGCATGCTTTTTATAATCAATATAACACTATTGAAAACCTTCAAGAAGTGGTTGTTATTTACTCGGAAAACTTAGCCGTAGGGTGCGGGGCAATAAAACCATACGATTCCGATACCGCGGAAATCAAACGAATGTTCGTACTGCCTGAAGCTCGGGGTAAAGGGCTTGCGACACAAATTTTAACCGCTTTAGAACAGTGGGCCGGCGAACTAAACTATAAAAAATGTATTCTGGAAACAGGAAAAAGACAGCCTGAGGCCATTGCGTTATATACCAAAGCCGGATACACTGTAATACCGAATTACGGACAATATCAACGAATGGAGAACAGCGTTTGTTTTCAAAAGCAGGTTTTTGAACAAAGAAATTAGCCTAGGGGAACCAAAATCAAAACCTCCGTCAGTCAAAAGGAGGTACAAATTAGCGTTCCTCTAAAACAAACTCGACCAATTCTTGCAGTTCTTCAGGTAGACTTTTGTTGGAAAAGGGTCGGTTTGCTTTTCGATACCAATACCCGGCATTAAACTTATCCCCCTCTTTTCGATGAAGGTAGGCGTGGATCCAACTACCCAATGTATTATGCATATCTTGAGCAATATCATGGGAAGCTTCCCAATTGCCATGAGCATCGTACCAGAGGGCCATCAAAGCTAATGGCCACGATTTTGGAGGTGTACTTTCTGTCAATGTCTCGGTAAATTCAAAATAATTTTCAGGAATGCCCATTTATACGATTTTCTTGCTTGCTTTTATTTTCAATTGCAAAAATACTTAATTTCACTAGTGCGGTAATTATGAAAATCAATTTATGCTAGGTGAATAAGAAATTTTTATCAGAAAATGGTTATGCGAAATACCTGCCCTATGGGTTGAGTTTGGTATGCACCCTGCTTATTTTTAGCCTGCATATGTCCGAAAAAATGGACAGTATGCTCAACGAGAACAACAACCGTATCTCAAACGGCTTTCTTACCTCCCAAATAAAATACCACAAAGAATTCGGACCGTTTGCCCGAAGACCTTTTACCACCTGGCTTATCGAAACCACATCGGAAACCTTTGGTCTAAAATTAGGGGTGGCCTTTGTACCGGTCAACTTCATTTTGCTTTTTTTGAGCGGAATCTTGATTTACTTGCTTTCCATTCGCCTAAAGGATAAAAGACAACAGGGGTTATTCAATGTGGTCTGCTATTTCTTGACCTTCTCTATACTCTTTGCCTTCTTTCCTCCAGTGTTCAGCTATGATGAACCCTTACAATATTGTTTTATTCTATTAGGTTTAATGGCTTTCGTTCAAAAAAAATGGCTGTTTTACGTCATTTTTTTCTCCTTGGCCCTGATTACCAGGGAAACAACGGTACTTCTCCTTCCTGCATTGGTCGTTTTTTTACCGGGGTTAACCTTAGACTCCAAAAAAGGGTTCACAATAGACCGCTTGCGGTTATATGTTTTGATAGCACTTCCTGTAGTGTTCTACGGAATTTTTATAGCCATCTATCTTTGGAAACACCAACTAGTGGATGCAACAAAAACAGAAATGATAAGTAGGTACTCCTGTTTTTTGGAAAACTTTGAGAATACCAAAAATACGATAGAATCACTGGTTTCCTTTTTTGTAAGTTTAGGGGTACCACTATACTTTTCGCTTCTATTTCTCAGTCAGAGGACCCCAAATAACTTTCAACAGCAATTTATTTTTGCCTTTTTATTGACAGCCCTCATCAACACACCCATTGTCTTTTTGAGCTCCTTTGCGCGCGAGTCACGCCTTTTTGCATTACCCCTCTTTTTTCTCTGGCCGATGGCATCACAACTTTTCGGCAAAAAAATCAAACTATTATTTTCTTTTAAGGCATATTCTCAAATGCTAAGGAAATGGCAGTACCTCCTATCCTTTTTGGTTCTAAACATCCTAAATTATTGGTTCTGCTTTCAATACTATAAAAATTTAGGACTTGGAGAGAATACCTATTTTGCAGAATACCTCTTTCTTTCAATATACATTATCACTACCCATGTTTTATTATTCCAGTATCAAAAAAAGCAAGCTGCTCCCCTTAAAAATATATAGATCAGACCAGGATTTTCAGTTTGTTTCCGTTCGATTTGAACCGTTACCAACGGTGTTCCAAAAAATTTTGGCCGACCAAAACGAATTCAAAAGTTAATCTATAAATTTGACCGAAGTACTATTTTTACCATCATGAATAGAAGAGAAGAAAGCAACCCATTGGCATGGGACGATTTTATGAAAGTTGAAATGCGGGTGGGCACCATTATTTCTGCGGAGGTCTTTGAAGAAGCAAGAAATCCTGCCTATAAAATGATTATCGACTTTGGTGATTATGGCCAGAGAAAAACGTCGGCACAAATCACAAAATTATACCAGCCCCATGAAATCATAGGTCGTCAAGTTGTTGCCGTAGTAAACTTTCCACCCAAACAAATCGCCACGATCATGAGCGAATGTTTGGTACTTGGCGGTGTGGGTGACAATAAAGAAGTGACTTTGATACAGCCCGAAAGGAAGGTTAAAAACGGAATGCGAATTGGGTAAGAGTTAAATAGTCTTTTATACCAGTGATTTATTATACATGTGAAGAACTCTCTTGAATCTTTCATATAATGACTTGTTAATCAATATTGTTTCAAACAAATCCCGAAGTGCTAATATACCAACTATGATAGCGCTGATTATTATAAACTAAATACATAGTTTTAACTAAATATTTAGTTATATTCGATTTATATTTGAATATAAGATGTTATGAGGTTTAAGATTGGTTATATTCTTCTCCTACTTTTTATCAGCTGCTCCGAAAAAAACAACTCTTACGATAGGCAACAGAAAATCGAGAATTTAAAAGCTTTTGCTAGTGTATACGGATACGTGAAATATTTTCATCCGAGTGACGGCGTGTCTGAAATCGATTGGACTGCTTTTGCGATTTATGGAGCGAATCTAGTCGAAAAATGTGAATCAAAGAAGGAATTGACAAATACATTCAACACGCTTTTTAAGCCCATTGCTCCGTCAATAAACTTTTCGACAACCAAGTCAGACAAATATAATTTAACAACCATAACCCCAAAAAATCTAGAAGGTTTCAAACCTACATTTTGGCAGCATAGTGGCGTCGCTATAGGAATGGACCCTCAACTTGAGACACCATATCAGAGTTCAAGGGTCAACGGTACCATTAACAAAGATTATTCTTTCGTTGTCAGCAAGCTGACCATGAGTCTTGACGCGACTAAGTACATAGGTAAAAAGATGAAGTATGTAGCATGGGCAAAAAAAGATGATGTTCATACAGAAAAAGGGTATCTAAGATTTGTATTAAAAAATTCAGATGGTTCATCGGAACTAAAAAGAGCATCTATTTCACAGAACCAATGGAAGCAGTATGAAATTATTACAGACATTGATTCGGCTACAACATCAATTCAGTTGGGCATCGCACTTAGTGGAAAAGGTGCAGTACGCTATGATCTACCCCAACTATTTTATGAGAATAACGGCAATTGGGTTGAAGTTCCGCTTTCTAATCAGGATTTTGAAACGGAAACATCTTTTAAAGACCCTAAACCAAATCAATGGTATTTCGAAGGGGTTGGCTATTCTTGCTCGTTAACAACCACAGATCCCCACAATGGAATTCAATCGGTCATTTTAGAATATTCAGGGGTCATTGAAAAAGAAAAAGGTCAACAACTTTTTTCTCACCAACCTCAATTCGGGGAGCTTATTGAAAAAGAGTTGGCCAATGGAATTTTCTTTCAAGCTCCGTTGGTATTGTACTCCGACGGGAACGGCACGTACCCGAAATCAGATTCAGATAGTCTTTCAGAGTTAAAAAATAGTTTGCAAGCCGTAGAACAAAAGGCTATCGATTTGCCCATAAGATTAGGCAATATCATTAACACATATAACGTCTTTCAACACTTCTACCCCTATTTTGATGTCGTTGATGTTGATTGGTCCCAAGAACTTCAAAAAGCTTTATCTCGTAGTTTTTCGGATGCCACTGCGAAAGACCATTTAGTTACTTTGGAAAAATTCACCGCCCCATTAAAGGATGGGCATATAAATGTTTCCTATTATAAAAGTTCCGACTGGTCTACACCGCCAATTACTTGGGAATGGATCGAAGACAAGCTTGTGATCACAAACGTTCTTGACAGCAAGATACCATTAAAGGTCGGCGATATAGTTACCAGTATCGACGGTATAAATGCAGTTACGTATTTTGAGGAAATAAATTCAAGAATTTCTGCCGGCACAAAAGGTTGGTTGAACCACAAGGCAGAACAACTCAGTTTACTAGGAGAAAAAGACGCTGAATTAACTATCACAGTAAACGATCAAGACATAAAATTGATACGAAATAGTTACCCCTACAGTTCGCCGACAAGAATGGCCGACTATGAGAAAATAAATGATAGCGTCTACTATCTTAATCTAAACAGTATAGCAATGGAAGATATCGAAAAACTAATTCCGGAGCTGACAAAGGCTAAATCTATCATTTGCGATTTAAGAGTTTACCCAAAAGGAAATCATGGATTCATTTCTTATTTGCTTAAGGAAAATGACACCGTCTCATCGTGGATGAAAATCCCTCAAAGCATTTATCCCGATAGAGAAAAAATATCATATCAAAATGGAAATTGGATGTTACCGAGTAAAAAGCCCTATTTGGGAGACAAACAAATCATATTCATTACGAAGGGATCGGCAATGAGCTATGCCGAAAGCTATATGGGGTATATTCGAGGTTACAACCTGGGAACAATTATAGGGCAACCTACGGCCGGCACGAACGGTAATATAAACCTACTTCAATTATCCGAAGGTTTTAGTATAAGATGGACAGGCATGAAAGTAGAAAAACATGATGGTTCGCAACTGCACGGCATTGGTTTTCTACCAGACATTTATGTAAAAAAAACAATCGAAGGGATAAAATCAGGAAAGGACGAGTTTTTGGAAAAAGCTATTGAACTGACCGAATAAAGAGCAGCAACCAAACCACTACCGGTCTTTTTGGACCAAAATTGATTTCAGATTTTCAACTTGTCAGGAAGAGTGGCGCCAAAAACACCCTTGATTTAAACATTTTAATGTACACCTAAACCATTTTCAAAAAATCATCCTCCGAAATAATCGGCACTCCAAGTGTTTCCGCCTTGGTTCGTTTGCTAGGGCCCATTTTATCACCGGCGATCAGATAGGTGGTTTTTGATGATATACTCGACCCTACCTTGCCCCCATTGTCTTCGATCAACTTCTTAAGTTCATTACGACTTACTTTTTCAAATACGCCAGAGACAACAAAGGTTTGCCCTTTTAATTTTTCTGTCTGGTTTTCCAATTGGTCCGCGGAGAGTTTGAACTGAATGCCGTAGCTTTTTAGCCGTTCAACATTTTCCCGATTGTTCTCGTTTTGAAAAAACTCGACCACACTCTGGGCAATACGATCCCCGATTTCATCAACCGCTGTCAACTCTTCTAGTGTAGCGACCATTAAAGCATCAATGTTCTTATAAGCCTTCGCCAATTTCTTTGCGACAGTCTCCCCCACAAAACGTATTCCCAGGGCAAAAAGCACCCGCTCAAAAGGTATTTTTACAGATTCCGCAACCCCCTGAATCAAATTATCGGCCGATTTTTCGGCCATGCGCTCCAATGGAAGTACCTGTTCTTTCGTCAAGGTATAAAGATCTGCATAGTTCTTTATCAAGCCTTCCTTAAATAATAGTTCTACGGTTTCACTGCCCATTCCCTCGATATCCATGGCTTTACGAGAAATGTAATGCTGTATGCGTCCTGTAATCTGTGGCGGACAACCGTAGTAATTCGTACAATAATGTTTAGCATCACCCTCGGTACGCTCCAATTTGGTATGACATTCGGGACAGTGGTCGATGTATACTGTAGGTACAGAGTCATGTGGACGTTTGGTAAAATCGACACCCATGATCTTAGGGATTATCTCCCCTCCTTTTTCCACAAAAACGGTATCCCCTTCTCGAATATCGAACTTTTCGATTTGGTCGGCGTTATGCAAAGAAGCCCTTTTGACCGTCGTTCCTGCCAGCAAAACAGGGGTCAGATTGGCCACCGGGGTAATTGCACCCGTTCGGCCCACCTGATAGGTAATCTCATTCAATACCGTAGCAACTTGTTCGGCTTTAAATTTATAGGCCATGGCCCAACGCGGCGACTTCGCCGTATACCCCAATTCTTCTTGATAGCGAAGATTATTAACTTTGATGACCACCCCATCGGTCTCGTAGGGCAGTTCATGCCGATGCACATCCCAGTATTCTACAAATTGTAAGACATCATCGGTCGTCTTGCACAATTTGGCAACCGACGGGACCTTAAACCCCCAGGCCCTGGCCTTATCAAGCATTTCCCATTGCGAACCAATTCCTGTCTTTTCACCAACGATACCGTACAACAAACAATCCAAAGGACGTTGTGCTACTGCCGCACTATCTTGTAATTTTAAACTACCCGAAGCCGTATTTCTAGGATTCATATAAGGTTCTTCTCCATTTTCGACACGTTCGGCATTCATTTTGGCGAACCCTTCGAAAGGCAATACAATCTCACCGCGAATATCAAATTTTGGAGGATAGTCTCCCTTTAACTTCAAAGGCACCGACCGAATGGTTTTTATATTTGTGGTGACATCATCCCCTTGAAATCCATCTCCCCGGGTAACCCCCCGCACCAACCTACCGTTTTCATAGGTAAGACTAATGGAAGCGCCGTCATATTTCAGTTCACAAGTAAACTCCACTGCTACATCGCCCAAAATTCGTTGGATACGTTTTTCCCAATCTTCTAGATCTTCTTTAGAATATGAATTGTCTAATGAATACATGCGATAGTCATGTACCACGGTATTGAAATTCTTGGTGACCATACCACCAACCCGTAAACTCGGGGAAGAAGTGTCGTGAAATTCTGGATGTTGCGCCTCAAGTGCCTGCAACTCCTTTAACTTCATATCAAAATCATAATCTGAAATCGAGGGATTATCAAGTACGTAGTAATTATAGTTATGCTCGCGAAGTTCGTCTCGCAACGTTATTATTTGTTGTTCGGCATTCATAGTCTTTCTACTCTCTTTACAAATTGAATTTTTTAAGATACCACGTCATTCATTACTTTATTCCCTTATGACCGTTTTTTTTTGTCTTTTCAAAGACAGGTTACCGTCTTGTTTCAGTAATGTTCAATACGACAATCTTCCCCTTAACATACGGTCATTGCCAAAGATATCTTTTCGCAGTTCAATTTCTGAAAAATTATGATCTTTGAGAAGTTGTTCGGTTTCTTTTGCCAAATATTGGTTTATTTCTAAAAATAGGTTTCCTGAATTTTTTAGGTTTTTCTCAGCAAAACGGCATATCGCCCTATAAAATATTAAGGGGTCATCATCGGAAACAAACAACGCCAAATCAGGTTCATATTCGGTGACATTTCGTTGCATTTCTTTTTTCTCCAACATTCTGACATAAGGAGGATTGGAAACAATGCTATCAAATTTCCCTTTCAGGCTTTTGGGCTGAAGTATATCAGCCTGAACAAACTCAACTGTCACATGGTTGTCAACGGCATTTTGCTTGGCAATATCCAAAGCTTCCAAAGAAATATCCAGGGCCGTTACTTTTGTATTTGGGAGATTTTTGGCCAAAGCAATGGCGATGCACCCACTTCCCGTACCGATATCCAAAATCCGTAGATTCCTATCTTGCTTTAACGTAGTAGTACCCTGATTTACAGTTACATGATATTCATCAATAACCCATTGCACTAGTTCCTCGGTTTCCGGTCGGGGTATAAGCACATTTTCAGTGACCGTGAACTCCATTTCCATAAAATGCGTTTTTCCGATGATGTATTGAATGGGGCGTTCCAATCGCAATTGGCTTAAAGCTTCGAATAGCGGCTGCTCTTCCTCCTTTGAAACGACTAAATCAGGCTGAACGGCCAAAACAAAGCGTTGCAGTTCTAAATAGTGCTCGAGCAACAAATAGAAAAAACTGTCCACTTCCTCCTTCGAATAAATGGCATCAAGTTCTTTATGAAAGATATTTTTAATTTCCCTTAATAACACAACATACAGGGTTTTTTATTTTGGGGAGCAAGATATGCAAGATCCAGAAACTGTTTCACCATTGCCCATTAAAGCTTTTTAAGCATCCAAACGGGACAGGAATAATGTCCGGTATCACCCATAGGGGCATCGATATATTGAAATCCCATTTTTTTATAGAGTTCCTGGGCCGCTTTCATATAGGGCATGGTTTCCAAGTAGCAGCCCTCAAAACCAAATTCCTTGGCATTTTTTAGACACAATTTTATCATTTCTTTCCCAAATCCTATTCCCCTAGCCTCTTCCAAAAAGTACATTTTTTGTAGTTCACAAACATTTCCCTCATGATTATCCAAGGGTGCGATTCCGCCGCACCCTATAACATTGTTTCCCTCCACAACCACAAAATAGACCGAACGCGGCACATCGTAATTCTCGTACATATGCTCTAAAGTGGTATCAGCATAGGCCGTGCCCACCTTGGGTGCACCTAAATCAACCAAAACCTTCCGCACAATAGTTGCTACTGCGGTATTATCTTCGGGTTGAATTTCTCGAATAACTGCGCCACTAGTTTCCATCGAATAATATCCTATTTTTGTGAGGTGAATATACATGAAAAATATATTTCGAGGTGCATTTCTTTAGGCAAAAATGGGCAACCTGCTGCCTACCCGAACCCTTCGGTTGGCTGCGTACTGGTTTATGGAGATATGATTATAGGTGAAGGCTATACCAGCGCCTACGGTGGTGCACATGCCGAAGTTAATGCGATAGCTTCGGTCAAAAACAAGGCCCTCTTAAAAGATTCCACGCTGTATTCAACCCTAGAACCCTGTTCCCATTTTGGAAAAACACCACCTTGCGCCGATTTAATCGTAAAAAACAACATTCCGAACGTGGTTATTGGAATTCTGGACCCGCATAAAAAAGTAGCGGGTCGGGGCTTAAAAAGATTAAGGGATGCAGGTTGTGAGGTGATAGAAGGAGTCTTGGCCAAGGAATGTAGGGAACATCACAATCGTTTTTTGACGTTTCATGAAAAAAAACGTCCCTATATTCTTTTAAAATGGGCCCAAAGCCTTGACGGTTTTATAGCCCCGGCCAAAGAAAAACGGAATAAAGAACCCGAACCTTTTTGGATCACTTCCCAACCATCACGACAACGAGTGCATCAATGGCGTAGTGAAGAACAAGCCATTCTTGTGGGAACGACTACCGTTTTAGAAGACAACCCAAAGTTGGATGTACGACATTGGTCTGGAAAAAACCCGATACGAGTTGTTCTTGACAAAGATTTAAAGATTAAAGGAAACTACCACGTGCTCGATGGAACCATTCCCACAATTATATTTACAACTCAAACCGACGATTCAAAATATATAGAAGGAATCGAATATAGTATCATCGATTTCTCTGCCAACATACCCCAGCAGATCAATAGTCAGCTTCACAAACGAAACGTACTTAGCATTCTCGTTGAAGGCGGAAAACGAACCATAGAAACTTTTGTAGAAGCCAACTTATGGGATGAAGCGCGCATCTTTACCGGTAATACTGTTTTCAAGAAAGGGATAACAGCCCCCAAACTATCTGGTAAATTAGTAACACAAGAATACAGCTATACAGATACCTTAAACACCTTTATAAATGATTAAAAACCTAATTTTCGATTTTGGAGATATCTTTATAAACCTCGACAAAGGCGTTGTCTTACGAGGCATTGAAAAGTTTGGAGGTACAAATGTATCCCATGAATTACAAGAAACAAATGACCTTTACGAAGTCGGTGATATAAGCTCGAAAGAATTTATTTCACGACTACAGACCAATTTTCCCAAGGCAACCCCAGAGGAAATTGTCGCAATCTGGAATTCGATGTTGCTTGATTTCCCCGATTATCGGTTAAATTTTGTTGAAAACTTAAGCAGTAAAGGGAATTACCGACTCTTTTTGCTTAGCAATACAAATGATTTACATATTCTTCACTTTATAGAAAAAGTGGGGCAAGAAAAATACGAAAGATTTAAAAATTGTTTTGAGCAATTCTACCTTTCCCATGAAATCAGACTCAGAAAGCCAACCCCCGAGATATTCAATTTTGTTCTAGAGCAAAATGGCCTGGTCGCAACGGAAACTCTATTTATCGACGACTCAAAAGAAAATACCGACGCAGCAAAGGCCTTAGGCATTAAAACCTGGAACCTTCTTGTCGGTCAAGAAGACGTAACTGATCTAAAGTCGAAATTATAATATGTTCGACCTAGCACTTAGCATTCTTTTTTCCACCTCCATCTTTGTGGTTTTCAAGTTATACGCCGTTTTTAAAATTGAAACTCTTTATGCCATTATTACCAACTATGTAGTGGCAAGCTCTGTCGGATTCTTTTTTTATAAAGGAACAATTCAAATTGAAACGATACCCGATAAACCCTGGTTTTGGGGTACCATCGTTCTTGGGATTTTATTTATTGTCGTTTTTAATTTAATGGCTGCAACATCACAGAAAATTGGTGTTTCGGCCGCATCGGTCGCCACTAAAATGTCATTGGTCATACCAGTTCTTGCCGGCGTGCTTTTATACAACGAAACATTAAGTGCACTTCAAATATTGGGCATTATTTTGGCTTTGGCCGCTGTTTATTTTGCATCAGCAAAAGAAACCTCAATAGCCCTATTGAAATCATCGTTGCTATTGCCCATTTTGGTTTTTTTGGGCTCTGGTATTATCGACGCCAGTATTAAATATGTACAGGCGATACATATCAAAGAAAGTGAGTTCCCAATTTTTTCGGCCACCGTTTTTGCCTCGGCGGCCCTCACAGGCACACTATTTATCGGCATAAAATCGATGCGAACACCGATGCGAGCCAATTTTAAAAATGTGTTGGGAGGAATTGTTTTGGGCATCCTCAATTATTTCTCGATTTATTTTATATTGAAAGCCCTACAACATCCAAGTCTAAATAGCGCCTCGGTCTTTACCATAAACAATGTAGCAATCGTACTATTTTCCACTTTGCTCGGTATTGTTCTTTTCAAAGAACGCCTTACTGCAAAGAATTGGGGCGGAATAGCTCTCGCTGTCATCAGTATCACACTTGTAGCGCTATTCTAATGGAACAAAAAACTGACCTTTACAAAACAATTCTCAAACCTTCAAAGGAAATTATTTTCAAAGAGAAAAAGAGCAAATTTTACGGATATGTCTTCCCAATAAAAGATGAAGGTGATGTAAAGCCCATTCTCGAAACATTAAAAAAGCAACATTATACGGCGAATCATGTTTGTTATGCCTGGCAATTAGGGGTTGAGAAAATCAGATACCGTGCTAACGATGATGGCGAACCCAACAACTCTGCCGGAATGCCTATTTACGGACAAATTCAATCTTTCGGAGTCACTAATGTACTCGTTGCCGTTGCCCGAATCTTTGGAGGGACCAAATTAGGTGTCGGTGGGCTAATTGGCGCATATCGTACGGCCGCACAGCTAGCCCTTGATGAAGCAAATATTATTTCTAAAACCTTGCGAAAAACGCTTGAACTTTCTTTTGACTATAAAGAAATGGATAAGGTAATGCGCATTATTAAGCAACAACAATTGGAAACAATCTTTCAGAAAATGGAAATGGACTGCACTTTAATCATTTCTGTCCGGAAAAAGGAATCAATTCGTATAAAAAACATGTTTGATAAAATTCAAGGTGTAACGACCAAAGTAATCACACCTTAGAAATATTTATACAAAATTCATCATTTCGAAATGGTCTTGATTTTCTCCAAAAGATATTCCGGACATTTTATAGGCCGGTTCGTCTTCATATCAATAAAGGCCAAAATAGTATTCGCTGTAGCCAAAATTTCACCAGTCTCATTACTGATTTCATAGTCGAATTCTATCTTCACCAAAGGGGGCTTTTTTAGTTGGGTTTTTACTGTAATTAAGTCGTCGTAAAGTGCAGATTTTTTGTAGTTTACGCATAAAGAAATTACAGGCAACATAACTCCACTTTTTTCCATTTCTTTGTAAGAAATTCCTAGCGACCGTAACCACTCTACTCTTCCTAACTCCAAATATTGCGGGTAGTTTCCGTGATAGACCACACCCATTTGATCTGTTTCACCATATCGCACTCTAAAAGAAATTTCGTTAAAATCCATTTTATTTCAAGTAAAAACTTTATATTTAAGTCGTTTCGTTTTCGGCTTATGAACATGCAAAAAAAAAAGGGGAAATTCAATGGGTTCTCGTTTTTTTTTTAGCTTTTTTGTTCACATATTTGCCCCACCAAGAAAGTATGGTTTTCTCGAGCCGCTTTTCTGCCGATTATCGAAAATATTAACCAACGAAATAAGAGAATTTTAAGAATGAATGTTACTGCTAATTCCGTATGGAACAACTGTTTGGCCTTTATCAACGATAATATCCAACCGCAGGCATTCAAGACGTGGTTTGAGCCTATCAAACCGGTCAAATTAGCAGACAACGCCCTTAGTATTCAAGTACCCAGTAAGTTTTTCTACGAATGGCTTGAAGAACATTACGTAAAATTACTGAAAGTTGCCCTCACAAAAGAACTGGGCGAAACTGCAAAATTGGTCTACATCATCAGGATGGAAAATACTTACGGCAATAGAGAACCATTTACAGAAAAAATTCCGAGTTCGAACAGAGGCAATATGGGCCCCCAGGAAATGGATGTTCCTGTAAAGTCAAAAAACCCGCAATTAAGAAATCCGTTTGTGATTCCAGGCATTCGAAATATCAAGATCGAATCACAACTCAACCCTAATTACAATTTTGATAATTTTTTAGAAGGAGATTCGAATCGATTGGCCCGTTCTGCCGGAATGGCCGTAGCCAACAAGCCAGGCGGAACCTCATTCAATCCACTATTGGTTTTCGGAGGTGTAGGTTTAGGAAAAACACACTTGGCACATGCCATAGGTGTCGAAATCAAAGACAAGTACCCAGAACGTACGGTTCTTTATATTTCAGCGGAAAAATTCACCCAACAATACATTGAATCGGTAAAAAAGAACACTAGAAATGATTTTATCCATTTTTACCAATTGATCGATGTACTTATTATTGACGACGTACAGTTTCTATCAGGAAAATCGGGAACACAAGATGTCTTCTTTCATATCTTCAATCACTTGCATCAAAACGGAAAACAGGTCATACTAACATCTGACAAAGCTCCCGTAGACATGCAAGATATCGAGCAACGTTTATTGTCTCGATTCAAATGGGGACTTTCGGCCGAGCTCCAGAACCCTGATTACGAAACAAGAATTTCAATACTTAAGAATAAGCTTTATCGCGATGGCGTCGAAATGCCCGATGAGATTATCGAGCATGTTGCCAAACATATAAAAAGCAATATCAGAGAACTTGAAGGCGCTATCATATCACTTATAGCCCAGTCTTCTTTTAACAAGAAGGAAGTAACCTTAGACCTTGCGCAGCAGATTGTTGAAAAGTTCGTAAAAAACACAAAACGCGAAGTTTCTATCGACTACATTCAAAAGGTAGTTTCCGACTATTTCGAAATGGATGTAGCCACCTTACAATCGAAGACCAGAAAAAGACATATCGTACAGGCACGCCAACTTGCCATGTTCTTTGCCAAAAAGTTCACCAAAGCATCATTGGCAAGCATCGGTTCCCAAATAGGGAAAAGAGATCACGCCACCGTGCTCCATGCCTGTAAAACAGTAGACAATCTTGCCGAAACCGACAAACAGTTTCGAAAGTATATAGAAGATCTCACAAAGAAGCTCTCCTAACCCCAACATCATGGCTACTAAAATTCTAATGGTATGCCTCGGAAATATTTGCCGCTCTCCTTTGGCGGAAGGTATTCTCCAAAGCTTGGTAGATCCTACAAAAATTATTGTCGATTCTGCAGGAACGGGAGGCTACCATATTGGTGAAAAACCAGATTACCGAAGTATTGCCATAGCCAAAGAACATGGAATCGACATCTCAAAACAGCGTTGTAGAAAATTCCACGTAGCTGATTTTCGTGAATTTGATGTCATTTATGCCATGGATAAAAGCAATTATGCCAATATCATCGCCAAGGCCGAAAATGCAAACGATGTTAAAAAGGTACGGCTATTGTTGACCGAAATAGATGGAAGAGAAAATCAGGTTCCAGACCCCTATTACGGAGGAGCCGACGGATTTGAAAATGTCTTTAACATGATTAAAATGGCATGCATTGAAATTGCTAAAAAACTTTAGCACGAACCACTAGAAAATAGCATAAGATACACTATGAACGGAAAAGTTTTTTTGATTCCAACGACTTTGGGTGACGGCGCCCCGTTAGAAGTGCTGCCTATTTCTATCAAACGGGCAATTGAAGACATTGATTACTACATTGTAGAAAATGAAAAATCGGCAAGAAGATTCATAAAAAAGATAAGTCCAAGAAAACCCCAACCTTCACTACATATCGAGGTATTGAATAAATATACTGAAATGGAAACCATTCCAGCATTTTTGGAACCCTGCTTGGAAGGACATAATGTTGGAGTGATTTCGGAAGCAGGTTGCCCCGGAATTGCAGACCCGGGTGCCGATGTCGTAAAGATAGCACACCAAAAGAATATACAAGTAGTTCCTCTGGTCGGACCGTCATCACTAGTTTTAGCTTTAATGGCCAGCGGAATGAACGGTCAAAATTTTGCTTTCAATGGATATTTACCCATCGACTCTTCCGAAAGAAAAAAGACAATAAAGCATCTTGAAAAAATATCGTCTACATTAAATCAATCACAGTTGTTCATTGAAACCCCGTACCGAAACGATAAACTTTTGGCCGAACTATTAAAAACATTGAACGACCGAACCCACTTATGCATCGCTTGCGACATTACACTCGCCACCGAATATATTGCTACAAAAACTATAGCAGCGTGGAAAAAAACAAACTTAAATCTCCACAAAAGACCAAGTATTTTTATTGTACAAGGTTAAAAAACCCCAACGTTTCCGTCGGGGCCATTTTCATATGTACACAATAATAATCTTAAATTTTCGGATTCCTTTTCGGGGATACATGTGACACATCATAACCCGAGAACTTCTTTATGTACTTCGCAATGCTCGTACCGTATTCATCGGACACATCGATCTGACCAAGGGAACGCAAATAATTTTTCACATTACCCGCACCCGCTAAATGTGCAGCGGCCAACATACCTGATTCAGTAACCTTGACACCACCGATCTGCATACCTTCAAATCGTTTAATGTCTCTTCTAAGAATCCACTTATTTCGGGCAATATTGGTATGAAAGGCCCGTTCTTGCAATACAGGGTCTTTAAGAAAACTTACAGCATTATAAACACCTATTAACTGTAAAGTACCAATACCAAATTGGTATTTTCCTAAATAACCCAATGTGTTGGTCGTAAAATAATTGCCTTGCGACTCTTTAAAGGCCAAAGCCTCTTTAAAACCAACATAAGAGCTTCCCAAAAAGGGAGGCATAATCATAATAGCATTTAATTCAGTTTTGTTTTTGGGGAACAAAACTTCAGTAGGTCCATTTACCTTGAGTGTCTCAGGAACCTCCGCATATGAAGGCTTAAAACTAAAACTCATCAAGACAACAAGCATGATAAGAGAACAAAAAAAGATAGTACATCTTCTCATATCTCTGTTTTCTTAAGACTTACAATCAAAAAACGATCTGCTTAAATTTCAAGCTACAAAGATAAACCGCATTTTAAGTAACTAATAAAAGGCTTTGTTAAAAATACCCAATTTTAGTTAAGAAGTATGGAATTTGCGATTAACACCCTATCTATTTATATTTTTCTCATTTATCCATCGGATATATTGCGCTTTATTTCGGTTGTGCTGCGCTAAGCTCTTAGCAAACTTGTGGTAACCGAAATTTTCGACATTGGCAACAAAGTAGTAGTAGTCGTGTTTTTCAGGATTCAAAACAGCATCAATAGCAGAAATATCAGGCATTGTAATCGGCCCAGGCGGTACTCCCGCATATTTGTAGGTGTTATATGGCGAATCAATTTCCAAGTCTTTGTACAACACCCTTTTTATAATTGTATCGAAATCATTGGTGTGCAGTTTTAACGCATATATGACCGTTGGATCTGCCTGCAACAGCATGTTCTTGCGCAAGCGGTTCAAATAAACACCGGCTACACGGGGGCGTTCATCGACTTTAGCCGTTTCTTTGTGCACTATCGAAGCCAGACTCATAACTTCCGAGGGCTTTAAACCTAATGCCTTCGCCTTTTCCATTCTATCGGTATTCCAGAACCGCTTGTACTCTGTTAACATCCTTTCCCTAAACTCCAATGCGGAAGTATTCCAGAAAAACTCATAACTATTGGGAATATACATCGATAACCTTGTATGCTCATCAAATCCGTTCGTTTTCAAAAAGTCGGAATCATTAAAGGAAGTAAGTAAGCTCAAGCTGTCAGGCTCAAGTTGCCCGGAAATTCTCCCAGCAAGATCAGCCAATGTCTCCTGATTGTTAAAGGCTACTTTTACGGGTATGTTGTTACTGCGCAATGAGTTGATGATTTCGTTATTGTTCATCCCCTTTTTGATTGCATACTTTCCGCCTTTTATATTCGCTAAATAACCCTTTCTTTCAGCCACTTGTTTAAAGGAGTCTACATCGTCTAAAAGAGGATCCAATGTAGCCTTCAAATCTTCATAGGTCGCATCGGTCGCAACATACACATAAGCTTCATCATTATTAAAGGCCGTGTTTGGGGAAAAAATGGCTGCATAAATTTTATAGGCAAAAAAACCTCCTACGATAAGCCCTATGAAAACGATAATCAGTAAAATTCTCCTTATATACATTAGCGATTTAGTTTTTGATACAAAATTTCATTTTTATAGGATCCCTTGGAAAAAACCCAGTCCCTTTTAAGCCCTACTTTTTCAAAGCCGAGTTTTTCAAACAGACTCACACTTGCCAAATTATCTTCCAACACATTGGCGAACAACTGTCGCAGTCCTAATACGTTAAACACATAATCACACACCAGTGAAACCGACTCAGTGCCTATACCTTTATTTCGCTCTTCATTTTTCAAAATAACCAAGCCTACCCCTGCCCTATGATTCTTAGGGTCAAAATCAAATAAGTCAATGAAACCGATGGGCTTATCATCTTCAACGGCACAAATACATAAGCGCAGTTGCTTTACGTCATAAATATCCCGGTGTGCATTTTCTAAATATTGCTCCAATATATATTTGGAATAAGGGGTGGTTGTTCCGCTTATCTCCCATAAATCAGTAGTGTTTTCCAAAAAATACAGAAACTCTAGGTCATTAGGCTCAAGGGCCCTGAGATAAATTGTTTTCCCGGTTAAATTCAGCATTCGATTTCACCTTTAAATACCTGTTTGGCAGAACCGATCAGAAAGATATCGGTATAGTTTCCATCTTTTTCATCGAATTCAACCTGTAAATCCCCACCTTTTGTGTGTATCTGAACTTTATTTTCACTAGACTTTCCCAAATAATGCATGGCCAAGGCTACGGCAGTAACACCAGTACCACACGATAACGTTTCATCTTCTACTCCCCGCTCATAAGTACGCACGTCAAAAGAACCGTCAGTCCTAGGCGAAACAAAGTTTATATTACTTCCTTTGGCTCCATAAACGCCATATCTTAGCTTCGCACCTTCTTTAAAAACATCCAAAGCTTCTAAATTTTCAACCATTTGAACATGGTGCGGAGATCCCGTATCCATAAAAATAGCGTTCGGCTTTAATTTTATTTTGCTGACATTCTGCATCTTTAAGCTAACGACACCATTATTGATTGTTGCTTCGTGTAATCCATCCGCCGCATCAAAAGAAATTTCCCCCTGTATAATTTTCAAAAAATCGGCAAAAGCAACAAAACATCGCCCTCCATTTCCACACATGCTACCTTCTTTTCCGTCTGAGTTAAAATAGACCATACGATAACCTGACATTTCGTCATTTTCAAGTAATATAAGCCCATCTGCCCCGATACCAAATCTTCTATCGCACAGACCCTCAATGAGATTGGCATTATTTTTGGGAAATAATAACTGGCGATTATCGATTACTATAAAATCGTTTCCAGTACCTTGATATTTATAAAATATAATGTTCATGTCAAAAATTAAGATACAAAGATATGACTTTATTTAAGGTAATTTTAGCAGTTAAAATGTAGTTAAACCGGTAATTACCAATTTACGATTTAAGTAATTTTGTTCTAACAATGTTAAAAAGATAAATTTTTATGAAAAAATTAGGAAGCCTGTTATTGGTATCCGTTTTTGCAGGGGCCATAACCTTAGGAGCGTACAAACTGTTTTTTGAAAATACAAACTATACCGTTGTAACGGAAAATGATAATAACTCGGTATTTAATACCAGTTATACCCCTACTTCAGCAAAGGGTTCGGGCATAAATGAAATTGACTTTACGGTAGCCGCCGAAAACACCGTAAATGCCGTAGTTCACGTTAAAAATGTTACTATGAGCAGAGGGGGAAATAGTTTTATGGATTTCTTTTATGGTCAAGGAGGAAGCCAAGTACCTCAAGTAGGTACGGGTTCTGGAGTTATTATTTCGGCAGACGGGTATATCGTTACCAACAACCACGTAGTGGCAAAGGCAAGTAAACTACAAGTAACCTTGAACAACAACAAAACGTATGATGCAAATTTGATCGGTACCGACCCAAATACTGATATCGCTTTGTTAAAGATTGATGTTACCGACAAACTCCCCTATTTAGCGTTTGGCGACTCTGACAACACAAAGATCGGGGAATGGGTTTTGGCCGTGGGCAACCCTTTCAACCTTACTTCTACAGTTACAGCGGGAATCGTCAGTGCAAAAGCCAGAGATTTGGGAAAAAATCAGTCTTTCATTCAAACGGATGCTGCAGTGAACCCTGGAAATAGTGGTGGTGCATTGGTAAATACGAATGGAGACCTTGTTGGTATCAATACGGCAATCACATCACAAACCGGTTCATATGTAGGTTATTCTTTTGCTGTACCCAGCAATATTGCCAAAAAAGTAGTTGATGATATTTTGGAGTATGGCAATGTTCAAAAGGGAATGTTAGGAATTAATTCAATAAACGGAAACACCCCTTACGCCATTCAAAACGGGCTCAATGAAATTGATGGAGTGTTTGTTGAAAGCGTAGTCGAAGATTCAGGAGCTATGGATGCAGATCTTAAACACGGCGATGTTATAAAAAAAGTTGACAACATTAACGTGCATAAATTCGCAGATCTTACCGGCTACATCTCCACCAAACGCCCTGCCGATACCGTTCAGGTAACCATTGACCGTGATGGAGATACTTTAGAAATACCAGTAATCTTAAAGGAAAGACAAACCTTGCATTTGCCCGAAATGGGACTTGAAGTAAAGAATCTTACCGAAAAAGATAAGAAAAAATATAAGGTAAAAAGTGGTGTCCGTATCATAGGTGTCCCCGAAAAGTATCGCGGGTACGGTCTTGACGGAAAAATTTTAATTTCAGTCGATGGTGAAGAAATTAACGATATTCAGGAAGCACGCACACTTTTTGCGAACATTTCTAGATTTGGTAAAACCGTTATTACTTTAATGAATGAAAACGGTGAAAAAGAACGACTTATCTTTCAATAAAAAGGTTTACTTATGTGTTAAACGCTCCCTTGTGGAGCGTTTTTGTTTTAAATATTTGGGTAATAGCCATTTATAATATATATTTTTGCTAAACGGGAATCAATATTTAACGACCATGGGCAACAATATATCTTATGAAAGGGAATTGGCCTTTCAGGCCGATAGAAGAAAGGCCACTACCGAATTCATCAAAATAACCAGTGACCTATGGTACGACAAATCAATCGAAATTGTATTGTTCAAAAATCAGATTATCGATAGAAATGTTAGTGATATTATTCAATTACACGAATATGCCGGCGAATTTGTACAGAAACCCATCTCCATTTTTGATTCGGTAGAAATACTTCGGGCAATAAATGATTTAGATTTGCCTCCCTCCAAACTCGATATCGGAAAATTGACTTATGAGTACCATTCCGACAATGACCAAAACTTCGCCGATGTCAAAACCTTCGTTATAGACAAGCTTAAAAATGCAAATGACACGGAAGTAGTCCACCCCAAAGATGTTATTCTCTATGGGTTTGGTAGAATCGGTCGTGTCTTGGCCCGAGAACTATTGGTCAAAACCGGCAAAGGCAATCAACTGCGCCTTCGAGCCATAGTAACCAATGACATGGTAGACGAGGGCGTTCTTGAAAAAAGTGCGAGTTTATTGCGAACTGATTCGGTTCATGGTAAACTCATGGGAACCATTGATATCGATGTAAATCGAAATTCACTTATTATAAATGGTACGACAGTTTATTTTCTAAGTGCAGAGAACCCCGCTGCACTTGACTATACCAAATATGGTATTTCAGACGCTCTTGTTATTGACAATTCAGGTGTCTTTCGCAATAAAGCCGATTTAGAAATGCATTTAAAATCGAAAGGTGTTTCAAAAGTTATGCTTACCGCACCTGGAAAGGAGATACCCAATATTGTACATGGTGTCAATCATTTAGACCATGACCCAGAAACTAATAAAATTTTCGCGGCAGCGTCTTGCACGACGAATGCCATCGCCCCAATTCTTAAGGTCATAGAAGATTCCCTAGGGATAATCAAGGGGCACCTAGAAACCATACACGCCTACACTAACGATCAAAACCTAATAGACAATGCACACGAAAAATACCGAAGGGAAAGGACCGCCACCTTGAACATGGCTATCTCGGCAACCGATGCTGGCGATGCCGTGTCAAAAATAATACCCTCACTAAAAGGTAAATTAACATCAAACGCCATTCGGGTTCCGATTTCCAATGGATCTTTAGCCATTTTAAACCTAGAAGTACGTAACAAAACTTCTTTAGATGGCATTAATACCATTTTAAAAAAATACGCCCTCGAAGGTGATTTGGTAGAACAAATAAAATATTCTCTCAAAAAAGAGATGGTTTCCTCGGATATTAACGGCACCTCGGCCCCCGCAATTTACGATAGCAAAGCAACAATAATATCCCCTAACGAAAAAAACGTGGTGCTATATATTTGGTATGACAACGAATACGGGTATTCGCATCAAGTTATTCGATTGGCAAAGCACATGGCCAAAGTAAGAAGATTCACCTATAACTAGAAGATTTTACATCACGAAAATGGGTGCAAATAACAACACGTTCTTAATCTTAAATATACGATGTTATCGTTTTTTTTTCGTAATTGATAATATTGAATTACTTTAGCCGCACTCTAAATCATTATTAATTTTTAAGAATTACTTTTAAAATGAAGATTATAAAAATATTATTTATTGTAATCTCCTTATTGGCATTTAACCTACAATTTGCCCAAGAAGCAGCAGCTGAGGATGAACAAGAACTATCACTCGATAAAGGACCTATAGATAGCCAATTTGAGTTTTTACTGAAAAAATCTGGCAACTGGAGTGCCGAGGGAAAGCGATATGAAGTAATCAGGAGAATTTACATTGACAAATTACGTCAAAATGTGCTGGATTCACTAAGCACCTTCAACAAAAAGGTTGATGAGTTGAACGGAACTATTTCCGGACATGAAACAACTATCGGCTCATTGAACAAGAAATTGGAAGATACCACCAACAACCTTGCTTCGGTTACCGAAGAAAAAGACAGCATGTCATTTTTGGGAATTCTTGTAGAAAAAGTTACATACAACACCATTTTATGGTCAATAATAGCAGGTTTATTGGCGCTTATGCTATTTTTTATGTATAAGTTCAGAAGAAGCAATGTGCTTACCCAAGAGGCAAAATCGAATTTATCGGAACTTGAAACTGAATATGAAGATCATAGACGAAGGGCACTTGAAAGGGAGCAAAAAATAAGCAGGCAGCTTCAAGACGAAATAAATAGATACAAAAAATCAAAATAAACAAAGCCCCGGAACGGGGCTTTTATTTTGGTTGTATGATTACAGCGGCAAGAGCGACAACCCAGTATTTGGTGCCATTACCCCCTTGATTTAATCAATATCGAATTTTCTACGGACAATCTTCCGATTTAAAAAGCGCTAATTTTTTTAATCCCGTATTTCCAAAAATGAGTCTGCTATTCTAATGACTTTTAGCAATATAGAAAAAGTAGGCTGTACACAGTTCTATCCCCCCTTCTCGTGCGTTTCCATATTACCCCATGGTGTTCGTAATGATTTATTTGTAAGTCGAGACCATCATAACAAGGCAATAAAGGAAGCGCTATTGCCCGGGCAAAAGCTTTATGTACCTCACAAGGGTGTAGAGGCCTTCTCTTAGAAACTGCCGTTGACAATCAATCACAAAAAATTATTCAAAAAGTTGGGTTAGAAAAAAGATTCACACTGTTTTCATTACTTTTGGAGCGCAAAACAATCATCTAAAGCCTATTTCAATATGCGTATTGACATTATTACGGTCTTACCCGAACTTTTAAAAAGTCCGTTTGAGGCATCAATTCTAAAAAGAGCTATTGAAAAAGACTTGGTAGAGGTTCATTTTCACAATCTTCGAGATTATACGGACAAAAGTTACAATCAGGTTGATGATTATCAATTCGGAGGCGGTGCGGGCATGGTTTTGATGATTGAGCCCATTGATAAGTGCATAACTGCCTTAAAAGCATCGCGGGTATACGATGAGATCATCTATATGACTCCAGATGGTGAAACCCTGAATCAGAAGATCGCCAATGGCATTTCATTACTAGAGAATATTATCATTCTATGCGGCCATTATAAAGGCGTCGACCAACGGGTTAGAGATACATTCATTACCCGTGAAATATCGATTGGTGATTATGTGCTCTCAGGCGGAGAGCTTGGCGCCGCTATTTTGTGTGATGCTGTAATACGATTGATACCCGGCGTTCTTAACAACGAAACTTCAGCCTTGACCGACACTTTTCAAGACAACCTCTTGGCACCACCGGTTTATACTAGACCTTCGGAATATAAGGGAATGAAAGTACCTGAAGTTCTTTTAAGCGGAAATTTTCCGAAAATTGAAAAATGGCGTGAAGATCAGGCAATAGAGCGAACTGAAAAACTTAGGCCAGATTTGTTAGAATAGTGCTTTAAGCCCAATGACATGCCAATCGCAAAAATTTCTACGAAACATTCTTGCAGTTTGTAATATATAAACTATTTTTGCAACCTGTTAAATCAACCTCTGACGAAAATCGTGAATGTTGGTACGATTATAATATAAATTAAAACGATGGAATCATTACTTAAGTTTGTTGAAAACGAATTTGTTACCAAAAAAGAATTTCCAAAATTTTCTGCAGGCGATACTATAACGGTCTATTATGAAATTCGGGAAGGTGAAAAAACACGTACCCAGTTTTTTAGAGGTGTGGTTATTCAAAGAAGAGGTTCTGGGGCTACCGAAACTTTTACAATTCGTAAAATGTCAGGAACAGTTGGTGTTGAGCGTATTTTCCCAGTTAACATGCCAGCATTGCAAAAGATAGAAGTCAATAAAAAAGGTAAAGTGCGAAGATCCCGCATTTTCTACTTTAGAGGCCTTACCGGTAAAAAAGCAAGAATCAAGGAAGTCCGTTCATAAACGACCTTCGATACAATTTAAAGAAAGCCCGCCAATGTGTGGGCTTTCTTATGAACAATTGTTAACAACTTCGGTTCACAAAGTGTTGATTTTAAATTTGTTAAACTTTTTGTCTTTTGAAATAATTAATAGTATCTTTAGGTGTGATTTAAAAGAAATGCCGGATTGGCACTAAAAGTAAATCACTACGAAGTTTGCGTTCTTTGTATTATTGTTTAGTCTATTCAAATGAATAGTAGGTGCGATTCTATCGAACCGAGGTTTGTTGAGATGACGAGCATGAGGTCTAAAGGCTGTCGCTTTTGGGTTATATTATGTGGATTTTCTTTACGTTAAGTGTAAAACTTAGGTTATACATTTAAGATAAGTTGATTAAAACAATGAAAAAGAAACACGAAGTAGTTGCTTGGTTTCATAATTAAGAACGAAAGGTGTTTCAAACGTTGAAATAGTGGAACGGATGCAATCAATGGTTGCGGTTTTGTTGTAAATACAGAACACAAAGTTTGTAAAGCTATTTCTAAAAAGCCATATCACATGTATTCGTACAATGATATGGCTTTTGTTATTTAAAAACATCAAGAAAACAACCTTGTTTTTCCATGTAAATCAAATATTCCCCATAGGCTACATACACCATTTTTTGACGAAGGTCGTAGCTTGCCGAAAATCTAACAAGAAAATCCCTGTCCTCCCCTACTTCCACCCTATTTAAAATTGTATATTTGCTCCGCTTTAATCAAAACACAGAGAATGCCAAAAATTTTATACACCAAAACCGATGAGGCCCCAGCTTTGGCCACCCAGTCTTTTCTTCCCATAGTAAAAGCTTTCACCAAAACCACAGGAATTCAGATTGAAACTAAGGATATTTCCCTAGCCTCGCGAATTCTGGCTATTTTTCCTGATTTCTTAACCGAAGACCAAAAAGTTTCGAACGATTTAGAAGAATTGGGAAGTACTGCAAAGAACCCTGAAGCCAATATCATAAAACTACCCAATATAAGTGCTTCAATTCCTCAATTAAACGAAGCGATTACCGAACTTCAAAGCAAAGGGTATGCCTTGCCCAATTACCCTGATGAACCTAAAAGCGATGTCGAAAAAGAGATTAAATCGAGATACGACAAAATAAAAGGTAGTGCGGTAAACCCGGTTTTAAGGGAAGGAAACTCTGACAGAAGAGCACCTAGGGCAGTAAAGAACTACGCCAAAAAGAATCCCCACACCATGGGCGCTTGGAGTCCCGACTCAAAAACCCACGTTGCTACGATGGAGCATGGCGATTTTAAAGCCAATGAAAAATCGATAACCTTAGCACATGCTACCAACGTAAAAATAGAGCTACAGCAAACTGATGGCACATCCGTTGTTCTAAAAGAGAAATTGGCACTTTTAGAGGGTGAGATAGTAGATGCTACGGTAATGAGCAGAAAAGCGCTGTTAAGCTTTCTTAAAGAGCAGTTGAAAGATGCCAAGGAGAACGGGGTTCTCTTCTCATTGCACATGAAAGCGACCATGATGAAAGTTTCCGACCCCATTATTTTTGGGCATGCGGTTAAAACATTTTTTGCCGATGTTTTTGAAAAACACGAGGCACTACTAGCTTCTATAGGCGCAAATGCCAATGATGGATTGGAAAATTTGCTGAACAAACTGAAAGAGCTTCCTGAAGATAAACGAAGTGAAGTTGAAGCCGATATAGAAAATGCAATTGCCAATGGCCCTGCGCTGGCCATGGTCAATTCAGACAAAGGTATTACCAACCTACATGTTCCCAGTGACATTATCATTGATGCCTCAATGCCGGCAATGATTCGTAACTCAGGAAAAATGTGGAATGCAAAAGGAGAGCTACAAGATACTAAAGCCGTAATACCTGATAGCAGTTATGCCGGTATTTATAGTGCTACCATCGACTTTTGTAAAAAGCACGGAGCTTTCGACCCCACCACAATGGGTACGGTACCTAACGTTGGTCTTATGGCCCAAAAAGCTGAAGAATATGGATCACATGACAAAACATTCGAAATCGTCGGAGACGGGGTGGTAAATGTCGTCGATATTAGTTCGGGCAAAACACTTATAAAGCATAATGTCGAAAAAGGTGATCTTTGGCGAATGTGCCAAGTAAAGGATGCTCCCATTCAAGACTGGGTTAAATTGGCCGTATCAAGAGCTAGAGCCACAAATATTCCCGCTATTTTCTGGCTAGATCAACATCGGGCCCATGATATAGAATTGACTAAAAAGGTTAACACCTATTTGGGCGACCACGATATTTCAGGATTGGAAATTAAAATCCTTTCCCCTATCGAAGCTACCGATTACACACTAAAAAGATTAAAAAACGGGGAAGATACCATTTCCGTTTCGGGCAATGTTTTACGAGATTATCTTACCGATTTGTTTCCAATTCTAGAAGTAGGAACCAGTGCCAAAATGCTGTCAATCGTACCTTTGATGAATGGCGGAGGTCTGTTTGAAACAGGGGCCGGCGGCTCTGCACCGAAGCATGTTGAACAACTCTTGGAAGAAGGCCACCTTCGTTGGGATTCTTTGGGCGAATTCATGGCTTTGGGTGTTTCCTTGGAATTCTATGGAGAAAAAAACAATAACATTAAAGCCAAAGTATTAGGAGACGCACTAGACAGTGCAACGGAAAAATTGTTGGACAATGGCAAATCGCCTTCCCGCAAAGTGAATGAAATCGACACAAGGGGAAGCCATTTTTACCTGGCACTATATTGGGCCCAAGCGTTGGCGGAACAAAATACCGACGCTGAATTAAAATCACTCTTTTCCAAAGTTTCCGAAGCATTGAATACCAACGAATCAAAAATTGCCAAAGAATTGATAGATGATCAGGGTAGTGCGAAAGATATAGGAGGGTATTACCTTCCTGATAACGATCTGATTGCAAAAGCAATGAGACCTAGCAAGACTTTTAACGATATTCTTGCAAGTATCTAGTCTGTATTCTTGAATCGATATAAAACCTTTGTCCTGATGGGGCAAAGGTTTTTTATTTAAAATAAGTGTTAACGTTATACTTACCCTTTATTTTCTGTTTACATTTATTAAAAATTGTGCTTAATGAATATCCGCACCAGACTTTTTTTTATTCTTTTTTTATTCTTTTGCCTCTATTCCTTTCCCCAACAGAAATACACGCTCAGTGGTTCAATTTCCGAGGTAGCCAGTAACGAAACACTTATTGGTGTCACCGTGGCCATAGCTGATTTGCGAACAGGGGTAACCACCAATGAATATGGTTTTTATTCCATCACCTTGCCCGAAGGGGTATACAATATACATGTAAGCTATTTGGGGTTTCAAGATATCATTCAAAAGATTGAGCTCTCTCAAGATCGAAAAGTAAATTTTCAGATGCGCGAAGAGGCCGAAGTTCTTGAGGAAGTTGTTGTAACCGACAGTGGTGAGCGCCTCGATATTCGAAAGCCACAAATGAGTGTGAATACCATGGCCGTAGAAACTATAAAAAAAATACCGGTAATTCTTGGTGAAGCCGACGTAATCAAGTCGATATTACTGCTTCCTGGCGTAACGAATGCTGGAGAAGGTGCTTCGGGTTTTAATGTTCGCGGTGGCTCGGTAGATCAAAACCTAATACTTTTAGACGAAGCCACAATCTTTAACTCATCACACCTTTTTGGATTTTTCTCAGTATTTAACCCTGATGCCGTAAAGGATATAAAACTATACAAAGGGGGCATCCCCGCCCGATATGGAGGCAGGTTATCATCGGTCTTAGATATTTTTCAAAAAGAAGGGAATAGTAAAAATTTTAAATTCAACGGGGGCATTGGTGCCGTAGCGAGCCGTCTATTGGCCGAAGGACCGATAGTAAAAGACAAAATAGCATTCTTGGTAGGCGGAAGAGCTTCTTATGTTCACCTTTTTCTTCCACTTTTTGACGTTGATAATACGGCATACTTCTACGACCTGAACACAAAAATAAACTACAAACTGAATGATAAGAATAATATTTTCTTGTCCGGATATTTCGGAAGGGACGTTTTCGGAATCAGTGAAAGCTTTGTAAACACCTATGGCAACGCCGTCGGTAATTTTCGATGGAACCACTTATTTTCAGACAAATTGTTTTCCAATCTTTCATTAATATATTCCGATTACTATTATGGTCTAAAACTTGACTTTGTAGGATTCAATTGGAACTCTGGTATTCAAAATTTCAATATCAAGTATGATCTGAAACATTACATTAGCGACAAGCTTCAGATCAACTATGGGCTCAACAACATCTATTACCAATTCAACCCTGGTAAAATAGAACCCTCCAATTCAGAGTCGGGAATTATAAAAGAACAACTCATTCAAAAATATGCCAATGAGTTTGCGGCATATATTGATATTGAGCATAGCCTTACAGAAAATTTAAGTTTAGGATACGGCATTCGTTTTAGCCATTTTACCCGATTAGGGCAAGAAGAACTTAATGTTTATCAAAATGACAATCCGGTTTTGTTCAATTCTGAACTCCAAATTTACCAAGAGGCAGAACCAATCGAGGTATCAACCCCCGGTCGTTCCGAAAGCTTGGCCACGTTCAACAATTTAGAGCCACGTATTTCATTGGCCTACACAATCGATGCGAACAGCTCTATTAAAGCCAGTTATACCCGTCTGGCCCAATACCTTCATTTGCTTTCAAATACAAACTCTCCTACCCCATTAGACGTTTGGACTCCAAGTGGCACGTTTATTAAGCCCCAGCTTTTAGACCAGTCGGCATTGGGCTACTTCAGAACATTAAGCGAGGGGAAATACTCATTGGAAACAGAGGTTTTCTATAAAACCATTAAAAACCGCATCGACTATATCGATGGTGCCAATTTAATCGCCAATGATGCTATCGAACAAGTAATATTGAACGGAGAAGCAAGGGCTTACGGCCTAGAACTTCTTTTACGAAAAAATGAAGGCCGATTTCAAGGTTGGCTTGCCTATACGCTCTCGAAATCGGAGCAGCGAACCCCAGGAAGAACCGCCACGGAAACTGGAATAAACGCTGGTCAATGGTACAGCACACCCTATGATAAACCTCATGATATATCAGTTTTTTCAAGTTACGAACTCAATAAAAAATGGAGTATAAATGCGAATTTCGTATACCAAACGGGACAACCGACAAACTACCCCATAGGGCAATTTGAATTCCAAAGTTTAACCGTCCCCTATTATGGTCTTCGCAATGAAGAACGCCTACCCGACTACCATCGTATCGACGTATCGGCAACATTGACACCAAAAAAGAACTTAGGTAGAAAGTGGCAGGCAGAATGGGTTTTCAGCGTTTACAATTTGTACAATAGAAAAAATGCCGCGGCCATCAATTTTAACCGTAATCGAGACAACGGTGTAAATGAAGCCGTTCGCACATCTATTTTCGGAATTGTGCCGGCGGTTACCTATAACTTTAAATTTTGATTCGATGAAACGAGTTATTTTCATACTACTGGTATCGATAACCTTGACAGCTTGCCAAGATGTTGTCGATATAGACGTTCCGATCGATAGCCCTCGGCTGGTAATAGACGCACTAATACGTGTCGACGAAAGTGAAGCGGACACAAAAATACAGGTTAAAGCCTCAATTAGCAGCTCGTTCTTCGGTACTTTAGTACCCGCAAATCTTGAACGAATTACATTGACAAACGAATCAGGCGGAGCGCCCCTTGTACTAACAGAAACAGGGTCGGGAACGGGAATATATCAAACCTACGCAAATTTGGAGTTTCTGAAATTCGGTACTCTGCAGTTATCGATTCTACATGACGGCCAAAGTTATTCGGCACGTACAAAATACGTACCTTCCTCACCCATTGACCGTCTAGAGCAAGGAGATGGAACACTTTTTGATGGCACCGAAACCGAAATTATTGTTGTCTTTACCGATGCACCAGATCGTACGGATTTTTATCTTTTTGACTTTGACTTTGGTGAATATCTAGTCTCTGAAGACACTTTCTATCCAGGTCAGCCTTTTAAGTTCTCCTATTTTTATGATGAAGAATTAAAACCATCTATGGAAGTAAATGTAAGTATTTTAGGAGTCGACAAAACTTTTTACAATTACATGAATCAACTTATCGCCCAGAGCAGCAGTGGTGACCAAGGACCTTTTCAAACCCCTGCAGCAACGGTAAAAGGCAACATTATCAATGTAACCGAAATAAATACCGCGGCAGAGAACAATTATGCCTTGGGCTATTTCGCCGTATGCCAATCTTTTGAACGTTCGTTGATTATAGAGTGAAGGAAAAACGCTTTTATCCAACACTGCAAAACAGTAAACTTATTTTAGTCGTCTAAAAAAAAGAATTTAATGAAAACAGACAAAAACTTATTGGTTAAAGGTCTAAAGTACCTATCAATAACCATTGGTCTTATGTTCGTGGCCCCAACCGTAATCTATCAGGCATTTAAAAATCAAGAACATCCTTTTTACTGGCCTGTGCTAATTATCGGTCTGATATTGGCCGTAGGGGCAATAGCCGGTGGATTTTACAGCATGAAAGTCATTATGGACTCCTTTTTTCAAAAAAAAGACGCTTCACCCGACGAGTAACCCGAAATATTTTAATATCGATCAGAGTATAGTTTTTGGGTCAAAAGCTACTCCTCTTTCTTCTCCCCTGAAGCACTCCATTTATTACTAAGGGAAGCATAATCGAAATCTAAGGCCGATTCTTGCCTTTCCAATCGTGACGCTGCAAAAGCACGTTGCAGAATATCTTCGATCTGGTAATCTTCATGAATACTTTCGGGATGAAATTCTTCCTTAATACTTATTTTGAAAAATTTAGCGGTGGTATTGTACCAAAATGCCCGCCACCCGCTACGAAGCTCTTTCACCAAATCAAAGGCAGTAGTTCCCGTTTGCCGATAAATAAGTTTTACCAAAATTTGTCCCTCTGTCCGTGTTAGTTTCTTAAGCTCCTCTGAAAATTCACCTTCGATATATTTCTGCACCTCCTTGGTGTATTTTTTGCGCTTTCTGTTCTTTTTTATCTTCGCCAAGCTATCGTTCAACCCAACCAAACGTTCGGCCGCCAGTTTAGCATAGGGATATACCTTCAACGTTTTACGCCGTAGGATATAATATTTCAACTTGTCTTTATAGGATGGAAACTTCAGCGGGCTAAAAACAAACACCTCGTTTAATGAGATAGAACTATGAAAAATAGAATCACCCTCAATAATTATCATTTTTTCCGAAACGGAATCCAACGGCTCTTCTTTCACCTGGGCTATACCTAAAAACCCCATCATGAAAAAGACCGGAAGAAGTATCTTTTTTATCATCTGTAACATAAAACCAAAAACGCTGTAAAATTAACGATAAATAGTTCTCGTTATTATTAATTAAAAGTGAATATTACTAAGTTTGCACCTAAATACACACATACATGAGTACCAAAAATATTCTTACCAAAAAATCGCTTGATTTTTTTGAAAAATACTTAAACAATGCGGCCCCAACAGGTTATGAGTGGGAAGGGCAAAAATTGTGGATGAACTACCTAAAACCCTATGTAGACACCTTTATAACAGATACTTACGGTTCTGCCGTAGGCGTTATCAATCCTGATGCAAAATACAAAGTTGTCATCGAAGGTCATTCCGATGAGATTTCTTGGTACGTTAATTATATTACGGACAATGGCTTGCTTTACGTTATTCGAAACGGAGGAAGCGACCATCAGATCGCCCCATCAAAGTGGGTAAACATTCATACGAAAAACGGATTTGTAAAAGGTGTTTTTGGCTGGCCGGCCATTCACACCCGCAATAAATCAAAAGAAGAAGCTCCAAAAATTGATAATATATTCATCGATATTGGTGCCAAAGACAAAGAAGAAGTTGAGAAAATGGGAGTACATGTGGGTTGTGTAATCACATATCCCGATGAATTTCATATTTTGAACGACGATAAATTCGTATGTCGTGCCATCGATAACCGTGTCGGTGGGTTTATGGTCGCCGAAGTAGCCCGATTGCTATCGGAGAATAAGAAAGAATTGCCCTTTGGCCTTTATATAACGAATGCGGTTCAGGAAGAAATTGGCCTACGTGGCGCCGAAATGATTACCCAGACCATAAAGCCCAATGTGGCCATTATAACTGATGTATGCCATGATACGACAACTCCGATGATTGACAAGAAGTCTCAAGGACACACAGAAATTGGAGCCGGACCTGTTATTTCATACGCACCGGCAGTACAGAATAAATTACGGGAACGAATTATCGAGACCGCCGAAGAAAGTAAGATTCCTTTCCAACGTATGGCTGCCTCGAGAGCTACCGGAACCGATACCGATGCATTCGCTTATAGCAATGGTGGGGTAGCATCAGCTTTAATTTCTTTACCCTTACGCTACATGCATACAACAGTAGAAATGGTGCATAAAGAGGATGTCGAAAATGTAATCCGGTTGATTTATCAGACCTTATTAAATATCAAAGAAGGAGAGACCTTCAGTTACTTCGATTAACGTTTACAGTGGTCCTCCCCTAAAAAGGAGGACTTTTTTTTATATTATGGACGAACTTATTGACATACTCGATAAAGATGGAAACTTCACTGGTGTGACAGCTATGAAGTCTGAAGCACATCGGAAGGGACTCTTCCATAACTCCATTCATATTTGGTTTTATACCAAAGATGGCAGATTACTAATACAGCAAAGGGCCAAAAACAAAGATACCCACCCCCTATTCTGGGATGTTTCCGTGGCCGGTCATGTAGGTGCCGGAGAAGTCATCGAAGAGTCGGCAATTCGTGAAGCAGAAGAAGAAATCGGAGTGCATATCTCAAAAAACGACTTAGAGAAAATAGGAGTTTTCAAATCGATACACAAGCACCATGACACGTTGATCGACTGCGAGTACCACCATTCATATCTTTGCGAGTTAAAAGTGCCGCTAAAAAGCCTTAAAAAACAAGAAAGCGAGGTGGCCGAACTCGCCCTTATATCACTTATTCAATTTTCCCAGGAAACATGGGGCTTGGCCAACCCTAAAAAGTACGTTCCCTATGCCGGCGACTATTATAAGACCATTATCAAAAACATAAGGAAAAGATTGTAACCCCCGTGGTTTTGGTATACTCTAAGAATTGTCGAAATCCTTAGCACCTACATTTGTACATCTTTATAGGCAGGGAATTGTTTTGGAATAACATCTTTCGGTTCGCCCAAATTTTCCCTAAGATCAATTTCTATGCCACGGGCCATAGTCGAAATGGGAACATCGTTTGCCGAACCCTCAAAAGGATTCTCACCTACACTTCCTATTCGGTTCATGGTATGGAATATCCACATAACAACAACACAGAAAGGAACGGAGAGCCAAACAAAATAACGTCCGTATTTCGGAAATTGCTCAGACATTTCGAGACCTATATCAGCGAATTGAGGTGCAATTCCCAGAGGTAATAATATGATGAAAAGCCATGTAAAATAATGCATTAAGGTTGCAAATTGCCTTGGGTAGGGAAAATTTTTAATTCGTTCCGATTTCCCTTGGTGTGTGAGCAGTTCTTCCAAAAGACTCTCCATTTCCAAAAAGGAAAATTCCCAAAGTAGCTTCTTTTCCTTAAGCTCCCTAAGATGTTTCGACTGCAGGTACAAAACGGCGGTTTGCTTATTGGCCCTCCCATCAATATATGCCATATCTTCCGACGAAAGGTAACTATCCAATTCATCTTCCATTTTGGTAACTCGTTCGGGTACATGAATCATACCTGACCATTCTTTATTGGTTTTCTGGTCTAGTACGTACTCCCAAGGCCTAGGTTGCCTCATGGCATACCGTAGCGTTGTCAACCAGGCAATATGTCGATGTATGAGCGTTTTTTTTATTTGGTAAAGCTCTTCCTCTGGCACTTTCTTTTCTGCATACTCGTTCGTTACCATATCTTGAACCTTAATACCAAAAGTACGCGAGGCATTCACGATTGCACCCCAAATCTGTCGTGCTTCCCAAATTCTTCCATAAGCGGCATTATTCTGAAAACCAATAACAAAAGCAACAGCTGTACCGATCAGGGCTACGGGGGTAAAAGGTATATGCAGCCATTGGCTATCAAAGAGCACAAACAATAATACTTCCGCAAATGCAATGACCACGAACCAAAAGGTCTCGACCCGTGTCCAGAGCATCATATTTTTTATCGAAAATCGCTTTTTTGTATACATATTGAAGGAGTAAAAGGTTAAAACGCCATTTGAATAGCACACCAAGAAACCCACTCAAAGCTAAGATTACTTTCGTGCGGTTCTAAGTTAAAAAATGAATTGGAAGTATACTAATGCTAAAAAGCGAAGCCTAACCTCTGAAAACTACCCGTACAAAATAGTCTTTTTAAATACCCGATACTTCTTTAGGCCTCCGTCAATTGTCGTACGAACATTTCTGCATCGGCCAAGGTAAAGGTATTTTGTTCTCCACTTGCCATATTTTTTACTACAAAAGAATTATCGTTTAATTCTTGCTCCCCAATCAAAACAACATAAGGAACATTGCGGTTATTGGCATATTTAAACTGCTTCTGAATTTTAGCATTGGAAGGATATAAATCTGCTTTTACCCCAGCACTTCTAAGCACACTTACCAATTTCAACGCCACCAAGGCTTCTCTATCCCCAAAGTTGAGACAAAGCACCTCTAAAGACCGGTCTATAGCCTCTGGAAACAATCCCAATTCCTCCAAAACTAAATAAATGCGATCTAAACCAAAGGAGATACCAACACCGCTCACATCTTTAAGCCCGAAGATACCTGTGAGATCATCATAACGACCACCCCCGCCAATGGAACCCATTTTTACGCCTTGAGGAGCACCGACTTCAAAAATGGCTCCTGTATAATAATTGAGTCCGCGTGCCAAGGTAACATCAATCGAAAGTTGTGCCGATCGTAAACCCAACGTTTCAATAGTTTCAACAATAAATTGAAGTTCTTCAACGCCTTTTGAACCCTCTTCAGAAGTAGCCAATAATTCTTTAAGCACAGCTAATTGTTCAGCGTTCGTACCGGAAAGCGAAAATAATGGGGACGCCTTGGTAATAGCTTCCTCCGAAATGCCTTTTTGCAACATTTCTTTCTTTATGCCATCTTCCCCAATTTTATCCAGCTTGTCCAAAGCCACCGTAAAATCGATCAACTTATCTTTTGCCCCGATGATTTCGGCAATACCCGCCAATATTTTACGATTGTTCAGTTTTATATTGACGCCGTTCAACCCAAGCTCAGTAAATACGGCATCGTATAACTGTACAAATTCAACTTCTTGTAACAACGAATCAGCACCGACAACATCGGCATCACATTGATAAAACTCACGAAAACGCCCCTTTTGTGGTCGGTCGGCACGCCAAACCGGTTGTATCTGGTAACGTTTAAAGGGAAAATCAATTTCATTTTGGTGCATCACCACATACCGTGCAAAAGGTACGGTCAAGTCATAGCGGAGTGCTTTTTCGGAGATTTGAGCACTTAGTCTACCTGAATCTTTGGAATCGTATGCGGTGGCGTTGACTTTACCTAAAAAATCCCCGGAATTTAAAATCTTAAAGATTAACCGATCCCCTTCGTCCCCGTACTTGCCCATCAACGTCTCCGAATTCTCAAAAGAAGGCGTTTCTATGGGTTGAAAACCAAAAGTTTCGAAATGCTTCTTAATAATCGTAAAAATATAATTGCGTTTCGCAACTTCAGAAGGCGAAAAATCTCGTGTTCCTTTAGGTATGCCCGGTTTTTGTGCCATTTAAATTTGTTCTTTTATAAATCCTCTTTCGACCGTTTCAGGGAGATCAGCCAGGGTTTATTCTTAATTTTTCGCTACGCTATTGAAAATCGACTTATCCGATGATACTATCAAACCATTGGTATAGCTCTCCTTTGGTAATAACGGCACCTTGTTGTATCAACTTGAATTTATCAAGGTTTTTATCTTCAGTATACGCTTTTGAAGCGGTAAGGTAGTCGACAAAATCGGATTGCCAGTTCTTTTTAAACCAATTAAAGCCTACACTCGTTGTTAAATCAATATCGGGATTCATCACCTTTACCGAAATCAATTTCATTTCCTTTTCCGTAGTATGAAAAAGATGCATTTGTTGGGCCGAAATATTCTCCAAGTATTTTACCTTATTCAATACGCCTTCCCAAACGAGATCACTAAAAACATCGATTTCATCTTCCACCACATTCGGCTTCTCTTCCTTTAAATTCTTCCATTCGTCGCCAGTAATCGACTGGGTAGCCAAGAAGTTGATAAACTCTTGATGCAGTTCCTCCAACTGCTCTTTTGTAAGTCGTGTATATTTCATAAAAAAACCGCCCTTTTTGGGGCGGTGCAAAATTAAGGATTTTGTTGTTAATTGAACGTATATCGTACACCTAATTGGGCTTGCCATCGCGATTGCAGACTTGAGTCAAAACTAAAAGTCTCTTTTAGGTCGGGATCAAAGGTATAAATCGGATTTCGGTCGGCATCGACCGTCACGCCCAAGACTTCTTGGTTTGTAGGTATTTGTACCACACCCCAATCGGAAGAAATTAAATTTCCCAAGTTCAATATATCTAAGCTTAATTGTAGCGTATTCTTGTTGCCAAATTTGATATCCTGTAAAATTTTCATGTCCCATCGGCTTCTCCAAGGCGACAATGCCCCATATCTCTCGGCATAGCTTCCGCGGTTATCGTTTAAATAATCATCTTGTTGAATAAAGGCTTCGTAGGCCTCGGCCTGCCCTGCACCACTAAAGGTCATCTGATTTACTTCCGTAGCTGTCGGAATATATATTAAATCGTTATTTCGAGATCCTACTTGATCATTGTTGATGTTGCCCGCATTCAAATAATTGTATCGCCCGCCTTGGGCATATTCAAAAAACGAGGAAATTGTCGTGCCTGTTTTGAAGGCTTTTGAAATTACTCCTATAAATCGGTGCGTATCACCATATTTCGAAAAGGAAAGCACGTCATTATTGGCATTTCCTGCAATCGCATTTCCATCAAAAGCATCACCGGTAATTTCGGCTTCGATAGAATTTACATCTTTTGAATTCAAATAGCTATAAGCAAGACTCGTAAACAAACCATTATTAAAGTTCTTTTGTGCCTTTAATACGGCATTTATCACCCGACCTTTATCCGAATTGGAAAAAACATACCCATTATTACCAAAATCACTATCGGCATAATAAGGTCTATTATCAACTCCGTTCAAAGTTTGAGACGGTTCGCCCAACCCCCAGTTCTGAACATGGGCCGCATTAACATCTTTGGTATACGACAGATCCGTAGTAAAAACGATGCCATTCTCCATTTTATAATCTGCACCAAGACTTGTACGCCAGACTTGTGGCCACTTATATTCAGGATCTATAATCTGATAGAAAAATACATCTACCCCTTGTACTTGATTGCCCAACCAAACAAATGGAAATCGCCCCGTAAACAATCCGGTTCCACCTCTTACCTGCAGGGTTCTATCGTTTTTGACATCCCAATTAAAACCTATTCGAGGTGAAACTAATAAATCATTTGATGGCATCTTCTCGGAGTCTAAAAAAACTTGGCTTCCTGTTTCTGGATCCGTATAGGGTATCGACGGCACATAGGTTCCGGTCGCGCCCCCTTTTCTGGCAATATTTTCCCGTATTTTTTCGGCCGTATCAAAATACAATGGCTTGTCAAATCTTACACCGTAGGTCAACTTAAAGTTCTCAGTAGCATTCCATTCATCTTGGGCATAAAATGCCAATTGGCCCACATTTGTTTCAGCCAAAGCCCATCCGCCCATATTTCCGGTGCCATTGGCTTCAGAAGTATTGCGTATTGAAATGGCCGAATTGATGGCACTTTGATAAAAGGCTACTAAGTCGGCCTCATTTGCAGAATCCCTAAAATCGGCAATCGAACCTGTTGGAAAGAAAGTACCTTGGGCCCCGTATCCTCCTAAATTGAATGAATTGGCAAACTGAAATTTCTCAAAGGATATGCCGACCGTAAAAGTGTGGTCTCCCTTGAAAAAATTTAGGTTGTTTGTTAATTGAAAAACCTTTTGATCCAATTTATTATTAATAGAAAATGGCTCGTGGCCAGCAATAATGTAGTTAGAACCTCCAGATTCATCCAGTAATGTTATTGCCGGAGCCGGTGTTGATTTGGGATTTCTGAAATCATCAAAAACGGTATAACCCACCTGTAATTTGTTAATGGCGTCATCAGACAAGGTCGAATTCAATTCCACCTGCACCGAATTTATTTTATTATTTATTTGGTATCCGGCATTTTCAAATTGCAAGGTCGTAGGGTTCGGCCCCCTAAAGCCCAAAGCCGTGGGGTGAGCAGGCTTTTCTTTGGACGCATCCAAGAAATTATAGATAACGGCAAGCCTGTTTTTGTCGTTGATATTCCAATCCAACTTAAAAATACCCTTGGTAGATTCTTGATCAAAATTAAATCCTTCAAACCTCCCCGGGTCATAGAATTCGCCATCACCTATTGATACTTGTCGGAGCACATTACTAACCAATTCAAAATCGGAAGCCAACACCCGAGATTCATTGATCGCACCTGTTCCGCGATTCGGAAGAAAGGCAGAACCCAAATCACTTCTTTCATCGCGTTCAAAATTAGCAAAGAAGAATAATTTATTCTTTATTATCGGCCCCCCGATACTGATTCCATATTGACTTTGACTGAGGTCTGCCTTAAAGACATCTTGACCTTTGATTTTACCTCCGGTCATGTCTTCATTTCTAAAAAAACCGTACACCGTACCGTAAAATTCATTGGTTCCGCTTTTGGTTACTGCATTGACTGAAGCACCTGTGAAACCCGACAAAGTAACGTCGTAAGGAGCCGTGGTTACCTGAATCTGTTCTATAGCATCAATTGAAATGGGGTTCGCCTCGGTCTGCCCACCTGGTTGTGCAGCATCAAGACCAAAAGGGTTGTTAAAAATAGCGCCATCCAACGAAAAATTATTGTACTGGTCATTTCTACCACCAAAAGAGCCTCCGCTGGCGGTCGGTTCCAATCGCGTAAAATCATTTGTTGATCTTGAGATGGTAGGCAATCGTGTTAGTTCTCTTCGACCTACCGAAGTTTCAGCCCCGGTTCTATCACTACCGAAAGTGCCTGCCTGATCAGAGACTACAATAACTTCGTCAAGCGATTGGCTTTCCGATACCAAAGTGACATCAAGGTTAAATGTTTTTCCAAGTGTCAAAAGTATATCACCTTGCCCATAACTTTGAAAACCAATATAGGAAATCGTTATTTCGTAAGGCCCACCAACTCTTAGATTCAATAGATTAAATCTACCATCTTCATTAGTAATAGCCCCATATTTTGTTCCTGTGGGCGTATGCAGGGCCACTACGTTGGCCCCCAAAAGCGGTTCGTTTTGATTGTCAACTACCGTTCCTCTAATATTCGAAGTGGTTACTTGCGCTGTGGCCAAAAAAGTTAAAAAAAGGAGGCAGACAAATAGTAGTATTTTTTGTTTCATAATCGAGAAGTGTTAGTTTACTCTAAAATAAAACAAAAAAAAAGAGTTATGCATGCATAACTCCTTTAACTTATCAACCGTTTAATAGGCTATTTTTGGGCAGCGACCACTTCGAAGGCAAAGTCGACAACAACATCCCTGTGCAGTCTGATCTGCGCATTGTATGGTCCCGTTCTTTTTACTGAACCACCCTGAATGTTAATATATTTTTTGTCTATAGCATGTCCTTCCTTGCTCAACGCCTCTGCTAAATCGATAGTAGTAACCGATCCGAACAATTTATCACCGGCTCCTGTCTTCGCTGAAATCTTCATTTCAAGACCTTTTAAAGCTTCGGCAGTTTTATTGGCGGCATCTACTACTTTCTTTTCCTTATGGGCCCTTTGCTTCAAATTTTCGGCCAACACTTTTTTGGCGGAAGAGGTAGCGATAGTGGCCAATCCTTGAGGAATAAGGTAATTTCTACCATAGCCATTCTTAACACTTACCAAATCATCTTTAAAGCCCAAGTGCTCTACATCTTGTTTTAATATAACTTCCATAGTACTTTTCTTTTATTTTAATAAATCACCAACATAAGGCATCAAAGCTATATGACGCGCTCTTTTAACCGCTTGGGCCACTTTTCGTTGATATTTTAAGGAAGTTCCTGTTAGTCTTCTGGGAAGCAATTTCCCCTGCTCGTTCACCAATTTCATCAAGAAATCAGCGTCTTTATAATCGATATACTTGATACCTGATTTTTTGAACCGACAATATTTCTTTTTGGTGTTTGTCTCAATATTCAATGGGGTCAAATACCTGATTTCCCCATCTTTTTTTCCTTTCGCCTGTTGTTGTAAAGTTGCCATGTTCTTACGCTTTAGTTTTTAACCTACTTCTTCTTTTCTCAGCCCACTCAATTGCGTGCTTATCTAATTTAACGGTCAAAAAACGCATCACACGCTCATCTCTTCTGAACTCTTGCTCGTACGAGCCAATGACTTCACCAGGACCGGTAAATTCGAACAAATGGTAAAAACCACTTTTCTTGTGTTGTATGGGATAGGCCAATTTCTTTAGCCCCCAATTTTCTTTGGAGACCATTTTGGCTCCATTGTTAATTAAGAAATCCTCGAATTTCTTAACTGTTTCCTCTATCTGGGTATCAGATAGAACGGGATTCAAAATGAAAACAGTTTCGTAATGGTTCATATTAATTTATATTTTAAGGAGCGCAAAAGTAAGAATATTTACGACTATTTACAAGAAAACGGAAAAATCTTCGTTATGGTTAAATATCATAATAATCGAACTTAACCTAAATTTAAAGTATGGTCATTGTCAATTACACAGTATTTTATGCAAAGTTTACAAATTTTATTGCCGTTTAACGTGTTTTTTCAGTAATTTGTCGATGATTTAACCCCTCAAATCAATCCATTTATGAAATTAAGAAGTATAATCGTAGATGATTCATCTATGCAGCGCATGGCAGTGGCGAAGCTGGTCAACAGCCATCCCAATTTGGCTATGGTGGCTGAGTACACCAATGCCATTGAAGCCAAGAACGGCATCAAAAACAACGAAATAGACTTAATTTTCCTTGATGTTGAAATGCCCATAATCAACGGATTCGACCTACTCGAGTCATTGGAAAACAGTCCTCAAGTCATTTTAATTACCGGTAAACCTGATTATGCCCTCAAGGCCTTTGATTATGACGTTACCGATTATTTACACAAACCTATTACCATGGCACGTTTTGATGCTTCGGTAAAGAGAGCCGTGGCCAAATATGAGCAAATGCATAGGGTCAACGAAGATGAAGAACATATCTTCGTAAAAAGCAACCTTAAAAAGAGAAAGGTTATACTGAATGACATCAAGTGGGTAGAAGCACTTGGAGATTACATCAAATTGGTGACCGATGAGGCCAATATTGTTATTCTTTCAACAATGAAATCCTTTGAAAAACAACTACCGGAAGATAAATTTCTACGCATTCATAAATCATATATCGTAAATTTAGAAAAAGTAGAAAAATTCAACAGCAAGAATGTTGAAGTTAGCGGACGTTCCATTCCATTGAGCAGAAACAAAAAAACGGAATTAGCGGAAGCATTGAACAACGTATAAACCAGGTACCTAAATGTGATCTACATTGTAGATAATACGAACACTTTGGAACTGGGCAATAGCATTAAAAGAATTAGAAATTCTTTTAATGCTATTTTTTGTTTTAGACATCGATTGTTTTTTAGGTATCTTAACGATAATATGCTTCAAATACTGATTTCTAATTCGAGCCACTGGTGGGTACTCGGGGCCCAACACCCCTTGCCCAAATACATTACGAAGTGCTTTGGCAAACCATGCCGAAGCTTCGTTTAATCTATTATAGTCTTTATGCTTGAAGGTTAATTTAATTATCCTGTTATTCGGTGGATATTTAAACTGTTCGCGCTCATACACTTGTTCTTTGAACATTTCTTCATAACTACTGGTCGTTACCTGTTTTAGAATCTGATGATAGGGATTATAACTCTGTATAAGCACTTTTCCTCTCTTTTGTGTTCTCCCTGCCCTACCGGCCACCTGGGTGAGCAATTGAAAACTACGTTCATGGGCCCGGTAATCTGGAAAATACAATAGGGTATCTGCATTCATAATGCCCACAAGGCCCACATTTCTAAAGTCAAGGCCCTTGGTCAACATTTGCGTGCCTACTAGAATATCGATTTCCTGTTGCTCAAAAGCATTGATTATTTTCTCATAGCCAAACTTGCCCCGGGTCGTGTCCAAATCCATTCGCCATGCTTTCGCATTTGGGAACAGGGTTTCCAATTCTTTTTCTACCTGTTCGGTACCAAAACCCTTGGTATCCAACGTCTGGCTACCACATGCCGGGCAGCTCTCTGGCAGTGCGATATGGTGACCACAATAGTGGCATCGCAATTGTTTTTTATATTCATGATAGGTCAAGCTCACATCGCAGTTTGGGCATTGTGGCGAATGGCCACAAGTAGTACATTCGACTACAGGTGCAAAGCCCCTCCTGTTTTGAAACAAAATCACTTGTTCGCCTGCTTCGAGGGTTTCACCAATTTCATCGAACAAACGCTCTGAAAAGTGACCTTTCATTCTTCGCTTACGAGTTTCTTCTTTTAAATCAACCAGCTCCATATCAGGCAACAGTACGTCACCATATCGACGACTTATCTCGGCATACCCATATTTACCAGTTTGAACGTTAAAATAAGTTTCAATACTCGGTGTTGCCGAACCTAATAAAATATTGCTTTTATGTAAGGTGGCAAGTACGATGGCCGCATCTCTCGCATGATATCGGGGAGCGGGATCAAATTGTTTATAAGAACTCTCGTGTTCTTCATCGACGACGATCAATCCTAAATCTGAAAAAGGCAGAAACAATGCAGATCTCGCCCCGATCACGATTTGTGCCTTACTTTTTTTGAGCGCCACATTTCTCCAAACCTCTACTCTTTCCTGAACGTTGTATTTTGAATGATAGACAGACACCTTCTCTCCGAAATACCCCTGTAATCGAACTATTAGCTGTGTTGTCAAAGCAATTTCAGGAAGCAAATACAAAGCTTGCTTACCTGAACGCAAACATTGTTCTATCAATTTTACGTATACCTCTGTTTTTCCAGAGGATGTCACTCCATGAAGCAAAGTCACCTTTCCCTTTTCGAAGTTTTCGGAAATATCCTCAAAAGCCTTTTTCTGATATTCGTTGAGTGCCTTGATACTCATATTTTCCCCGCCCTCGTCATAATTCACCCGATCCGTTTGAATAAAGTACTCCTCCAATATTTCCTTTTCGATCAATGATTTGATTACCGCTTTCGAACCACCGCTCATTTTTTCCAAGTCATCGACTTTTATGGGCTTCGTATTGCCGGCTTGTAGTTGAAAAAGTGAAAGTACCACCTGACTTTGTTTAGGCGCTCGCGTCAGGTTTTGTAACAGAAGCTCAAGCTTAGCTTCGGAAGCATATTCTTTTCCAAGTTTTACATAACGCACCAGTTTTGGTCGGTATTGCTCAAAAATTTCTTCCTTAATTAGAATAGCATTCTTCTCAAGCAATCGGTTCAAAACGGGAAGGGCATTTTTTCTATCGATTATAGCCGCGACCTCATGCACTTTCAAAGATGTCTGATGCTGCAAGGCTTCAAACACCAAAAATTCATCATCTTGAAGTGTATTCTCATCCACATTATATGCATGGTTCTTAAGAATCAGGGTTTCGCTTTCCAACAAAAATGCACTTGGCACGGCGCTTTTGAAAACCTCACCCACGGTTGCCATGTAATATTCAGCGATCCAACGCCAATGCTGTAATTGTATTTCATTTACAATAGGCGCTTCATCTAATATTTGGTGAATTTCTTTGGCGTTGTAAGCTACTGGGGCATTATTATGCACATCGTTTACCAACGCCGTATATATTTTAGACTTACCAAACGGTACAGCCACCCGCATGCCCGGCTTTAAAAATTTCGCCTCATCTTCGGAAATACTATACGTAAAAAGTTTTGCTAATGGAATCGGCAAGATAACGTTGACAAAATGCTGCATACTTCAAAAATACCACTTAACCCTCTTCCCTGAGCCAGGTTTGTGTTCTATAAATAAAGGCTAAATAACCCCTGACTTTAAGTTCATCGGGATTATCAGGGTTAAGCCAAATTTTACACCTGAATGTCATTGCCTGTTGGGGATCAAAAAGCGTGTCTCCCTTATATACTCCTTTACCCTGATGTTCGGCTGCCTCGATTATTGTCATGCCCAACACGGGCTGATCTTTGCGTTCATCATCACATTTGCTGCAAATAAAATTTTCTTTCCCTTCTTCCAAAATCTCCACAACATGACCATACATCAATCCGTCTTTTTCATAAATATCGATCAAAGCCTTGGGTTTGCCCGTTCTGTCATCGATTGTTTTCCATGTTCCAAATACCGTCTGTGATTGTAAAATTTGACTAAATAATAAGAATATTGTACATATAATAAATACTTTATTGGCTTTCTCCATTCTTGCTATAATTCTTTCTTAGGGAGTTTAAAGTTGCATTCAGTTCAAACCCCAGCAGTAATATATTGGAATTTAACCAAATAAACACCAATAAAATCAACAAACCTCCCAAAGCGCCGTACAATTCGTTGTATCGGGCAAATTTTTCCACATATATCCCGAAAAGATACGATGTCAACAAGAACAATAGGGTCGTCATAAGCGCTCCCAAAGAAAAGAATTTTGCATTTTTTCCTTCCCGTGTACCAAAATAGTAGAGTATGGCCGTTATCAAATAGGAAAGCAATGTTAGAAACAGCACTTTACCGATTTGCACCGCCAGTATATCGCCTTCCTCAAGGTTAGAACCTTCGGAATATGCAGCGAATTCACTAAGATAACCCAATACGTAAAACTCAAAATATACGAAAACAATGGCCCCTACTATTAAAAGAATAGAAAGAATAAGGCCTACCATCAATGCCACTGCATATTGTCTAAAAAAACTTCGATTGAGTTTTACATGGTATGAAGTCTCAAAACCTGCGAAGATGGCGTTTACCCCATTGGCCATTAAAAAAATGGACACTACGAAGGCAGACGATAATAGTCCGCTCTGTTTTTGATCTTTTATCTGATGGTAGATGTCACCAAAATAATCTCCAGTAGCCGTAGGCAAAAATGTCTCCAGAAAAATCAAAAGCTGGGCATCAAAAGAATCATCCCCGACACTGACATAAGGAATAATAAACGGCACCAGGTTAAACAAAAAAATCAATAATGGAAAAAGTGCCAAAAAAAGACTAAAAGCAATAGAACTCGCTCTAGTAGATAGTGCCCCTTCGACTATGCCCACAATATAAATTTCCAAAAGGCCATATAACGACAGGCCCTCAAAAGCGGGCAATTGTATTTTTTTCAAAAAACGGACTACCCATTTCAAAATGGGTATTTTATCCAGTTTTTCTGCAATTTCTTTGGACATCTACACCGCTTTAAGGCTTAAATCCATATTATAAACCGAATGCGTCAATGCTCCGGAAGAGATATAATCAACTCCACATTCAGCATATTTTCGAACCGTTTTCTCATTAATGTTTCCTGAAGATTCCGTAAGACATTTATCTCCTATCAAAGCAACTGCAGACCGCGTATCGTCGTAGTCAAAGTTATCCAACAAAATACGATAGACTCCATCTGACTGAATAATTTCTTCAACCTCGTTCAAATTTCTAGCTTCTACGATTATTTTTAAATCCCTTCCGGTTTCCTTTAAATAATCCTGAGTTTTTCGAATTGCCTTTGTGATGCCCCCTGCAAAGTCGATATGGTTGTCTTTAAGCATAATCATATCGTACAGTGCAAAACGGTGGTTCTCCCCTCCCCCAATTTTCACTGCCCACTTCTCAAGAGCCCGTATACCGGGGGTAGTCTTGCGCGTATCTAAAATTTTGGTATCGGTACCTTCCAACAATTCGACAAATGAATGCGTCTTCGTTGCTATGGCGCTCATGCGCTGCATGGCATTCAACACCAAACGCTCAGCTTTCAAGATACTTTGCGATCTCCCCGACACAAAAAAAGCAATATCACCATATTTGACCTTGGCACCATCTTGCAAGTTCACTTCAATTTCCATGGCTTCATCGACGTCGGCAAACACTTTTTTGGCAAAATCTATCCCCGCAATGATTCCTTCATCTTTAACCAATAGTTTAGCTTTTCCCATGGCGTTCTTCGGAATACAAGATAATGAACTGTGGTCACCATCGCCAACATCTTCACGAATGGCATTTTTAATAATAATATCGATTTCCCTCTGAAATTGTTCTTGTGTAATCATTAATGGTGTTTTGTTCTCATGCTAAATTAACAAATAGTTTCGTTTTGTAGTTGCGGGTTCGAACTTGATTCTTGAATACGTAGTTATTCTTTAGGTACGATTTTCCAATTTGGCAATTGAAAGTTACTTTTGCCTTATGACAATTAAACTCTTGGCCATAGGAAAAACCGATAGCAATCAACTGCAACAGCTTATTTCGGAATACCAAAATAGACTGAAACATTATATAAAATTTGAACTGGAAATCATTCCTGACATTAAAAATGTCAAAAACCTATCGGAAATCCAACAAAAGACAAAAGAGGGAGCACTTATACTCAAAAAGCTGAACCCTACAGATGTTGTAGTGCTATTGGATGAAAATGGAAAACAATTTACTTCCGTTACATTTTCGGAATACCTTCAAAAAAAAATGAATTCAGGAATGAAACAACTGGTTTTCGTAATTGGTGGCCCATACGGGTTCAGTGATGCCTTGTATCAAAAAGCCCAAGGAAAAATCAGTCTATCGAAAATGACTTTTTCACACCAAATGGTTCGATTATTTGTAGTCGAACAACTATACAGAGCTTTTACGATTCTTAAAAACGAACCGTACCACCACCATTAAACTCAACAACGGTTGCTAGTACAACACCCTAAATTTAATGGTATTCTCAACCTTTTTCAGTGCCTTAACAACTTCTTTGTTATATTCCTTATCCAAATCTGTTATTACATAGCCTACCTCACTATCGGTCGAAAGATATTGTCCTGTAATATTCAGTCCGTATTTAGCCAATACCTCATTGATTTTAGCCATAATACCCGGAACATTTTTGTGAATATGCAAGAACCGGTGTGCATTCGTTTGTTTAGGTAATCGAATATTCGGGAAGTTAACCGCATCTACCGTGTTACCCGAGTTGATATAGTCCATTATTTTATTAGGCACAAAATCGGCAATATCCCGCTGTGCCTCTTCGGTGCTACCCCCTACATGCGGCGTCAATATCACATTTGACAAACCTTGAAGCTCTGTTCTGAAATCACCATTGCTTCTTGGTTCCTCAGGATAAACATCGACCGCGGCCCCACCAAGCTTACCACTCTTCAAACCATTGACCAAAGCCGGAATATCAACAACAAAACCACGGGAAAGGTTGATCAACATGGCCCCGTCTCGCATCTGATTGATTTCACGCTCACCAATAAAATTCTTATTTGCCTTATTATCATCGATATGAAGGGTGACTACATCGGAAACATTCAATAAGTTCTCTAACGTATTGCACTTAACGGCATTTCCTAGCGCCAATTGGTCGTTAACATCATAGTAATAAACCCGCATACCCATTGCCTCGGCTAGAACCGATAGCTGCTTTCCTATATTGCCATAACCAACAATACCCAGATTCTTACCACGTATTTCCCTGGAATTAATAGCGGTTTTGTTCCATTGACCGCCATGTATCTCCGTACTTCTAGGAAATACGTTTCGCATCAACATCACTATCTCGGCAATCGCTAATTCAACAACGGAACGTGTGTTGCTATAGGGGGCGTTAAAGACTGCAATACCCTTTTTTCGGCAATAATCAAGGTCTATTTGTGTAGTTCCGATACAAAAAGCCCCGACCACTAATAATTTGTTCGCTGCTTCTATAACTTTTTGGGTCACTTGTGTTTTCGAACGTATACCCAAAACATGAACTCCCTTTATTTTCGCTATCAATTCTTCCTCTGACAAACTATGCTTTACCAATTCGACGGAAAATCCGTCTTGGGAGAGGTTATCAAAAGCTGCCGGATGCACATTTTCAAGTAGCAGTATTTTTATTCTGTTCTTTGGATAGGAAATATTACGCGGCAAATCGTTCACAAATAAAAACTCATCTAAATTCGGAGTTACGTGATCTGCATTGCTAGCCGCTTTTTCTCGATGTACATTTTCGGTATAAGCGAAAAATTTATGGGCGATACCCGCTTCACGCATTACATAATCACTATAACCATCACCAATTACCTGTACCTCACCATCAAGATTTAAATCTCTCAAGCATTGAATCTTACCGTTGTGTGTCGCCAAAACGTTCTCCTCATCAAAGCCTATAATATTTCCGTCGGAATCAAACTCAAACGTATTGGCATATACTCTTTCAGAAGGAATATTGTATTCCTTTACAATAGGATCAATAAATTCTTTAAAACCACAGGAAATCACGTAGATATCGTCAGCAAACTTCTCAAAAAATTCCTTGTTCGATTCGATCGATTTGGATATTTTTTGACGCAATTCAGCAACCAGACCATCTAAATCAGACTTATTGGCATTCAGTAACTTTATTCTCCGCTCCAACGATTCAGTAAAGGAAATATCACCGTCGATACCCAAATTGGTTATCTTTTGAATTTCACCAATTACCTCATCTTTATTCGATTTTCCTTGCAAGGTCATCTCAGCCAAGACATCCAAGGCTTCGACTCTTGTCAAAGTGCTATCAAAATCAAAAACGTACTTTCTGCCCACTTCTACCATGTTTTAAAAAAGATTAGATCGCAAAAGTAAAAATTAATTCAGTCTAAATTTTACAATCAATAAAATAAAACAAAATGGTAGTGGTTTATTGAATTTAAACCTAAAAACATTAGGCACTTTCTAACCATCTCCAATTACATATGTTCAGACTGTTCTATTTGATTTGTGTGTAGATAATACCTGTAACGATGGCCATTCCGAAACTCAGCAAGGTTCCGATCAAGATATACTCGGTAAGTTTTCGGCTGTTACGCTCTTTCAAATCGTTAAATCGAAATACCGATTTTGCCGTGATAAGCAGCCCGATAGCCTCCCACCTACCTAAAATTATAAATGCAAGAACAAATAGCCGTTCTATTATACCTATATATTTACCTGCGTTGGGCAGTGACCTATGATCTAGTTCAATTTGATCGGACATGCCCTCGAGCAGCTTCCCCATAATAATCGCCGCAGGAAAAGTAACAAATACTATGGCTGTGACCAAGGCCCAATCCAATTGTGAAAACAATGAAATCGTATGCGCTGCCAAGTCTGTATAATAAGCGCAAACATAAAGTACTAAAATGTGTAACATTTGATCGATGAAAAAGGGAGTGCTTTTCAACTTGAACAAGTGACCCGCATATAATTTGGAAAGATCAATAAGATAATGTGAAACGGCAATTAGTAGTGCCAACTTCCAGTAATCGACATTCCAAAGCAGTAGTATCGTAAGTGCAAAATGTAGCAGCACATGAATATATAAATACTTTGAGGCTATTTTCTTGGCCTCTTTATGTATTACCCATTTTTTGGGTTGCAACAAGAAATCACCTATTAAATGCGCTAGGAAAAGTTTTATAAATAAAATCATGCTACCATATTTTTGATGTTCTGTGCGTAGTAGTTTAGTAAATCGTATACAAGATCCAACCGCGCCCGCTTTTGACGTTGACTTACGGCAGACTGCCGTATATTAAGTTTTTCGGCTATCTCTTGTTGTGACGCTTCAGGATTTTCTAATGCCAATGCCACGATTTCAGCTGAAACGGAACTCCAGTCATCCATAAAATTCAAAGCCAATTTCAACATGAGATTAAGGGTGCCATCATGATGTTCATTACCTGTAGCCACGGTTAGATTAAGCTTATCTTCCCTTAAAGAATCAAAAATTTTACCTGAACGTTGATAAGCCGGACCATTTGACTCACTTACTCCGGTACCGGCAAAGGTTTCTTCCCCTAGACCAATACCCATTCGTACATCAAGGTTTTTAACCGATTTGATCAATGCCTTAACATGTATTGCTACACGTAAGGCCTCTTCACATGGTACCTTTAGCTGAAATTCGTCTCCCCGATATATCTCCCAATCCATAGGAGATTCTCCCAATTGAGAAAAATAATTCTTCAAGATGCCCAACCATTCTGAACTTGTATGGTTTTGAGAATTAATAATATCGCCAGTGATAATAGCTACCATAAATATATTAGTTAAAACGCTAATATATAAAAATATAAGCTAAAAAGCTAATAATTAAAAATATAAGCATAAAAGCCAATAAAATGACATTATAAGCAAATTCACTAATATTCAAAACCAACGTCTAACATTAGTCACATACTGTTGATACTCTTTCCCAAAAGCCCTGAGCAAAGCTTCTTCTTCAGGCAAAATCTGGAACCGATTCATATACCCGACAAACAAAGCCGCCAAAAGTGTATTGAACGCATTTCCCAACCAAAGACCCCAAGCCAATAATAAAAGAAGAAGCGCCAAGTACATCGGATTTCTAGAATATTTGTAAAGTCCGTCTGTCACCAAACTCGAAACTTTTGAGGGCTTAGTGGGGTCTACTGAAGTTTTGGCCCTAAAAAATTGAATCAACGAAATCAAAATAATGGCTACCGCAACAACCAACAAGCCCCCCATCACATATACCCTACCAAAAAAATCAAAGTAACCGACAGGCAACCATCTCGCATTTAGGTACATCAACAATGCAAAAATTAAAAAGACAAGAAACGGCGGTACTTTTAACTTCATATGAACAAAACGATAAGTGTCTAAAATTACTACTTTTGAAGCAGTTAATAAATGTCACCCTCTTTGCCATGAAAATTGTTTTTGCCACCAATAATCAAAATAAGCTCGATGAGGTCAAATTATTGATTCCGCAACATATTAATCTACTATCACTCCAAGATATCGGTTGCAACGCTGATATTGAAGAATCGGCAACGACCCTCGAAGGAAACGCCCAACTAAAAGCCGACTATGTAACTACTAATTTTGGCTATCCTTGTTTTGCCGATGACACCGGTTTGCTCGTAGCTAGTTTAAATGGGGAGCCCGGGGTGCTTTCGGCCCGATATGCCGGAGAGCAAAAAAGCTCGAACGACAACATGGATAAACTGTTGACCGCTCTTAAAGACAAAAAAAGCAGAGCAGCAAGATTCAAGACTGTAATCGCATTAAACCTCGAGGATCAGCGCAAGTTCTTCACCGGTATTGTAGAAGGAGAAATAATTCATTCGAAAAAAGGAACAAAAGGTTTCGGGTACGACCCCATTTTCAGACCCAATGGCTACAATAAAACATTTGCAGAGCTGTCACTTCAAATAAAAAATAGCATAAGTCATCGCGGCCAGGCCATAAAACAACTTATAGATTATCTGGAAAGCATCTCATGAAACCAAAAAACATCAAAGTCAGGGTGGGCTTCAATAGAATGTTCAGTAAATCTTACCATTATTATTTGAGGTCGAAATTCGGCCTTATGTCATCAATTAAATAATAAAGAGTACCTTTGCCGCTTAATTAACGCCGCCGGTATGGCAGGTGTTGCGCTGAGTCCAATGGGTTATACACGATAATCGCTCTATGCAACACACATATTTGCGATTAAGTAATAACTTATTATGACAAAATTTGAAGCACTAGGGCTTGACAAGTCCCTATTGGATGCAATTGCCGATTTAGGATTCGAAAGTCCTTCAGAAGTACAAGAAAAAGCAATCCCAATTTTATTGGAAGATGAGACCGACCTCGTGGCACTTGCCCAAACAGGAACCGGTAAAACTGCCGCTTTTGGTTTTCCTTTAATTCAAAAAATAAACAGCGAAAGCAGAACTACACAAGGCCTGATTCTTTCCCCAACCCGAGAACTCTGTTTGCAGATTACAAATGAAATGCAGCTGTATTCGAAGTATGCCAAAGGATTGAATACTGTAGCTATTTATGGTGGAGCAAGCATCACCGATCAAGCAAGACAGATAAAAAGGGGAGCACAAATCGTTGTTGCTACTCCCGGCCGAATGAAAGACATGATAGGCCGTGGTCTAGTTGACATCTCAAAAATAGACTACTGTATTCTTGATGAGGCCGATGAAATGTTGAATATGGGCTTTTATGAGGATATCAAAGAAATTCTATCCAATACCCCCAAGGAAAAGTCAACATGGCTATTCTCGGCCACCATGCCCAAAGAAGTTTCGGTAATCGCCAAAAAATTTATGCATAGCCCAAAGGAAATTACTGTGGGAACCAAGAATGCCGGTACTTCAACCGTTCAACATGAGTATTATGTTGTAGGGGGTCGAGACCGATATCCTGCATTAAAAAGATTGGCCGATGCCAACCCTGACATTTTCTCTGTTGTGTTTTGCAGAACCAAAAGAGATACACAAAGAGTAGCCGAAAAACTGATTGAAGATGGTTACAATGCCGGTGCACTACACGGTGATCTTAGCCAGAATCAACGTGATTTGGTCATGGGAGCCTTTCGAAAGAAACAAATTCAAATGCTGGTAGCGACCGATGTTGCCGCCCGCGGAATAGATGTTGATGATATTACCCATGTAATCAACTACCAATTACCCGATGAAATCGAAACGTACACCCACCGCAGTGGTCGTACTGGTAGAGCAGGAAAATCTGGCATATCAATGGTCATTGTCACGCGTAGTGAAATGCGCAAGATCAAAGGGATAGAACAAAAAATAAAGCAAGACTTTATTTCCAAAAAAATTCCGACTGGCATCGAGATATGTGAAATTCAGCTATATCATCTAGCGAATAAAATTAAGGACACTGAAGTAAATAAAGAAGTCGATAATTATCTTCCCGCAATCAACGACGTATTGAACGGCATAGATCGTGAAGAGCTGATTAAAAAAATTATATCTGTCGAGTTTACGCGTTTCTACAATTATTATAGCAAATCGAAAGACTTGAATACTTCGGGTCCTGATTCACGTAGTGAACGAAATAGAAGCAACGAAAGTGGATCTAGTTTCTCCGATAACGGATCTGTACGATATTTCATAAATGTCGGCGAAAAAGATGGGTATGATTGGATGACCTTAAAAGATTTCTTAAAAGATACGCTGAGTTTAGGAAGAGACGACATTTACAAAGTGGATGTAAAAGACAGTTTTTCATTTTTCAATACCGAAGCCTCGGTAACCGATTTGATTCTTTCCACTTTTACGGAATTTAAACTTAACGGAAGGTTCATCAATGTCGAAGTCTCTAAAAACCCTGGAGGGGGCGGTGGTCAAGGTCGGCGTGGCAAAGACAAAGGTCGAGGAAGAAACAAGGATAGAAGCGCTGGTCGACGGAGAGATCGAAGCTCCAATAACAAGGCTGCACATTCCGGCAAAAGACGTAGCAAAAAAAGAAAAAGTGATTTCTTTTAGTTAATTGTATATTAAAAAATACGCTTCGGCGTATTTTTTTGTTTTGTTTAGTATTTTTAAAATCAGGAAATCGAATTAATGGGAAAACGCTTATTTTTATTTTTTGTGCTTGTCAGTGTCATTGGGTTTTCTCAAGATACACAAGAAAACGACAGATTAGAGGCTATTGTCGTCAATGCCCAAACGGGTGCTACCATGTCAAGCGTACATGTCGTAAACCTTAATCAGGTTAAAGGAACCATTACCAATAAAGACGGTGAATTTTCAATTCCCGCAGTCGTAAATGACACCCTATATTTTTCTTTTCTGGGTTTTAAATCACAAAAAATCAGGGTTACCAACGATATGTTTAAGTTTGGACAAACAAAAATATCGCTGACAGAATTGGCCTATGCACTTGAAGAAGTTATCGTTCGCCCCTATCAGCTTACGGGCTATTTGGAAATAGATGTTAAAAACCTTCCTATCAACAACGCCTATCAGTATAGCATTTCAGGTCTCTCCGTAGGTTATGAAGCAGGTAAAAAAAATCCGAGTGCCGTAACCAAAGTGCTAGGAGCTATACTCAACCCTGCAGACTTACTGCGTAATCTGTTTGGAAAAAAGCCCAATCAAATGCGCAAACTGCGCCAAGTAAAGGAAGATGATCAAATACGTGATCTTCTGGCATCTAAATTTGATAGGGAAACACTAATAGAACTTCTTCAAATCGAAAAAGTAGACATTGAAGACATACTTAACAATTGCAGTTACTCCAAATCATTTATTACCACAGCGAACGATCTTCAAATACTCGATGCCATTAGTAGCTGTTACGAAGAATTCAAAGTTTTGAACAGGGAAAAATAAATTTTATATTTCCCCTAGCATTTTATAGCTTTAGATAAAAATAGATGTCTATGAAAAAACTGCTAGTCGCTGTTTCTATTTTTATCATTTTCTTTTCCTGCAAAGAAAAAAAACAACCAACCAAAGAAACGGCCATAGTGACCAATACCATCCCTGATTCGACCAAAAGCATTCCGTTCTACTGGGAAGGGGCAAATATCTATTTTTTATTGACCGATCGTTTCTACAACGGGAACGGACAAAATGATACAAACTTTGACAGAACAAGCCCCACTGGTCCTTTACGTGGTTTTATGGGGGGGGATCTTCAAGGTATCGCCCAAAAAATACGCGAAGGCTATTTTACAAAACTGGGCGTTAATGCTATTTGGTTTACGCCTATCGTAGAACAAATTCATGGCGATACTGATGAAAGTACTGGAAACACGTCTGGCTACCATGGCTATTGGGCCAAAGATTGGACGGCCATCGACCCTAATTTCGGCACGAGGGAAGACTTGGAGAGCTTAGTAAAAACCGCTCATGCCAAAGGAATTCGTATTCTGATGGATGTTGTCTTGAACCACACTGGGCCTGTTACCGATTCAGACCCCGTTTGGCCCGCCGATTGGGTTCGAACGGGACCACTATGTGATTTTACCACCTACAAGAATACTACAAGTTGTACATTGGTCGAAAATTTACCCGATATATTGACCGAATCTGACGAGCCGGTCAAATTACCCGACCCACTTTTGGCCAAATGGAAAGAAGAAGGCCGACTCAGCACCGAACTTGATGAATTGCAATTATTTTTTGAACGTACCGGTTACCCTAGAGCCCCAAGGTTCTATATTATAAAATGGTTGACCGACTATATCAATGACTTCGGAATTGACGGTTTTAGGGTCGATACCGTAAAACACGTTAATGAAAATGCTTGGACAGAATTGTACAAAGAAGCTTCATACGCTTTTGAAACGTGGAAGAAAAAAAACCCTGATGAAATCTTGGATGACAAGCCTTTTTTTATGGTAGGGGAAGTCTACAACTATGGTATCTCTGGCGGAAGAACATATGATTTTGGCGATAGAAAAGTTGATTATTTTAACCACGGGTTTAAAAGCTTGATCAATTTTGAGCTAAAAAAAGATGGTAAAAAAAATTATGAAACCATATTTGCCAAATACAGTACACTGCTGCATACTGAATTGAAAGACCAGAGTGTTCTAAACTATTTAACATCACACGATGACTTGGAGCCTTACGACAAACAGCGTAAAGAGCCATTTAAAACAGCCAATATATTATTATTAACACCTGGTGCCTCACAGATTTATTATGGCGATGAAACAGCTAGAAGCCTTACCATTGAAGGTACCGATGGTGATGCTACATTACGTTCTTTCATGAATTGGGAAGAGCTAGATAGCCTAAAGAACATACAAGAAATACATGCTCATTGGCAGAAAGTTGGAAAATTTCGCCATGATCACCCAGCCATTGGTGCTGGTAAACATAAAAGGTTAGGCAAAAAACCATATGTTTTCAGTAGAACCTTTATTGATGGTGATTTTAAGGACAAAGTGGTTGTAGGATTAGATTTACCGAAGGGTAAAAAATCTCTATGGGTCAAAGGTTTTTTTGGGGATGGCACAAAATTATTCGATACGTATTCACAAACAGAAATAATGGTCAAAAACGGGAAAGCTATTTTAGATAATAATAATGATATTGCTCTTTTAGAATTAGCTAAATAGATGGCCATCTAACAAGCGTTTCCCTATTTTTCTAGAACATCCTTCATGTTGTTTAAGCCTTCTTCAAAATCTTTGCCGACCATTTTATCCATACTCCTGAACAATATCATAATGTTCATTGGAAACCTATTACCCCCCATAAAGCCCCAAATGACTTTTGTCTGACCATGTTGTTCATCTTCAACCTGAAGATAGCAATCGGAGGTCGATTTCCAAGGTTTCAAAAACCTTAGTTCCGACTCTATTCGTTCACCATCAATAACCTTCATAATCTCTTGTTCGCCCTCACCGACATCTTTATTACCGTTCCAATAACTGATTGCCCCTACCTCACCATCAATTCCCGTAAACCTTTTTTTCATATTGGGATCTCGCGTCGCCCATGGAGACCACTCATCCATTTTTTTGAGGGATTTCAGATACTTAAAAACCTCGATCCTTGGCTTCGAAATAATAATAGATCTGGAAACATGGTAGGTCTTTGGTGCAATCAACATCAATAGTACGATAAGTACGGTAATACCCCCTATAATATAAATTAAAATCGTCATTTAACTGAACATTAGCTGGTTAACCCTTAAATGTAGAGAGAAAATTAATTTTTCCCATAATACCTCGCCAAAATATCATCAATACTTCGTATTGACTTTTTGGACCAATCCAAATGCTTTTCTAGCTTTTCCTCTTCGGTCAACTGCCAATCAATTTTTTCTTTTCTAAGTTTCGTAGTCAGGTGCTGCAGTATTATTGCGGCAGATACCGAAATATTCAGACTCTCGGTAAAACCTTCCATAGGGATTTTCAAATATCCGTCGGCGGCATCTAATACTTCCTTGCTCAATCCTTCTTTTTCCGTACCAAAAAAAAGGGCTGTTTTTCCCTCAAACTTAAAATCGTTAAGCATACAACTCTCGTTATGGGGTGATGTCGCTACAATACGATATCCTTTGTTTTTAAGTTCTTTTATGCAATCGGAACTACTGGCATAAGTGTGTACATCTACCCATTTTTGGGCGCCCATAGCAATATTTTCGTCAAGCCGTTTACCAAACCGACCTTCAATTACATGTGCCTCTTGCACACCAAATACCTCGCAACTTCGCACCACGGCACTGGTATTATGTAATTGAAAGACATCTTCGATCGCTACGGTAATATAATTTGTACGTCGTTCCAAAATACTTTCGAAACGGTTTTTTCGATCTTCTGTAATGAAGCCTTCCAGGTACGACAAAAGTTTAAGGTCGATCATAGGGCTAAAATTACTAAAAGCAATTTTATTTTGAGAATATTGAGGTTAGCCCTACTACGCTGACCTCAGCCACCTATTGTCAAATATACACGTAAAGTAAAAAAATGTAGCAATCTGCTTTATGTTTAAAAAATTTAAAATTAATTTAAACAAATTATAGTTTTTTTATAAAAAGTCTATTTTAGCCCAATGAAGCAAAGAATCGTAGTTCTTACAGGAGCTGGAATAAGTGCTGAAAGTGGAATCAACACTTTTCGAGATGCAGATGGCCTATGGGAAGGCCATGACGTAGCAAAGGTTGCCTCGCCCTTTGGATTTGCCAAGAATCCTGCGTTAGTATTGGACTTCTATAACCAAAGAAGAAAGCAGCTGTTACAAGTGTTACCCAATAAGGCCCATAAGGCTTTAGCCCGTCTAGAAGATAAATTCGATGTAACCATTATAACCCAAAATGTTGATGATTTACACGAGCGAGCAGGTAGTTCACTTGTCTTACACCTACACGGAGAATTACTAAAGGTAAGAAGTACGGGAGATCCTAGTTTAATTTTAGATTGGAAAAAAGACCTCAACCTTGGTGATAATTGTAAAAATGGTTATCAATTACGCCCCCACATTGTATGGTTCGGAGAGGAAGTGCCCTTGCTTGAAGAGGCAGTATACCTCACCCAAAATGCCGATATACTACTCATCATTGGAACTTCATTACGGGTATACCCGGCAGCTGGTCTAGTAAATTATGTCAAGCACGGAGCTCCAATTTATTTTATAGACCCCAAACCCAATGTTAAAGAAGTCGATTATATGAACTTGACCATAATACCTCAAAATGCTACCGAAGCGGTACCCCTTGTGGTGTCTGATTTGGTGGGCCGGGCCATTTAGGGCGTTTCAAAACTTTTTATTCGATACCACGATGATTGACCTATTTAAAAAATTGCTATTATAAACCCCCTGAGTATTGGTCATCCCACCAAGTATTTTTTTTATACAACTATTGTTTTAAATTGAAGGTCATAAACAAAGGTATACCTCAGTGAACAATCAAGAATTATACGAATCATTAAACTATGTAAACCACTCTCGCGAAAAACGATCGGAAATGGCCGAGATAATCTTACAAAACCCTGAATTGATTTCTCCGCTTATAAAGATTGCCTTTGACGTTAATGACCCGATTTCAAGTAGGGCATGTTGGGTCATGGAGTTTACCGCCAAACAAAACCTTTCGTATATTTATCCCCATCTTGACTATTTTACCTCAAATCTAAAGTCGGTACACTTAGATTCATCGGTAAGACCGGTTGCCAAAATATGTGAATACCTCATCAGTGCTTATTTTTTAAAGGCTGACCCTGCTGTACAAAAGGTTTTGAATCAGACTTTTTTAGCCCGCATCGCCACCGCTTGTTTCGACTGGCTCATTGGAGAGCATAAAGTGGCCGCCCAAGCTTATTCCATGACGTGTTTACTACTTTTGGGAAGAAAAATTCATTGGATCCATGAAGAACTAAAACTGGTTCTTGAACAAAATTACGCTAATGGCAGTGCCGCATATAAGGCAAGGGCGCGAATGACATTGGCCCAACTAAAATAACCTAAATACCTATTTAGAGTTATTATACCACAACAATCGGCGAGAGAAACTTTTAAACTCCCATGCTTATAAGTATCTTTGCCCTTTTCTAAATTAAACCAAATTCATAACAGATGTCTTTAGACGCATTGACCGCTATTTCCCCTATTGATGGGCGTTATAGAACTAAAACCGAGAGCTTGGCCAACTTTTTTTCAGAAGAAGCCCTCATCAAATATAGAGTAAGGGTAGAAATTGAATACTTCATCGCACTTTGTGAAATTCCATTACCACAACTATCTACTTTCGACACTTCAAAATTTGAAGTATTGCGTGAGATCTATCGAAATTTCGATACTTCAGATGCGAGGGAAATCAAAGAGATCGAAAAAATTACAAATCATGACGTAAAAGCCGTCGAGTACTTTATCAAATCGGCTTTTGACAAGCTGGGGCTTGCAAAATTCAAAGAATTCATTCATTTCGGTTTAACATCCCAAGACATAAACAACACTGCCATTCCTTTATCCATAATGGAAGCGTTAAACAAAGTTTATGTACCCGAATTCTTTAATGTACTTAATAAATTAAAAGCATTATCCATCGAATGGGCCGAGATACCCATGTTGGCCCGTACCCATGGTCAGCCGGCATCCCCTACCCGTCTTGGCAAAGAGATTGATGTTTATGTCACGCGATTAAATGAACAATTCAATTTACTGAACGACATACCAAGTGCCGCAAAGTTTGGTGGGGCGACAGGAAATTATAATGCCCATAAGGTAGCCTATCCCCAGATTGACTGGAAATCATTCGGACAAAACTTTGTTCAATCTACTTTAGGCCTGCACCACTCCTTCCCTACTACACAAATAGAGCATTACGACCATATGGCAGCGCTGTGCGACGCGTTGAAACGCGTTAATACTATTGTACTAGATCTTGATAGGGATTTCTGGACGTATGTCTCAATGGATTATTTCAAACAAAAAATTAAAGCAGGAGAGGTTGGTTCTTCGGCCATGCCTCATAAAGTCAACCCTATCGATTTTGAGAACTCCGAAGGAAATTTAGGTATTGCCAATGCTATTTTTGAGCATTTATCGGCAAAACTACCCATTTCTAGACTGCAACGAGACCTTACGGACAGTACGGTTCTAAGAAATGTAGGCGTACCGTTTGCACATACCCTTATTGCCTTTCAATCTACCTTAAAGGGGTTAGGGAAATTATTATTGAACGCCGAAAAATTCAATCAAGATCTGGAAGATAACTGGGCCGTGGTGGCTGAGGCGATTCAAACCATATTGAGACGTGAGGGCTACCCTAATCCGTATGAAGCGCTAAAGGGATTGACTAGAACGAACGAAAGAATAAATCAAACCTCGATTGGGGATTTCATTGATACTTTAGAAGTTTCCGATGCTATTAAGAAAGAACTGAAAGCGATAACACCTCAGAACTATACCGGTATTTAATACGATAGCGATATGAACATATAAAAAGACCCGACAAGTTTGAATGTCGGGTCTCTTTAGTTTATTCAAGTTCTATTAATTTGTTAATCCTTCTTCTGAATTTGAACCCTGTGTGGGTATGGTATCTCAATTTCTGCAGCGTCTAATGCTAATTTACTACCTTCAATGGTGGCAAAATAAACATCCCAATAATCTTCAGGCTTACAGAAAGGACGTACGGCAAAATTCACAGAACTATCAGCCAATTCAGAAACATTTACTGACGGTGCCGGATTTTCAAGTACTTTAGGATTGGAAGTCAAAACAGCCAATAATACATCCTTGGCTTTTTTGATATCTTCCCCATAACCGATTCCAACGGTCGTATCAACACGCATTTTTCCTTCAGCGGTATAGTTGATAATATTCCCATTGGCCATAGCTCCGTTGGGCACAATGGCCAATTTATTCTGAGGTGTGACCAGTTTTGTAGTAAAAATCTCAATTTCCTTTACACTGCCCAAAACTCCTTGGGCCTCTATCAAATCGCCGATTTTATAGGGCTTGAATATGATAAGTAATACGCCCCCGGCGAAATTGCCCAATGATCCCTGTAAGGCCAGGCCAATTGCAAGACCAGCCGCAGCGATCAGAGCCGCCAAGCTTGTTGTTTCTACTCCTAAGGTAGAAATTACTGTGATAATCAAGAAAATCTTTAAGGTCCAAGAAATAAGGCTTACTAAAAATTTCTGAAGCGATTCATCGTAATGTTTTTTGTTCATTACGTTTTTTAAGACTCTAGTTATTTTCTTTATAATCCACGAACCAATAAGGTAGATTAAAATTGCTCCCAATACTTTTGGGCCATAATCAACGACAAAATCAATTGCCTTGTTCATCCAAATTTCTGCGTCTTTCATAATTAATGGTTTTTATTTAATGTTTATAGTTAGACGAATATAATCAATACCCTCTTAAAAATAAACAGTTTACCAAAATCGTGAAAAACTTAATATGCCAAAAAAGATAAAATCCGTTTCAAGGTTGAAACGGATTTTTTTTTTAGCATATGAACAGATTTGAATGTTGATCTAACTTCTAATCAGCTCTCCTATCTCTTTAAGTCCTTCTCCATTATAATCGCTTTTCTCAAGGGCTTTTATAACCTGAAAAAAATTGGCGGGATTCATGTCGTTGCCCAATACCCGTACCAGCAAAAACCCTTTGTCATCATTATCTCCGTAAATGACCACTTCATCAATAGCATCGTCTTTACCCAAATATTTAATGGTCGCCCTACCAAAACTAGTGTTTATTTTCATCAGTTCGGTGAATCGGCCGTTACCGAGAATAGCCTTTACATTTGCCTTTTCAGTCTGGTATTCAGACGCATTTTTGACGGTCTTCTTAAAAGCCAAGATATTCAACTTCTTTAAAGATTCAAAAGCCTCTTTTTGGGTTTCTGTCATGGCCTCATTTTTCATCTGCAACAAACTTACAGGCAGATCAACCGAAAGAAAATTGGGGTTTTCGGAATTATTGACATAATACTCCTGCAAACTAGTTGTTGAAGAACATGCCACCATGGCCGCAACCAAGGTCAATACAAAAATTGTTTTCATTGTTTTCATGCTGTTTTTTTTTGATTGTGATCAATTACATTCATACCACAGGGTGATAATATTTCTTGATGAACAGAACCTGCAGTACGTACATTTCTTAATTTCCCTTTCGGGCCTTACCCAATTGGTCTCCGCCCGGTAAATCCATCTTTTCAGTCAACTTGGCAATTTTTCGAAGATCGATATCCCCTGTCAATGAAAGCAGTACAGTTTCCAATTTTCTCCCATTGATTTCTATGTTTTGATCACTGATACCCGTAACCAACATCAAAAGGTCTTTGACGTGATTCTCATCTTTCCCTTCCTTGACATAGAATTTCACATTTGAATCACCATCTTTTACACGCATTAATTCTTCATAAGCGGCACCTTTCAGGCGGTTGTTCACCCAGTTTCCGACATCTTTGGATATAGCAGCATCTTCTGTGGTCATCACTTTAAAGCTTGTAATGCTATTTACCAAAGCGAAAAAATCTTGTGCTTCGGGATCGTCTGAACTTACACTCATTTTACCAAGCATTTGAAACATTTTTGGTTGCATCGACACGTAGGTCACCCCATCATTGTCTTCGTACTTTTCAAAAATATCTTGGCTAAAAATAAAGGTGGGTATTACCACTAAAATAAATATTGCAATTTGCTTTTTCATCTTTTTAATTTTTCTATTGTTATTAAATATACTCCAATGCCCGTTTCAATTCACGAACACCATACTTGAATATCCGGGAGGCTCTCAACGCCACCCCATTCATACTTACTGCTCTTTGATTAAAAATTTATTTGTATTCCTTTCAAATTCCTCTAAATACGACAGCTGCTTCGTACCCTTGCTGAAATTATGGGTAAATAAGGCCAATGCCTCTTGAGCCGATGCAATTTCTTCTTGAGTGTATTCGCTTTCCAAGGTAACGATTGCACGCTCTTTTAGGTACAGCCCAAAACATAATGCTACGACGGCAGCAACAGAAAACCATTTGTAAATATTCTTACGTGACTTTCCGCTTATCGGAAGTGAAACTTGTCGGGTATAACGTTCTTTCTTTGCCAAGGAAACATATTGGAACATGGGCGCGTATTTTTCCAAATGAGGGGCAACATTTCCTTTTTGGTAATACCTTCGCAATGCTTCTTCTTCTGCGCCTGTTGCGGTCGCTTCGAAGTATTTTTCCAATAGCTCTTCTATATTATCCGATTCCATAACTATGTTTTTCCATTAATTTCTCCCTAACGGTTTTTCTTGCTCTTGACAGTGCCGCCCTAATTGCTGTAGGCTGCATATTCATAATCTCCGATATTTCATCAAAACTATACGCCTCAACATCGCGTAACTGTAATATTAATTTTTGCTTCTCGGGCAATCTATCCATAATCTTCTCTACCCATGCCACACTATCATTGACCTCGACCTGCTTTTGTAAAGAACTTCCCTTATCGCTATAATTGGTATGCACCAATTTTAAATTTCCGGCCTGTTTTGATTTTAGCCGGTCTAAACAGAAATTTTTGGTCATTGTCATGGCAAAAGCCTCTACGTTCCTATACCCGCCAATAGCCTTCTTTTTAGACCATAACTTCAGCAAAATTTCTTGAGTAGCATCTTCCGCCTCTTCTGTAGACACTAGCAAACGCTTTGCCAATCTGTATAATTTATCTCTAAAGGGCATTACCATGCTTAAAAACTCCGCTTGTTGCATTTTTGGTTGTATTGTTTGCAAGGCTCTATTAACCGTTCTCATTAGCAAGACGAGACACGGGAGGTTTTGTTACAATTTTTTTATTGTTGATCATGCAAGTACATTGACTGACTATTCTTCTTTACAACAAAAGTAAGTGTAAACGTTGATTTTAATTCACTTGAGGGTGCTTTCATCTTTTCATGTATTGGTAAAAATTAAGAATGCCAACATAAGCATGGGCCAATAGGCTCCTAAATTTATATTTTAAGTAGTTTTGCTTGATGCCTTGACCATATAAATACAACAAATGAAAAAGCACCTGCTACTTTTCCTTTCGCTAGGACTTGTATTTTCGAATTGCAAGAAGAACGATGACACGGTTATCGAAGAAGAAGAAATAGTAGAAGAAACGGGGGAAGAACTAATCGAAGCCAATATAACAGTTCAAAACTTTATGTGGCAAACCATGAATGCTTATTATTTTTGGCAAAGTGATGTTAACGATCTAACCGATGATCGTTTTAGTACCTATGCCGACTATACTTCATACTTGAGTGACTTTCCCGATCCAACAGATTTCTTTTATGATGAACTCCTATTTTCTGAAGATAAATTCAGTTATTTAAGTGAAAACTATCGTGATTTATTAAACGCTTTCGTTGGAATCTCAAAAAGCAATGGCGTCGAATTCGGTTTATCCCGTTTTTCAGATAGTGATGCAATATTTGGGTATGTACGTTATATCGTACCTAATTCTGATGCAGCGTCAAAAGAAATAAAAAGAGGTGATATTTTTACGGGAGTTAACGGCCAAACACTTACGATCAGTAATTACGAAGACCTTCTCTTCGGTGATTCCAACACTTATACCTTGAATATGGCTGATATTGCCAATAATACAATAACACCAAATGACAGAGAAGTTGTCTTGACAAAAGAGGATAATTTAGTCGAGGACCCACTGCTGGTCAGCAAAATCTTAGAGGTAAGTGGCCAAAGAATTGGATACTTGATGTACAACCAATTTACAGGTGGTTCGGAAGCACAGCTCAACCAGGCCTTTGGGGAATTCAAATCTGCAGAGATAACAGACCTTGTCTTAGATTTAAGGTATAACCTTGGTGGTTTAGGCTTTACGGCCAATGTACTGGCGAGCTTAATTCACAGTGCCGATGAGGAAGAGCTTTTTTACAAGGTAAGGTACAATGATAAGATACAGGGAACATTGGAGCCAGGGTTCGGAGAAACCTTTTTTACGGCCACTACGGGCAACGCCAATGGAAACACAAATGCACCCTTGAACAATTTAAATCTTGGAAGGGTTTTCATAATAGCTACAGATGGTTCTGCATCTTCAAGTGAACTGGTGATGAACAGTCTAGCCCCATACATTGAAGTCGTACATATCGGTACAACTACGGTAGGCAAAAATCAAGGTTCGGCCACCTTTGTCGATGACCCCGGGAATGGCAATGTTTACGATGAGGAACGTGAAAACAACATTAACCCCGATAATCAATGGGCCATTCAACCCATAATTATGCTTGCCGAAAACGCAGATGGGTTTTCTGATTACTACAATGGCCTTGTACCAAATATAGAGCTTGAAGAAGATATTGAAAACATGGGTGTTCTTGGCGATATCAACGAACCGTTGCTGGCTAGGACACTTCAAGAAATAACGGGTGCAAGTGCCAAAAGAACTTTTAACGTTCACTTTCCTGTGAATTTGATAACCAGCTCAAAAATGTTCACTCCTATGAAAGACAACTTGATTATCGAAAAAGTACCCACGGCTTTAAAATCAAATCTTGCCATACCATTTAAAAACGAATGAATTTTGAATTTTGAAATGGTGGTCATAAATGAATCTTGACGCTCTTAAGACCATCATTGTTAATGATTTACAACTTTTTTTCAAAAAGTGTAAATAAATTAGAAAACCATAGACTAAATATTTACGTAAATACGTTATGCCTAAGGTAATGAGCCTCAAATCATTTGTAAAATCATGGAATGGTTATTGAAATGGTTTTTGCCTATTAAAATAAACCTATGAAAAAATATGTAGTACTGTTCCTTTCCTTGGGGCTTTTATCCCTCTCTTGCAGTAAAGATGATGACAGTTTAATTAATCCGACAGGTCCGGATCCGGATCCAAATGCCAATGTTGATGTGCAAGATTTTATGTGGAAAGCTATGAATTCTTGGTATTTCTGGCAGGCCGAAGTCTCAAATTTAGCAGATGATAAATTTCCGAATACTACGGAAGGAGCGAAAGCATATACCGAGTTTTTGGCATCGGAAAGTGACCCGGCCGCGTTTTTTGAGGACGCTTTGCTTTATTCTGAAGATCGATTTAGTTTTTATTCCGACGATTATGAAACCTTGACAAAATCATTATCCGGCATTTCAAAAAGCAACGGTCTTGAATTCGGGTTGGTACGCTTTTCTGATAGTGACGATGTTTTCGGATATGTTCGCTACATCATCCCGAACTCAGATGCTGCTACCAAAGATATCAATCGAGGTGATCTTTTTACCGGCGTCAATGGAAGAACGCTTACCATTGATAATTACACAAGCCTTCTTTTTGGTGATGAAGATACCTATACTTTGAATATGGCCACTATCGAGGGTGAGGTGATTACTCCTTCCGACAAAGAAGTTTCGCTTACTAAAATGCCCGATTTGGCCGAAAATCCCATTTTTCTAGATGAAACTTTTGAAATAGGAGGGCAAAAAATAGGCTATTTAGTATACAATGCCTTTACCAATGAATATGATGAAGAGTTAAACGAAGTGTTCGGACGTTTTGTCGACGCGAATATTACCGATCTTGTATTAGATCTTCGCTATAACCCGGGAGGATCCGTGAATACCGCACGTTTATTATCCAGCATGATTTACGGTGCCAATACAGATGAATTATTCTTAAGGCAACGTTGGAACGACAAAATACAAGAGCAACTTAGCACCGAGCAATTAGAAGATTACTTTGCAGACAAGACAAGCGGAAAATCAACATTGAAAACATTGAATTTAAGCAAGGTCTATATTCTTGCCACGGGCAGTTCGGCTTCCGCTAGTGAGTTGGTCATTAACGGACTAGCACCATACGTTGATGTTGTACATATTGGCGAAACCACACGTGGAAAGAATGAATTTTCTATTACAATGGTCGATGATGCAGAGGGCAGTTACATCTATAACCCTGAAAGGGAAAACAAAATTAATTCCGATAATCGATGGGCCATTCAACCCTTAGTCGGAAGAAACGAAAACGCCGATGGCTTCTCTGACTATACCAATGGACTTGTACCTGATATTGAATTGCAGGAAGATATTTCAAACCTTGGTGTATTAGGTGATTTACAAGAGCCTCTTTTAGCCAAGGCCATACAGGAGATAACCGGTTCCGCTACCGGAAAAAAAGATTTCACGGTTCAAATGCCAGCAAACGTAATGACAAGCTCGAAAATGTTCGCGCCCCTAAAGGATAATATGTTTCTTGATAAACCAATTAACATCAACCTGAATTAACAAAAACGATAGGAATAAAAAAACGGCTTGGTTTAACACCAAGCCGTTTTTTGTATTGAATTGTCTTAGGTCACTATTCATTAAAATAAACACCCCCTGGAATAATCCCCATAGTCAAGCTAGTCAAACTATCTTTAGTAGCGATATCATAAATGCTCAACGTACCGTTACTGGCGTAATCTTTGGCATCGGTACCATATAATTTTCCTTCATTCACCGTCATACTATAAAAACTTAGTCCGGAAAGATATTCTTCTGTAGGAAGGGCATCATCAGAAGGGTCCATTTTATAGACCGCACCCCCCATTTGGTAATACAACATATCTTGATCTATTCCCAAACTTCCGGGATGCTGTGTAGATTCAAAATCAAGATTTACAACTTCAAAGGTAGTCGTATTTATTTTGGAGAGTGCCCCTCCTGTTTCCCCTAGGTATCCAGGGTTTCCACTCGCAAGTACCCAAAGATTTCCCGAACTATCGAATTGCATTGAATTTGGCATATCACCTACCGTGATGGTCGTAGTTACCGAATTGGAGGAGGTATTGATTACCGAAATTTGATTATTGGTGCTGAATGCTCCACTATTCGCCACATAAAGGGCGTTGCCATTTACCAACAAACGCTCAGGACCAAGTGGTACCGAAATGGTACTTACTACCGTGTTTGACACTAAATCGATTACCGCAATAAAATCATCGGTTTCATCTGCCGTATCACCCCAATTGCTCACATAACCCGTGCCATCGACTGCTACAAAATACCTGGGGTTGTTCAACCCTTCTGTAATTTCAGCCTGTTTTTCGAAAGTATCTCGGTTTACAATATTAATTTTGTTCGATACATTGGCTACGATATAGGCCAAATCACCATCAAAGCTCATTGATTGTACAATATTGCCTAAATCTTCGTTGTTTACCTTGTTAAAAATGGAATGTTCCACATTTAAAAAATCCTCAGAAATAAAAGAAACCGTGCCGCTACCATTATTGAAGGGGCCTTCGTTCGTTACGAAAAGTCCTGTTTCATAATCTCCTCCGGGCAAGTCTACGACTTCATCGTCATCGCTATCACAGGAAGTCAAAAGCCCAATGGCCAAGGCCCAAATACATACATTTCTCGTGTTCATAATTTAAAATTTAGCTGTAATTTGAATTAAAAAGTTTCTATCAGGCATCGGCCTGTACGCCACATTCTGGTATTCTTCGTTAAAAAGGTTGTTGATCCTCAATCCCATTTTCAGGTGTAGTCCTTTCAATCTCAACACCTCATAGTGTCCGCCAAAATTAACTAAGGTATAGCCTGGGAGGTGATTACTTTCGTCGGTCGTAATGTAGACCGAATCGTTTAAAAGCGTCTGCACATAAAATTCAAAACGCTGAAAAACGTAGTTCAGCGAGCCGTTTATCTTGTGCAATGGAACGTATATTAATTGTTTTTCCGTTGTGCGATCGATAGATTTGGTATATGCCCAAGCCGCATCAAATTCAAAATGATGTTGTTCCCAATTATTTTTATAGTTCAATGAAGTTTCCAAACCATACTGCCTGGCCTCTTGAATATTTTGTGGCACCCAAAGTCCGGTAGTATCGGGGCGCCACTGGATCATATTTTCTAAATCGATATAAAAGGCGGTAAGTTCTAAACTGACCTTGTCAACTTTGAATAACTGGCCCAATTCAGCTTGATACGAAGTTTCAGGAACCAAATTTAAATTTCCGGCCCCCAACCAGTATAAATCATTAAAGGTGGGCAGTCGAAAGTTCTTAGAGGCACTTGCTTTGAGCAAGTAGAAATCGCTGAATGCATAACTGCCATTTACCGTCAACAATAGTGGACTCTCAAAATCATTGACCCAATCTTTTCGAATACTTAAACCGTAATGTAGGCGGTCTGTCGGGCGATGAGTCGCTAATATAGTACCCGACCATTGGTCCCTTTTCGCATTATCTAACGAAGACCCTTGGCCTTCAACTCTTTTGTAATCAACAAGCCCGTTCAAAGTAAAACCGCCCCAGGCTTGCTTATGGTCGTACCCCCCTATTAGCGTGTTAACTTTCCCAAAAGAATGATTGGGTGTATTCTTGTTGGCATAATATTCATAGCGTTCAAACAAGTGTGCCAGTTTGAATTTTATCATTTTTTCGTTCGTAAAACGAACCATTTCCAGTAAAGATCGAGTATTGACATCTTTATACTTATCATCTGAGGGTGCTGTCAACGTACCCGATAAATTTCGGTCACCAAAAAAGGTATTATGGTGCAGCTTGAGCAGCCACTGTTTTGTAAAGAAATATCCAGAATTGATATTAACGTTCAAATGATCATATTCCCCATTTTCGTTCTTTTGATCCGTACCTAGGTAATCATAATCATTGTCGGAGTTCATATAATTCAATCCAAAATCCAATGCGAAAGAGTTGGAGCCGTACGAGGTTTTGAAATTGAGATTTTCTGTATTGTAACTACCATAACCGAGTTGTAACACATTATCGAAATGATTTTCAAAAGCAAGCATATTGTTCAAGTGAATGCTTCCCCCAATTGCCCCACTACCATATTGCACGCTACCGCCACCACTTCTAATGGCAATTCCGTCATAGTTCTGCGGAATTAATGCTCCAAAGTCCGTTTGACCGGTCAAAGGCGAGTTGATATTGATACCGTTCCAAACTACGGCCGTATGCTGCGCATTGGTTCCTCGAAAGGAAGGGGAAGAAACCATTCCATAGCCATTTTCCTTAAAATAAATACTCGAATTAAAGCGGAGCATGTCGGTAAACGTCGGATTTGTTCGCTCGACCACTCCTTTTGAAAGCGTTTTGATTTTAATACCCTCGGCAAAACGATATAGCCTTGCATCACTGAGAACGACTTCTTCCAACTGTATAATACTGTCGTTTTGGGCAACGGCCGAACCGCTACCAAAGAGTATTGCTATAAGTAATAGAAGTATTCTGTTTGCCATATTTACAAAGACCCCTATCCCGAAGGTCAACATATTAGTTCTGAATATGGCAGGTCTCCTGACTTGCGTACTACCATCGACCTTCCCGCCCCCAAGAAACCAAGTTAAATGTGGGCAGTGGTATACTAAAGAAAATGGTAGCCGTCCGAATACTTAAGGACAAAGCTTACAGTTGCGGGAACAGTTCCGGATTTTAACCGGATTCCCTTTTAATCGACCCGACAAAAATTACCGGACCAAACCAAAATTCGTGGGCGAAGGTAATAAATTAAAATAAGGAATTAAATAACTTTCAGATTTGGATCGAGGCTTTCTATAGGGTCTGCCATTAGGCTTATCTTGCCCTTAGTCAGTTTAGTTTCAAAAAAAATATATCATGGTCAAAACCCTTATAGCTATCAAAATAACTATAAATTCATTTCGTTCAAGATTAGATAATGGAAAACTCGACAACATTGGAATTGCACTACCACCTCAAATTCTAAATACATTACCGGAGCCAATATTTAGTTTTCTCAATTTAACCACAGCTAAATACACTCTTTAATAGATCAATATAATATTCTTGGCATACTCAAAATTGAACTGCTTAAATAATCGAACATAGAAACAGCCGCCGCTAATATCATTACGGTGAACCCAACAGGGCCAAAGACTTGATTGGCGACAGCTCCCAAAGAATTTTCCTTAAATGAAGCCAACGAATTGCCAAGTACGCCTTGTGAAACTATTTGTACAACAATATAAAAATTGCTATCGTAGATTCCAGTAAAATTAAGTTCTTAAGATAGATTTTTTAAGGCCTCAACAATCTCATCAGGCTCTGAACGTTGTCTATAATCAACATTAACATAACTCCATTTGACTATCCCGTCATTTCCCAAGACGAACGTGGCTGGAATCGGTAATATACTCGCATTCCCATTATTGATTTTTTTTAAATCAAGGTTACGATCTACCCGCATATGTTCCATCAAAAACTCGGGCACCTCCCAGGCAACGCCATATCGGGAAGCAACTTTTGCATCTTGATCAGACAATACAATGAACTCCATTTTACTAATTTCATTTTTTGTCAATGACCCGTCGGGTACCTCTGGGCTGATGGCAACTAACGTAGCACCCAGTGCATGAATGTCGCTTAATCGGGCTTGTAAAGCTCTCAGTTGCAAGTTGCAGTAGGGACACCAACTACCACGATAAAATGTGATAACAAGCGGACCTTTATCCAATAAAGTAGATAACGATATTGCTTTTCCTTCAGGGTTAGGTAGTACGAAATCGGGAGCTTTCTTTCCAATTTTAATAGCATTTTCACCTTGTTGGAAAGCTTTTGCTTTAATAATAATATCATCAACACCTTTCATGAAGTCAGGATTTGCTTTTCGTCCCGCTGCAATTTTTGCATCAGTCTGTTCCTTTAATTTTTTCATTATTCTTATTTAATCAGATATACTATATTTTAAACTATAATCTAAAAAGTGTAAACTATGTCTCTTTAACCTAGTAAAGAATATCTTTTAGCGTACCAAACCAACTACAACGCCCGAATATATTAGTGCATATGCGTCGGCGATAACAGCGTGCAGGTCGACGCGTTGGCCATTTTTCTGCCATGCACAAAGTGTAATCTCTTGGTGTTTTTTTCTTTTTTGCCATATCAAAACCCCATCCCGATAGTTGGCAATATCGATCTCATAAAAGTACGCAAACTATTCGTTACAGCCCGAAAATCATATGTTCCATAGATTTTGCTGTAAAACGTTTTTTCTATGAATATTTTCTAAACCGCTTTTATTCATTTACATATTCCGTCTCTTTAAATGCAATACTTTTCCTTTTTAGGTACTCCCAGATTAAAAGCACATTCTCGGTTTGAGATATTTCAGAAAAATCCGCTTGAGATAGACAGTAGGTAAGAAACCCATCAATATTTATTTCAGGTATGTCAAAACTTTCGGATATTGATTTTTTTGAAAAATTAGCAATGATTTCTTTTTCTGCTGCTATACTTTTTTCACGGGCGACCATATCTTCTAATTGTTTGGTTTTTCCGGAAATTCTATTCATTGTTTTATCAGTGTTTACCATAACGCCTAATTTGAAGAATCCTAAAAGGAATTTATCCTCCTTTAACATCTCTTCTATGGTCATAAATCTCGCATATTTGCCTCTATCGGCTACAAGAAGTAGTCTTTCGCTTGACGGCAATATTCTTAGATCTGCATTAGGCAAACCCAATGTTGAAGAAGTAACTCTAGATTCAATATTCAACTTTTTAATGTCATTTGTAATGTTACCCGTTAAATTATAGGGTGTAACTGTAACTTCATTTAAATTAATAACATTCTCTATGAGATTCACAGTTACCGAAGTTTGGAGCATTATTGTGTCTGAAATGACCACTTCCTTCGTTAAATATTGAACTGCTGTAAATCTAATGGAATCTCGCAATTTAGCCTCTATAATGAAGTAGCCTAAGGAATCTGAAATTGTCGACTTTTTAGAATTTAAGTTAATTATTAATACGTTGGAAACATCATTGTTAAGACTCTTTACACTGCCCTTTATAAGCTTGGTATTCTTCGATCTAGATAGGGTGGCGGTTTGTGCATTACCAATAGAGAGAAAGAGTGTTGAAATTGAAAATAATACGAGTCGTTTTATTTTCATAAAATTCGATTATCGATGGTAAAACTAACTTTTACCCCCTACAGTGGTTGTTAAAGAAGCGGTAATTATATCTAAACGAAAAGATAAAAATCACCCCGATACTATCGAGGTGATATACTTGACAAACACACCGAAGCTAACGTATTCAATAATTTACACCTTATTTATTATTGCCATGGTGCCTATTGTATAAATTAGCGAAAAAGTCTACCAGATTATGGCCGATCCGATGATCGATCATAACATTAGGTATGCAGGCAAAAAAGCAGCATCAAGAAAAACTCTTAATGATTTGTGGTTGAGCCACAGTGTGCCCAAGGGAAATTGCGCTATCATAGGCTTCAGTAAATTTTAGTCTCTTATTTTAAACTTAACAGACTGTCGTGTTTTAGGGGGAATATGCATCATTTATTTAAGCCGTTCTTACTTCGATTCAAGTGGTTTCGGTTTACTTTTTAAGTATTTTGTCGTTCTAACCATTTTAAAATTGCCTGATTAGTTTCTTCAGGAAGTTCTTGTTGAATCCAATGACCGCAATCTAGACTGACCACGTTCACATTGGGCACGAACTCAGCTAATCTTTCAAACTTAGGAATCATATCATAATTACCATAAATCATGAGTGCGGGATGTTGAATAATCGGGTTCACCTCTGCCAATATTTGCCAATTGAGATCAAGGTTTCTGTACCAATTTATACCTCCTGTAAACCCAGACGATTCGAAGGCGGAGACGAACACGGCCAATTCGCTATCGCTCAGTATGGGTTCGCCTAGTGGTTTTTCCGCTCTTGCCAGATTAATCATCAACATTCCTGGTTCAGGGGGAACGGGAGGTACATTTTTACGGAACATATTACGAAGGAACCTCGATGTGTTTTCTTCTAAAATAGCATCTGCTACTCCTGGCTGTCGATTGAAATGAACAAAATAAAAATCTCCGCCAAATACTTCTTCCATGAATTCAATCCAAGGCTTTTCTCCTCGCTCTTGATAAGGCAAAGCCAAGTTTATCACTCCGTTTACCCGTTCTGGGTGTAATTGTGACAGTCTCCAAGCAACATTTGCACCCCAATCATGCCCGATAAAGGTAGCATCTTCGTATCCGTAATAGTCGAGAAGTGCGACTAGATCACCCGACAAGTGTTCAATATCGTATTCGATTACTTCGGTCGGACAGGATGAGTTGCCAAAACCTCGTTGGTTCGGAACGATTACATGGTAGCCTGCTGCGGCAAGAGCCGGCACTTGATGGCGCCAAGAAAAGGCATGCTCAGGAAAGCCGTGACAGAGTACAATAGGTTTTCCTGCATTTTCCTTGCCTGCTTCAAAGACTTCGAGAGCTACACCGTTGACTGAAATCATAGTCGCCTTTGGGAAGTCAATTATACCAAATTTTGGGTTCATTACGTTTTTCATTCGTTTTATTGCTTAATAAATTAGTATGGTGCAAACGTAAACCTGATCAATGACAACCCTTTGTCAGGGGTCATAAAAAAATCGTGGTATTCCTCAAAATAGCCTGTAATGTAGGCCAAGTATACGAGAAACAGTCCTCGGTCACTTAATACCGGGAAGAATACGAGCGTAATTCAGCACATATAAAAAGCAAACGGCAGAGCACGGTAGAACCCGTTTTGGGTACGCATACCCAGTTCATGGCCTGAGAAAGATAAAAACCAACGAACCGGTACAGGCCAATAAGGTGATACACCTCTCGGCGATTGCCTATAACCAGAAAAAGTACCTGAAATTGGTCGTAAAATATTTAAATATCGGGGCAAGTGTATTTGTTCTGTCTTCACTTGCGAAAAACTTCGTTCATTACCTGTATGGTGCCCGAGAACCGCACCGAAAACTGGCCTTGTATAGCTAAACATTAAAGACAAAAGCCTTTTAAAAGAGCATATACCGGTTCTGTTTGTCTGAAACTATGTGCTGGTGCAACGGTTACTTGACTACCTGCAGGCTTTCCATTTTTGATTCAACATATTATTCAATAAATCAAAGTAACTCCATCCGATTTTTCTTGCAGAGAGTAAAGTCAGACTATCTTGGTTTTTTCTATGAGGTCTTGAAGGTCCAGTCATATTCGGTTTCATATTTAAGTCAAATAGAAAGTATTTCCCTTGTTCATTTGCCCTGCAATCTATTCTAATCGGTGCTTTTATTCCAATTAACTCGGCTGATTTGACACAATGTTCATATACTTCTTGGATTTCAGTTGTCTGTAGTTCATCATCGCTCAAAACTTTACTGTTTTCCATCACGGCTACTATACCGTTATAAGGTGCAATTCCGCTATTATGATTAAATCGCTTAACAGCTGGCAAACACCAAGGTCTATTAAAATATTCCTCGCTGTTATTAATCACGTAATTTCCTTTCGGCATTATAGTAATTGTAATTTCCTGTCCGTTTAAAAATTGTTCAACATAGGCTGCGTTTCCGTAATTACTTTCTAAAAAAATAGCGTTCAAATTTTCTATGAGTTCACTGCGATTTTCAATTTTAGCAACGCCTTGACTTCCTCTTCCCCTAATGGGCTTTAGAACCAATGGAAACTCCAATTCCAATGATAAATCATTGTAATTCTCAATAGTGATAAGTTCGTTTTTAGGAATGGGAATATTGTTGGATTTCAATAAGCTATTGGTGACCATTTTATCATCATAAACATCAACCAATTCAGGTATTTGTCCGACAATTTCCAATTCTATGTCAAGATAATTTTCTATCGTATGGTGTTGATATAGCACTGTATTTAACCAAAAGATTTTTGCTCCTTTTTGTAATGCCGTTTCAATCCCGTTTTTTGTGTCTGGAAAAACCCAATCCGTGTCATTGTGTTGATTTGGATTTTCAACAGGTGTAATTACATCAATGTTATTTTCTAATAATTCAAAAACAATATCAGCACCACTATCAGAATAACCTCCTGGCTTCATAGGTTTTTGAATGCCATCTTTTACAGGTGGAAGTTGAGCTTGGTACAATATTGCTATTTTATTCATTTAATTTTTTTCAGTTTGCAGGTAACGTTTAGTAACCGAGTCAACAAGGGGAACTTCGCCCCAAGCCTCTCGCAGAACCGTAGGTGATAGTCCTCTTGTATCTTACTAAAAGACAATCATTAACGTTTTTCATTGACAAATATCATAGAAATATTTCGTATATTTCTTATATGAATTTACCAGATTATATTAATCAGATAAATACTTCAATTATTCTTATAGTTGTACTTTGTGTACTTTGGGCTTTTTTGACATACTTTAACAAAAAAGGTAGGAATTTTCGAAGTAGTAGAAACAAGAGGGCAAGAAATCAGTTCTAGAAGATTGGGAATATTTTTGCTAATCATTTTCTTTTTTATTTCCAGCTGGGTTAGCTAGCTTATTTCTCAATACATTTTGTCAATAAAGAATGTAAGCCCATGTGATTTATTTTCAAATCTGATTGAATGAGCAATGCTGCAACTTGCTAAAGTCCGCGCATTGTTCCGTTTTCCTTCCTTATGTTACCTATTGATGACAAAATTACAAATTGGTTTAAAAAGTCCAGTTATAGTAATAAAGGTAATTCCGATGATTAAGCGATATTCGCTAAAAACATTATTCGGATACAAGTCGGTCAGAGATATTATTAAAATTATTAAAGCTAAAATCCAAACCAATCCAATGGTAATCAAGGCTATTTTTTTCATATAAAATATGTTTAAAAATTCTTAATTTAATTACTTATATAGCCTTACAAAACGTTCAAAGAGCAAGGCAGACCACCTACTTGCCTTATCGGCGTTTATGGAAACACCTTAGCATACTTATTGAGAGCTTTTGCAAGGCATGTAAAATTAGCTTTCCACTTCTAACCTAATACCAAAAAGCCTCTGAAAAAAGCTTGGATGAATCCGTTTTTAATGAACTAACAACTTGTGCAACGGTTACTACTGTTAGCTATATTTTATAAAATACATTTCCAATTTACCCTTTCCTTTCGCTTGAATTTTCTCCCTGCTTTCGCAAGTGATATCATTTTTGACAAGCTGGTAGGTTGCCTCCGATATATTTATTTTGCCAGGATCTCCTAATGATTCCATCCGACTTGCCGTATTAACGGTATCTCCAAAGAGATCATAGTTGAATTTCTTCTTTCCAACTACGCCAGCCACTACTGGTCCTGAATGTATTCCAACTCTCATCCTCCACTTTATTTCATGTTTTTTATTTCTCTCCTCCAGATAGGACAACATCTGTTGGGCAGCTTTAATACAACTAATGGCATGATCTTTAACCGCTTCTTCAAGGCCACATGCAGCCATATATGCATCCCCAATTGTCTCTATTTTTTCAACTCCCGCCTCTTCAACAATCTCATCGAAGCGGCCAAAAATATCATTGAGTTCATTGACCAAAGTGATTGCGGGAATGCTAGCCACCAACTCCGTAAAGCCTTTGAAATCAGTAAACAGAATAGTTACATTTTTGTGCCTTTTGGGTACTGTTTTACCAGTTTCCTTTAGATCTCTTGCCACATTTACAGGAAGAATATTATGTAAAAGGTCATCTGATCTTTTTTGCTCAACCCTCAAAGACTCCTCCGATCTATCAATCAACACAGACAAAGTCCATGCGATCGTAAAGCAAATCAGTCCAGTTGTGCTGATGTTAAACATTTGCAGAAAATAGGGATCAAGTACATTATAGTGAGGAGTAAATTGGGATTGAAACGTAACCGAAACAATCAAAGTCAAGACCCCCAGCATGCTGAAACCAATAGCTAATTTTCTCGCACTTTTGGGAAAAGTCATGTATGGTGTAATTATTATGATGAAACAAATGACCCAAACCCCTGACGAGTAACCCAACAAATAAAGAAATAGAATAATTCCAATATAGGACGTAGCAGTAAACCAAGTTGAAGCCAATACCCGCCAACCTTTGCCATTGAATAACAGAACGAATGAGAACATCAATGCCAACAATCCATTGCTTCCGTAAAGTATTGGGGAATCTGTAATACAAAAAGCAGTAATCATCCACAGCACCATAAACAAGATGCCAAGAATCGAAGCGATATTTGTTATGCGCAAATACCTATTCTCAGTTATAGAAAACTCCTTATTAGCACCAATATCAACTATTCTTTGGAAAATTGGAGTTTTGTTTTTATCATTATTGGGCATTATGTTCTAATTATTTTTATCTATATAATTGACTATTTTCAAATTCTGACTAACGTCTCGGCGAAAGTTCGTTGCTGTAATTCGTCCGCAAGACAATCCAGCCGAACCCAAAGTTAACTTTTAGCGTAGGATTTCCGATAGGAAATCCGCAAGCGATGAACTTTAGGCTTTGTGCCATTTGTACAAGTTAGCGAAAAAAGTTGTTGAAGATCATTCCCGATTCGGTAATGGATCATAACTTTAGGTATGCAGGGAAAGAAGGACTATCAAGAAACACTGTTCTCCTTCTTCCAGCTGAGCCAACGGATCTCCAAAGACAATTTCTACAGGTGATTGAAAGATGCACTGGAACTGGACTTTCTTTACCCGTTGACCAAGGGGAATGTGTAAACAATAAAGAGGGCAGGTATATGAAGGGCTAACGCCAGAGCACGGTGGAGCCGGTCTTCGGCACCCTTGCCCCATTCATGGACCTGCAAAAGATAAATACCATTAGGCTAAAGCGGGCCAACAAGTTATTGAAACAGGCATTTGCCATCGCCAAATCAGGTATGCCATATGATGAGAATCACGTTTCCGTCCAAGTCAAAGGGTAGGGCAAAAAAGAGAACGGGGGCATAACCCGATAACTGGTTTTAGGTTTGGGCACAGAATAATTATGATCTAAAATTAATCAGGACAACAGTTGTTTTTCAACTCAGTTCTTTGTTATGCACGGTATTTTTCTTTCTCTTTTGGGTGTTCAGTAAACCACCAAGTACGACACATGACATTCCAATTAAGTATACTGTATAAAATGGCTCGTTAAAAATGACTATTAAAAAAATGGATGATAAAACAGGTGTTAAAAAAACAAATGGTGCTATAAAAGACGCTTCTCCAATTTTAAGAGCTTTAATCCAATATATATATGAAAGTCCATTCACTAAAAATCCATTAATAAGAATCGGTACTACAGTATTGAGGTTAGGTGTTTTAAATTCGGAATAGAAGTGCATTGATATAAATGAAGCGAAACTAGCTGTTAAAAAGTAAATTGTTAATAATAGCGTATCATCAATTTTTATTTTTTTACTTAACACAGAAAATAATGCAAAAACAAATGCTCCTGTAAACACAATTAAGTCGATATTTAAATTTTCAAATTTTAATTGTTCAAAATTACCTTTTGTAAGCACAAAGAAAACTCCGATAAATCCCAAGAGAAGAGATGCTGTTTTATAAATTGTCAGTTTTTCTTTTAATAGAATGAGGGATAACAAAACGATTAAAATTGGCCAAGAATATTGTACAATTAAAACTTCCATTCCTGGTGCGTTAGCATACCCTAAATATAATAATACGTAATACAAATAGGTGCCTAAAAAACCTAAACAAATAGCTTGAAACCATTTAACTTTTGAAATTTCAATTAGTTTTTGAAGACTTTTTTTATAAAGTCCAATACCAAAAAAAAACAGTAATGAAAACATGCTTGACCAGAAAAGAAATTGATGGTTATCTAATTCATTTTGCCCTAATTTGGATACTACTGGTATTAATGACCATAAAAATACACAGGCTAAAACATAGAGAATAGATTTATTCATATTAGCTTACTTTACATTTGTTAGAATGCAAACTTCTATTTTCTTGATATAGGCTAATAGAACTATTTAGGATTTGTATGGTACTATTTGGAATTCAAATTTAATTTAGCAGAATTTCTATATGCTATGGGTGTTTTTTCGAAGTGTTTTTTAAACGCTTTTATAAAATAAGAGCTTTCAGAAAAACTAAGTTCTCCGACAATTTCCTTTACACTCAAATCACTGTAGCACAACATTCTAGCTGCTTCATTTAGTATGTAGGTTTCTAAAAATTTTGCAGGTGTAAGCCCCGTATTATTTTTGAGTATTCGATTCAATTTTTTTTGTGAAATAGCCATTTCTCTAATGTAGAAAGCCATTTGTTTTTGCTCTTTGTAATGTGTTCTAACCAAGTGCACAAATTGCTCTAATATTTTTACATCATTATCTAAATCTTCTATTTCTGTAAAGTTCTTAAACTCCTTTATTTTAGTTAGCAGTATGTGTAAGTAATTCTGTAAAATAATAACCGAACTATTTTTATTCTTATTAAAATAATGGTTTAAAAGATTGAATTCATCATTGAGTAATTTAATTTCTTCACTCGGCACTTTAATATATGCTTGGTGAATGTGGTGAAATAGTAAAGTAGATTTATTTTGAAAACGGTCTAATAAGCTATCGTTAAAACTAACAACATAACCTTGAACGTCTTTATTGTATGTTATTTTGTGTAAGTAATAAGGTGCTAAAAGAAAAATAGTTCCACCTGTATAATCATACCTTTTGTTCTCTATTATATGCACTCCTGAACCATTCTCAATCCAAACAATTTGATAAAAAATATGGTGATGTAGCAATGTTCCATCATTATTTAAGGTTTGGTATTTACCATCAATAATTTTGTCTATTACAATTTTTCTATCGTACTTCTTAAGTAATTTTTCAAACTTCTTTTTTATCACTTATTGCTGTTTTTTTTATGTTGTGCACGACGATAGGTGTTTGCCAAGTAGTCTTGGTGCAGCTCCGGAAATAGCGGCCATACGGTTACCCCTTCAACCCGCATTATAGATTTTGTTGTACGCAGGCTTTACTTATTTTCATTATAGAGTAAATTGAATTTGTGTCCGTCTGGATCTGTAAAAACACAAACGAAAAATCCATTTTCATCATAAAATTCCTTTCGGTCTTTATTAGAGTCAAAGCGGATTTTCCCGCCCGCATTTTTGATAAGGTCAACCCATTTGTCATATTCGTTTTTAGATTCCGCCGATAGTGAAAACATAACTTCGTTTCCTTTACTTAAATCAGACAGTTCGCCTTCTAAACTTTCCTTTAGTTTCTCTTTTTTGAAAAAATGAATCACAAAATTTCGGTTACTAAAAAGGAAACTAACCAACTCTTTATTAGGTTTTCCATTTAATTCAAATCCTAATTCTTGATAAAATTTCTGGGTTCTGTCAATATCATCTACACCAAAATTCGCCCAAATCATCTTTGGTTTCATATAGTTCACTTTTGGTTTTTTAGCTTGCGTACAACGGTTCGGCTCGCGTAGTGCGGAAGTAAGGAAACCTTTCGTTTACGTCTTAGCAAGAAGCTAAATCTTATTGTTTAGTTTTTTTTCTTAATCCATAAGATTTAGCGACATTATAAATATACACAGACCTTTCGATTTTGCCCTAAAGTCCGCATTACGTTTAGGTTTTTAGCACACTTTTTTTACATATTGTGATTAATCAAAATTACGAGTCTATCTTTTGGTGATATTAAGAAAAAGTCCGTTCCACCTCCTTTTCGGTAAGCATAATAAGCTCCTTTGTTTTTAGCCACATTTCTTATAAAATCCTGTTTAGTGACTATTTCTCCTTTCCAGCCGCCATAGATTGGAGTGGCGAATTCCAAAATATCGATTTCATTATCTTTTATTGGAGTAGGAGTCCATTTAATTTCTGACATATTCTCGGGTGGATAGTTTTCAAAAAAGGTAGAGTCAGGGTTTTTGAAGTATTGGGCGTATTCTTCATTAAATTTATAAATATCCAGTGTATATCCTTCTCCACGCACACCTATTTCTTCATAGTCAAACTCTTTCCAACTCCAAAAGGTTTGCCCAGTCAATAATTCTGTCCGTTCTTTAATCTGGAAATTTTTTGACAATGGGAAAATCCCAAGATTCCAAGTTATAAATATTAATATAATTCCCAGAATTGAAGTTTGAATCCAGAAAGATGTGGTTTTTCCTCTTTTATAGAGTTTAAATAATCTATAAATCCATACAGAAGTTCCTATTAGGATTGTGATTAAAATCAAAAAGATTATTAAATAAAAAATCATTGGTTTTAAATGTGTGCTAACGGTTTAGCTCGTATGTTTGGTTCTTGGTTTGAAGATAAGATATTTTAATGGACAAAATAGTTTAAAGGGAAGGGTGATTTCGAGGTTTGGCTAGATACTTTTAGTAGATATCGCTTCATAGGTTCTATACTCTTCCCAAGCTAATCTTTAAAGCATTAGCTTGGATACTTAACAACAGGCTTAAATAGGAGGGACAGCGAGGTCTCGGCTAGATACATTCAGATGATATCGTTTCATAGGTTTTCCGCCCTTCTATAATTTTCTTGGAATCTGAACAGTACCTAGATCCTAAATGTGCAGAGATCGAATCAAATGCGAGCAAAGATGCTAAAGAGAATTCTAGCCTTAAAAAATAGGATATGGAAAAGCAGTTAAAACAAAGTTTGGGTATCGATGTTTCTAAGTTGAATCTATCATTGTCATTAGGTTTCCTAAGTAAGAGGCTGGTCAAGGAATTTAAGTCCCATTCAGATGTTCCCAATGATATAAAAGGCTACAAAGAACTCTTGAAATGGTTGAAAGCATCGGTTGACCATGAGGTGGAACTTTTGGTGGTGATGGAAGCTACCGGCGTTTACCATCAGCGTATTGCACATTATCTACACGAACGGGGGTATTCGGTCTGTGTAATGCAATCGGGTCGTGTAAAGCGCTACGCGCAGAGTTTGGACCAACGTTCTAAAACGGATGCGCTGGATAGTAGAATGTTGAGTATGCTAGGGCTTGAAAGAAGTATTCGCCTTTGGCACCCGCCCAGCGAAGAGTTACAGGAATTAAAAGGACTGAGCAGGGAGCGCAGTTCATTGTTGAACGATAGGACAATGGAGACCAATCGCCAAGGTGCTATCGCATCTGGAGTTCATAGTAATGCAAGAGCATTGAAAAGGCACAAGATCAGATTGAAGCTTTTAAATACACAGATAGCAGCGGTTGAGGAAGAGATGCGGATACTGATCTCTAAAAATGAAGTATTAAAAAGGAAACTTGATTATTTGATAAGTATCCCCGGTGTATCTTTCATATCGGCGGCTACGGTAATCGGGGAAACTTTAGGATTCGAATCCATAGTCAACGCCAAGCAGTTGGTGAGCTACGCCGGTTATGATGTGGTACTGAGGGAATCCGGCAATTTCAAGGGGAAGACCAGAATCAGCAAAAAAGGTAATAGTCATATTAGGGCGGTACTTCACATGCCTTCGATGGCCTGTGTGCGTTGTAACCCGACATTGAAACAATTCTATAACAGATTAAAGCCAAACAAAGCAAAGCCGTTGGTGGCTCTTGTGGCGGTTCAGAGAAAACTATTGATATTGATGTACACCTTATGGAAGAACGAAGAAGTGTATGATGCAAAATTTGAAACAAAAAAGCAGCAAAAGCATGAAGCTCTTGCTGCACGGGATAACAACTTGATAAATCAACCTGTTTCCTAAATTATCAAAGAAAAGACTTGTTTTTTGACACAGTACCTATTCCCTTATTCATTTACAACCATAAAACAGTAGCACAAATCAACACCCTTTTGAAAAAAAGGGTGTTTTGTATGTAAAAGAAATTGATAATTTTAATTAACGGAGACTAAATTAACCTCGAAAATAAGTACAGAGCCACCAGGTATACCTGCCCGACCAGAACTGCCGTAGCCCAAGCTCGATGGCACCAAAAGAATACCATTGCCACCCTCTTTGAAATAGGTGATCCCCTCCGTCCAACCAGCAATCACTTGTTGTAAGTTAAAAGAGATCCCCTCGGCATCACTTTGATCAAACACTGCCTTATCGGTAAAATACCCTTTGTAGGCCACGGTCACATCTGAAGTTGCCGTCGGCTGTTCACCCGTACCTTCCTCGTTGATAACATAGTACAATCCCGTGGCACTTTTTTCGGCGTTCAAATTATTGGCAGCGATATATTCTTGAATTTCCAAATCGTTTTTTACGGTATAATCCGTTTCTTCAGAATCGTTACAGGAAACAAAAAGTGTACAAACGAAAATAATCAGGGCATACTTCATAACAGTTTTTTTAAAGGCGCAAATATAATAAAAAGTGGTTTTCACAGGGAAACCAACACTAGATTAATTATAGGGGTGCCAAGCAATAATCGGAAAACCATCTTTCGGTTGGAAAATAAAGACTGTACCTTTATCCCGTAAAACAAATGTTCATCAGATCGATTCAAATTAATGGATAAGACCAAAATTCGCTTTCTTACGACCGCTGTATTTATCGTGCTGCTATCTATTATAGGATGTAAACAACAAAAGCAGCAACTGCCTACAAAAAACGAGGCTATTGTAAAGACACTTGGTTACGCCAAGGGGTTTACCATAGTAAAGGAGGCATCGGGTGTTACCGTCATTACGATAACCTCGCCTTGGCCGAATGCAGGGGCAGCATTCACTTACGCTTTGATTCCGAAGGAAAAGTTGGCTACCATCACCTTGAACAAAGCGGCATACGATGCCATTGTTTCGGTTCCGGTAGAGCGAATCGTTGCCACCTCAACAACCCATATTCCGGCCTTGGAGGCTTTGGGTGTCGAAAATCGGTTGGTCGGGTTTCCGAATACCGATTATATTTCCTCTAAAACTACACGAGAACGTATCGCTTCCGGAGAAATTAAGGAATTGGGCAGTAACGAAGCGTTAAATACCGAAATGACCTTGGAACTACAGCCTGATCTGGTGGTTGGTTTCTCAATTAATAATCAAAACAGTGCCTACGAAACCCTACAGCGCTCCAACATTCCTGTGGTTTATAATGGCGACTGGACGGAGGAAACCCCATTGGGCAAAGCGGAGTGGATAAAATTCTTTGCTCCATTTTTCCAAATGGAACGTAAGGCCGATAGTATTTTCAAGGGTATCGAAACCTCGTATACCGAAGCAAAAGAATTGGCTAAAAAAAGCACATCAAACCCGACGGTCTTTAGCGGTGCCCTCTACAAAGACGTTTGGTACATGCCAGGTGGAAAAAGCTGGGCGGCCCAGTTTTTAAAAGATGCCAACAGCAATTATTTATGGTCGGCTACCGAGGAAACGGGAAGCCTCTCCCTAAGTATCGAAAGTGTATTGGAAAAGGCTCAAAATGCCCAATTTTGGGTCTCGCCATCACAGTTCACCTCGTACCAAAATATGAAAGAGGCCAATCGCCATTACCAGCAGTTCGGCGCTTTTAAGAACAAACGTGTCTTTACGTTTGCCAAAACTATGGGAGATACTGGTGGATTGTTATACTATGAACTCGCACCACAACGACCCGATTTGGTATTGAAAGACCTTATCCATATTTTACATCCTGAATTGTTGCCCGAACATCAACTTTTCTTTTTTAAGCCCTTGGACTAATTGGGAAGCGCTAACACATATCGACTTAATTTCATCCTTTTATTTGTCGCCTTGTTGCTTTGCACGGGCATCAATATTAGTTTGGGATCGGTCAGCATTCCATTGGAAGAGACCTTTACTTCACTTTTTGGTGGAACTCTAGAAAATACTTCTTGGGACTATATTCTTTGGAACTATAGAATTCCAAAAGCATTTACCGCCATACTTGTGGGAAGCGGACTGGCGTTAAGCGGACTGCTGATGCAGACCCTATTTCGAAATCCCTTAGCAGGTCCCTTTGTACTGGGCATCAGTTCCGGTGCCAGTCTAGGGGCCGCATTACTCATCATGGGGGCATCATTATTTTCCGGACTCTCTATTTTCAGCTTCGTAAACGATGTATCACTTGCCATTGCGGCCAGTATTGGAAGTTTTTTGGTGCTAATGGCGGTCATGGTGGTCGCATCACGCGTAAAAGACACCATGACCCTATTGATTATCGGGCTTATGTTCGGGAGCATCACCGCGGCCATTGTAAGTGTACTTTCCTATTTTACAGATGCGGAGAAACTGCAACAATATATCTATTGGTCGTTTGGCAGTGTGGGCAATCTATCTTGGTCACAATTATCCCTTCTGCTAGGTATTATCTTTATAGGAACAATACTGAGTTTAGTTTCTGCAAAATCGTTGAATGCGCTTTTATTGGGGGAAAATTATGCCCAAAGCTTGGGCGTTAATCTTAAGAAATCACGGTTTTACATCATCATTGCAACAGGAATACTTGCAGGTGGAATTACTGCATTTGCAGGACCCATTGCCTTTATAGGTTTAGCCGTACCCCATTTGACACGACAAATATTCAATACCACCGACCACAGAATTCTATTACCGGCGGTTTTAATATATGGAGCGATTTTAATGCTACTTTGCGACACGGTAGCTCAATTGCCCGGGTCGGCCAATGTTTTGCCCATTAATGCAATTACCAGTATTTTAGGGGCCCCGGTAGTCATATGGTTGCTGGTTCGAAAACGCAAAATGGTATTTTAACCCACAGTTGCACAAACAAAGGTATTTAACGCATAAACGTAAGTCCATTAATAACACCTCTAAAAATAGCATCTTGGAAGCGTGTCAACTGACGGTCGGTTACCGAACGAAAAAAGCGCGGAACAGTGTTGCCTCGAACATTAACTTCGCTTTGGGCCAGGGAGAACTTATGGCCATCGTTGGGGTTAATGGTGCTGGTAAATCGACCTTACTGCGTACCTTGGGCAAAGTACAGCCCCAATTATCGGGAGAAGTGTTTCTCAATGGAAAAAATTTGGCAAACTATAGCCCCATGGCCCTCGCGGCCGAAATTAGTGTAGTGCTAACCGAACCCATTGCCTCAAAGAACATGACCGTAGAAGAATTGGTAGCCTTGGGAAGACAGCCCTATACCAATTGGGTAGGCACTCTGAACGATGACGATAAATCAAAAATAAAAACCGCCATTTGGATGTTGGAGCTGGAAGCCCTACAACATAAAAAATGCTATGAACTAAGTGATGGCCAGCTACAACGGGCGATGATTGCTCGTGCCCTTGCCCAAGATACTGCCGTTATTTTATTGGATGAGCCCACTACCCATCTCGACCTGTATCATAAAGTTCAAATTCTTAAAGTATTAAAGTCTATCGCCCACGAGACCAAAAAAACCGTTGTTTTTACCAGTCATGAAATTGAAATGGCGATTCAGATATGCGACACCATGCTTTTGCTTGACCCTACGGCCCATACCTTCGGGCCGCCCTGTAAACTTATCGAACAACGGGCCTTTGAACGTTTATTTCCGGCCGATACGGTTTCGTTCGATGCCAAGACCGGTTCTTTTAAGATAGAAAAGTAGCCTGCGGGGATATCCTATTTTTAAAGTCAAACACTTATCTTTACTCCAAACACTAGTGCACCAAATGAACGAATATTTGATATATCTTTTAATTGGATTGGTTTGCCTTATACTGGGCTTTTTTCTAGGAAATTACATCCAAAGCTTAAAAACCAAGTCAAGCCAGAGCGCACTCGAAGAACGTGAGCAGCAATTACACAACAATCTTACCATATTGGATGGAAGGTTGCGCGATGCGGAAGAGCATAAACTGCACCTACAGACCGAAAAAGAACAATTGGGCAATCAGATCGTACGCTATCAGGCCGACTTGGAAAATTTACAGTTAAAGAACAGGGAGCAAAAAGAAGAAGTAGAAAAACTTCAGGAGAAATTCACCAAAGAATTTGAAAACCTTGCCAATAAAATACTGGAAGAGAAGAGTTCAAAATTTACCGAGCGTAACGAAAAGAATATCAAAGACATTCTTACGCCCTTAAACGAAAAAATTCAGCTCTTCGAAAAGAAGGTCGAAGAAAGCCAAAAGGAGAATATTAGCATTCATTCGGCATTAAAAGAGCAGCTGTTAAACTTGCAGACGCAAAACTTGAAAATCACCCAAGAGGCAGAAAATTTGACCAAAGCCTTGAAAGGCGATAGCAAAATGCAAGGCAACTGGGGCGAACTGGTACTCGAGCGGGTTCTTGAAAAATCAGGACTTGAAAAAGACCGTGAGTATTCGGTGCAACAGAGTTTTACCCGTGAAGATGGTACACGGGTACTTCCCGATGTGATCATCAACCTGCCCGATGGCAAAAAAATGATCGTCGATTCTAAAGTCTCATTGACCGATTACGAACGTTTTGTTAATGCCGAAGATGACCAAAGGGATAAATTTTTGAAAGACCATATCAATTCCCTCAGAAGACATGTAGACCAGTTATCCGCCAAAAAATATGAGGACCTCTACGAAATGGAAAGTCCTGATTTCGTATTGATGTTCGTACCGATAGAGCCTGCCTTTGCAATTGCTATAAACAACGACAGCACATTATATAATAAGGCTTTTGAACGGAACATCATAATCGTTACCCCCTCGACGCTATTGGCTACCTTACGTACCATCGACAGCATGTGGAACAATGAAAAACAACAGCGTAATGCAATTGAAATTGCACGTCAAGCGGGCGCTTTATATGATAAATTCGAGGGTTTTATAGCTGATTTGACCAAGGTGGGCAAAAAGATGGACGAGGCAAAATCAGAATACAAAGGAGCCATGAACAAGTTGGTCGAAGGCCGTGGAAATATCGTTATCAGTATTGAAAAACTGAAGAAAATGGGCGCCAAAGCAAAAAAATCTATTCCCGACCCTATTTTAAAAAGGGCCAAGGAAGACGATTTTGAGGAAATCGAGGAAACCTCATAGCTGGCTTTTAGATCGCCTAAAAACAGAACACTTATACTTTTTATATGAAAAAAATACTATTTATCGTCATCGGAAGCCTGTTGACATTGCTGGTTGTTTACTACGCCATTATTTACTTCGTTCCTTATAGCGAGGGAGTACGCTCGGGAGAACTGATCAAAATAAGCAACAAGGGGGTAATTATTAAAACTTGGGAAGGAGAAATCAGTCAAGGTATCTCAGGAGCGCAGATATTCTCTTTTTCGGTATTGGATAAAGACCAAGATGTTATCGAAAAGCTAAAGGAATATCAGGGAGAATACGTAAAGGTTGGGTATACAGAGCGCTTCGCGACATTTTTTTGGTTGGGAGATAGCAAATACTTCATAACCGACGTGCAAAAAGAACAATCACCGCATTTTAGAAAATAAAGCATGGAAAAATTTAAAACAGCGCATGAATCGAAGGTCTCGATTACAGAACTGATGCTTCCCTCCCATTCGAATTTTGGGGGCAAGGTGCATGGAGGCCATATTTTAAATCTTATGGACCAGATCGCCTTTGCCTGTGCTTCAAAGCATTCACAACGTTATTGCGTAACAGCTTCGGTAAACCGGGTCGATTTTTTACACCCCGTTGAAGTAGGCGAACTGATTACATTGAAGGCTTCGATCAATTATACAGGAAGAACCTCAATGGTGGTAGGGGTACGCGTAGAATCGGAAAACATTACCACAGGTACCAAGCGTCATTGTAATTCTTCCTATTTTACGATGGTCGCCAAAGATGAGCACGGAAAAGGTATGACCGTACCCGGTCTGTTGGTAGAGGACGAAGAAGGTGTAAGACGATTTGCACGGAGTAAACGCCGAAAAGAGGAAGCCTTTTCAAGAGATACCCAATTCGATTCCTCCAAATTCAAAATAGAAGAACACATGAAGTTTTTGGAAGGGGAGAATATCAAACTTTCCCTCAGTTAACACCTTTCGCAGCTGCGGCGTCTAGAAACCAATGTAGATTTTCAGATTCAGGAGCTACCAAACTGGCAGGATATTTTTCGAAATCTCCGGTTTTGTTGATAATTTCCTTAACTTTTTCTGTCTTGCTATCTCCGGTCACCAAAAAAGCAACAGCTTCCGAATTATTAATAATTTTGCCTGTTATAGACACTCTTTTCTGTCCAGAATCGGGGTGAATTGCCACTGTACAATTTAAATCTGAATGCCATAACTCAATTTCATGGGGGAAAATGGAAGCCGTATGTCCATCATCGCCCATCCCCAAGATGACCAAATCAAACTGGGGAATATCATTGCCCCCCTTTGGTAATTTATGCTGCAATACCTTACCATAACGTTGCGCCTCTTCTTTGGGGTCGTTTTCACCTTTGATCCGGTGGATATTTTCCTCGGGGATATCAATTTTGGAAATCAAATGTGCCACCGTCATTTTATAGTTGCTATCATCATCGGCTGGTGGTACACAGCGTTCATCGCCCCAATACAGATGTACCTTTTTCCAATCGATGGATGTTGCATAGTCTGCTGCCAATTTATCGAAAACAATTTTTGGGGTGCTTCCTCCTGAAAGCGCCACATGCACTTCTGGTCGAGAAGCTATAAATTCAGTTAAATATTTTGAAAAAGCTTCAGCGACTTGCTGTTTGGTATCGTAAGTATGTAGTTGCATTTCTTTATAGTATCATTGGGTTAAGATTCCGAATATAGAAAAGGCAGTAAAACGAAATTGCCGTCAAAGTACATCAAACATACCATTGACCGGCTTTCAGTCGCAAAGCCTATTCACCAAAATTAAACTGGTTATCAGCAAATTACACAAAAACCTGGATCATCTGCCAATTGTTCTTCCGGATTCCTCCACATATGGTTTCCATCAATTAAGTCATCAGAATTTTTGGGTCCCCATACCCCGGCAGAGTATCCATAAGTTGTTACGTTTTCCCCATTCTTCCAATAATTCAAAATAGGATCTACGAATTCCCAGGCCGCCTCGACCTCATCCGCCCTTGCGTACAAAGTGGCATCGCCCTGCATGGCGTCTAAAAGAAGGCGTTCATAGGCTTCCATCACATGTTTCTCTACCAAACTGGAATAATAAAAATCGAGATTGGCACGCTCTACCTTAAAGCCCTGACCTGGTACCTTCACCCCAAATTTGATTAAAATTCCTTCGTCGGGCTGAATACGTATGATCAACTTATTATCCTTACTATCCATTCCCGAATCTTTAAAAATTTGATGGTGGGGCGATTTAAAATGAATAACAACCTCTGTCACCTTGGTCGGCATGCGCTTTGCAGTACGAACATAAAACGGTACATCGGCCCAGCGCCAATTGTCAACAAAAAATTTAATGGCCGCATAAGTCTCGGTCGTAGAATTGGGGTCTACCCCTTCTTCTTCGCGATAACCAGGTACTTTTTCACCGTCGACTACCGAGCTTACATATTGCGCCCGAATAGTATTGTCAAACAATGTTTTCTCATCGGTCATCTTGCGCAGCGATTTTAAGGCCTTTACCTTTTCGTTGCGAATCTCCTCTGCCCCAGGACCAATTGGCGGCTCCATTACTACTAGCGAAACTATTTGCAATAAATGGTTCTGGAACATGTCACGAAGTGCTCCCGATTTATCGTAATAACCACCTCTTTTCTCGACTCCTACCCTTTCGGCATTGGTAATCTCTACATGATGAATGTAATTGCGATTCCATAATGGTTCGAAAATACTGTTGGCGAACCGGGTCACCAATAAATTCTGCACGGTTTCCTTTCCCAGGTAATGATCAATGCGATAAATCTGCGTCTCTTGAAAATAGTGGTGTAAACCTTCGTTCAATTTTCTTGCACTGTCAAGGTTGTAGCCAAATGGCTTTTCGACAATCAACCGTTTCCATCCCTTTTCCTCGTTATTGAGTCCTTCCTCCGAAAGGCTTTTTGCTATAACCTCATACAGGCTGGGAGGTGTCGACAGGTAAAAAATATAATTTTCGTCGGTACCATATTTTGTATTCAAATCGGAGATTCTATTTTCGAGTCTTTGGTACTTGGTATCGTAATCGCTTCCTAAATCTTCGTAAAATAGCTTGTTGGCAAAAGTTTCAATAAAGCCGTTTGCTTCTTTCCCTACCCGTTCTTTTAAATATTTACTCTCATTCACCACTTTTTTTCTAAACTCCCTATCGCTTAAATCGCTACGGCTAACACCAAGCACCACGAATTTTTCGGGCAAGTGTCCGCCTTTATATAAATTAAAAAGTGCGGGAATCAATTTTCGGGCGGTCAAGTCACCTGATGCGCCGAAAATGACAAGCATTTGATTATCTGTTTTGTTCATGTGTTCTTATAAATCGTAAAACCCGAGAGTTTGTTTAGCAAAGAATTATTAGCGTTTCTGCGTCATATTTAGATAAAAGTTACGCAAAAATTTCAGCGAAGTTAGGCGCAAAAACGGACAAAAAAAAATTATTGAATGATTTCAAAGCCGTTTGCAAATATTGCCAAGCTTGCGGAGTTTCGTCAAAGAATGGTTACAAAATTGATTATTTACCATATTTTTGAACTTGAAACATCATGACTCAGGTTCGATGGCTGTTTTATAATCAAAGAAAATCTCTTGTTCACAAAAGTATGGGCTAAAAGTTAGTGCTGCTCAAACTACTGTTTGTATTCAAGAATATTAAAACACAGATACCGATCATCTCAATAATTAGCACGCCATCAAAAAATATCATGATATCACTGCAAACGAATACTATTTTATTCAAGTAATTAATAAGGATTAAAACGTATGAAAAATAACAATTACGATTTTGGATTGGTAGGTCTCGGGGTTATGGGGCGCAATTTTATACTGAACGTCGCCGACAATGGTTTTACGGCTTTCGGCTATGATCTTGATACCGAAAAGGTCGATGCTTTAAAAGAAGAAGGTGGTGATTTAGAGAAAGTCGATGCCACAACAGACCTAAATACTTTTGTACAATCATTGGCTCGACCCAGAAAAATAATGCTTTTGGTTCCTGCCGGGAAAATTGTAGATGCAGTAATAGAAAGTCTATTGCCCCATATAGACGCTGATGATTTGATTATCGATGGAGGCAACTCTTTTTTCACAGATACCGACCGACGGGAAACTTACTTACAGGAAAAGGGCATTCACTTTTTCGGCGCAGGAGTTTCTGGTGGTGCGAAAGGCGCCCGTTTGGGGCCAAGTATTATGCCTGGTGGAAACCGAGAAGCCTATAAAGAAGTACAACCCATCTTCGAGGCCGTTTCAGCCAAGTATAACGGTGAACCTTGTGTAGCATACCTAGGGCCTAAATCGGCCGGTAATTATGTAAAAATGGTACATAATGGCATCGAGTACGGACTCATGCAGTTAACCTCTGAAGTTTACGATATACTCAAAAAAGCCGGAAATTTGAACAATGATGAATTGCATCAGACTTTTTCGACATGGAACAAAGGCCGGCTGCAGTCATTCTTAGTAGAAATTACCTCTGAAATATTTGAACAAGAAGATGACCTGGGCGACGGCCGTCTTGTAGATAAAATTCTCGACAAGGCAAAACAAAAAGGTACCGGAAAATGGACATCCCAAAATGCCATGGACTTGGGCATACCCATTCCATCTATCGATATTGCCGTAAGTATGCGCGAAATCTCGGCATTAAAAGACGAACGAGTACAAGCCGATGAGCTTTATGACCGTCCGTCACCAGAGACCATCGACAAAACCGAATTGGTTCGAATGGCCGAAGAAGCCCTGTATTTCTCGTTCATTGTGACATATGCCCAAGGATTGCACCAATTGGCAGATGCTTCGAAAGAATATGGTTATGAATTGGATATTGCCGTTATTGCAAAAATATGGCGTGCAGGCTGCATCATTCGTGCCGGCCTCTTGGCCGATATCACCGAAGCCTTTCAAAAAGATAAGAACGTACCTAACCTTTTACTATCTCCTTCTTTTATTGAAAAAGTGCAAAGCACGGTGGGATCCACTCGGTCGTTGGTCGCCTATGCGGCCACAAATGGAATTCCCTTGCCAGGTCTCTCCAACTCCCTTACCTATTTTGATGCCTACACCTCAAGTCGTTTACCGCTGAATTTGATTCAGGCACAACGCGATTATTTTGGTTCGCATACCTATGAGCGCTTAGATCAAGAAGGTATTTTTCATACCGAATGGGAGAAGTAAACAGACACATTCATAAAGTAAAAACGGCGCACGTATGCGTCGTTTTTTGCCTCTCGGGAACCACATATCAAGCCCTTTAATCGATTCCTACACTATAATATCTTATCAAATCGTAAAGCAATTACTATCTTAGCTGTTCCGAATGGTCGAATCACCGCTGTTTCATGAATGCCCAATCGCCCCCTAATGAAAATCAAAAGATTCATATTTATACTTTTCTTTGTTTTCAACATACCTCTTTTAACAGCGCAAAATATTCTTGATCACCAAAAAGACACGCTCCGGTCGCTCATAGACCAGTCAAATCGCGCCTACGAAGTATATAACTATAAAGATGCCATTAAATATGCATCTATCCTCATTGATAAAAGCCGAGAATACCATGATGATTACCATAGTTTTTTGGCCTATGATATTTTAGGAGGCATCTATTCTGAAACCGATGATAGCGTACAAGGCAGAATTTTCTCTGAGAAAGCCCTGGAAATAGCACGGGCTACAAAAGTCGATAGTCTTATTGCCTGGGGTTCATTAAACCTAGCAATACTATATTCTGACAATAAAAAAACATATGACAAAGCCATACACTTTTTCAAAGAAAGCATTGCCATCAATGAAAGGCTAAAAGACGTAGATCAACTTTATCTAATTTACATCAGTTTAGCCTGGACCTACATTGACAATCAGCAATTTCAAGAGGCTCACACCATACTGAGCAAGGCGGACTCAATTTCAGAAAAGAAAAAAATAGACCCGCTGAACAAACTATACATAGAACTATTATTTGGTAAATATTACCATGCCATAAAAGATTATGATCTGGCAAAAAAGCAACTTGAATCCATTACCGAAGAAATAGACAACGATTCTATCACGGATCTGGCCATCGAAGTTTATAATAACTTGGCAGAAGTATATTATAAAACCGATGAACCCAAAAATGCCTTTTTAAGCTTAGAGAAATATAACCATTATAAGCAAAAGGCCTATACACTGGAAAAAATAGAAGAAACGGAAAAGGCAAGGGCGAAATTTGATTTGAAACAAGCCCAGAATGATTTAAGGACTGTAATAAATGAAAAAGAATATTCCGATACGCTTACAGCTATTCTTATTGTAGCAACGATAATTCTCATAATTGCCTTGCTAGGCTTTTTCCTGTTTTTCAGAACAAGAAGAAGATATATCGATCACTTGAAAAATTACAATGAAGAGTTAATCGTTGCCAAGGAGAAAGCCGAAAAACTTTCGAAAGTACAGACCAAGTTTCTATCCACGGTGAGTCATGAATTGCGTACTCCATTATATGGGGTAATTGGGATATCAACACTTTTAAAAGAAGACCCGAAGCTAAAAGCGTATGAAGAAGATCTTGAATCCCTTAAATTTTCGGCAGACTATTTATTGGCGCTAATAAACGAAGTTTTACTTATCAGTAAAATGGATGCCGAAGCTATAAAACTGTCAAAAAAGCCTTATAAATTAGACTCCTTAATCCATAGCATTACCCGCTCTTTCGAATATAGTCTACAACAAAGCAACAATAAGTTGCACGTACAAATAGATAAAAACATACCCAATTCATTAATTGGTGACCCTGTTAGACTTTCTCAAATATTGATGAATTTGGTTGGAAATGCCTTAAAATTCACGAAAGAAGGAAACGTATGGATAACCCTAAACCTGATATCGGTTTCAAAAAAAGGCTCTTATAAGACCCGTTTCACCATCAAAGATGATGGTCCTGGTATTCCTATTGACAAGCAGGAAGTAATATTTCATGAGTTTACGCAAGTAGAAAACGCAAATCATAGCTATAAGGGAACCGGGCTTGGTTTGGCCATCGTTAAAAAGTTATTAAAGCTTTACAATAGTAAGATTCACCTCAAAAGTGCCCCCGAACATGGCTCGGAGTTCAACTTCTCAATAAATCTGAAGAAAAACGACCATCAATACGAAGAAAGCGACGATGAAACTAGTAAGTCAGCCGATACCGACGATACTAAACTGAGTGGTGACAAACATATTTTAATAGTAGACGACAACAAAATAAATCAAAAAATAACTCAAAAAATACTGGACAAGTACAACGTAAAATCAAGTCTTGCCGATGATGGGAAACAAGCGGTTGAAATGAGTCGCCTATATAAATATGACTTAATATTGATGGACATCAATATGCCTAAAATAAATGGAATGGAAGCAGCGGTTATGATACGGGAGTTCGATAAAAATATTCCTATAATAGCACTGACCGCTGTTGAGCTTGACGAAATGAGGGTAGAAATTACGAACTCGGGTATTAACGATATCATACATAAACCCTATGACAGATCCGAATTTATAAAAATCATCATTAAAAATATCCCTGCCGAAAAGTTGACACTTTGAAGACAAATTAATTCATTCTAAGAACTATTTAATCAAATAATGCCCAAGTCTCAATACCACATTTATGTTATAGAACTATCAAAACGGGTATTTACAGAGCACAGACGATTTCGTGAAGCCAACCCGCAATTCAATGGGGTACTTGAATGTTTATATGTCGGGATGACCAGTAAAACTCCAAAAGAGCGTTTTGAACAGCATAAATCGGGCTACATCAATAAAAAGGGCTTCAATCTATCATCGAAGATTGTCAAAACCTACGGTTCTTATCTACGCCCAAGTCTTTACAACCATATCAAACCGTTGAACACAAGGGCCGAAGCCCTAAAAATGGAAAAAGCCTTAGCGCTCGAGCTACGCCGAAAACGCTATGCCGTTTGGTTTAATTAAACAGTGAAATCTTATTTTGTGATGGCCGACAGCAAGGCTTACCGAAAATTTCATAAATTTATTCATTGACCGCAAACCACCACTCAACTTTGAAGGAACCAAAACGAAGTCAAATCTGGTGTTATTATTTTTTCAATAGCCCTTCTGAAGAAAAACAAGTTAACCTCACAAAAATTAGAAAAAATGGCATCCGATGACAAAAAATTTATGAGACGGGCCATACAATTGGCCCATGAAGGAATGGACAATAATTTAGGTGGCCCTTTCGGTGCGGTCATCGTAAAGAATAATTCGATTATTGCTGAAGGCAACAACAACGTTACTACAAAGAACGACCCCACTGCCCACGCCGAAGTAGTTGCCATTCGAAAGGCCTGCGAAAAACTTTCTTCGTTCCAGCTTGAGGGCTGTACTATCTACACCTCTTGCGAACCCTGCCCGATGTGTTTGGGAGCCATTTATTGGGCTCGTCCAACTCGCGTCGTTTATGCTTGTAATCGCCAAGATGCCGCCAATATTGACTTCGATGATCAATTTATTTATGATGAGCTTATGGTCGATATGGAGGATCGCAAAATTCCTTTCGAACAAGTCTTACGAAACGAAGCCCTGACTGTTTTTCAAGCATGGGATGCTAAAAATGACCGTACCCTATACTAACAAAAGGCATCCTATTGTTCTAAAACCGATATCCCAATTTCAACAATGCCCCTCTTGGCAGCACAGGCACCACGACGAAGCTGGCATCCGGATTATCTTGAATAAACTCGCGTGTAGCCCCATTCGCACTTGCCCCAAAACTGTTGGCTCCAAAGAAATTTGCCAAGCCTTCCGAATTAAATAGATTGGTTACCAAGACATCGGCCGAAAGATGTTTGTTAATGGCATAGCCAATTCCCAAATTAAAAATACTATATGCTGGCAATTGAAAGGCATTGGCAACATTGCCTTCCCGCTCACCCATAAACTGCCATTTCAAAAAGGTATTGAATCTATTTTTATGGTATTCTGCACTGAGGTTGAACATCAATTTCGGATTAAAAGGAAGCTGATTATTGGAAAAATCGGTGGTACCATCATCAGCGACATCTACCGTTCCCCCAGCATCATAAACGGTCCATTTTGTGGCGATCGGATTCTGCAGGGTACCATTAAACCTAAAAGTTAATGACGTAACGGGCGTGTAAGCACTCTCCCACTCCATGCCTATGGTACGTGAGTTATTGAACTGCACCGGGGTATAAAAAACGCTGCCACCCTCAGGATCGAATTCAAAACCGGCAATTCCAATATCTTTTAATTGGCTCCAAAAGGCAGTTGTGGTAAAGGAAAAATTCGCTTGGTTCCATTTTAGGCCAATTTCAGCTTGTTTGATTTTTTGAACCTCCCCTTTTTGGTTAATCGGTACATTTGAAAAATTATTAAAGTAGTAATTCAGTTCGGGAGCCTTATTCCCTGATGAAAAACGGGTAAAAATTGCTGCTGTTTCCTGCAAGCGATAATTTAATCCGGCGGAATAAGAAAGATAGCTGTAATTATAATCAAAAAGATCTTGTTCCCCAGTAGAAGTGAGTATTCCATTATCGTAGGCCGTGGTCGGGTCACCGTCATAACCACCATCACCTTGATAAGGCGCCGATCGATCTTTCGACCCTTTGTGACCGATAGTTTCATAACGTAGCCCCATATCTAGATGTAATCCATCTTCAATTTCCCAGCGGTCATTGAGAAAGGCTGCGATTTGGTTCACATCGGCTTGGGAAACATCATAAAACAATCCCCCATAATTACTTAACCCATGGGTATCTGACAAGGAAAGAACAGGGTCTCCTGGATTTTCAAGAGTCACTTCCAACATTCTGGGGTTAGGTTCATAGGTAACATAACCAAAACTCCCCTGAGTAAATAATGAGGTGTCAGCGAAACCAGAGGCCAGACCCATGGTCAAATCATGATTTTCAGTTTTTTTCCGAACGGTCAATTGGTTGACAAGTTCATCAGTACTATTCTGTTTTAACCATGAAGCGGTTCCCATAATAGCGTCATTGGGTAAGGTGCCTTGTCCTAAATATTGTATGGATTCACCGGCCAAAATTCCACTATTGTTCAAACGGGCCAGTTCCATTCCCGATCGAGCGTCGCTGAAAACCACCTGCCCAATAGGAAACTGCGCTCCGCTTATGAAATAAGCCAAGGGATCGTTCAATGAAACAAAAGCATTACTGATGGAAGTCTGCCAGTTTGCATTTTTATGGGCATACTTTATAGCGAACCGCAACGACCATTCATTTCCGAGGTCTTGTAAAATATCGACTCCAAAAGCTCTATCTTGGGCATGAAGTCCTTGGGAAGGATCAAAACTATTCGTAGCCTTTTCCTCGAGTCGTCGACCATCGGGAACATTGGCGTTAAAACTGGGCATCAATAAAGCCGTGGTATTAAAGTCCTGCTCAAATGCGGCACGGGGATTATCCCAATCTATTGCAGCAACGCCCGTCCATCTGTTGGTAAAATCATCCAATGCCTTGGCATAAAACTTAAAATAACCACTCTTTGTTTTTTTAATGACGTTTGCCCTAAACTGACCTCCTTTGCTAAACGTAAAATCAACATCGCGGGCGCCATCATCGTGGCGATAGTGGCCACCGGCATTGAAGAACCAGCCGCTACCCAACGGCCCACCAACATTTCCATCGATTCGGTATAGTGGATTACCCTCCCCTTGCATACCTCCTTGAACCTGTATTTCGCCACCGAATTTATCTCTAGGTCCATGAGAAATAAAATTATAGATTCCCCCTGGCCCGTTCAGCGCTGTGATAGCAGCACTTCCTCCCCGTATAGCCTCTACCTTTTCTGTAGTCAAATCGACACGTTGAAAGATTTCAGGAGAATAATAAGAATGTTGTACTAAGCTGACGGGAAGACCATCCTCCTGTAAAGAAACGTAATACCATCCCATATCATCTTCAGCGGAAGCCGATATGCCTCGAGCATATACTTTGGTAAAGACCTCGCCTGCAGACGGATCGGTAAAGGTTCCAGGAATAGCCTGAAGAAGGTCGGCCGCACCTCTAGGAAATGTCATCTGTAAAGCCCCGGACTCTAAAGTGGTTATTGCCGTACTCGATTCTAATTGTGTTCGCGGATCGAAAGTTCCGGTCACTACTACATTTTGTAGATTGAGTAAGTCGTCCTCCAGAATAAATGAAAGGTCGAGTTCTTCCTTTCCGACCGTAATAGTTTCACTGTAGGTCTTGGCTCCAAGGTACGTTATCGTTAAAATATAATTGCCTTCGGAGACCTCAGGTATATTAAAAAAACCCTGTAAATCTGTGGTGCCAAAATGATTTGAAGGTTGAAGGGCTACATGGGCACCTAAAAGGGGTTCTCCCTTCAAATCCCTAACCTCTCCCTTAACAGCTACTTGGGCAATGAGTGCATTCTGCATCCCATAAAATATTACAAACAAAAAAATAATATTCCGAATCATCTTAAATCCAATTGAGAAAGCAAATATATTAAGCCTAATCCTTTTTGTCTTGCTGTGGCTACCATTAATTCTATCTTCCTCTCAGAAATCGCTCTAGGGGCCTTTAAAAATTCAACTAATAAAATTCCCCTTCCAGTTTCAACAGAACAGTGATAAATATTTGTGTTACAACCCGATACACTTTTTGGTGCCGTTTTAAAAAATGTAATCGATAACATAATTTGAATATTCTACGTAAAGCTTTCAAAACTAATTGGCTATATTTTTAGCTTAAAGTCAAAAAAATACATAAATTTCAAATCAATTAACTAGCTATTCGATAGGTTACTTACCAATTTCACAAGAATAATACAAAAAGTAAAGGGATGGGCAAAAATGAGAATTCACGACGCAAGTTTATAAAGAAAACCGCTGCCAGTTCGGCACTATTCGTGGCTGGTGGCGTACTGCCCGGGTTCACGGCCAAAAGCTATGGCCAGATTGTTGGGGCCAACAAAAAAATCAATGTTTCCATGATGGGGGTAAACAGTCGTGGAAATGCACTGGCCCAAAACTTTGCAAGCCAAGAAAACTGTAATGTTATTCATGTGTGCGATGTAGATAGCCGGGCTATAGCGAAGTGCTTGTCTGCTGTTAAAGAACGCCAAAACAGAAAAGTAAAAACATTTGAAGACTTCAGAAAATCACTGGAGAGCAAAGATGTTGATGCCCTGGTCATTGCCGCACCTGATCATTGGCATGCCCCCGCCTCTTTATTGGCCATGGAAGCTGGAAAACATGTATATGTCGAAAAACCTTGTAGCCATAACCCAAAGGAAGGTGAAATTTTGGTCAGCGCAGCTAACAAATATGGTAAAGTTATTCAAATGGGAAACCAGCGTCGTTCATGGCCCAATGTGGTGGCAGGTATAGAAGCTGTAAAAAATGGGGCCATAGGCCGGGTATATTTTGGCAAATCTTGGTACACCAACAACCGAGCCTCGATCGGGGTAGGCAAAGAAGTACAAGCTCCCGATTGGTTGAATTGGGACCTTTGGCAAGGACCAGCTCCCCGCAAAAATTATAAAGACAATATTGTACACTATAATTGGCATTGGCTTTGGCACTGGGGAACGGGGGAGGCTTTGAACAACGGTACACATATGATCGATCTTTTGCGATGGGGCATGAACGTTGATTTCCCCACAAAAGTTAGCTCGAATGGTGGTCGATATCGTTATAAAGACGATTGGGAAGCTCCCGATACCCAAATAATTAATCTTGATTTCGGTGATGATTTATCAATGTCGTGGGAAGGTAGAAGCTGTAATGGCAAAAAAATCGAAGGAAGTTCCGTCGGGGTAATATTTTATGGGGAAAATGGAAGTCTGTTTATTCCCAGCGGTGACAGTCATACCATTTTCGACTTAGATGGTGCAGTCGTAAAAGAGGTGAAACCCAGTGAAGAAATCGATGCCCGAAACAAGAGTAATCCTGCCAAGAATTTAGATGCCTATCACATTCAAAACATGTTCGATGCCATTACAAATGGAACTAAACTACATGCCGATATAGATTCAGGCCACAAAAGCACCTTGTTAGTCCAGCTAGGGAACATTTCACAACGGGTAGGACGATCATTGGATATAAACCCCGAAAACGGACATATCATTGACGACGAAAACGCACAGAAGCTTTGGAGCCGTTCGTATGAGCCGGGTTGGGAAATGAAACTTTCTTAACGACATTCTAACAATACAAGGATCTATATGAAATCAAGAAGAACATTTATAAAAAAAATTGGCAAAGCCAGTGCGCTATCTACCTTGGCTCTATCACTACCTGCCCCGATATTTTCACAACGAAGACAAAAGAAGATTACCATGGTAAAACCTAAAGTCATAGGCATTATTGGAGCGGAAAACTCTCATTCGATTCATTTTGGAAAAATGTTCAACGTCGATAAGGCGTTTCCGGGATTCGAAGTCAAATACATCTGGGGAGAAAAAGATGAATTTGCCCAAAAGACCAAAGAAAAAGGGGCTATTCCTATTATTGTAAAAGACCAAAAGGAAATGATGGGCAAAATAGATGCCTTGATTGTAGATCACCGTCGTGGTGATATGCATTTAGAAGCAGCGACCCCCTTTGTCAAGGCCGGTGTCCCTACCTTTATAGATAAGCCCTTTTGTTTTAGCAGCGAAGCAGCGAAAAAATTTCTCAAAATGGCCAGAGCGGTTGGAACTCCTGTTACGTCGTACAGTTCCATCGCCCATAGCTTTGCAACCGATGACATGAGAAAACAAGTCGCAGAAATAAAAGACATTAATCAAATAACCTGCTATGGCAAAGCTGACCTCAATTCCATCTACGGAGGGATTTACTTTTACGGCGTACATATGGTAGAACCTCTTATTTATTTGTTCGATGAAAAAGTAGTTTCGGCCAGAATCAATAAAAATGAGAAAGACAATTTGAATAGTACGGCCAGCTTGGTTTTTGAAAATGGAATGATGGCGACCCTGATAATCACCTCCAAAAAATACGGATGGCAGACTTTTATTGAGACCGATGAAGGTATTGTTGAATTAAAATCACGCGTGGAAAAAGTAGAACCTGACAAAACCTATACCGATATGGTCAAAATGTTCGAAAGCGGGGTTGAGCCGAGAAGTCATGAAAGTATTATACATGGTGTTGCGGTATTGGAAGCACTTTATAATTCCTCGAATTCAGGAAAATGGGAAACGGTAATGGCTTAATATGATTTCAACCCTATTCAAACCAACTTGTTTTTCTTTTTTAATGCTATTGCTGACATTGCTGTTATCCAGTTGTAAAGAGAGTGTCGCAAAAAAGTCGCAAGACCTAGCGCACCAAGCAATTAATAAAGAGGATAACACTCTTTCCGACAGCGAAATAAACAAGGGCTGGAAATTGCTGTTCGACGGAAAAACTTTCGACGGTTGGCGTGGTATGGGACGCAATGATGTTCAAAACGAGCTTTGGAAAATTGACAATGGTACGATACGAAAACTAAACAGTGAAGAAGTCGCGCCGTTGCCAGACGGCAAGGCTTTTGAAGGTGGCGATTTGATCACTATTAAAACCTATGCTAACTACGAACTGTATTTTGAGTGGAAGATATTAAAGGCAGGGAATACGGGGCTCAAGTATAATGTATCTGAAGCCTTCTCTCAAAAGCACGGTTCACAATACTCCGCTTTAGGATTTGAATATCAACTACTCGATGATGCCGACACGCTTTATGCAGGCAAACTCAAACCGACCCAATACACGGGTAGTCTTTACGATATGGTTCCCCCTAAGAATGCTAAAACCAATCCTGTAGGAACGTTTAACTCTAGCCGTATTCTTATTAACGGCAACCATGCGGAGCATTGGCTTAACGGTATAAAAGTGTTGGAATACGAATTCGGTTCGAAGCACCTTGATTCGTTGTTTAAAATGAGCAAATACAATGACTATAGAAATTTTATAGACAAACGCAGCGGACACATCGTCTTGCAGAACCATAAGGACGATGCTTGGTTCAAAAACATAAAAATCCGTGAGATAACACCAAGTCCAAAATAACAGGTACTAAACAAAATATTGATAATGAAAATTCTAGCTACATTACTTTTTGCCGGATCGGTGCTTCTGACGCCCATTGAATCAAACGAAAATACTATGGTAAAAGGCATACTTTATTCGGATGGCGGTACGGTCTCCGTTACACTTTCTGGGGATAGTATTATCGGTATAGAACGGACTGCGGACACCGGACCGGATTCCAGGTCTTATGTGGCCCCGGGCCTAATCGATGTGCAGATCAACGGCTATATGGGCATCGATTTTTCGGGCCCCGACCTGACTGTCGAAGGGGTCAAAAAGGCCACCAAGGCACTTTGGAAGGCAGGGGTAACCTCTTATTTTCCGACCATCATAACCAGTGATATCGCCCTGATCAAGAAAAACTTCGCCATTTTGGCAGAAGCCAGAAAAGACCCCGAGATCGGCATGTCCATTCCCGGTTTCCATCTTGAGGGCCCCTATATCTCACCTATCAAGGGCTTCCGAGGAGCCCACTTGGAAAAATATATCAAAGATCCCGACTGGGAAGAATTCCAGGCCATACAAAAAGCGGCCGACAACGGTATCGTCTTGATTACGCTTGCCCCTGAGCTTAAAGGAGCCATCGACTTCATCAGAAAATGTGTCGACAGCGGGGTCGTCGTGTCACTAGGGCACCATAACGGTTCTGCCTCCGATGTGCAGAAGGCCGTCGATGCGGGAGCGAGAATGGCAACACATCTGGGCAACGGTTGCGCCAACGAGATAAACCGGCACCATAACCCCTTATGGCCACAGCTCTCCAACGATGCGATTACGACCAGTATCATTGCCGATGGTTTCCACTTGACAAAAGAAGAGGTGCGTAGTTTTTATAAGGCCAAAGGCGTTGAAAATACAATTCTGGTATCCGATGCCCTCGATTTGGCAGGTCTGCCTCCTGGTGAATACACCCGTGGCGAGCGCACCCTGTTATTGACGCCCAACGTGGTCAAATTGCCCAAAGAGAATGTATTGGCCGGTGCCGCCTCGCCCATCAGCAAATGCGTCGGGGTCATGATGGACTATACACAGTGCACCCTGAAAGAAGGCATACGGATGGCCAGCACCAACCCTGCCGAACTTTTTGCGCTAAAGGATATCGGATCAATCGAACAGGGCAAACGTGCCGACCTCATCGTTTTTACGATGGAAAACAACCAAATGACGATTAAAAAGACCTATGTCTCAGGACAATTGGTATACTCTCAAGATTAGCTTATGAAAAATAGATCCATACCTACAAAAATTATCCTTGCGCTGAGCGCCATCGGCCCCGGCCTGTTTTTGATCGGCTATAATATCGGCACCGGAAGCGTGACCACCATGGCAAAAACGGGCGCCGAACACGGCATGGGCCTTTTCTGGGCACTTATTCTATCCTGTATATTCACCTATGTGTTGATGGTCACCTATGGCAAGGTCACCTTGGTAACGGGCAAGACCGCCCTTTTCAATTTCAAGAGCGAGTTCAAATATGGCTGGATGCTCTCACTATATATCATCATAGCGCTGATCATCGGTGAACTGCTCGCATTGATGGGGGTCATGGGCATAGTCGCCGACCTCGTACAGGAAGGCATCAGACTGGCCTTCGATGGACTCATCGTCAGTACGTTTTGGATCATCCTCTTTTTCTCGATCATCCTTTATTTTCTGCTATGGTTCGGCCGCTACCAGCTCTTCGAAAAAATACTGACGGTATTGGTGGTGCTCATGGGCATTTCCTTTATCGTGGTCTTTATCATGGTCGATCCAGACTTAATGGCCATAGCGAAAGGGGCCGTCCCGGGCATACCGAATACGCCAGGGGCATTGGGCCTAATCGCGGCAATAACCGGCACAACCTGCTCCGCGGCGGTCTTTATCATGCGCAGTACCGTGGTCGCCGAAAAAGGCTGGGGCATCGGAGATCTTAAAAAAGAAAAGAAAGATTCGTTCGTATCGGCCTCCATGATGCTGCTCTTGAGCGGGGTGATCATGGCCGTTGCCGCCGGAACGCTCTATGTATCCGGTTTGAAACTGGAGAACACCGTCGAGATGATCGAGCTCTTCGAACCGATCGGGGGCAAGGCGGCGGCCTTTATGCTGATCATCGGTATCGCCGGGGCGGGTCTTTCGACCATATTCCCCATCGTTTTGATCGCTCCTTGGTTAGTGTCCGATTATAGGGGAACGCCGAGGGACATACATTCGCCGCTCTCGCGTTGGCTGATCTTTATCGCGCTGCTCTTCGCCTTCGGTACCGTTTTCCTAGAGAAAAGGCCTCCGGCCCTCATGGTATTTTCACAGGCCTTTCAGGCATGCATACTGCCGGCGGTGGCGATACCGATCTTTATACTAATCAACAGGAAAAAGCTGATGAATGAATATACCGCCGGTACTAAACTGAACATTGGCATTATTGCCGTGATTCTATTCTCGCTAATTACCACCTATTTTGCCCTTACTGAATTTTTGTAATCAACACCTTTAAAAGCATAGAATGAAAAATACTTTGACCATCGATAAACTAAAAGTATCCGTTTACGGTGAGCCCTCTGAGATGGGTGTCGCAGCGGCCGATTTCGTACAAGATAAATTGCACGCGGCCATTGCTCAAAGAGGATCGGCAAATCTTATTCTCGCAACGGGCGCCTCGCAGTTTCCGTTCTTGGAAGCCCTAAAGGAAAGGGATATTGATTGGCAGCAAATCACGGTATTCCATCTAGACGAGTACAAGGGTATTTCCGATGACCATCCGGCCAGTTTCAGAAAATATCTACGTGAGCGCATACTTGATCAGGTAAAACCAAAGAAAATTTATTTTTTAAACGGCGATGCCGAAGACCTTGAAAAGGAAATGGCCCATTATTCCACAGAACTTGAAAAGCATCCCATAGACATTGCCTGTATCGGTATCGGAGAGAATGGTCATATCGCCTTCAACGATCCACCAGTAGCCGATTTTGAAGATCCAAAATTAGTAAAAGTGGTCAAACTCGATGAAGCCTGTAGAAACCAACAATTGGGCGAGGGATGGTTTCCTACCTTCGAAGATGTGCCCACGCATGCCCTCACCCTGACTATACCGGCAATAATGGGCTGCAAGGCTATTAGCTGTGTGGTACCCGATGAAAGAAAGGCCAATGCAGTATATGACACCCTCTACGCCCAAATCGGCACCGAGTGCCCCGCAACTATTTTACGCAAACATCAAGAAACAGTATTATTTCTGGATAGGGAATCTGCCAAAAAGATTTAATTGATCAAAGAAAAAGGAATAATCGTTTTCAAATGAAAGCGCTTCAATTTAGATAGAAGAAATTATAACCCCACTATTATCCGATTATTTGCATTTCTAAATTCAAACCACCGGAATAGATTAGATTACTTCTTTTTTTCCAATATTTTAATCAATACACTTTCCATCCTATCCCTATTCATGGGCTTTTCAATGTAGTCTACCACGCATGAAAACTCCATAGCTTTTGTTTTATCACGTGTAAGAACCGACGATGTGAGCATCACTATCGATGATTCAAGAATAAAATCATTCTCTTCAATAAAGCTCAAAAATTCAAAGCCGTTCATCTCAGGCATATTAATATCCAAAAAGATGAGATCAGGCCTATTACTATCTAGAAACTCTAGCGCCTCCAATCCGTTTTCAACAGCATTCACGTCCATCACGCCCAATTGCCGAAGGGCAATTGTAACCAGCGAATTTGCAATTGGATCGTCTTCTATTAAAAGTACATCTATACCCTTATAATCTTCAGTCTTACTCATATTGTCGAATCACATATGGGGTTCTCTTAATCTTTTTTTAAACCCTAATTTAATAAAAATGCTATAATGCACTTTTTGGCAATACCACTCATAATAATATACGAAGATACTTTAACTTTTGGTCGTAGTTACCTACATTTTCAAAGAATAGTATTAATTAGACTAAAAATGCGAAATAAACAACTAAACATGAAATTATCTACACATTTTCAAGTTAGGCATTCAAAAATAGTGATTGCTTTGCCTAATTACCCTATACCGCAATACATAAACTCCCCAAGGAATATCCTCAGGGAGTTCTGCCGAAATATAACTAAAATAATGAAATCCTAATCGAAGGAAAATCCGGTCGCTACCCGAAATACGAATGCGTAAAGCACTACAGCATACATGGCGAAACCAAACCAGGCGAACGCCTTGAAATAGTTTTTTACAATCATGCTGCCTAAATTTTTAAATCCTTCATGGTAAATCTCTCTTATGTTTTGTAGGGTGTTCATAGTATATGTTTTAAGGGTTTAAGTTGGTAAAAACTAATTTTTCAGAAAATTCATTCGCATTATGAAAACGAATGGATAAAGCCTTTTTATTTGTGTCTATAACTTTTTTGGGCTGGTCATGCCGTCTAAATCTCGTTGCTTTAACATTTATTAAATTAAAGCAGGTAATGCATCATTGGGTTCATATAGCATCCAAATCACCTTGCTAGAGGAATTGCCCGGTCGTAGAATACAATGTGTTAAAGACATATAAAAGGTAACCAGCGCTACAAATAAAGGCTACTAGAGTGGAAATCGAGGGAATTAATATTTCTAATTTTTTCATGTTAAAGAGATTTGGGGTTTAACAATACTGTAAAGTTAAGACTGATATCAAGATAATTCGGGAGATTTTCGATGGATCACCAGTTACTGTAGTCGAATAGGATTTTTCTTACTTTAAAGTGCGACTACGGATTTACTTGAAAACATTGGATTCCGTAGTAGAATCTTAAAATTTAAAAGCGTCTACTTTAAAGGGTTGTTTAAATTCAAGTGGAGTGCCCAGCGTTCTTCCCGGCACCAGCGGGGTACTGAAAGAAGCTTTAAAACAGTTTACAAAAAAGGCCATCGGGACAAAGCCGGGTAAATACGTCTCATCGAAAATTTATGCAATACAAAAGTTTCAATTCCTGCACATTTCACAAAGAAATTAACGGCCGTTTTCTCAAACTTACTTGTTCAGACTCAGTAAAACGACCTGTAAGAACGATAGCACTTTCGGTTCAAACCCGATCAGCTTTACTATCGATTTTCTTTTTACATCCATAATCAAAATTGGGGAGCTCAAACAAATCCTTCTCCCGTTAACCTTTTTTCCTTTGTTTAAAAACCTGTCATATTTATAGAGCCAAAATAAAAAACCCGAAGGTTGAACCTTCGGGTTTCTCTCGAAATATAACTAAAAGTATGGAGCCCTAATCAAAGGAAAATCCGGTCGCTACCCGAAATACGAATGCGTAAAGCACTACAGCATACATGGCGAAACCAAACCAGGCGAACGCCTTGAAATAGTTTTTTACAATCATGCTGCCTAAATTTTTAAATCCTTCATGGTAAATCTCTTTTATGTTTTGTAATGTGTTCATGGTATATGTTTTAAAGGTTAATTTGGAAAACTAAATTTTTATAATATTGAATTCTAACTGTGGAAAGAAAGGGTTAGAGCCGTCTTATTCGTGTCCGTAACATTTGTGGGGCAACGCTACCATTCAAATTTTGGAATCTTGCAACTACATTGAATTAAAGCGTGAAATCTATTGTCCGCAATAAAAATCAAGAACCCATCACTAATGCATATATGCTAAATCACCTGTGGTTGCAGACATAGTATCAAAAACAAATAATAAACAAGCAATAAGACAAACTATAGCCGTCAGAAATGCAACCGAAGGAACAATAAATTTTATATTTTTCATTATTAAAAGATTTGGGGTTTAACAATGCTGTAAAGTTAAGACGGATATCAAGATAATTCGGGAGATTTTCGATGGATCACCAGTTACTGTAGTTGAATAGGATTTTTCTTACTTTAAAATGGGTGGGCCACCGAATACTTCAATACAAATGCAAACAATGGCTTTTCAAGATGCTTAAAAGTGATTAATTAAGAGAAATTGACCCACTATTGATCGCTAGTTGGAAGAAATTAGTGCGGAGGCACCGGAATGCCATACACCATTAGTAATTCAAGGAAGAACTAGCGCTTTATTTATTAGCCAAAATGTAAAAAGAAGGAGGCACCTGGACGAAACTTACCTTAGAGCAGGTTTAAGCGACGCATCAATTCAGATCTGTTGGAGCGACTTACGGGAATTACGTCCTTTCCTATCAATACACTATTATCTTGTATGTCGATTATCTTCTTTGTATTGATTACAAAAGAACGGTGAGCTTTTAAAAAAATTTCTTTAGGAAGTTTATCTACTATCTTTTTTAATGTAGAATGAACTGTATAGTTTTTGGTATCGGTTTTCAAATAAATATAATCACCTCTAGCCTCGATAATGCTTATCGTAGGAATATCTATTTTGATAAGTCTACGGTCAATATTTATATATAAATCGTTTACCGACTCGTCAGGAACCGGATTCTTATAAGTAACTGCCGACTCTTTAAATAAAGATACGGCCTTAACTATCCCTTTATCAAAGCGCTCTTGTGTAACCGGCTTTACAAAATAATCGATAATACACTCATATTCAAAGGCCTCGAGCGCAAAGTTCTTATCGGCCGTTGTCAAAATGATATTCGGCGGATTCTTTATAGTTCTAATGAAATCAAAACCATCGAAGTCGGGCATGTGAATATCAAGAAAAATCAGGTCTACCTCATTAAAATTAAGATATTTGATAGCCTCTATGGCACTTGAAAAACTCCCCTGTATTTTCACGCTTGGGTTATTATCAACCAGCTGTTCAAAAATTGCCCTGAACGTTTCATCATCATCAACAACAATACAATTCATAATTCTTGATTTTTTTTACGAACAAAAAACAACATGGTCTCTAATGTTTCCTCAAAAACAGATTTCAAATCAAGATTGCCCTTTCTTAAATTTAGCTCATATTCCTCTGCAATTCCATAACTTTTTTCCAAGCCTAAAATACGTATTTTGTGCTTTAGCTTATGTACGGTATCCGCTGTTTTTGAATAATCTTTCTTTTCCAGCTCTAGTTGATAGGTTTTTATTTCAACAGGAAGTTCCCGGGCGACTATACTTATAATTTTTTTTGTGAACGATCGATCCCCTTTTGAAAGGCCGTCGACATAATTAAGATTGGGTATTTCCACCATGTTTACTTTTTATTCGGTCCGTTCTACAGCGCCAACAATTCACAAAATCATCCTAAAACAATTTAAAGTACCTCTTAATCTGTTTCAATATTAGGAAAAATCATGCAAATATTGCAATCTATTCTGAGAATATATAGGAAGTTCGTGAAGGAAAAATTTTGAAATTTTAAAACTCAATAGAGATAATTTGTTTATTTATGACTACTACAAATATCAGGTCTCTCGAACTAGGCCGTTATGGTCGACTTTTTATGGTTAGTCATTCTAAGGAGTGCCATTTCTAGCTTTCTTATATTAATAGGTTTTTCAATATAGTCTATGACACTTGAAAACTGCAGCGCTTGCATTTTATCACTTGTGTATATAGAAGATGTTAGCATAGCTATTGATGAATTGGGAATAAAATTATTATTCTCAATAAAATTTAAAAATTCAAAACCATTCATCTCTGGCATGTTGATATCTAAAAATATAAGATCAGGAAAGTTATTGTCAAGATACTCTATGGCCATTAATCCGTTTTGCACTGCCTCAACTTTTGTTATACCTAATTGAGTGAGTCCTATCAATGCCAATGAACTAGAGATCAGATCATCCTCTATTAAAAGCACTTTGGTTCGGTCGTATAACTTACTATTCATCATAGGCTATTTTTTTAAGAGCAAGTGCAAAAAAATTGAAATATTATACTCAAGTATAAACTATGTAAGGTTTTTCCTGTTTCATCAAAGTTATACTTTTAGTCATCATTATCTTACATAAAACGTCAGGATACCAAATAGTTTAGACCAACGGCAATTTAGTGTCGTCAAAAGGTATTCGATTTTCTTAAAAAAACAACATAAAAGTAAGAATAAGGTTACTTTTATGGTTTTCAAAAAGTATTAACAAGTCAGGTTACATCTTATACATAAAAAAACAACAAGTACATTTACATATAACTGATTTACAAAACTTTAAACAAGTATAAATTAAATAAAAAACAATCTAATTCAGCACTATTTTTGTTACCAAACACAATAATAATGAAGAATTTTCTTTATTATTAAGTCATTCATTTTTCATATTCATTACATGCTTGAAAAATTTGACAAATCATTTTATTAAAATGCTATAAACCGCTTGCAAAATAAAAGATGATAAAAAAACAAAATATTTGTTCTGGTCAAAAGGCTTTCGTTTTGCCATAAAGAATAAGGTAAAACTTTTCAGTTCATTGAACGGAAATGATAAGCTCACATAAAGAGCTATGTAACAATTCAAAAATGAGAAGTTCTATTAGTGGTATTTTTTTTCTTTTTCTTTTTGGTCTGCCCTCCTCAACAGCCATTTGCCAAACAGAAAAAAAATCACCACCCCATCTTTCAGGATTCGTTGATTTTAATTTCTATTATGACACCCGAGAATTCAGCGTGTTGACCTATAACATATTGGCCAATCTACCCAAGCGGTTCCAATATTTCTCTTTGACCAACTATCAAAGTTCAAACGAATCTTTTGATTTAAATTCTGTTTATGCCGAACATAATGTACGCTGGGCGCTTCATAAAAGCAAACCCATAGATCTTACTTTACAATATGTTATGCGAGGTGGAGATGACAATGATGATTTTCGTTTAGGATTCCGATGGAGGGCTCATGCCGCTAAGAAACTATTTTCATTTTTTAAGAAGCTAAATTCCTCATATTCCATTAACCCCATGTTTATTCAGTTCAGAAGAAATGCCATCCCAAAATATATGACGATTATTGAACATGTTTATAAAATAAATATTGCTCCTAAAGCACTTGACAGGCGAATTTATATCGGTGGGTTCATTGATCAGAATTTTCAGTACGACGGACGAGGTGGTCTATCTTTCAAATGGGTTACCGAACATCAACTAGGACTAAGGATTATTGATGAATTATATGCTATCTTAGAGTATAGAATCAACGATTTTTTTACTGAAGACAGTTATGGTTTGGGGTATGGGTTGGAATATAAAATAATTTTCTAAGGAAAATTCAAAATCATGGGTTAGTATTGTAACGACTTTAAATAAGAGACATTGACTGTAATAATAAGAAATATTGGAAATGGGCATATGAGCTTAAGGTTGTTGGTCTTTTTCACCGTTTTGGCTTGCCTATTTGGGTGTACAAATTCGAAATCCGAAGAAGTAAACATTGGCTATATCGGTCCATTATCTAAACGTGCCACCGATTTAGGTATCGGACCATCAAATGCCTTGCAATTGGCCGTTAATCAATATAATGCCTCGAGAAGCAACAATTCCCCAAAAGTAAACCTATTTGTAGAGGATGATCAGTGGGAAAAAGACAAAGCACTACCGGCATACCATAAACTGCGAAAAGAACATGACATAGATATAGTCTATGTTAGCAACACCGATGGCACGATTGCCTTACAAGATGCAATCTTAAAAGATCAAGTGATTTTAATAAACCCGCTTAATAATGACGCCTTACTGTCTAGCTTGAACCATAACACATTTAAAATCGCCAAATCTACAGAAGAGGCCAACGAACTGATTGCTGTAAGAGTCATAGAACTGGGCTTAAAAAAAGTCTTGATTATTCATTATCCAAACGATTTTATGACTCGGGCAACCACATCTTGTAAAAGATTGTTAGATCAGGCAGCCATCGAAAATGAGGTAATCATCGTTGACAAAAATACCGTTGACTTTAAACATGAACTAAAAGCCGCAATGAAAGCTGGGTTTGATGCTTATGTTTTTTTTGGATATAAAGAATTCGGCTTTGCCATGAAACAAGCTCGTGACATGGGTATTAAAGCGCCATTTTTTGGATCTACTGTATTACTAGACCCCGAGTACTTTACCAACTCTAGGGGAGCCATAATAGGCACCGAGTGCACCTTTTTTACTCCAGCCGATGGCAACTATGTTCTAGCGACCGAATTTCTTACCCATTATGAAGATAAATATGGCCACCAACCGGTTTCTGTATGGCCCGCCATGCAGGCCTATGATGCAATGAATATGGTGTTAGGGGAAATTAGGACAATGGAGGATGGAAAGAATAAAAAAGAGCAGTTTGATGATTGGCTTCGAAAGCGGTTGTTCGATATCAGTTATTATCAAGGTGTTTGCGGAAATATTTCAATATCGGAAAATGGAGCTTCAAAAGGCATATACTTTTCTTTATACCGATACACCTCTAAAGGAAAACTTTCTAAAGTTAGAAGATAATTAAAAAACTATTGTGAGATCAATTAGAAATAAACTTTTTTTAGGTTTCGGAACACTGATATTCGTTTTGTTGGTCAACATTATCTTGACTCAAATTGTTTCGAGACAGTCTACGGCCACTTATGAAAAATTAAAATTGGAAATCGGACCCACATTAACCTTATTAAATGAATATCAAGAGGTCAACAGAGAACTATTGTTACTTACTATAAATAAAATTCTTCGGCAGACCGATGAGCAATATAACAACCGTATAAAAGCGATTACCGAAGTAGAATTGCCTCATTTTAAGACCAAGGTTAATTTATTGAAACAAGCTCTATCTCGAAATGATAGAAAAATACAAATCGCGAATAATCTGGTCGTTCTTACCGACAGCTCCATCAATATTGTAAAATACATCAACAACCTTTTAATGACCAGAGCTGATTATGATAATCCTCAGACAGTAGCTGATGTAGCCCAAAAGGCCAATCTAGATCTATCGGATTTATCTCAACAAATCGACCAAAATATTGCATTGTTGCACAAAGAATACAGTATCAATTTTGATGAACACCAAGCTACGCTTTCTAAAGAACTTGAGAACCTCTCGGGTATTATCTTTTTTCTTGGTCTGTTAGGTATCGTTATCGGAATCAGCATTTCATCTGGCACAATCAATTCAATCGTTAGACCCATACAAATATTACAAGTCTCTGCCCGCAAGATTAGTAGTGGCAACTATGATATTGCTGTGCCCATTAGAGGAAAGGACGAATTGGCTTCGTTGGGTGAATCGTTTAATACCATGGCAGAATCGCTGAAGAAGAATTTTGAAGAAATCAATTTAAAGAATAAAGAGCTAGAGCAATTTGTATATATTGCATCACATGATTTACAAGAGCCTTTACGAACGCTAGGAAGTTTTACAGAACTACTTGATAAAGAGTATCCAACAAAAAAAGGTGAAAACTCGAATACTTATTTAAGGTTTATCAACGAAAGCGCCACCAGAATGAGCCAGTTAATTAAAGGGTTGCTGGATTATAGTCGAATCGGGGAGGCCAAAAAAGTAACCGATGTAGATTGCAATATTCTAATACAAGGAATTAAAGAAGATCTTTCACTCGCCATTAGTAAAACCCAAGCAACTCTAACGATAGCTGACTTGCCCCTCGTCAAAGGCTACGAGACCGAACTACGATTGCTTTTTCAAAACTTGATCAGTAATGCTATAAAATTTCATGGCTTAGACAAGTCGCCTTGCATCTCCATTTCGGTAGAAAAGCTTCCACGATTTTGGAAATTTGCAGTGAAAGATAATGGTATTGGCATAGACGCGCAACACTATGAAAGGATTTTTGCTATTTTTCAACGGTTGCATAACCGAAGTGAGTATCAAGGTACCGGCATAGGCCTTGCCCATTGCCGCAAAATTGTTGAAATGCACGGGGGTAAAATTTGGGTTGAATCCGTACCCAAAGTAGGCAGTACTTTTTATTTTACTATTTCTAAGAAAAAATTATGACAAAAAAATTAAACTGCATTTTATTGATCGATGATGATGAGGCTACAAACTATATTCATCAAAAAGTTATTGTAGATCTCGAATGTGCGAAAAGAGTAATTACCGTTCACAGTGGCCAAGAAGCATTAGATTTTCTTAACAATAGAGAAACCAAAGATAAATTACCCATCGATTTGATTTTTCTAGATATTAACATGCCTGCGATGAACGGGTGGGAATTTCTAGAACATTATAAAAAACTAGACCCTTTAAAAAAAGCCAAAACCATACTTTTTATGCTATCGACTTCGCTTAATCCGAATGACCGTAAAATCGCGACAGAAATCGATGATGTAAATGGCTTTGAAACCAAACCATTGACCGAAGAAAAAATAATCAAAATTTTCAAGACTCATTTTTCTTAAGTGCTAGATGAAGGTTATCGTAAATAAGCGGCTATATTTTCTTGAATCGACCCAATGTCATAAAAGGATTTTATGTCGGTGAATTCGCTGTACCGCTAAAAATCACATCGTATCAAGAAAAATAAAACTACTAAATAAGCCACGTAAACAATCAGTGAAGTGAGATATTTTCGACGGTTTAACATGAATAAAGTATGTGGTATTCTTCTTTATTGTATGGGCTATTTCTAGTTTGACAAATGTCTTCTATAGTGTCGATGAGATTTTAAAATCTGATTTTATCGTCTTCGCTGACCAGAAAACTCCATGGCCTCCCCCTTTCCAAATCCATAACTGAACCCTAAGGCCAAAAATCTGCCCCGTTGTCGCCGGTTGTAAATTTCATAGTTTGCCTGGGTAATCTGACTTTCGTTCACTCTGGAGGCCAGTGCATCCCTAACACTTAAATTCAAAACAGCCTTCCCATTAAAAAGTTTCTTTCTCAACCCCATATCAAGAAAAAGGTTTTCACTAACCTCACTTTGAACCGTCTGGTACCTTGATTGAAAATTTCCTGTAGTTTCAAAATCAATATCTGCGGGTAATTTGAACTTTGCCATTAATTTACTTGACCACTGGTCGGCACTAAAGTCAAAAATGGTCTCATCAAAAAAGCCATTACGTGTAAACTGACTATAATTAAAATCTCCGTTGAGGGTCAGCCAATTGGTGGGGCTGTATTTTGAATTGAATTCGAGCCCCGTAGACCTATTGGTACCAATGTTCAAAGGCTTGACCGTATTTACATTGTTTTCAAAGAAAGACACGCGTTCTATTACATCGGTGGTATATCGATGGTATACCCCCAAATTCATCGAGGCCTTACCTACAAAGAAAATACTTGTTATTTCGTAAGAATCAGTGAACTCTGGTGATAAATCAGGGTTTCCTTGACGAATGCTAAAATTATTCCTGATATTAAAAAAGGGATTAAGATCCCACAATCGCGGTCGATAGATACGTTTGGAATACCCTGCCTGTAACGACAATTTTTCGCTGACTTTGTATGAAGAATGCGCACTTGGAAATAAATTGAAATAGTTTTGATTGTTGTTCTCGTTCGTATTGGTCAACAGGGTGTTCAAGTCTGTATCTTCTAAGCGGGCCCCTGCCTTTATTCCCCATTTCTCACCTTCATAAGCGGCCGTAGTATAAAGTCCGAGCACTTTCTGGTCGTATTCAAAAGTATTTGTAAGCCCTGGATCGTTGACAAAATTACCACTGACCAAATTGTTTACTTCATAATCGTTGCTAACATCGTTTAGCACATATTGGGCCCCGGTCTCCATGGACCATTTTTCGGAAAATGGCCTTGTGTAATCTAGTTTAAACGTAAATACCGACTCCTTGAAATCGGTGCGGGTCTTTTGAGCTGAATCCCTGTCCTCTCCCGAAATGGTCGAATCTACAAAATCGGAAGATTGATCTTTTCCAAAAAAATTGCCCAAAGCACTAAAAAGTAAGGTATGGTCTTCATTACCTTGAAAGTCTTTTTTGTATTGTAATTCATATTGAAATTTCGGGTTGGTGGCTTCGGTAACCTCATTACGATCCCATTGTGAGGTCGTTGTGTTGGTCTCATCGAGCGCCATATAATTTGTTGTGGAAGGTTGGTCTTCCAACTCTAGGGCAAAATTCCCCGAAAGTGTTAATACATTGGTAGGATCAATATAATAATCGGTTCCAAGAACAAAGTTATAGTAGTTTTCATTTCTGTATTCGGTGCCGTTGGTAAGTATTTTCGTATTGTTAACCAGATCTACGTTCCGGTTCTCTATATCATCCGGATATTCTCGAATTCCCACCCCGATTTGACTAAAGAGATTAAATTTTTCCGTACGTCTATTAAGGCTCACACCAACACTATGATTTTCCGGTGCACCGGCATTCACTGAAATAGAACCATTCAACCCCTTGCGTTCTTCCTTTTTAATAACAATGTTGATGATGCCTGAGGTGCCTTCTGCATCATACTTTGCCGAAGGGTTGGTAATGACCTCTACCCTATCGATCATATCAGCCGTAATCGTGCCTAGGGCATTTCCTCCATCACTTGCGATCACAGAAGGTTTTCCATTAATTAAAACTTGAACGCCCTGGCTACCCCGCAGGCTTATCTGACCTTCGATATTTACATTCACCGAAGGCACATTATTCAATACTTCCAGAGCACTTGCGCCGGTGCTGCTGAGATCCTTTCCGACATTAAATACCCGTTTATCTAATTTAAATTCGGTTCGTGACTCCTCACCCTGAACCACCACTTCCTGTAATTGCTCCGCATCTTCGGCAAGTGCGACCTTACCCAAATCAATGGTACTGGTTTTAGCGACGGGCCGACCAAAGGTTCTTTTCTGAAATCCAATAAAGCTTATTTCAATGTAAAAATCAACGGCATCGGTTTCAAGGGTAAAACTACCATCGTCTAAGGTTGTCGTGCCCGAAATAGGTTTTTTAGTTTCGCTATCGGCCACAACGACCGTAGCGAAAGCTACTGGTTGTCCGCTCATTTCTTCTACCACAGTTCCTTTAATCGTGACGCTTGACGAGTTTGCATCTTGGGCCAAAACCATTGTAGTATTAAAGAAAATACAAACAATGAAAAGCACGTAAAATGTAATTTTAGAAATCATAGATTTTTAACTAATTTTCATATCAAATATTTACTTTTCAAAAAAAAGAAAGCCTAAATTTTCTGTAAACGACAAAAATAATATCATGAACGGCAAGTAATCGAAAAAATGTTTGGGCAGCCCTATTCCATTTTATGGAAATTCAGAAAAACCTATACATCTTAACGCCTGTGCCTATGAACAAATACGAGGTTTTTCAATTGCGTAATGGTTGACGGTTATTCGAAAAGTATAATGCGGATAAAAGTGTTGCCCTAAATTAGGGGTCAACTTAAATTTGCTTTAAAAAAATCAATGGTCCGTTGCCAGGCCAATTCGGCTGCTTCTTTATCATAACGGGGTGTTGTATCATTATGAAAACCATGGTTTGCATTGGGATATATAAAAGCTTCATATTCTTTATTGTGCGCCTTTAGGGCCGCCTCATAAGCCGGCCAACCCTCATTGACCCGTTTATCCAACTCCCCAAAATGCAACTGCAACGGGGCGTTGATTTTCTCGATGTCCTCGGTTGGTTGTCCACCATAAAAAGGAATAGCAGCAGATAAATCAGCAACCTTGACTGCCATCATATTAGAGATCCATCCCCCAAAACAGAAACCGACCACACCGACTTTTCCACTGCACTCTGGGTGTTTCTTAAGGTATTCATAAGCGGCAATAAAATCTTCCAGCATTTCATCACGGTCACGTTCCCTTTGCAAAGTTCTGCCGTCATCATCATTCCCTGGATACCCTCCCAACGGAGTAAGTGCATCTGGAGCCAAAGAAATGAATCCGGCCAGACCCGCCCTTCGCCCAACATCTTCGATATGCGGGTTCAGTCCGCGATTTTCATGTACCACAATAATACCCGGTAACTTGTCTTGGGCATTTACCGGCCGTGAAAGTAATCCTTTGATTTCTCCTCCCCCTTTTGGAGAACTATACATGATGAATTCTGATTTCAGCCGGGGATCTTGCTTTTCAATTTGAATTTTTCCCTCATAATCCGGTGAGACAAAACTGAGCAACGATGCTACGGTTAGTCCACCAATCGCATAAACTGACAACTTATCGATAAACTGCCTTCGATTGATTCTACTGTGTGCATAGTCATCATAAAGATCAAATACTTCCTGTTTGATATCTTCCTTTTTCATAATGTATCCTAGTGCATTGGGTTTCCAATTAATTTAGGCAGGGCCTTTGAAATTCTAAATCTCCGCCACCACTAAAGTAGTACCTATATTAATGGAAAAAAGATAATTACATGAAATAAATCTTTAAACGACAATTATGACTACCTCAACGACAATGGTTTAGAACCTTTTTACTAGTACTCCCCCCTTTAAGGCACAAATACTTCAAAGTCGACAACAATATCTTGTAAAACACTACATATAAATACATTAGCAATGTCGTTCGCCCTTGCAAATATGTCGATTAGAGGTTTTGAAGATTCTACTCAAATCAAAAGTGTAATTTTGAATTATGGTTCAATATTTTAAAAACCTAAGTAGTGTTTCAAAAGAGGTCTTCTTTCAAGTACTTCTTCATGTGGTATTGTTTATTTTTTTTTCCTTTGACAAGCATAGTCCGGCGATTCAATTTCATCAAGTTATTTTCTTCACGAACTATGCCCTCGGCGCCTTTATTATCAATTATTTGTTATTGCCCCGCTTCTACTACCAAAAAAAATATACATCCTTTTTTATAACCTTAGCCCTTGTTATAGCGGGCATTATTTGTATCGAGGAATTTATACTCGAAAAAATCTATTTTCCAGACACTAGGGGAAAATATTTTCATGGAGTATTTTATAGCATTTTAGATGTAATGCCGATCATTACCATACTCTGCGGCTTCAAGTTCGCTTGGGATGCTTCAAAAAAACAACATGAAGTAGACGACCTGAGGGCATCGGTAAAAGATAGTGAACTCCAGTTCTTAAAATCACAGATAAATCCCCACTTTTTGTTCAACAACTTGAACAACCTCTATTCATATGCCATTGATAATTCGCCCAAAACACCTTCCATCATTTTAGAACTTTCCTCAGTTTTACGTTACATGTTGTACGATTGTAAGGAAGATTTTGTTCCCTTGACCAAAGAAGTGGAGCATTTGAAAAATTTTACACAATTGAGTGAATTACAGATTGAAGATCGTGGCCAGGTTACTTTTAAAACAGAAAATATTGGAAGTGAACATCAGATTGCCCCCCTTATTTTGATGGTGTTTATCGAAAATGCATTTAAACACAGTACCGCGAGTCAGTCAGAAGATATTGAGATAGCCATCACTATTCGGGTGAGTGAAGAAGGAAAGCTCTATTTCAGCTGTGACAATTCTTTTCGACCGGTAACCAATACCGATGATTTGTCACATGGTATTGGGCTATTTAATGTCAAAAAACGATTGGAAATCATTTATCCTGAAGCCCACGAACTTACCATTCAAGAAACTGATTCGCTTTTTTCCGTACAGCTAGAAATACAATTAAAAACAGTACGACCGGTATGATACAATGCATTATTATCGAAGATCAACCCCCTGCCCAACGTGTATTGCAAAAATTCATTGGTGATATGGGCAATCTGGAACTTAAGGGCATTTTTGCAGATGCCTTAAAAGCGATGGATTTTTTAAAAACGGAAACTGTTGACCTGATTTTTCTCGACATCCATCTGCCTAAAATATCAGGTATTGATTTTTTGAAGGCCTTGCCCATTAAACGCCATGTTATCTTGACAACCGCCTTTTCCGATTACGCATTGGAAAGTTACGAATACCACGTGGTCGACTATCTATTGAAGCCCTTTTCATTCGAACGTTTTGTAAAAGCCGTGAACAAGGTACCTATCGAACAAAATGAAACGCAAATATCGGAAGTAAACCCTGAGATACTCTTTGTTAAATCTGGGTACGAGCACTTAAAAATCAATGTGCATGACATTCGTTTTATTCAATCAGAAGCAGATTATACTGAAGTTTTCACCAAAGACAGAAAGCACCTGACATCCCATTCATTACGTCATTGGCTCCAAATTTTGAGCGAGGTTCAATTCGTACAGATTCATAAATCTTTTATAGTGAATACTCATGGTATTATGAAAGTATCGGGTAACCGTATTTATTTTGACCAAGAGATGCACGTGCCTATCGGAAGGGCTTATAAAGAAGCCTTTGCCGCGCGCTATTTAAAGTAATCCTTTCTTTTGCTTACCCCACATCGTATGAAACAGTGCCCTATAGGGAATACTTCCGCCGCCCTACGACTTTCCTAGTAAACATGTGGGTCGCCCCTTTGATCGAACCAATAGCTAAATCAATAAAGTTTTAATAACTTTAAAAGAAAAATGAAAAATACGGCGATGTTTTGGGTGATGGTCACCACCTTGATATTGGTTACCATAACAATAATGGTTTTAATGGATTTCTCCTCCAACTGGGTGTTTTACATCACTGTTTTGGGGCAAATAATGGTTGTTTATATGGTTTATAAAGTATTAACCGATAATTACAGTACCAGCAAAACCTTTGAAGACTTTTACAGCGATCACCCAATGCGTTCATGAATCAATTAAGAACTGAAGTTTCTTGCTTATTCTTTTTTCTTGAAGGAGCCCCCATACCCAATTCGGGAATAACCAAAAATGGAATTTGTGTATGAAATGCCACCCGTTTTATAACGAGTTCACGAGTCATAAGTTCGACATAACTATGTTGATAGTTCAACATTGCCAAGAGGTGTATATCTAGTTCATTGGTAAACACTTCCAAAGTTTTTGATACCGAGTTAAGTTCAGATACGGTATGCACGTAATGTTCGATGCCTTTTAAATATTTACGCAACATATTTAAATTAAACTGCTGAATCTCGGTCAAGGCCTTAATCTCGTATTGTACATGAACAATGCGCACAACAGCATTAAAGGTCTTCGCCAATTCAATTAAGGGTTCAAGTTCCGAGGCCGTATAGAAACGGTTAAAATCGGTGGCAAATGCAATTTCTGAAGGTCTTTCAAATTTAAAATGCTGTGGTATTGCCAAAACAGGACAATTTTTAATTGACTTAATGATACGCACAGTATTGCTTCCCATAAAAACCTCATCAAAACTCGAAGCTCCTTTGGTTCCGGTGATAACCAAATCGATTTTCTTAGCGGCCACTATCTCTTTGATTTCATCCACCAAAAGACTAAAGGACGAAATATTTTTAAAGCTATGGTTCGGATTATCATGCGTTTCTTTGATTTGTTTCACTATCGCTTGCAGTCCCTTTACGGAATTATTGTGTGTTGCATCTACAACACCACCCTGAATAGACGATGCCATAAAACGACTATTGGAAATACTTGGTGTATAGGTGTTCAGTAAATGAAAAACACATTTCTCTTCTTCAAACAATGCCAGTGCATATTTGATAGCATTCCATGCATTTTCAGAAAAATCGGTGGGAATTAAAACATTTTTCATAAACAACAATTGAGACTTAAAGTGTAAAACTATCGAATGCCTTCCTTTGAAACTATGACATATATCAGCTTTGAAAGGCTGATATGGCACCCTTACAAAAAGGCAAAACCTTCTGATTATTCCAATTTAGACCGAATAATTATAGTAAAATACTATGAAACAAAATTTCTTGGAAAGCGGGCACGACTCCCGTATTTTCAAATCGAACGGTGTTAATACCTTTCTGCCAAATCTTGAAGTCCTTTTTCATTGACGATACCAATTTTCTTGCCGTGGTTTTTCAATAATCCTGTCTTTTTGAACTCCGAAATAATTCGGATACATGATTCCGTAGCCGTGCCAACGACATTCGCTATATCATCACGGGAAAGGGTTAAAAGCAAAAAACCGTCTTTGTCTTCCCCAAAATTATTTTTCAAATATAGAAATGCGGCCGCTACCCGCTGTTTTACTGTTTTTTGAGACATATTTACAATAACATCATCCGCTTCCTTTAGGTCGTGCGCCATGTGTCGAAGCACCTCCATTGTAAAGTTTGGATTTGTATTTAAGGTGTTCACAATAATTTCTTTAGGAATAAAACATACCTCCATATCATTTAGTGCCGTGGCACTCAAATTTGACAACTCTTCAGCGATTACCGAACGCTGGCCGATGACCATACCTTTTGCAGCAAGCTTAACCGTTTGATCCTTTCCGTTAGCGCTCAGTTTTGAAAGTTTAGAAACACCACTACGTACGCAAAAAACGCCTTTGAGTGCCTCCCCTTCTTCAAAAATCGTTTCTCCCTTTTTGACTATTTTGGTGGTTTTACCTTGTGAGACCTTTTTTAGTTCTTCTTTGTTCATTGCACGTAGCGAATTGAACTGTCTAACTATACATTGTTCGCATTGCGATTCAATTCCATTTTCCATTGCTATTGCTTTTGCCTACAAATGCAAAGCTACAAGGTCATTATTTATTCTAACATGACATAAATCATATTATAAATACTACCACTAAACGAACTTTGCCACAGGTATAGGCAAATGTTTTATGGATAGGATCAACTGTTATCATTGTGGTGATGATTGTGGCAATGCGGCCATTACTTTCGATACGAAAAATTTCTGCTGTGGCGGCTGCAAAACCGTATATGAGATATTTTCAACGAATGACCTGTCTTATTATTACGATTTACAATCAGCAGCAGGTACTACTCCGAAAGTTGTAGAAAACAAGTACGATTTTCTTGGCACCTCAGCCATAGTTCAAAAGTTGACCGAATTCAGCGATGGGAATCTACAAATTGTCAATCTCTATATTCCAAGCATTCACTGTAGTTCGTGTATTTGGGTATTGGAGAACTTGAACAAACTCAATCTCTCGATTATCAGTTCACAGGTTGATTTCCCCAAAAAAACAGTACGAATCAGTTATGACTCCGACGCAATTTCCCTGAAGGAATTGGTTCTTCTTCTGGCCCGTATTGGCTATGAGCCCTATATTTCACTAGATGATTTCGACAATAAAAAGAAAAAAACAGACCGAAGCCTTATCTACAAATTGGGTGTGGCCGGCTTCGCTTTCGGGAATGTTATGTTTCTTTCTTTTCCTGAATATTTTGACCTGGTCACAAGCAAGTCAACCGGAGGTGAATACTGGCTGAACCAATATCAAGATGTATTTCGAGGGTTGATGTTTATTTTTTCATTGCCCGTGGTTTTCTATGCCGGTCGCGATTATTTCATTTCGGCATTTAAAGGCTTACGGAGCAATTTTTTAAATATCGATGTACCAATCGCCTTAGGAATTTTAGTGCTATTTTTAAGAAGCACCGTTGAAATCATTTTCAATTGGGGACCAGGATTCTTCGATTCTTTAACCGGGTTGGTGTTTTTCTTATTACTTGGAAAATTCTTTCAACAAAAAACCTATTCCTTTTTATCTTTTGAAAGGGACTACAAATCGTATTTCCCTGTTGCCGTTACCCGGATGTTACCTGGAGGAAAAGAAGAAAGTACTCAAGTTCACGACCTCAAAAAAGGGGACCGAATTTTGATTAGAAATGAAGAGCTTATCCCCATAGACGGCATACTTATCAGTGGCAAAGCACGTATCGATTATAGTTTCGTTACCGGGGAATCTGAACCGGTACTTAAACAGTATGGTGAAAAAATCTATGCAGGTGGCAAGCAATTGAATGACGCGATTGAAATTGAGACCTTAAAATCGGTTTCCCAATCATACCTCACCCAGTTATGGAGCAACGCTGTTTTTCAAGAAGACAAATCTACCAAGTTTCAAACGCTTACAGATAGTATTGGAAAGCGCTTTACCATAGCCGTTTTGTCCGTCGCCTTTGCAGCGACCACGTTTTGGCTCTTCTATGACAGTAGCAAAGCTTTAAATGTATTTACGGCAGTACTGATTATCGCCTGCCCCTGTGCTATTGCATTGGCATCACCTTTTACTTTGGGCAACATGCTACGCATTTTCGGAAGAAAGAAATTCTATCTAAAAAATACACAGACCATAGAACAACTCGCTCAAATCGATACCGCCATTTTTGATAAAACCGGAACCATTACCACAGCTCAAAAAAGCACGGCAAGTTATCAGGGCATGACCCTAACATTAGAAGAGGAAGCTCTTTTAAAAAACACCCTTAGGGCGTCGAACCATCCGCTTAGTCGTACGCTTTACAATATGTTGGCGGAACATGACATTGTTACTTTAGATGAGTATGAAGAACATTTGGGCAAAGGTGTAGAAGGTCGTATTGACGGCGAACATATCAAAATAGGTTCTGCCGATTTCACAGGTTACCATCAAGATTCAGGGGCTTTGAACACATCTGTCCATATTAACAGTAACGATACCTATAAAGGTAAATATGTGTTTCATAATGAATACCGAGATGGAATTTCGGAAGTATTCAAAGCCATCTCAGAGACCTTGCAAGTGGCCATTCTTTCTGGCGATAATGAAGGGGAGAAAACTCGGCTAGAGCAGTTGTTACCAAAATTCACCCCTTTATTTTTTAACCAAAAGCCTGAAGACAAACTAGACTTTATAAAATCGTTACAAAACCAGGGGAAAAAAGTATTAATGGTCGGCGACGGTCTGAACGATGCAGGAGCTTTGGCTCAAAGCAACGTTGGAATAGCCATTTCAGAAAACGTAAATGTATTCTCTCCCGCATGTGACGGAATTTTAGATGCCTCGAAATTCAAATGGTTGTATCAATATATCTTGGCCTCGAAAAAGGCCATTAAGATTGTTAAAATGAGTTTTGCCCTGTCACTATTATATAACATAATCGGACTCTATTTCGCCGTAACGGGGCAGTTGCAACCAGTGATAGCCGCAATCTTGATGCCACTAAGTTCCATTAGTATTGTCGTCTTCACAACGGTGATGACAAATATGTTAGGAAGAAAATTGAAATAAAAAAAGAAACATGACAAATGTCATTTTATAGCGATTGGTGCAGGCGTAGTTTTACACCAGAATTCAGGTAGGTATGAGTGTTATTTATGTGTTATTGGCCATCAGCCTTGTTGTTGCGGTCATCTTTTTTATGGCATTTATCGCATCCGTCAAAAACGGCCAGTATGATGATTCATACACTCCCTCAGTGCGCATGCTGTTCGAAGATGAGTTGGTCGAGGACAAACCTTCCGAAGAACGGCAAAATAAAAACAAAACGAGTAACAAATAGACCCAACTAAATGAAGGGAAATTGGAATGGGAAGCCAAGAGGCAATTGATTATCGCAGTTGAACACAGTGTATGTTCAGCCCATCAAACATCTTATTTGGCTTTTAAAATCAGCACAAACATAAGCTACATTCCAGGTCCTTAGATTAAAAAACAATACTTATGGAGATACAGCAGTTTTATTACGACAACAAAATTGTTAAAAAGTTTCTTTACGCTACAATGTTTTGGGGAATTGTCGGAATGTCGGTCGGTCTCATGTTAGCCTTCCTGTTTATTTTCCCCAATTATATGGAGGGTATTTCATGGCTTAGTTTTGGTCGATTACGACCGTTGCACACCAATGCCGTTATATTCGCTTTCGTGGGTAATGCTATTTTCGCGGGTGTCTATTATTCCACCCAACGTCTTCTAAAAGCGCGAATGTTCAGTGATTTTCTGAGTAATTTTAACTTTTGGGGCTGGCAAGCGATAATTGTCGCTGCGGCCATAACCCTTCCTTTAGGATATACTTCCTCAAAAGAATATGCAGAGCTCGAGTGGCCTATCGATATTGCCATTGCAGTTGTTTGGGTCGCCTTCGGAGCCAACCTGATCGGCACAATGATCAAGCGGAGACAGCGCCATTTATATGTTGCCATTTGGTTCTATTTGGCAACCTTTGTCACTGTAGCAGTGCTTCATATTTTCAACAGCTTATCACTTCCCGTTAGTGCCATGAAAAGCTATTCGGTTTATGCCGGTGTTCAAGATGCTTTGGTACAGTGGTGGTACGGACACAATGCCGTGGCATTTTTCTTGACTACCCCGTTCTTAGGTTTGATGTACTATTTTGTGCCGAAAGCGGCAAACAGGCCTGTTTATTCCTATAAACTGTCTATCGTCCACTTCTGGTCGTTAATTTTCATATATATCTGGGCCGGACCCCATCACCTACTCTATTCGGCATTACCTGATTGGGCTCAGAATTTAGGCGTTGCCTTTTCCATTATGTTACTTGCTCCTTCGTGGGGCGGTATGATCAATGGACTACTGACCCTTCGCGGTGCTTGGGACAAAGTACGGACGGATCCGACACTGAAATTTATGGTCGTGGCGATTACCGGTTATGGTATGGCCACCTTTGAAGGCCCCATGTTATCACTTAAAAACGTAAACGCAATTGCTCACTTTAGTGATTGGATTATTGCCCACGTGCACGTAGGGGCCCTGGCTTGGAACGGATTTCTCACGTTCGGAATGATCTATTGGCTCGTACCCAAAATGACGAAGACACGATTGTACTCGGTAGGTCTCGCGAATGTACATTTTTGGATCGGCACCTTGGGGATCATCTTATATGCCCTTCCCATGTACGTTGCCGGATTTACCCAGGCCTTAATGTGGAAAGATTTTAACCCCGATGGCACTTTAGTATACGGTAACTTTCTAGAGACCGTCACTGAAATTATGCCCATGTACTGGATGCGTGCCATTGGAGGAACGATGTATATCGTAGGTGCCTGTGTCATGATTTATAATGTTGTCTTGACAATCAAATCTGGAAGCAAAGTAGAAGACGAATTGGCGGAAGCCGCTGCCTTGACCCGGGTATCAAAAAGAAGGACTGCCGGTGAAACCTTTCACACTTGGTTAGAACGTAAACCGATACAGCTGACTATTTTGGCCACGATAGCCATTTTAATTGGAGGTGTTATTCAAATTGTTCCAACCATATTGGTCAAATCGAACATTCCCACCATTACCAGCGTGAAACCGTATACGCCACTTGAATTGGAAGGTCGCGATCTCTATATCCGTGAGGGTTGTGTAGGTTGTCACTCGCAAATGGTACGGCCATTCCGTAGTGAAGTCGAACGTTATGGTGAATACGCGAAAGCAGGGGAGTTTGTCTACGACCACCCTTTCCTTTGGGGAAGTAAACGTACCGGTCCCGATTTGTTAAGAGTAGGTGGTAAATATTCCGACAACTGGCATCTCAATCACATGTATGACCCACAGACCACTTCAGCAGGTTCGATTATGCCGTCGTACGCCTGGTTAATTCGCGATGCTCACGACCGAAGTGATATAAGGGCAAAAATGGAGACGATGGTGTCTTTGGGCGTACCCTACACCGAAGAAGATATTGCCAATGCCGAGACGAGTATGAACGAACAGGCTGCCCAAATCGAAAAAAACCTGTATACCGATCCCGATTTTGCTAAAAGTTATGAAGCCGATAAAAAATATGCCGCCGAAAACGGTGAAGAATTCATCGCTATGAAAGATCGTGAAATCGTGGCATTGATCGCCTATTTACAGCGATTGGGTACCGATATTAAAATTAAGAATACCGAAGAAACCTTGTCAGGGAATTAGTAAAAAGTTATGGAGCGTCGAACTGAGAATACTTTTAAAGCTACTAGGATTGATAGCCACAAACCGATTTAACTTCTAAAAAAATAGACATGCTAAAATTTGTAAAGGGATATATGGAGAGTATTGAAGGAGTGGCCACCTATCCCATGATATCATTGTTAATCTTCTTCATCTTTTTCATAGTACTGTTCTGGTGGGTTTTTACCGCCTCTAAAGCACATATCAAAGAAATGAGCGAATTACCCTTGGAAGGTGACAAGCAGCCTAGACCTTAAGGCCCAATACCAAAAGTCAAGTGAATTTTTCTTGCAAAGAAGGAAAATATAAAAAAATGAATACCAACTATCAACGTAAAATAAAATAATATGAAAAATGGATCAGCTTGGTGGATCAAGATTCCTTTAGCGTTCTTTATTATCCTAGGATTGATGGAACTTTTAATAGACTCCGGAGACAAACCGGCAATCATAGAATACCCTCTTCTGCAGGTTTTCATGGTATTCATTCTGTTCCTAATGATTATTATACAAATTATTTTGAACGCGATTGAGAATGTGATGTTCCAAACGCTTTCAGAAGAAGCCAAGAAGCGGTATTTAGAAAATAAGGGCGCATCATGGGAATGGAAATGGGCCAAAAAAACCTATAAGGAATTATTGGGATCCAAGCCCTTGGAAGCAGAGCAAGAAATCATTCTAGACCATAACTATGACGGTATACGCGAATTGAACAATAAATTGCCCCCTTGGTGGGTATACATGTTCTACGCATCGATAGTCTTTGCTTTTATATACATGTTCCGTTTTCATGTTTTCGGAGGCTATGATCAAGATTTGGAATACGAACAAGATGTAGCCGCAGCCCAACTTGAAATAGAAGCTTACAAGAAAACCGCCAAAGATTTGGTTGATGCCAATACGGTTGAACTCATGGCCGATGCCTCTGACCTTAAAGCCGGTAAAGCCGTTTTTGAAAGTAATTGTATAGCCTGTCACATGGCCGATGGAGGTGGTGGGATCGGTCCTAATTTAACCGATGACCATTGGATTTTGGGTGGTGGTATTAAAAATGTATTTCACACCATATCGGAAGGTGGTCGAGACGGCAAAGGCATGATTGCTTGGAAACAGACGCTAAAACCAGTGGAAATTGCCCAAGTCGCCAGCTATGTATTGACCAATATAACCGGTACTACCCCTGCAAACCCTAAAGCTGCGGAAGGTGATATTTGGGTTGAGGAAGACCAACCCTAAAGGAAAAATTCAAGCCGACCTCGATTAAAATTGGCGAAACCGCGTATAAGAAACCATGTACTAGCTTTTAATTCTTTAAGATGCCCGTTCGCCATTTTATTATAACGAGAAGGGCAAAACGTATTGCAACCGAAGATGTCACAGGAAAAGGAACAGTTTAGAGATTCAATAGGCACCATCAACGCAGAAGGTAAAAGAGCTTGGGTCTATCCTAAAAAACCCAGTGGCAGGTTTTACAGGTACCGAAAGTACGTAAGCTACCTTTTACTGGCCTTTTTGTTTGCAGCTCCATTTGTAAAAATCAACGGCAACCAGTTCTTGATGTTCAATGTATTGGAACGTCGTTTTAATATCTTCGGACTCCCTTTTTGGCCTCAAGACTTCTACCTATTTGTCATTTTGATGATCATCGGTGTTGTTTTCGTATCCCTTTTTACCGTTGCCTTCGGGCGTATTTTTTGTGGATGGATGTGTCCACAGACCATCTTTATGGAAATGGTTTTCCGTAGGATAGAATATTGGATCGATGGGGACAGAGGCGCGCAGATAAAATTAGACCGACAAGAATGGAATGGAGAGAAAATTCGGAAACGTGTACTCAAATGGTTGGTCTTTTTTATCATTTCGTTTTTGATCGCCAATATCTTCCTCGCCTATCTAATTGGCAGTGACCGACTATTTCAATATATAATGGAAGGTCCGATGCGCCATGTAAGTATCATGGTATCACTATTAATTTTTACGGCTGTGTTCTATTTTATATTTGCCTGGTTTAGGGAACAAGTATGTATCATCGCCTGCCCCTACGGACGCATGCAAAGTGTTCTGCTTGACAACAAATCTATTGTTGTCGCCTACGACCACAAAAGAGGCGAAGCGGAAAACGGCAGAAAGAAATGGCGAAAAAACGAAGACAGAAAAGCACTAGGTTTCGGTGATTGTATCGATTGTTTTCAATGTGTCAATGTATGCCCCACGGGAATCGACATTCGAAACGGAACACAATTGGAATGTGTCAACTGTACGGCCTGTATCGATGAGTGTGATACGATCATGGAAAAAGTCAACCTTCCAAAAGGGTTGATACGGTATGCCAGCGAAGATGAAATCGTAAAAAAGGAAAAGTTCAAATTTACGCCACGTCTAAAGGGGTATACCGCTGTTTTAACCATTCTGACAGGAATTCTAATCGGAATGCTTTTCTTAAGAAATGATCTTGAGGCCAATATTTTAAGGCTTCCAGGGCAACTCTATGAGCATAAAGATGATAATATTATCAGTAACGTATACACCTATAAATTAGTCAACAAAACCACAAAAGATGTCGCTAACGTCAATTTCAAACTTTTGTCGCATAAAGGAACCATAAAATTGGTAAGCCATAAAGACTTTATAGTACCCGCAAAAGAATTGGCCGAAGGCACCCTTTTCGTAGAAATCAACAATTCGGCATTAACTGCTGATAAGAACAATATAAAAATCGGAGTCTATAGTGGTGAAGAGTTAATAGAAACCACCACCACCGCTTTTATGGGACCAAGAAGCTATAAATAATCGTGCTTCGAAAGACTCGAAGCTAATGGAGAATTTGACGTCTTCCTTCTCATATTCGAGAAAACAAAGTACGTTTCGATTAATAGTATTAATATAAAAGTATTCGTTATGAAAATAAACTGGGGAACAGGAATCGTTTTGGCATTTGTAGGGTTCATAAGCTTTATTCTATTTTTTGTGATACGGATGGGACTTGATCATCGGGCAAATCACGATTTGGTAACGGAAGATTATTATAAGGCCGAATTGGGGTATCAGAAAGAAATCGATGCCGAAAATAACGGCAACAAAAATGCAAAAATCACTATGGAAAGAACGCCCGATGGTATTGTATTAAACTTTCCTGAAAAACTGGATATAAAAAAAATAAAAGGAACGGTGTCCCTTTACAGACCATCTAATAAACACTTGGATTTTGACTTACCCGTAAGCCTGTCCAATTCACATTTGCTCATACCTGACAAACGTTTGTTAGATGGTCGCTGGGACATTAAAGTTTCTTGGCAATATGGTAACCAACGATATCTCTACAAAGAGAGTTTGACCTATTAAAAAAATTCAAAGCAACCCGTCATTGACCCAGCAGTATAAGCTACATCGATAAATGCCGAATTTTTTCTGGGAAGGTACGGTTACTTGTTGAAAAACAATCTCGAATAAAAGATACAATGTTACTATCAGCCATCATAATGGGATTATTGGGAAGCCTTCACTGCGTGGGGATGTGTGGCCCCATTGCCTTTATGTTGCCCGTGGAAAGGAACAATGAGGCAAAGAAATTTATGCAGATTTTCGTTTACCACTTCGGCAGGCTGTTGGCTTACGGTACCATCGGACTCGTATTCGGGATGCTAGGAAAAGGGCTCTATGTCTTTGGAATGCAGCAGAAATTGTCGATTATAATCGGTGCCTTAATGATTGCCGTCGTCCTTATTCCGTACAAGACCTTTAGTAAATACAACCTTTCCCAACCGTTTTATAAGCTTATAGCAAAAATCAAGAGCCGATTGGGCCAACAACTCAAAAAGAAGACCCCTGATACATTTCTTACCATCGGTTTTTTAAACGGATTTTTACCTTGCGGCCTTGTTTATATGGCGCTCTTTGGGGCAATTGCCATGGGGAATGCAATACAGGGCGCACTTTATATGGTGCTGTTCGGACTCGGCACCATTCCATTAATGACGACTGCTGTTTATTTTAGTTCTCTTTTAAAAGGAGTAGCACGGCAAAACGTACGAAAGTTGATTCCCGTTTTTGTAATTATTATCGGGGCACTTTTCATCGTACGTGGTTTGGGGTTAGGAATACCCTATATATCCCCCAAACCTGTGGTCGAACTGGTGTCGAGCACCATGGAATGTAACGACTGAAATAAGAATTCATGAAATCGCTACCCAATGAAATCGTTCTTAGGCCAAGGTTTCAATTTGAACTACCTACACCCCAAGAAACGATTCTTGGAAAGTTTGAAAATACGGTATACAAACCCCTAATAATCAAGCGCATCGACGAGCATATTTTCATCAAATTTAATAAGGAGAAAAATCATTTCTGGTCGCCACAGCTCCATCTTGAAATTATCGAAGTCGATGATAAAACCTGCAAATTATACGGTATTTTTGGCCCCAACCCCACCCTTTGGACCTTTTTTATGTTTCTACACTTTGGTGTGGCCACAGTTTTTATAATTTTAGGTGTTTGGGCCTACTCCAGCGCATCATTGAACCGACCTTACGGCCTTCAGTTGGGCCTAATGTTTTTTATGACGATACTTTGGTTTGTGCTTTATGCTTTCGGAAGACTTGGAAAACGCAAAGGCAAACCCCAAATGCATCAATTACATCAATTTGTGACACAAACCTTGGCTATCGAACAGGGCATATAAAACTCACTGCGATCATTACTACTATTTTATCGAAAAACCTTAAAATAGTAACTTGCCTGACTTTAGCCCGGAAAATTTCACGATTATGCCTCTGCAAAACCTATTCCTAATTTTTCGAAAACTTGGTTAGCAGTCATTACAAATTTGCAAATCAATTGCTTAAACTAATTTCTATGGATAAGAAAGATATTCAAAATAGAGACGATGTAAAACTTTTGGTAGAAACGTTCTACGGAAAAATTAGAGTTGATACAGTTCTTGGCCCTATATTCAATGGTATTATTACCGATTGGGAAAGCCATTTGACGCTACTGATCGATTTCTGGGAAACGCAACTTTTTCTCAAACGCAAATACTATGGTAACCCCGTAACGGCCCATCAAGAAGTCGATGATAAAATGAATCACACCATAACATCGGAACATTTTGGTCTATGGTTAAACCTTTGGTTCGCTACAATAGACGAACTTTTCGAAGGTGAAACCGCTTGGATTGCCAAGAACCGGGCACAAAAAATGTCGACCATGTTATTTATGCAGATTTTTCAGCATAGAACGAAATAAAATCTTTTGAAAATTAGTAAAAATTTAATTCGGATAGTTTTGTCCGAATTAAAACTTGCGCTATATTTGTTACTGAATCCTAATCAACACGAGATGTTTTCAAAAGCATGTGAATATGGTATACGAGCTTCCACCTACATTGCGCTCCAGTCGCTTGATGGGAAACGGACCGGTCTTCGTGATATCGCAAAAAAAATAGATTCTCCCGAAGCATTCACGGCTAAAATTCTACAACAATTGTCAAGAAACCGCATTATCGATTCGGTAAAAGGCCCGTCAGGCGGTTTTCAGATTGAAAAGGAACAAATAGATAAAATTACGCTTGGCCAAATTGTTTATGCCATCGATGGTGATAATATTTATGTCGGATGTGGCCTCGGGTTAAAAGAATGCAATGCCGATAAACCCTGCCCTGTACACGACAAATTCGTGGCCATACGTGATGGTCTGAAAGAAATGCTTGAAAATACAAGTTTATATGAAATGACAGCTGGCCTTGAGGTTGGCTTGACCTATCTGAAAAGGTAAAAAAAATTTGATTTAATAAAGGATAATTTTATCCGATATTATTTTTAATAACAGCTATTAATCAAAAAAAAAATAGATTATGGAAAAGATACTTGAAAAAAATATAGGCCAAATCGTAGCTGAAGACTACCGAATAGCCCAAGTTTTTAAAAATCATAAAATCGACTTTTGCTGTAAGGGAAACAGAAGCATAAGCGAGATAGCGGAAAAGGGCAATGTGAGTACCGAACAATTACTAATAGAAATCGAGGCAATCTTGAATCAAGACACTGCCGAAACCATCGATTTCAAATCTTGGCCCTTAGATTTGCTCGCTGATTATATAGAAAAAAGGCACCATCGTTACGTCGAGGAACGCATTCCCATTTTAAAGCAATATCTTAACAAACTATGTCGCGTACACGGGGAAAGACATCCGGAATTGTTCGAGATTACCGAACACTTCGAAAAATCAGCAGGGGAATTGGCCATGCACATGAAAAAGGAAGAACTCATTCTTTTTCCGGCTGTTCGTAAAATGATCAAGGCCAAACATAGCGGAGCAAACCTAGATCGACCCCATTTTGGTACCGTTCAAAACCCGATTGCAATGATGATGGAGGAGCATGAGGCCGAGGGCGACCGATTTCGAAAAATAGATGCGCTGAGTAATAATTATACGCCTCCGGTTGACGCCTGTAACACCTACAAAGTAGCGTTTTCCTTGCTTCAAGAATTTGAACAAGACCTACACAGGCACATCCATTTAGAAAACAATATACTTTTCCCAAAAGCGGAGCTATTGGAAAAAGAATTTTCGATTTTGGTATAAAACCCAATATCATGGAAAAAACCGTACCGCTCAAAAGAAAAAAAGAATTACAAGGCATCAGTCGTGATCATCACCAAGGTCTCCTTCTGTGTTGGAAAATACGAACCGGATTTTCAAAAGGTATCGAAGTAGCCAGAATAAAACGCTATGCTGATTGGTTCTTTAAAACACACCTCGTACCACATTTCGAGTTGGAAGAGCGCTATATGTTTCCTATTCTAGGTAAGGATAACGAATTGGTCAAAAAAGCCCTTGCAGAACACAGCAAATTGATTCGGTTGTTCGAGGACCCAGAAATACATAAATCAATCAAGCGTATTGAAGAAGAACTAGAAAAACATATACGTTTTGAGGAACGCCTACTTTTTAATGAAATTCAAAAAATAGCTACAACGGCACAATTAAGCGCCGTTTCAAAACTACATAACGATGAGAAATTCAGAGACAATTCAGATGACCCATTCTGGGCATAAGAGCCTATTCACTTCTAAAAAAGTGAAGTATTTTAAATACTACACCAACCTTCTGGCTGAATTCAAAAGAGCACAAACGGGCTATGCCACTATTGCAATCATCGGCCAAAGTTGCATCGGTTCTATAGCCGCAATGCTATTATTGATGAGCGACATTCAAACAGCAGCCATGCTGACCTTACTTTTTTTAGTCACCATTTTGTGTATGGCCTATAACGGCGCGGTACTGGCACAACTGAAACCAAAGGTTGTATTCAACCTATTGCTACTGAGCGTATCGTTCAATATTCTTGTGATCATTTGCAGTTTATTTTAAAGAACAACCAAGAAAAAAACGAAACCTCGTTCAATGACAAACAGCTGCTACAGTCTTATATATTTCAATGAGTTCGGGGAAGAATGCCATGCCGATTTCAAGGTCAATGAATATCATAATCTGATGGAACTACTTTTTGACAAATATGTCGAGAATTGGGGCGAATGTAAAGGCAGGGCCTGGTGCGGTACCTGCCATGTCGAGTTGGTAAAGGGTTCCATTACCGAAAACATGGATAAGGATGAACTGCTTAGACTATCAAAAATTGGAAACCGCACCGAAAACAGCCGACTGGCTTGCCAGATTCCCGTAAACGCCGAATTAAACGGTAGTATCATCCGGATACTAAAGGATGATTAGACTTGACTTCCTTTTTGAGTCCCGAATACAATAAGCAGCAAACTCAGTGGAATCAAAAGGCTTCCTAGCGCCAAAAGTTCAAAATAACCATCAAAAAGTGATAGACGCAACCATGAAACTATTCCTTTTAAAAAAATAAGCGCCTCCGTGATCACAAATCCCAAGAGATATAACCAATAGCCTTTTTTTGATATCCGTATCAACTTAAAAAAATCGAAGAACAAGAACAGTGAGATACTCACGACCCCCAGAAACGTTCCATGTAAATATCCAATGGTAAAATCAAGATACATAGCCGCTAAATTGGCAAAATAAGGCAAAGCTGTCAAAAGTTGGAGGGCCATTTTAAGTACCAAAAGAAGCCCCACAGTCTTCAACAGATGGTTTTGAAAATTTGACAAAACCGATACCCATTGCCCTTTCGAACGCACAAAAAAAAGAATCAGCACGGCTAAAGCAAAAAGTTGTAACACGGCCCCTGCCCCACCCAACACATTTAATACAAGTGGAGGTTTGGCAAATAAGGTTGACAGAAAAAAGGTCAATAAAATTCCGAGATTGATACTTTTAAAAAATAGTTTAAATGTCTTTTTCGATGGATGAATTCCGTGTCGTTCGAGCATGTGAAAGAACAGTCCGAAAATGGCCATCAACATCCACCCGTTGTACAAAAAATGAAGATAAAAGTAAATGGCCAGCCGATACCAAACCGATTCGGGTCCCCAAATATTCATAACCGCTCCCAATGCCCAGGGCCCTAAACTAGAAATTATCAAATACCATAATGCGGCATTCACACATTTGTAAGCCTTAGTCTTTCTGAATTCCCCTTTTACATGTTTGCGAAAAAACCAAAAAAACCAATATGAAGCAAAAAGAAACAACGTCGAAAACAAAATAGAGATTAGGGCATACCCTTGAAAGGGAAAGGTCAGTAACATGCCCAGCAATGTCAATTGGGTGAACCAAAAGAGATAACGGTATTTTTTATCGACAATCGCATCTTGCACAAATAATTTATACAACAATATGGTCAAAGCCACATACACCCAACCCAGCAAGGCAATATGGGAATGGGTATGAACAAAGAACTTGTAGTTGATAGCCAAGTCTACCGAATGAAAAGAACGCAATACCACACCCAATACTGCCGCAAAAATAAAATAGGCAAAAGCTGCTTTTGTATGAGGTGTTAAGTTTATCATTTAGTACCGCAATTTAAGAAAACAGGGGGATGAAACGATAGTGGATGCGCTCAAATAACCTGACAAATATCATTTTTTAAGCGTTTTTTTAAGCAGTATTTTGTATACCAAACTTCCGGATGATTCAAATGGAACAAGTCAAAATAATAGCTTTCCCTTTCTGTATCTTATCACTCCCTCAAGTCAAAGCACAGTTACCTATAGCTGTGGAACTTCGCGCGGGCATGGAATACCGATCCGGCTTAAACACCCTTTTTCTTGATCTGTTCAAAGTAAACGTATTGCCACCCGTTTATTTTGAATTGAAAAAAGAAAATTCATCGGTAAAAATGGAAAGCAATGTTGCAAGTGTTGCCTTCTACCATTTGCGAGATTCGGTTAAATCGGCCCTGTATCTACTATTAAATGGACAAACACACGTTATATAATTTAATCGATAAAGAATGACAAACGAACACTCCTTTCACATCCCCGTAATGGGAATAGGTTTTACAATAGATACTCCTTTAAAAGTTTCGCAATTCGGAATCGACTCTGTCATTTCTTTGGTCGACGACATTCTTTTGGAAAAGCTGCGGAAAATGTATTGTGGAAAATTTGAAATTCCGTACACCGAAATAACGGATAAAATGGAAGACTTCAGGGCGAAACGAATTACGTCGTATCTCAACCTAATTCAAGAACTTGCCCTAAAGAAATTCGAAGATTTCAAAAATACCACAACCGCAACAACGAACGATATCAAGGAATATTTCGGAAAGCTACCAGATACCGCTGCCCTTAAACAAGAATTCGAGCAGTTGACCAAAGATTGTCTTAATCTCGAGGAAATTGGAACTTGGATCAGATCGCGCATGCCCATGGGTAGTATCGATGTCAACATCATGACCAAGGTCGACAAGGAAAATTATATCAAAAAGGAAAAACTATCAACAGAATTTAACGATGCGCATGCTGCGCTACGGGGCTTTATGAATAGTGGCTTGAATTCTTCCGTAATTCTTTCCGCTGGAATGAATCCTAGACTGTATAGTTATTTGGAGCAATTCGATGACTTTTATCCCGATAGCAACGGAAACTTAAAAAAGAAGCTTGTTTTAAAGGTCAGTGATTACCGATCTGCCTTGATTCAAGGAAAATTTTTGGCCAAAAAAGGTATTTGGGTGTCGGAGTACCGCATCGAATCAGGACTCAACTGTGGTGGTCATGCTTTTGCCACCGATGGCTATCTGATGGGCCCAATATTGGAGCAGTTTAAAAGTAATAAAGAAGAATTGACAACCCAGATCCACGACTTGATGATTACGGCGTTGGAGCAGAAAGATCGACCGGTTCCCAAAAGGTCTCTACCGTTAAAAATTTCGGCACAAGGTGGTGTGGGGACTTGCGAAGAACACGAGTTTCTTATAAATCATTACCAAGTCGATTCTGTAGGCTGGGGCACGCCATTTTTATTAGTTCCTGAAGTTTCAACCGTAGATAAAACAACCTTGAATAAACTCGTGGCCGCTAAAGAAGATGATCTTTATTTAAGTAATATTTCGCCTCTGGGTATTCCCTTCCACAGCTTAAAGGGAAATACCAAAGATTTGGAAAAAGCGAAGAATCTGGCCAAAGGTAGGCCCGGAAGTGCCTGCCCCAAAAAATTCGTCGCCCTGAACAAAGAGTATAAAGATGAAGGCCTTTGTACAGCGTCGCGGCAGTACCAACATTTAAAATTACTAGAACTGAACAAAGAATCCATTTCCTCGGAAGAATATCAATTGCGATACACCCAAATTACTGAAAAGTCATGCACCTGCGTAGGGCTGGGCACCTCGGCCCTATTGGTCTATGGATTGGACACAAAAACCGAGGGCGAAGGCGTTTCGATCTGTCCCGGGCCGAATATGGCCTATTTTTCAAAGATCGCCTCCCTTTCAGAAATGACCGACCATATTTATGGAAGGGCCAATCTAATTAACCGATCCGATAGGCCCAACATGTTTATTAAAGAACTTTCTATATACTTGAAATATTTAGAAGATCAAATTACCGAGTCTCGAAGATCGGTTACCCGAAAACAAAAACAGTATTTACTGAAATTTGCAAACAATCTTAATGAGGGAATAGCTTATTACAAAGTGCTTTTCATCAATTCTGAGGGGTTCAAATCGTCTAAGGCAAAAATTCTATATGATTTTGAATGCGGCAAAGATGTTTTGGCGAAGTTGATCACGGAAATCGAAGCCCTTGAACATGCATCGACATAATTATAAAACAGCGGTAGAAATGAAGGCTATCTGACCTCATCTTCCCATGTACCATCTCCGACAGAAAAAAAGAAAGACCAAAAAAGCTAATTACAACTAGAGCAATTCTCGAACCTTGTTTAAGCTGTACCGATTTCGGCGCCTCAAAATACGGATAGCCTGTGCGCTGCCGAATTTGAATTGAGTATTTCTCCCCTACTTTGAACGTAGGGGAGAAATACCAATGCTAAAAATCTTTTTTCTTCGATACAATTACCAGTCGCCAAATAGGCAAAGCGGTCCAAATTACTAACATCAGAATAGAGATCAGCAACCCTTGATCAGTTCCAAAAAATTGCTTGAAAACCGCTCCTGTATACCCTAAGAGTGCAGAAATGTCTAATTTTAAAAGGATAAGCGTCCGCGACAGATCAATGGGATTAAACATGGTCGCTACTAAGGAAAAAGTGTCTAAAGGATACTCTTCGTAAACGATTAACGACATAAGAAAAAGTCCATCGTAGATAACGGCTAAAAATAACCACAAAAGTACAGCATAACCAAAGCCTTTAATCTTGTTTTCGTTCGACAGCGCAATATTGAATGACAATGCGGTAAATATCATAGTCAAAAAGCCTCCTGTGACCAAAAGGAGGGAAAAATCCCAAATGGCATCGCTTTTAAAAAGTCCATATAGTGCAAACGGAATGGCCAGTCCAAGTACCAAACTTAGCGTAAGTGAACCGGCTACTCCGAAATATTGCCCTAAAAAGATGGAGGAACGTCTAATGGGCTGGGCCAATAACAATTCGGTAAATTCTTTGGAATTATAAAAATACATCACCCCAAAAATGGTGCCTATCAACGGTACTAAAACAATAATAACGTTCATTAGGGTAATGACCGCTTTTGAAAGATCTTGGTTCAAAAACAACAACACGAAGCCCAATGCCAAGTAAAAAAGAAAATATACATAGCTCCAGCGACTGCGCATTAAATCATAAAAACTATATTTAAGTATCTTAAGCATCGGTGGTGGTTATGGCTATGGCCGCTATGGCATGTTCAAAATCTTGCTGCCCGGTTTTTATTTTCAAGTCAGGAATACCTCCTTTGAAGTAAATTTTTCCTTCCAAAAGATATACAATCTCATCGGCCACTTCTTCTACAAAACCCATGATATGGGAAGTAACCAGAATCGTCTTACCTTTCGCCCTTTCTTCGTATATCAATTGTTTTAGGTGAATTAGGGCAAGGGGATCCAACCCTGTTGTAGGTTCATCTAAAATGATAAGTGGACTATCGAACATTAAGGTTAAAACAATATTTACCTTTTGTTTGGTACCCCCTGAAAGTGTGCTTAATTTCTTGTCAAGAAAGGGCTCGAGAGAGAATAAGGTTATCAAACGTTCCGCGTCGCTGGGCTCTTGTCGTAGGTCTTTAACCATTCTAATGATTTCCTTTACCCTAAGGTTTCCAGGGAAATTTGCGATTTGGGGCAAGTACTCGATTTCTTGTCGGTACCTCCATTTGTTTTTTATGGGTTTTCCCAAAACAGAAATTACACCCTTGTCTGGTACGACCATCCCTAATATTGCCTTAATCAAGGTCGTTTTCCCTGAACCGTTCGGACCAAGAATAGCAAAAATACCACTTGGCCCCATATGCAGATCCAGACCTCTCAATACATGGTTTTTTCCGAATTTTTTATATAAATGCGCTATTTGTATCATTTGGATTTTTTCATTAGCGGATTTACGTCCAACAAATTATCTGGTGTAAAAACAGGAGACACCTTTTCCGAAAAATCAATAATATCCATGAATAGGCTTCTGAGCAGCACTATGGTTTCCGGTGTTCTGTTTACGATATATGAAAACAGTTTTACTGGACGGTAAGGCACATCACCAATTCCATTCTTATCAAGATCGTAACCTGTATAATCACTCCAAAAATTAGTATTGAATATATTATCGTTCAAGTTGCCATTATACGAGATATCAAAGGAGTTGTATAAAAAGTTATTCTTTACGAATGAATTGGCATAACAAGCCCCGCGCACTTTAATAGCCCATCCGTTATTAATAAAATCATTGTTTTTGTAGATTATACGGTTTGATCCTTCGATATTGATACCGACAGTATTCTCGGCAAAAGTATTTCCACTAATTTCAGCGTCGTTAATTTCTTTTAAAAGCATACCAAAAGCCGCTGTACCCCAATTCTTTTGGAAGGTGTTTCCATGCATTTTTATCCGTTTAGAGAACATGACGGCTACCCCCGCCCCATTATTCTCAAAAGTGTTGTTCGTATACACATCATCGTTAGAAAACATAAAATGAAGACCGTACCGTAGATTATTGGCACTGGTGTTGTCTGCTATGGTAATATTGTCTGAAAACTCTAGGTAAATACCATCGCGAACATGTTGAACAATATTCTGCTCAACTTCGATATTCTTTGAATACCAGAGTTGTATGCCGTTCCCAGAATTATATTCGTCTACGGCATCTCCGATAATTTTATTATGGTATACCCTCCCATTTTTCGATTTCTCTAAATAGATGCCAAAAAAAAGTTTTTCCAGCACCACGTTCTGTATCACAAAATTTTCACTCTCTACCACCCGTATGGCGGCGTAATCAGCGGTATAACTTGTTCCTACATTGATAATAAAGAGTCCGTCAATGGTTACGTTATCCGCTTGAACGGTTATGATTTCACCGTTATCTTCCCCATCGACAATAGGATAATCTTCCCCGATAAGGGATAATGGTTTCGTTATCTGAATATTAAATTCGTGATACCGCCCTTTTTTGATCAGAAGGGTATCAAAATCTGCGGCTAAGGCAATGCCCTCTTTAATTGATTTTATCTCGCAAGAAGGACAAACAATTAGGGCTTTAGCGAATAGACTTTCACTAATAAGCAGCAACAATAGTATCAGATATATTGGGCTTCGAAATGTCATTATCTGATAATCAAAAATTTTGAATTCTCATTCGCCTCGACCCAATGCGAAACCTCTTTAGGGAAACTAAAATGCTCTTGCGTCTTTATTCGAAAAACCTTCTCGTTAATATGGAAAAGAATATCGCCCTGAAGAACAATTAAATGGGCATCCGTGGGAGAAGTATGTTCAGGAAAAATGGATTCCGCCTCAAGGCTAATGGTTAAAATTTCAAAGACATCGGACTTTACAAGTTTTTGAACCTGAAGCTTGTCAAAGGATTGTGATGCTATCGTATTATTTACTGCGTACATTCTATTTGGTTTTTGTATCAAATTTATTTTTAAGTTCTTGCCAAGTAAATAGTTTCCCTTGGCTTTCCAATTGTACATTTTTTGCCGCTTCTTCAGAGTCGAAGGCTGTTAAAAACTCTCCCATCGGACTTGGAATATTTTCGCTTATCAAATAGGTAGCCTTAATGGCATCTGTCAATTCGCCCGGTCGATGATAGGTATTGGTTAAATACAGCGCCACATCGGCAGTGTTCATATCCCGCAAATAATTCATCATACATTCCGCGGCATCAAACTTAAAAGCTTTGCCTTTTGAGGTCACAATTTGCGCTGCATGTTGCTGATCAACAATGGTCATGCTACAGAAATGACAACCGTCACTACCATAGTCGATAGGTTCAGGTTTTACACTGCATGATATAAAAACTAGTAGCGGCATGAACAGAAATACAAAATAACCTTTCATCTGATCCTTTATTTTAGTTGTTCGTTCGACTTCTGAATTTGCTTTTGAGGCCAGTCGCTAGTTTTCCGTTTCAAGAAATTCACCTTTTGGCCATTTTACGGTTTCTTCCTTTATGGAAGATCTACTACTTGTCCTTCCTATTAAAAAAGCTAGAGCTGTCATCATCATACCGACAAACATCATCCACGCTCCCGTGGAAGGTAACGAGGTCACGTCAAAGTTTAACATTTTTTGGTGCCCCAATAAAGGTGGTTTATAGGTCATGGGAGTTCCATCAAGATTCGTCACTTTTATAATTGCATTGGGATCTAGATTTGAGCCATAGTCGGTAAGCCAGGCGTTAAAATCATACATTCCCAAAACACCTAATATGGACATCAACACGAACCACCCCAGAAACCACGTATATTTAACTTTATCAAAAAAGCCCAGTATTCCAATAAGCACCCCAAGAGATACCATTCCGATAATGACCATGGGGAAGATATCAAACTCCCACATTTCTCCTGCCTTCGGTATGGTTTTCATGCCGATGTAATGGTTGAGTCCGTCAATATTCTGTAAATCGAACTCTGACACCCCATGTATCCCAGAAATATGAATATTCATACCCAATGGATCCGGATATTGTGGTGCCCCCAACATAATATTCCATAACGGGAAAGCAAACAACCCCAAGAGAAATAATGGGCCTATTATCATTAAAATACTTGCTTTTTTCATTTCTCGTTATTTTTAGCAAATAAACCGGAGTGTTCGTTGCCAGTGCATTTCATTTTAAAAAAGCGGGGCGATCTTGCAATACGACCCGCTTTTCCGTTTGAAAGAAAGGAGTTAGTGTTAATAATTTTACTCGCCCAAGGACCAAGAAATCTCAATCTTTGAATTGGCTGGCGATACTCTTACATACCCCTGCATTTCTTGATGCAGTGCCGAACAGAAATCGGTACAATAGAAGGGCCATACACCGACTTGCTTGGGTTCCCAAACGGATGTCTTGGTCTGCCCCGGCATAATCAATAACTCTGATGTGTTCTGACCGATTATCGCAAATCCGTGTGGCACATCAAAATCTTGCTCGTGGTTTGTAATATGGAAGTACACTTTGTCGCCTACCTTGATTCCCTCAATATTATCGGGCGTAAAATGACTTCGTATGGTGGACATATAAACATGTACCTCGTTACCCTCCCGTACTACCTTGGCGTCGGTTGGCGTGGTTATTCCAAAGGGGTGCTTGTTCTCGTCCAATCGATAGATTTTTTTCGATTTCGGAGCCAAAAGTTCTGCCGGGCAACCTGCGGCATAATGTGGTTCGCCGTGTGTTGGGAAATCATAGATCAGCTCCATTTTGTCTCCTGAAATATCGTACAACTGGGCGGAGTGTTCCATTTCGGGCCCGGTGGGCAGATAGCGGTCCTTGGTTATCTTGTTCATGGCGACTACGTACTTGCCGAAAGGCTTTCTAGAATTTCCTCCAGGAATCATCAAGTGACCCACTGAATAATAGGTAGGCTTTCTATCGATAACCTCCCAAGTACCCAATTTCCACTTTACTACTTCCGAAGAAATAAAGAAAGTGGTAAAGGCATTACCCTGTCCATCAAACTCGGTGTGTAGGGGGCCGAGGCCTCCACTTTTGACCTGACCTGCCAGTACATCCTCAAATTTCAGGATAGGAATGCCGTACGCTTCCCCATCGAATTTTTTTCCTTCGATAGCGGCCAACATCTTGTCGAAAGAGTGTACGGTCAAATCGGCGGAAAGTTTTCCGTTACCGATAATATATTGTCCTGTCGGATCTACATCACAACCATGTGGTGACTTAGGAGTAGGCAAGAAATATACGGCTCCAGGTATTTTTGTCGGATCTACGGTCAACACTTCCTTTTTCATGGTCGAAGTCGCCGTATGGGTCCCTTCGTCATATACGTTGTGCGCATAATTGGCAGGCATTTTCGTGCCTCCGCCAGCGTTTACATATTCCTCAATTTTCTTCCAGTTGATCGCAGCGATAAAGTCCTTATCGTTTTGGGAGGCGTTGACCTCCAAAAGGGAGTTCGCTTCTTCGGTATTATACGTGGTAAAAAAGAACCAGCCGTGTGATTTTCCCCTACCAGGATGCGAAAGGTCATAGTTGAACCCCGGCATTAATATCTGAAACTCTAAACTCATATGACCATGTTCGGGATCCACAGAAATAAAACTCAAAGCACCCTTAAAGTTGCCCTTGTACTCCTTAATGGGCATATCTTGTTGTGGAACAGGCACAGAGAAGCGGGTTCCTGCCACTACATACTCCGTGTTTTCCGTAATAAAGGATGAACTGTGGTTACCCGCACTATTGGGTACTTCAATAATTTCCTCAGTCTCAAAAGTAGTCAAGCTTATACGTGCAATTCTGGGTGTATTATTTCCGTTGATAAATATCCATCTTCCATCCAATTCACCGTTCGTTTGGCTTATATCGGGGTGGTGTGAATCATCCCATGGAACAAAACCGAAAGAAGTGTTCAACATTGGCTTGGTTTCTTCCGAATACCCATAACCGGAAGTCGCAAATTGTGAAAAAACCGGAATTTCTTTGAACATTCGCCCAGAAGGCAAGCCGTATACGGTAAGGTTACCACTGTAACCACCCGACATAAAGGCATAAAAATCATCATGTTCTCCCGGGGCTACATACACTTTTTCGGCATTGTTCGAACTAAGGGCCCCACTGGAGGCACTATTGCCTTTCCCTTGGTTTCCACAACTGGAAAATATCAGCGTCAGCACCAATAAGGTTGTTGAGAAATGGCTATACTTTTTCATTCTGTAAATTTTAGTGGTTATACAATTTGTTCTCGTAGCTATAAGGTTCTAAAGTACTCCAGTACGGCCCTAGCCTGTTCTTCGGTAAGACCTTGGTTGGCCATAGGCGCTCCGTTAAATTCACCTAATAATTCTTTGGCCAAAGGATCTTGTTTTACCATAACTTCAGGATTCAAAATCATATTCATAACCCATTCAGGACTCCGTCTTTCCAAAACACCGATGGGGGCAGGTCCAATAAACTTTTTGTCAACCTTGTGGCAAGCCAAACACATTCGGCCATATATTTCCTCTCCTTCTTTTGCCATGGCTTGATCAATTTCGGCATCTAGTGTAATCGACTTTATGGGACCAACGCCCTTATTGTTCAACGCTACGCGCTCCGAAGGTGGCGTAGCACTCACCGCAGGAGTGGCTTCAACTGGTTTTTCGGTTGTCGTTTTAGTTCGATCAACACTAAACCCTTCCTGCTTCTTTTCCTCTTTTCCCCCACAAGCCATAAGCAGTAGTGAAAATATAATAGTGACACTTTTACTTCTTATTTTCATTAGATTTCTGGTTATTAATTATATTTCAAAAGTAGAGGTAACCGTGCAGGAAAAACATGACAATTGTCATAATAAAGATAAAAACATCCTTTTATCCTTAATTAAAACATACGGAACTCAAGACCTTAACCAAAAATCATCTAAAGCAATGTATAAACTACTGTTTTAGAAGAGTTTAAAATAAATATAACTCCTAAATATAACTCAAATGTTTCTGGCTAATTCAGAAAATAAACTCAGACAGGTTCAAGAAATACACGTAGAACGGGATAAGAAAAAGGGAGAAAACCGAGATGGTTTTCTCCCTTTTTCGGAGAGCAATGTTATTTTAAAAAAAGCCATAAACTTTAGGGTTTATGAGCTACGCTTCAAATCTTAAATGTAACCACGGGAATTTTAGAATGGTTGGCGATATCTTCACCAATACTTCCCATAAAGAAATGAGATAGTCCTTTACGACCATGGGTCGGTATACCTATACAATCTGCGCTTATCGATTTACTATAATTTAAAACACCTCGTTCTACACTATAATCGTTATAAATCTTAACCTCAAGACCAGCATTTGCCTTTTGGAGAAACCCATTTATTCTATTATAGGCATCGCCCGTGCTAAGGAAATTATCACCAGGGGTATTGATGTACACCAATTCAATTCTCGCCGACAACAATTCTGCAAATTCTTTTGCTTTTTGAAAAGCAGGCAAACTACTATCTTTAAAATCACAGGCAAAGACAAAGCGATCAACTTTAAAATCGACCTGTTCACCCTTTACGACCAACACCGGAACATTTGAGTTTCTCACAACCTTCTCTGCATTGGAACCCACGAATATCTCTTTTAATCCGTCGGTACCGTGAGACCCCATAACAACCAAATCTGCTTGATGTTTTTCGGCCACTTCGTTTACTTCGCTAAAAACTTTAAAATGTTTAACTATTGGCGTAACCGTTATTCCTTCTAAATAAGGTTTGGCAAGAAATTCACTGAATCGCTTTTCCGCAAGTTTCAATAGAAAAACGGTCTGTTCAGGAAAGATTCCTTCAGACGATGAAATCATCGCTTGATTCAATTCTAGCATGTGGAGTGCCAAAATATTCGCACCGTGTTTTTTAGCCAGGGAAGCTGCCAATCGAAGGGCATACTCAGACTGTTCAGAGAAATCAACGGGTACAATCATATTTTTCATGGGTTCAGATTTTTATATTTTAATGAAAATTGACTAAAAACATTATCCAAATAAATTTAATGTCATGGGACAAAAGCTAAATTGTCAAAGAAAACAATCGCTTTTCAGGTGTCTTACGGTGCAAATGTGCATCAAAGGCCATACATATATTTCGCACAAACGGCCGACCTGCATCGGTCACGCATACCTTTTTCGGGGTACATACCACCAAACCATCCAATTCCAGCTCCATTAATCTTTCCAATACTTTTTCAAAGTTTGGTAATTTTTCATTTTCACCTCCCCAAGTTGTCTCAAACCTGCACATTAAATTTAAAATATGTCTTCGAATAAATTGATCTTCATCGGTCAAAATATGCCCTCTATAAATAGGAATTATATCATTATCTACCAAGTGCCGGTACTCTTCAATGCTCTTTACATTTTGCGAAAAGCTATACCAACTATCGCTAATACTAGATGCTCCTAGACCAACCATCAATTGCGTTTTAGAAGCCGTATAGCCCATAAAGTTGCGGTGAAGCCCACCAGTCAGCATTGATTGGTACAACCCATCGGAGGGTAAGGCAAAATGGTCCATTCCAATTTCATGATACCCTACTTTCGAAAGTAATTTTTTCCCTTTTTCATATTGATTTCGCTTCTCTTCCGCAGTGGGCAAATCGTCGTCTTTGTACCCCCGTTGTCCGTTCCCCTTTAACCAAGGAACATGGGCATAACTATAAAATGCCAAACGGTCGGGCATCAATTCTTTGGTCTTTAGAATTGTTTCCTCTACATGTTTCAGGGTTTGATGTGGAAGTCCAAAAATAATATCATGGCCGACAGAGGAATATCCGATTTTTCTCGCCAAATCGGTGACCTTTTTTACGTTTTCAAATGGCTGTATTCTATGAATCGCTTTTTGAACGGTTTCGTTGTAGTCTTGTATACCAAAACTCACCCTTCTAAAGCCTAAATCATAAAGTGTTTGAAGATGCGCCTCGGAAGTGTTGTTGGGATGGCCCTCAAAACTAAATTCATATTCTTCCGCACGGTTGGCATATCTAAAAATACCTTCAATCAGTATTTTTAGGTGTTCAGGAGAGAAAAAAGTAGGGGTTCCGCCACCCAGATGCAGTTCTTTGATAATTGGTTTTTCAGAAAAAAAATCGATATACAATTTCCATTCCTTTAAAACCGTATCGATATAAGGCAACTCAACACTATGACGCTTGGTAATGCGTTTATGGCATCCACAAAATGTACACAAATTTTCACAAAATGGTAAATGGATATATAGACTAATTCCTTCAGACCTGTTAGTTTCTATAAAACTTCGTCTAACGGTATTTTTCCATTTTGCACCCGAAAAGCCATCCATATTCCAATACGGTACTGTCGGGTAACTCGTATAACGTGGACCGGGGACATTATATTTTTGAATTAAAGTGCACATTTAGATCTTGTATTTTATACAAAACTAACATGCCTTAAGACGTAAAAATATGATAATTGTCAGGTTGCCCGATTATGACCCCGATCTTAAATATATGCTTGCGAAACAGCCACTCAAAAGCAATTGCATGGCTACCAATAGACATTTGTTACAATCAGTGGTTTTTCCCACAGCATATGTCGAGGAAAATTCCATTGAAAAATTAGTCTATTTAGAATACCAGAAAATGTGATTTTTTTAGATAGTTCCGACAAAAAAAGCATTCTAGTCAACGCTCAAAACTCATTCGCCAATTCGGAAGGAGTCAAAGTTCTGACATGCTTAATCGAACGCAAACCCAGTAGCCACACGGTAAATAAAAGCATACAATACAATAAAGAACATTGCAAAGCAAAACCAGGCAAACAGTTTAAAATATTTTTGAACAATAAAATTGCCTAAATTTTTAAATCCTTCAATGTAAACCTCTTTTAGTAGTAAAATTGTTTTCATAAATCTTTATTTTTATTTGCTACAAATTTCCGACGCAATTATTGACCACACACAGATTCTAGTTCAAACACCTAAAAAATGGATGTTATGTTTAACAATTATATCTCATTCGTTAAACAGTCATTCTAGACGGATGTATGGTACCGGATGGAAATCATCACTCTTACAACTTGTCAGATTTTTCGGTAATTTAACCCTGTGACCCACTCCATAAGCGCATGGAACCATGTATGCCAACAGTGTAGGAAGATATTCACACTTCAAGAGTTGGCCCAGATTCGTTGAGATCTCAATTCATTTAATTTATCACATTTGTTTACAGTGATAGGAACTATTATCAAGCCACTTTTCACAAAAATTTGCAGATGCGGTATAAAAAGGAAGCAACTAAACTTAGAATATGGCGAAGCACGACTTCAACAAACAGTACCCCCCTGTTTGCTCCCACTCTATAAATACATACAATGGGGCGAGCCAGCTATCATATTGTTATCACGCTTTTTTCGTATTGCCAATGGTTTGAGTTCGCTCTGAAAAAAATCGTTACAAAAGCTATGTTTTGATTACCAAACAAAAAAAGAGATTGCGCTGTTTTAAGAAATCATTTTAGCTATCTTACCATCTGTATTTTTAACCACGACCAAATAAAAAAATGGATATAAATAGTAACCGAAGTAAATCGCAGTTAATAAAGATCTTGCCACTAATCTTTATGTTTTTTCAGAGTATCACAAGTTTCGCTCAAACAGACGGTAAACAAATTGAGCACGGCATTGTTTTTTCGGAAGATGGAAAATATGGTGGTTGGCCCGCCAATCACGGTATTTGGTCTTGGGGAAATGAACTTTTGGTCGGATTTGTAGAAGCGCCTTACAACGAAACAGCCCCGGGAATGCATACCTACGACATCAAGTCTTCGGGAAATAAATATGCCAGAAGTTTAGATGGTGGAGTCACTTGGACGATTACCGATGCATTTGACATCGGGCAAAAAGCTTGGGGCCACGACAACAATATAGCCCCTGAAAATGCCGTAAAACCGATACCCTTGACAACCCCCATTGCAGACTTTACAAATTCTGGTTTTGCATTGACTTTCCTCAGACATAATAATCACAATGGCCCGTCTCATTTTTATTATTCAAACAACAAGGGCAAATCTTGGGAAGGAGCGTTTATCTTCCCTGACCTCGGAACACCGGGTATCGCAAACCGTACAGATTATATTGTCGATGGGAAGCACTCGTTAAGTGTTTTTATTACCGTAGCGAAATCAAATAAAAGAGAGGGAAGAGTCGCTTTGGTCAGAACGGTGGATGGCGGACTCAATTGGACATTGATTTCTTACATTACCCCAGAGCATGAAGTATTTGACATAATGCCTTCTTCCCTGAGACTTTCCGAATCTGAATTGCTCACAACCATTCGAACGCGAGTAAAAGACGGTTCAAACTTTATCAGCAGTTATAAATCAACAGATAATGGAAAAACTTGGAAAAGACTCAAAAATCCGGCTCCCGACACGGGAAGGGGCGGTTCACCACCGGCACTTGCTCAATTAAAAGACGGAAGGTTGGCGCTGGGCTATATTAATCGCAGCGACCATGGCTCGCGAGTACACGTCAGATTTAGCGATGACAACGGTGAGACATGGGGAGACGAAGTTACACTTCGAAGTGGAGATGGTGCCAATCGCGATTCAGGTTACCCGAGATTAACGCAAAGATCTGATGGAAAATTGGTCATGGTCTACTATTGGAACAACGTTCTTTTGAAAAACTCTAAGCCCTATAGATACATCGCTTCAACAATTTTCGACCCCAACGACTGGAAATAGGCGGTTGAAACTTAAATGGTTTGTAGCTTATATTTTTTTGTCAAAGCAGGCCAACCAATTTTTTGACCTTCATTTTTCATAGAGAACGGTGGAATACCGAATTCATCTTTGAAGCATTTTGAAAAGTATTTGGCATCTTTATAGCCCACCATAAATGCAGCTTCAGAAATATTGTACCCCTGTTCCGTAATAAGTAAAGCCGCTCGTTTCATTTTTAGACTCCTAAAAAATTCCACTAATGTTTTTCCCGTAATCTCTTGACATTTTCGGTAAATAACAGAATAGCTCATATGCATACTGCCTGATAAATTCTCTAATTTAAATTCAGGGTTTTCTAATTGTTCGCTTAAATTGGTCACGAGGTCCTCTAAAAAAATATGATCCTTCGACCGCGGAAGTTCGCTACTCGTGCTACTAATAAAATCAGTTTTTGCTTTTGACTTGATGTTCTCCTTGCTTGTAATAAGGCTATTTATTCTCAGAATCAATTCTTGCGGATTAAATGGTTTATTCACATAAGCGACCGCCCCTGACTGGAGACCCAGCAATTTAGATTTTGTAGTATTTTTTGCGGTAAGCAGAAGTATCGGAATATGGGATAGAAGTTTATTTTTTTGGAGTGTTTTAGTCATTTCAACACCATCCATAATCGGCATCATAATATCGCTAATGATGAGATCTGGGCGTAAGTGTTCTGCCATTTGTAATCCTTCTTGTCCATTTTCGGCTATGATTACCATGTATCTTCCCTGTAATAGATCTTTTAAGAAAATCTGCATCTCTATGTTATCCTCCACGATCAAAATGGAATGTGTTGGCGTATCCGATTCGGCTCCTCTATACATATGATGCTCATGCTGGCCATTCAAAGTATGTTCTTCAAGTGGAAGGAATTGCTCCATATCGGAAGACAGCACCTTTTCTTCCGCTGTAAATATATCATCACGTAACGATAAGAACACATCGAATGCGCTTCCCTTCTGCGGAGCGGAAGTAACCTTGATTTTACCATGGTGAATAGCTATCAACTCTTTGGTAAGTGCAAGCCCAATACCAGAGCCTTTCAAATTCTTACCGCTTTCCGATTGATAGAAGAGCGCAAAAATGTTTTTCAGCTCTGCTTTGGGTATTCCAGGGCCAGAATCGACCACAGAAATTTTAATTCGCTGTTTTTTCTCTTTTTTAACGACCTTTAATTGAATGGTGCCTTCAGGGGGCGCAAACTTAAAGGCATTGGCGAGAAGATTATAAAATACGTGCTCTATTTTGTCTCGATCATACCACAACCACAACTCTTCTTCTGGAAATTCTTGTATAAAATCGATTTTTTTAAAACGTGCCTGCTCTGCGAAAGAAAGTGCAATTTGCTTAAGATCTTTAACTATATTACCCTTAGAAGCGCGAACCTTCAACTGGTTCATCTCTTTATTTCTTATGGTCGTCAGATCGGTAGAAATTCGTGAGAGTCGTTGAGCATTATTTTTAATTAATGCCAACCGCTGCATCAACAATCTATTTTTGCTTACGGTCGCTTGTTGTAGCATATCGTCAATGGGGCCGAGAATCAAACTCAATGGGGTTTGTATTTCATGACTCATTTTTGCGAAAAAATTCATTTTCAGGGCATATATTTCTTTTTCGCTATTATAAGCCCATTCCTCTTGTCTTAGTTTATTTCTCAAACGCACCCACCGATATATGGCCATACCAATAAGTAAAGCACTAAGAATATAGATGACATAGGCCAGTGAAGTTCTCCACCATGGTGGCGATATATGTATTTGTATCTGCTTTGTAGCAATGTCCCAAGTTCCTTTTTTTCTGCCCGCCCTTACTTCGAATAGGTATTCGCCACTGGGGACATTTGTATAGGTAGCGGTAAGCTCCGATTTTGGCGATATCCAATCCTCATCAAAACCTTTTAATCTATAGGTGTAGTAATAATTGGTGTTGAGTATATTATCAATAGCCGAAAATCGAAAGGAGAAGGACGATTGATCCGACTTTAAATCAAGGGATTTCACGTTTTCCACACCTTTCGGCAATTGCTCGGGAATCAGATTGCCTGCGGGTCGATGAAGTATTTCTATACTATTGACATGCAACTGTGGTCGAGATTCTTTCTTTAGCATATTTTCAGGAAAAAAAGCACTTACCCCATTTTCGCCACCAAAATAAAGCTTCCCGGTATCCTGAAACGTGCTTCGCCTCTTATATGAATTTCCTTGCAACCCATCGGTCATATAATAGGTCTTTATCTTTTCTAAGTTCGGGTCATATTCGTGAAGACCTGCAGCACTTCCCAACCAAAGCTTTCCTCCCTCGGTCTGCGATAAAGATTGGAAACCAATACCTTTAAGCTCCTTTTTATTCTCAAAAGATTCGTATTCAGAAGTATTGGTATTGTAGAAAATCAAAAAACCTGAAGTGCAAATCAGCCATAAATTGTCTTGACTATCTGCAGTTATATTCGTAATTGTCAAATTTTTGGAGACCTCCGATTGATCTCTATAATAAGTCAAAGCCTCAAACCTAGACTCCTGTAAGTTTGATTCGTTCTCTACAAACTTCAAAAGTCCTCCGTTATTAACACCAAGATACATGGCTCCTTTCGATGTTTCGGCCATACACGGGGAAATATCCCCTGAAAGTCCGTGGTCATTGTAAGTGAACAATGCCAATTCTTTTTGATCGGTCGAAAAGATATGAATACCGACAACAGAGCTTACCCAAATTCTGTTTTTTGAATCACGGTGGAGGTAGCGCACGTCGGTCGACGTGTTACCTTCAGCATCGGCAATCTCTATTTTAATGAATCTATTGGTTTCTAAATCATGAACAAAAAGTCCGTTTTGATAGGTTGCCACCCAAATATTGTGTTTAGAATCTTCGACCAACTTTTGTATATACCTCCCTTGAAAATAATGGTCACCCGTTTTATCTCTACTATATTGAACACTCGACCCATCAGATGACACCTTGTTAAGACCAGAGCCATCGGTGCCCAACCAAAGCGAACCGTCTGTCGCCTCCAGTATTGATAAAATTGGTGTTGGTACTCCCTTTTCAGATCCGCTATAATATGAAATATTATTATTGTTGTTCGGAAGTATATTAACGTTTCCGTTTTTCGTGGATACCCATATATTGCCATTGGAGTCTTTGCTGATGTTTACAGCTGTATTGTTGCTTAAGGAAAATCTATTGGCATTGTTGTGCTTGTAAACCTTAATTTCCTCGGTTTTCAAATCTACACAATAGAGTCCGTTACCATCAGTTCCTGCCCAAATTTTACCATCAGGGTCATGAAATAAAGACAGAAATAAAATATTGTTACTTTCCGAACTGTCTTCTTTTGGTGCATATCTCTTAAATTCCAAGCGATTTACATCATAGGCAAATAATCCTTTATACTCCGAAGTTATCCATAAAGACCCATTACCATCGGCAGCAATTTTTGTTAGGCTACCTATGGGACTGAAGTAAGGGCCCTGAAGCCGTTGCCAAGGGTTTCCGTAACCCGTTCTGGCATATTTGTAAATTATCCCCTCGAAAGTACTTACCCACATGGTTCGCGCATCGGTAAATGCTATGCTCAGAATCTGTTGCGGACGGTTTTCGTTTAGCGGAACAGTGCTAACACTATCCATTTGTGAGCTAGCGTAGTCGTACTTATAAATCGTGCCATTGGCAGATCCGAACCAAACAAAATTCTCTTCGGGCTGTATAGCCGAAATTCGACCACGATTATTACCAATACCAATGGAATCTTTGAACGAACTATAGTTGCCACTAGGGGTAATACGGGTCAATTCGCCATCGAATGTAGCCAACCAAAAATTTTCTTCTGCATCTTTTTTAAAGACAATATTCCGTGGGTTGGTATGCGTTTTTTTAAATATGTCGGCATAGGAAGTATAAAAATAATCGTAACCATCATACTTGTAAAGACCCTCACTATCCGTTATCCAAGTATAACCTAAAGAGTCAAAGACAAATTGAGAATCGTATCTAAAAGTTTTGTCGAGATGATGGAAGTTAGCCGTTTCTTGGCTGTACGAGCCAGCGCACAAACCCAAGAAGAGCATCAGAAAGACAAATTTTCTTCTTGCCGGTGATTTATTACACCATCGCATCATTGAATCTTCAATCACTTTCATCTCACACATCTTCAAGATAAAAAACATAAGCGCACCTTTCGTGCATTGCCTCTTTGAGCGCTTCAAAGTTACTAATTACAATTTAGCGCGTGCGGAGAATAGAATACGTTTTGATCAAAATTGGGGGTCATAATCGTCAATTGCCTTCTTAGTACAACATTTCAGGGGTTTTAGGTAAATATTTCCCCCATGTCATCCCAATAGAATGTTAAAATTTGATGATTCAAACAAGGCAATTACTGCAACACCCAAACAACCTTCTAAAAACCCTATTTAGTGAATACAAGAAGAAATTTCCTTAAAAATCAACTTTGGTAAAGTCTATAAAAACAAAAAACTGAAGAGCCCCACTGGGGTTCTAATGTGCCAACTAAATAACACAATTGCTAACTTTAAATTAAACCTATGGAAAAATTGATTAAAAAATTATCGTTTTTGACGGTAATCTTACTTGCGGGCAGCCTATGGGCGCAAGATCTAACTGTATCGGGAACGGTTTCAGATGCCCAAATAGGCACTCCGGCACCTGGCGTGAATATTATAGAAAAAGGTACTGCTAACGGGGTAGCGACAGACTTTGATGGTAATTATACTATCGAAGTACCGGCAAATGCAGTCTTGGTCTTTAGTGCATTGGGGTATATAACCCAAGAGGTTCCTGTCAACGGACAGACCACTATCAACTTGTCGCTATCGGAAGATACCGCACAATTAGATGAAGTCGTGGTCATCGGTTTCGGTACACAAAAAAAGGCCAATGTAACCGGAGCTACAGGTTCTGTAGATATGGCCGATATTTTAGGTAATCGACCTGTAACCAACCCTATTGAAGCGATACAGGGCACTATTCCCGGATTGCAGATAACCACTAATTCTGGTCAGCCCGGGGCCTCAGGGCTTAATGTCAATATCAGGGGTATGACCTCTATAAACGGGGGAGAACCATTAGTTCTAATGAACAATGTACCTGTGTCCATCGATGATATCAACCCGCAAGATGTAGAATCGATTACCGTTCTAAAGGATGCCTCCGCTACTTCCATTTATGGTGCACGAGCGGCATTTGGTGTTATTCTGATAACTACAAAAAGCTCAAACACCAATCAACCTATAAAATTCGAGTACTCTTCAACGTTTAGTTTCCTTTACCCAGAAGACATCCCTGACAAAGCATCTACCTATGACTTTATCAATGCGATCAACGATTGGGGTACAAATCCGTTTTGGACAGGTCAAGACATTCCGGCTTGGGTTGGCTTTTTGGAAGAATATCGCACCAATCCTTCGACCTACCCCGCGGGTTATGCAGAATTTAACGGGTTAAGATATCCTTTGGCGGATACAGATTTAATCGGGGAATGGATAAATGATCTTGGATTTACGCAAATCCACAACATCAACTTTAGCGGTGGGGGCGATAAAACCAGTTATAGAATATCAGCAGGATATAGCGATGAAGATGGCATCATCATAACTCGGAATGATAGTTTTAAAAAGTATAATATAAACGCTTCAATTACTTCCAATCTCACTTCAAACCTGACCTCTACAACCAACATTATCTATAGAAACAGTACAAGAAGAACCCCCTTGGGAAGCTACAGCAACTCCATCAGCTTTAATCCCTATACCCCGGCAAAGGGCAATCATGTTTTTGATGACGGTACCGAAGTACCCTACGATACACCGGCCAATAGGGAATTACTAAAAGTAGCACCAAAAATCTTGAACGACAACGTCCGCTTTTTCCAGAAGTTGGATTACAATATCATTGAAGGGCTTAATCTTATTGGCGAATACACTTATGAGAAAAAAAACCTGACCAGAACAACTAGTGACAATCAGATTTTAACGGTCAACCCAGAACGCTTTGTGTTGAATGCCGTAGACCCCGTCAATACGTTCTTTAGAAAAGAAAATGTACAGACCGAATATAATGCCTTAAACTTTTATGCCAAATACTCCGTTGATTTTAACAAACACAACCTAAGTGCTTTGGCAGGGGTCAATAGTGAAGAGAGCAGTTTTGCAGGATTCGTTTCACAACGTAACAATTTGATCAATGTTGACCAACCTACCTTATCGGGGGCTACTGGCGCCCAAACCACCGATGATTCGTATGGCGAATGGGCCGTTTTAGGATATTTTGGACGATTGAACTACAATTATGCCGAAAAATACTTTTTAGAAATAAGCGGAAGATATGATGGTTCTTCGCGCTTTCCCGAAGGCAATCGATTCGGATTTTTCCCTTCCTTTTCTGGAGGGTGGCATCTCGGACGGGAATCGTTTATGGAATCAATCGGATTTTTATCAAGTCTAAAATTAAGAGGTTCGTGGGGTGAAATAGGAAACCAGATAATACTTGATGGCAGCAATGATATATTATATCCAGCCATCCCAGGCTTAGGTATTACCGATTACGGCGCTACCCAAACAACAAACTGGTTGAATGAAGAGACGGGAACAAGGTATTCGACCTTATTGTTACCTAACTTGGTCAGTTCTACCTTTACCTGGGAAACGGTTCAAACGTTAAATTTAGGTTTTGACGCCGCCTTCTTTAAAAGCAGATTGAATACTTCCTTCGATTGGTTTAAAAGAAGAACACTCGATATGTTGGCACCAGGTTCAGAGCTGCCAGCGGTACTAGGAGCCGAGGCTCCTCTTGAAAATGTCGCCGACCTTGAATCGACCGGATGGGAGCTAGCGCTTTCATGGAATGACAAAATCGGGGATTTCTCTTATAATATAGGGGCGACGTTGTACGATTACCAATCGAAAATTACCAAGTTTGACAATCCTTCAGGGCTCTTAAGCCAATACTATGTGGGTCAGGATATAGGTCAAATTTGGGGTTACACCACAGACGGGTATTACACGAATGACGATTTTGTCGACGGCACCCTAAATACAGATGTGAGTAGTTCAAGTTATCTTATGGGAGGCACTTTGAAAGATGGCATACCCGCATGGGAAGGCCGAAACCAAAACCCAGGTGATATTAAATTCGTAGATTTTGATGGAAACGGTATCATTAATGACGGAAACAATACCCTTGAAGATTCGGGCGACAGAACGGTAATCGGAAATTCTACCCGAAGATATCAATATGGCTTTTTTGGTAACTTCAGTTATAAGAATGTCGACTTTTCATTTTTAGCCAATGGTGTCGGCAAACGTGATATCTATTTGAACAACCGCGTACGTTTTCCATACCTAGATGAATTTTCAGTGGTCTATCAATCGCAATTAGACTATTGGACCCCTGAAAATACGGATGCCTTTTTCCCTAGAAACTACCCTTTAGGTGGTGAGAATTATGGTGTGAGCAGAAGCACACAAACCAAATATCTGATTAACGGAGCTTATTTGAGAATAAAGAATTTGACATTGGGCTACACTATTCCACAAGATGTTTTGAAAAAGAACGGAATCGATAAACTACGCCTTTACGTTTCGGGGGAAAACTTGTTTAGCTTCAATGATTATCCTGACGGGATAAATACTGAATTGGCAACTCAAGGTAGCGGCGGAATCTATCCCTATTTAAGGAGTTATTCCATTGGTTTAAACTTAACTTTCTAAATGCACAAAGAGATGAAAAATACATATATAATTTTAGCGTTTATTTTACTGCTTTTAGGCACGGGGTGCAGTGAAGATTTTCTTGAAAAACTACCTCAGGATCAATTAACAGTCTCGACCACATTTACCACCAACTCTAATTTTGAGACTTATGCTTGGTCGATGTACGCCGAATCTTTCCCCGGTTACTGGGACCTAACTCCGGTTACTCGCGAAATGGCCAGTGACCTAATGGTAAATAACGCCGGTACAGTGGGGCATGAATTGTTATGGCAACGTAAAATAGTACCTTCTGCATCTACTTTGTGGAGCGGTCCTTTTGAAAATATTAGACGGGCAAACTTACTCCTCGACAATATAGATACTAGTGAATTATCTGAGGATGAAAAGAAAAACTGGAGGGGCATCGGACTCTTTTTCAGGGCTTACGAATATGTTTCCCTGATTGCCAATTACGGAGAAGTACCGTGGGTAGACCGCGCCTTGAACGAAACCGATGAGCATGTATTGTTCGGCCCAAAAACACCACGCGACGAACTGGCTCAAAATGTTCTCAATGACCTATTAGAAGCCGAGTCCATTATTAGCCCGAATGGTCATGGAGCAAATACGGTGAATACCAGTGTGGTTCGTGCTTTAATATCTAGGTTTGGACTATATGAGGGAACTTGGAGAAAGTACCATGGTCTTGGGGGAGAATCACCATACTTACAAGCCAGTGCCGATGCTTCGGCAAAACTTATTGCCGATCACCCAGATCTTCATAGTAGCTATGATGAAGTTTTCAATAGTGAAAGCTTAAATGGTGTTGCAGGTGTTCTACTATATAAGGCATATGAATTTGGCATTCAAAACGGCCGTTGGTCACATTACAATAGAAGTTCCATTGGACACCGTGACCTAACAAAAAAAGCTGTGGACCAATATTTGTGTCTAGATGGTGAGACCATTCACACAAGTCCACTTTTCGATGGAGAAGAAGACGCTTACGATGAGTTTAGAAACCGTGATCACCGATTATATTTTAATACACCTCCACCTTTCAGGGTAGACACAGACGGGCAAAACCAGCTTACCTGGGAACATGACAGCGACCCTAAAAGCCGTGAATATATTGATTTAATGGCCACGTTAAGCGATGACACCCATAAAACGTTACCTACCATAAACTGGAGGGGCTTGGTGGTTCGAACCTCCCCTCACTTTAGAAATTTTAATGAAGGCCATGGCTATAATGTAACTTTTACAGGATATGCATTTTACAAATTCTCGAATAAAATAAGCAGACTTCAGAATAGGGATTCCCATGATGCTCCAATTTTCAGAATGGGCGAAGTGTTTTTGAACTATGCCGAGGCCATGTACGAATTGGGTCAATTCACTCAAGAAATTGCCGACCAGACCATCAACAAGTTGAGAGCTAGGGGTTCCGTTGCCCCTTTAAGCTTGACCGACATAGCTGATGATCCCACTAGGGATTCGGATGTGTCCCCAGAATTATGGGAAATACGCAGGGAAAGAGGTATTGAGCTTTTGGGAGAAGCGCTCGGAAGATCTTTTGACATCAAACGCTGGAAAAAGCTCGTCGAATATGGAGACGACGAGAAATTGGGCAGATGGGTAGTAAATGCAGATTATGGCGGTAATTTACCCATACAAGGCGGTGCAGACGAAGGCTATGTCTCCCCTTTTGGTGTGCCACCAGGGGTTCCCGAATATTATTACTTAGAACCAATTCCTTCTGATCAACTTGTTTTGAATCCACAGTTGACGCAAAACCCCGGTTGGGAGTAACAGTAATTTTGTTTTAGTAAATAGTTGTTTTGTTAGTTAGCGAAGAAGATGTTTACCGCAACAATGTTCCCCCAATATTGGTGAACATCTTCTTTTTCCACAATTCAAAATATCCCATAAGAAATACTCGCAAAAAATCAGTGGCCAAAACAATTTCGTTTCCCAAGTTGCACCTGGTTGGAGATTCTAATAGACGAAACCAAGAATATCATTTTATACAACTTTTCAAAAAGTCAAGTTATGCTGCGCTATAATTATTTAATTATCACTATTCTAATTGCTTTTTCATCATGTGGAGACAAGAAGATTGAGGGGAAACAAAAAAGCGAAAAGCCTAATATCATCTATATTCTTGCCGATGATTTGGGTTATGGCGAACTTGGTGTATACGGACAGGAAAAAATAGAAACGCCCAATATCGATGCCCTTGCCAAGAATGGAATCATATTTACACAGCACTATACGAGTGCACCCGTTTGCGCCCCTGCCCGCTATATGCTTTTAACCGGGAAACATTCTGGCCACGCATACATAAGGGGCAATGATGAATGGAGGGAAAGGGGTGAAGTATGGAGCTATAAGGCTGCCATTTTAGACTCTACCCTAGAGGGACAGAGACCTATTCCTTCAAATACAATATTAATCCCTAAGAAATTAAAAGAACAAGGGTACTCCACTGGAATGATCGGTAAATGGGGCTTGGGAGCACCACATACCGATGCCATACCTACAAAAATGGGATTCGACTTTTTCTATGGTTACAACTGCCAACGACAGGCACATACCTACTATCCTGTTCATCTGTACCATAATGAGGAAAGGGTTTATTTCGATAATGATACCATTCCCCCATCGATAAAATTAGAAGAAGATGCCGATCCGAAAGACCCCGAGAGCTATAACGATTTCACCCTGAATACGTATACCCCGGATGTTATGCTCGATCAAATGATCGACTTCATTTCAGAAAAAAAAGAGTCGCCCTTTTTCTTTTATTGGGCTACTCCCATTCCCCATAACCCCATTCAAGCACCAAAAAGATGGGTCGATTACTACAAGAAGAAATTTGGTACCGAAGACCCTTATTTAGGCAACAAGGGGTATTACCCCCATCAGAATCCGCGGGCAGGTTATGCCGCAATGATTTCTTACTTGGACGAAAATGTTGGAAAGCTTATTGAACATCTTAAAAAAGAAGGTATTTATGAGGATACGCTAATAATTTTCACCTCTGATAATGGGGTTACCTATACTGGAGGTACCGACGGAGAGTTCTTCAATAGCTCAGGTGTATTTGGGGAAGCTTATGGCGATGCAAAAGGTTTTGTATATGAAGGTGGAATTCGAGTACCCATGATTGCGAGTTGGCCGGGTAGTATAGCGAAGGGAACGAAAACTGACCTTATTTCAGCGCATTATGATGTAATGGCCACTTTGGCCGACTTGGTGGGCTTTGAAAAGCCTAAAGATGATGACGGCATCAGTTTTCTACCCACTCTGCTCGGAAATGAAAATCAAAAAGAGCATGAGTTCTTGTTTTGGGAATATCCCGAATACGGAGGGCAAGTTGCTATAAGAATGGGGGATTGGAAAATAGTTCGCCAACACTTGAAAGACAAGAAGACACCCACACTAGAATTGTACAATCTGTCCAATGACCCCTCTGAATCGGAAAATTTAGCCCATGACCATCCTGAAATCATAAAAAAAGCTGCTACTATTTTTAAGAAAGAACACATAAATGCAACCACAGAGGGCTTCCGTATTCCGAGTATTGAAAAAGGGTTGCTCTCCGACTTATAAAAGAGGTAAACTACTATGACTTTTTCAATCCATAGTTTTTATGGTAGCACTGAAATCACCAAAAGTTGGCAGGCCATCAAATAACACATTTTTAAAAGGGAAGTTCTTAAAGATTACCATAGTCATTCTCGAATCTAAGATCGTTACGGAAACAATAGTAACTAAATGAAATTGCAGGGTTTTAACCGTTAACTAGATAGTTAAGTGGGTTTTAAACAATTGCAGTAATGCCATTGCATAGAAATCAGGGTCACTTCACGGTACAAGTAAAATACCTACAGCGTTTTCAATTCAAGTTAGAATAGTTCAAAAATCCTCACATTTAACAAGTAAAAACCCTCATTTTTTACCTTAACAAACTTCATGTTAATATAGTATATAATACGGGTAATTATGGCGTCTTTATTTATAATTACATAACCTAAATTTACCACTTATTTAACTTGTATTAAAAAGATACAAAAACAGAACCCTTAAACCATTAAAGCAGTGTTGAATAACCCTTCAAAAAGGTCTCCGACCACTACTATAATGATTATCAAAAAGAGCGGTATAAACGAAGGGAATCCATACCGCGTAAAGGGCTCTAAATAAACCAGCCAAATAGGATGATTACTAACTTTAAATTGAACATATGGAAAGATTGATTAAAAATGGATTATTTCTTGGTATGCTATTTGTTTCTAACGTTATTTTCGCTCAAGAAATAAAAGTTTCAGGAGTGGTCACAGATGATGTATCGGGCACCCCTATTCCTGGGGCAAGTGTCGTAGAGAAGGGCACAACCAATGGAGCAGCTACCGACTTTGATGGAAATTATATCTTAAATGTCCCTTCAAATGCAGTTCTTGTTTTTAGCTCATTAGGCTATACGACAAAAGAAGTACCTGTTAACGGTAAAACCACGGTCGATATCATACTTACCGAAGATGCCGCTCAATTAGATGAAGTGGTCGTCGTAGGTTATGGCACCCAGAAAAAAGAGAATTTAACGGGTGCCGTAGGGGTAGTTACGGCCGAAGATATGGGAAGTCAGCCCATCACCAGTGCTGGTAGTGCCATGCATGGTCGCGTGGCGGGTATACAAATGATACAAGGTTCATCACAACCCGGTAAAAATGCACCAGTTTTTCAGATTCGTGGTGTAGGTACAATCCGTTCAGGTATAGATTCACAGAACACAGCTTCTGCCCCATTAATACTTATAGACGGGGTACAAGGTACTATGGACGACATACATCCCAGCGATATTGAAAGTTTCTCAGTTTTAAAAGATGCGGCTTCTGCAGCTATTTATGGTGTTAAAGCCGCCAATGGTGTCGTATTGATTACTACAAAAAGAGGAAAAGACAGAGCAGCAAGGGTTTCGATCAATTCATACTACGGTGTTCAAAGTGCAACGACCACGCCCACGGTTATGAATCCCTATCAATTCGCCGTTGCCTTCAATGAGGCATACACCAATGTTGGTCAAGATCCACTCTATTCAGACGATCTTCTCGCCATTATAAAAGAAGGTAATGACCCAAGATTGTACAACGGCAACCTTTTCGATGAAGGCTATAGAAAGGCTGCCCCCCTTATCAACCACTACTTTTCGGTTACCGGTGGCAATGATAAAGTCAAATATATGATATCGGCCGGATACCAAGATCAAGAAGGTATACTTATCGAAACAGGTGCCACCCGTTATAACTTCAGATCAAACCTAGACATAACCCTCTCTGAAAAATTTCGTGTCGGTCTCAACGTAGCAGGCAGTTCAAGTGACTCTTACGAACCCAATTACTCGGGCTACGGGGCCACGCAAGTAGTACGTGATATGATTAGAAAATATCCATTTGCACCCATCTTTCAACCCGATGGCTACATAGCGATGGGAAGCTCCCTCCTAAACCCCGTACAAGATGCAAACGCCATTAATCCTATTGCACTTGCCAAATATGGCGGCCGTGATGATATCAAGACGCTTCGGGTGATTCCCAACGTTTATTTTGAGTATTTGCCTATTAAAGACCTTGTAATTAAAGTAAACGGTTCGGCAAACATCGAAAGTTCACGAAACACCTACCGCCGAAATAAATTGACCGTTTCAGACGGCACTGCGATAACCACCAACAACGGGCTAGGCACCCTTTCCGAGAGGGCGATCAGCGAACAACTGACAATGTTAGAGATAACCGCAAACTACAACAAGAGTTTTGGGGAGTCTACTTTTACAGCTTTAGCCGGTTACGGATTCCAAAAATATCGCTACGATTATTTACGGGGTGACAATGAAGGGTACTCTTATGACTTCCTTAGCGAGCTTGATGCCGGTGATGGCAATCCTTCGGTATATGGCAACGCAACAGAATATTCATTGCTTTCCTATTTCGGAAGAATAAACTACGGATATGCCGATAAATACCTCTTTGAAGCCAATGTTCGTTACGATGGCTCATCACAATTTTTAGGTGATAACCGATTTGCATTCTTTCCTTCGTTCTCGGTAGGTTGGAACCTCGCCAAAGAAAGTTTTATGGAAAACATTTCGAACATAAACCTATTCAAAATAAGAGCGGGTTGGGGTCAGCTCGGCAATAACCAGGTAGGTAACTACCCCGGGGTACCGACCATCAATTTGAATCAGCCCTATGCCTTCGGCGGCTCTTTGGCCCCTGGATCGGCTATTACGGCATTGGCCAACCCCGATATCACGTGGGAAACAACAACAACCTCCAATATCGGTTTAGATGCCCGGTTCTTTGACCATCGGCTGAGCTTGGAAGGTGATTATTACATTCGCAAAGGTACCGACGTGCTTTTAACACCCCCCATTGTAAGTACACTCGGAAATGTAACTGCACCTTTTCAAAACTTTGGGGCAATTGAGAATAAAGGCTGGGAAGCAAGTATTGGCTATTCTGATATGATCGGTGAGCATTTTAGCTTCGGAGCTTCATTTAATTGGACGCACAACGATAATAAAATATTAAAACTTGACGATGAATTTATAAGTGCCAACAAAATCATCAACAGAGAAGGCGAACCCATTAATTCGTTTTATGGCCATCGTATAATCGGCATTTTCCAAACAGACGAACAGGCGCAAGACTTTGAGACCTATGGCATTCAGCCTGGTGGCGATACCGTAAGTGCGGGCGACTATATTTGGGAAGACACCGATGGCGACGGTATTGTCGATTCAAACGACAAAGTGATTATTGGCGACCCCAACATTCGAAACAACTATGGTTTCTCTCTTGATATGTCGTACAAAGGTTTCGACTTTAGAACAGTCTTTCAAGGAGTACTGGGTCGTGATGTTGAAAGAGGGGTATTTGGTTACGATGCCAGGGCCAATCAGAATATGGACACCTGGTTTCTTGACCGTTGGACACCCGAAAACACTGATACCGATGTTCCTAGGGTCGCAAGAAACTACAAATACAATACATCATTGTTTGTTGGCCCTGCTATAAGTTCGGCAATTGTTGACGCCTCGTATTTGAGAATGAAACATCTCGAATTTGGATATTCGCTACCTGAAGAGGTAATATCAAAATTTGGTATGCAGAAAATGCGTTGGTTCATTTCTGGGGAAAACGTCTTTACCATCACTGATTTTACAGATGGTTACGACCCTGAAGATTCTAGAACCTTCAATAACAATAACGATAGTTATCCCTTGGCCAAAACATTTTCAGTGGGTGTAAACTTGATTTTTTAAACGTATAAAATGAAAAAGATGAAACGAATATTTCTACCAATAATACTGGTCTTGACCTTTTTCGGGTGCAGTTCAGAACTTGACCTGTTGCCATTGAACACAGTAACAGAACCCACTTTTTGGAAAACATCGGATGATGCCATAACCGGAGTGAACGGAGTGTACAACACCTTGGCCGATAATTATCAATACCGTGATTTTTATATGCATTCTGACGCCATAACAAATAATGGCTATTCGCAATACACTTTCAACTCTTATCTTGAAATGAGTGATGGTAGTGGTTTTGACTCGAGCAGTGCAATACCAACACAAGTCTGGAATAGATGTTATGAAGGTATCGTGCGGGCGAATAGGGTGATTACCTATATCACTGACATCGAAATGGATGCCAACCTAAAAAATCGAATATTAGGTGAGAGTAGATTTTTACGGGCATTATTTTATACTACCTTAATTAATCTTTATGGAGATGTTCCATTGATCCTTGAAATTCAGTCGATTGAAGAATCATTGGTCTCAAGAACGGCTAAAAGCGAGGTATTAGCCCAAATAATCGACGACTTAAATTTTGCCGAAGTCAATCTGCCCTCTAGCTATAACGGGTCTGACATCGGTCGAGCAACTTCTGCAGCTGCCATAGGTCTTAAAAGTAGGGTATACCTCTTCGATCAGCAATATGCTTTGGCCATTAGTGAAGCTAATAAATTCGCAACCTTGGGCTATGATTTAGTTCCTGCAGAACAGTTTTCTGATATGTTCTTGCCTGCTTTAGAAAATAATAACAATGAGTCTATTTTCGAGGTACAATTTCTAGGACAAGCAGGTGTTGCCAACGTAGGAAGTCAATTCAACCAAAATTCAGGCACACTTAAAACCTTCGGATCAAGTGTTTTTTCGCCCGTTCAAGAGTTGGTAGATATTTATGATGAGGAAGACATACGCCTTACGGCCACAGTTTTACGACCAGGCGACCTGTTTGGCGAAGAAATATATGATGGGGTCAACTCGCCCACTACCTTCGCGTTTAAAAAGTTCGTAATTCCTGACCCAACTGTCACCACAGATGGAGATGCCAATTTCGTGGTGATGCGATATGCAGAAATTTTGCTGAATTTAGCGGAAGCACAGAACGAATTGAATGGGCCTGATGGCGCATATGCACCTATAAATAGAATACGCAATAGGGCCGGTCTTGAAGACTTGGCAACCGGACTCACTAAAGAGCAAATGCGCGATGCAATAAAGTTAGAGCGTAGAAAAGAACTTGCTTTTGAAGGCCATCACTATTTCGACCTACTGCGCTACGGTGCCGATGACTTGAAAGAGGCCATGGAAAGTGTAACCAGTGTAGTCGGACACACTAGGTCATTTCAAGAACGCTTTATGCTATGGCCGATTCCACAGCCCCAAATTAACATAAATCCTAATCTAGAACAGAATCCAGGGTGGTAAAACCCAGCTTAGCATATAAATCATGCCAAGCAATTAATTAAAAACCCGCTCCTTATAGGCTTAAGGAGCGGTTTTTTTTTATTCCATTACCCTCTAGAACGTATTTCACGCTTCATAAAAATGAGATACGAAAACAAAAAGCACAACAAGGTCAATGCCAATAAACCCGTCACCTGTGGCCACACTAATAAAACACTCTGCGCCAGCGGTAAACTACCAGGAATCGCACCCTGTATTTGTTCCATGGTCAATGGTCCCAAGCTACGTACGGAAGGCACCAAAATAGCCGAAGTAATTTCATCGAACAGCTCATTTGGCATGATTTGAACCAAATAAAATTTTAATTTTTTGTATATGTAAATAGCGTTCGGAGCAGCATATTTAGAGGGCTCAAAACCCTTAACTATAAGGTTTACGATCAAAGGATAAAAAATGGTAAAAAATAACCATACCGCTATACCCGTCAAAGCCGAGGTAGCCGGTTGTCTAAAGCGGACTGAAAACAGAATAGACAAATTCAACCAAAAAGAAACATAGACAATACTTAGAAGCGTATACACTATAATTCGCAAAAACTCTTCGGCCGTAGGAGGAATTCCGAGGGCGATCAACCCCGTACCCATAACCAAAAAACTCAACGAAAAGAGCATGACACCTATAACGATTATTCCTGCCAAAAATTTAGCATTTAGTATATAATCCCTTGGAACAGGTTGTGCCATAATACGGCTTAACGTGCCTCTATTTTGTTCTGAGCTGATAGCGTCGAAACCCAAACCAATTCCGAAAAGGGGACCCAAGAAACCTACAAATACAAAAAACGAAGGTAAGGTACCATCAGATTTGGTAAACAAGTTTAAAAAAAAGAACGTGTTTTCCGAAGTATCGGAACCAAGTGTCTTTAAACTATCCGTCAAGGTCGAAAACAAGGTTCCTGTACATGCTAGAAGAATAATGGCAAATAGAATAAGGAAACGCCAATTTCTAATATGATCGGCAATTTCTTTTTGCACCATTACCTGGAATGGACTTAAATGTAATTTGTTTTCATCACTACTTTTTCTTAAAACTGGAAAAGACTTTAAAATAACAGTCCACTGCGGAAATTTAATGCCCGTTAGTTTTGACATCCCCATTTCATACTTTTTTTTGATTATATTTTTTTTCCTCTTGAAAATATTGGTGATAGATATCATCTAATCCATATTCCTTTTTACTTAAATGATTGAGGCCGTACCCTGAATTCACTATTAGTCTTGACAATTCAGCAGTAACATCTTTTTCGGAAACCGCTACAAAACGTTTATCGTTCAACGTCACTTTTGCAACACCATTTAGTTGGTTCATTTTTCTTACGACCTCACTTAAAGGAATAACGGCATCGTCCAAATCTTCGTGAATCGATGTGATAGCCCCTTCAATTGTAAAAGTATTTTTCGAAAACAATTGTTCTGCAAGAGAACTAATTTTTCCTTCAGCCAAAAGCCTACCTCTTACAAATAAGCCTACCCGGTCACATACTTGTTGGATCTGATGTAAATGATGTGAAGAGAATAGCACTGTAATTCCCTTTTTTCTACTTAATCGAACGATTAAACCTAAAAAATTATTAACGCCTTCTGGATCAAGTCCTAATGTAGGTTCGTCAAGTATAATGACCTCGGGTCTTTTTATCAGTACATCTGCCAAGCCCAATCGTTGGCGCATTCCGCGAGAATAACTTTCGACTTTCTTATCTTTTGCGTCAAACAAACCGACTTCCAAAAGAATTTCCAAGGCCGCTTTTTTTGCTTTTTCAACAGCCATATTATTCAAGCGCGCTACATAAATTAGGTTTTGCAAACCGGAATAATCATTATAAAAACCAACATCCTCAGGTAAATACCCCACCCTTCTCTTTACCTTCAACGGGTACCTTGCCGTATTTATGCCGCATACTTTTACACTTCCCGAATCTGCATCGGTAAGACCCAGTAGCATCAAAATAGTGGTCGACTTACCTGCTCCATTCGGCCCTAACAAACCGAAAATTTCACCTTTTTCAATAGATAGCGACAAATTATCTACAGCGACATGGTTTCCATACTTTTTGGTTAGTCCGACAATTTCTATACTTTTTTCTACCATTACTTTCTGCCGTATTTTTGGAATAGGTAATAGATTGCCCCCAAGGTGCCCAAAATGACCATTATACCAAACCACCCCCATAGCAAAGGGGTTTTCACCAAGAATCTTATCGAAGTCGTAGAGGATATTTCAGGAGTTCGAGCAGTAATTTTCGAAATATAATCACCAGGTATTGCCTTGTCGGCCGTCTTTATTGTGGCGTGCACCTGCGTACTTGCCCCTGCCTTTATTAAGGGTATCGTGTCAGGTTCAATTGAAATTTCCCAGTCCTTGGGTTTTGAAGAATTAAAAGTAATGTTATTCAACTCGCCAGAACCTGTATTCACCACCATCAAATCCAGCTTTTTCTCTCTTCCAGCCGTAATACTTGAACTTAGCAGTCCGGTCGGTGTAGTTAATTCTATATTGTAAGATGCTGTTATGACCACTTCGAGTTCCAATTCGGCCGAACTATACTTGTTCGTGGCACGAATAGGTATCTTATATGCTGCTGACGCCACTTGAGACGGAGGTTTTACCTCAATTGTAATATTGGTTGTTTTACCAGGTTCTATCTCCACAGCCGTAGCTTGCCTTCCATTTGGTTTGAAAGCTACATTCCAACCACGGGGTGCCTTGGCCAACAATGAGTACACCTGTTTTTCGCCCGTATGATTCTTCAGTTTGGTTGTGAAGTTAAAATTCGCCTTAGAATGGCCCTCCATATTGATTTGATCAGCGATAAACTCCGTCTTAAAAGTACCTTGCTCCGAGACATCGATGACAAGGGGGAGCACATCATAATTTCTACCGATAACCTTCAACCGGTATTTTCCTTTATCAACTTTTAGAGGCACATTAATTGTTAAGGAGAGTGTTTTCTTTTCACCAGGGAGAACAGCAACACGATGAATGCTGTAACCTCCAGCTTTTAAGGTATAGCTCCAGTCTTCGGGCATCCCCGATAAAACGATATCAACGTTTTTTAACTGGCCACCATAATTTTTCACATCAATGGCATAATCGATCGATTCGCCAGGGGGAGCCGAAATATCGGTATAGGGCGTGTATAAAGTGATGCCATTGCCAGCCTTTGCAACAGCGCTAAACAAAAATAAAAAGGTTACTAAAGACAAAAAATTTCTTAAATCGTGTTTACGAGTTATCATAAAAAATCGTTTAAATAATAAAAAAAGTAAGCTGGTTTATAAGTTTAACCGCAAAGCATTGAGGTTAAACTTCATGCTATAATCGCACCTAGGCCAAACAAGGAATCAGGTGGTCTTTCTCTGGTTTCAACTATATACCCCTCTAATTGGAGCTGGGTGAAGTATTGTCTAATGCACTTTTTCATAATGCGATTCATTGATTTGGGCTACACAAAGATTGGGCAGCTTTTTCAGGTCGTCGATTTTGTCCTTTTGAACAAGATGCACTTGCAAGATGCCGTTCTTGAACCGAACCGAATTTATTTTTTTATGACGTCGATCTGGAAGTCTTATTTCTAAATCAATATCCCTTTGCGCCGTGTCGGTCTTAAATGAATTCTTATGAGAACCACGAGTTCCTACAGGGTATTTTATTTTTAGATGCAATACTCCGTCTTTTACCTGTACTTGATAGTTGTCGGTCTCCAGAAAATGTGCAGAAAGACGAATGTGAACCGCAGTACCGTCCACGTTCATTTCAAATTTTTTAAATCGTAATAAAGAAGAGCTGTTTACCGTATGTCTGTTATACTTTCTTTTAATATTGACCAATGATTCCATGGCTGTTTTTTTTAAATTATACTTTGAAAACAACAAGTATTCGTCTAAACAAAAAGAGCGAAGAATGATTCGCGACACTAAAAAATGTTTCGTACCAAAAAAATATCCAAAAAGGGAGGTATCCGGCAGCTAACTTTTTAAATTCATCTGTAGAACTTGAACTCAAAAAATTTTATCCCTAAAAATAACACAGGAAGAAGTAATAAGAATAACATCGGAATGAATACTAACTCCGAAAGAGGCCCGCTTTTTATATTATTTGGTAAGAATTTACCTGGTTGTTGCTCAATCGACCAAATAGAAAACGCGGGCGAAAATCCGTTTTCCAATTCAATAAATTGCATAGTGTATTTGTAAAATCTGAGATAAAAATAAAAATTCAGGAAAACACAAAAAGTTAAAAAAATGCAAAAAATATATTTGGACTTTCATGTTCCCCATAAAATTTCCCGCTTGGTCGAATGAAGTACAGAATGGGAAGGTATCAAAATTTCCCGTAGAGACAACACTATGTTATTAGAACAAGGCCTGTCTTATGCGATTAAAAACCAATCAATACTTAAAAAGTAAACTATCAAACATTCTAAGCGCCGTTTACATACCGAATCTCAAAAATTTTAGACACTTATGAGTCGATTTTAATCCTCTTTTTTGAAACTTGCCTCTTTAAATTCGCTGTTTAGTGATTCTAAATTGTTCTATTTCGTCAGAAGTGCTTGGCAGTCTATTACCTAATAATCTACTGCCTTTTGCGGTTATCAAAAAATCATCTTCAATTCGGATGCCCCCCAGATCCATATAATCCTCTAATTTACCATAGTCTACAAACGCTTCAAACTTATGCGCTCTTTTTCTCAACGCTATCAGTTCTGGAATAAAATAAATGCCCGGCTCGACGGTCAACACCATGCCCTCTTCGAGCATACGCCCTAATCGCAGGGATTTAAACCCAAAATCGGTTCGCTGTTTCAAATCGTCGGTGTACCCGACATATTGTTCGCCTAAATTCTCCATATCATGAACATCCAACCCTAACATGTGACCCAAGCCACATTGAAAAAACAAGGTGTGCGCACCCTCGGCAATGGCTTCGCTGGCACTGCCTTTCATTATTCCTAGATCGATCAAACCTTCAACAATCTTTTGGCAAGCGGCAAGATGCACATCCAAAAACAAGCATCCGGGCGCCAATTTATCTACCGCAGCGCGATAGGCGCTATAGACTATATCATAGATTCTCTTTTGCCTATCGGTAAACTTTTCATCCACGGGAAAAGTCCTTGTCAAATCTCCCGCATAGTTTGAATACCCCTCAGCCCCACAATCACACAAAACCATATCGCCTGTCTTAAGAATATTTTTGCGATAGTGATTATGCAGAATTTGCCCATTGACGGTCATGATGGTTGGAAACGATGTATTGTTGCCATTAGCAAGGGCTATTTGTTTCACGGCACCGAATAAGTCAGCCTCCGTTATTCCGGGTTTAGCTAGTTCCATGGCCTTGTACTGCATTTCTACCGTAGTGTTTACCGCCTTTTCAATTTCCAGAACTTCTTCCTCAGATTTTATTGAACGGAGCTTCACAACCCCTTTTATCAGTTGTGTGGAAGCGCCTTTCTCAATCTCCGAAGGCAAACTGCCCAATAATGATGAAAGCTTCAAAATATGCTCAGGTCTATAAGGAGGTAGGTAGTGGATTTCTGTATTCGTTTTTAGGCCACCTAGGTAATCACTTAACTTATCAGATGCCATGACATTGGCCACACCCACCATATTGGCCCTTTCCTTTAAGGGTGTAGTTGGCCCCGAAAATACAATGTCATCAATAGATAAATCATCACCAAAAATGATTTCTTCATTTCCATCGACATCAATGATCGCGTTTAGACCAGGAGCCTGAATTCCGAAAAAATAAATAAATGAACTGTCTTGTCTGAACGGATACACATTGTCTTTAAAGTTACTGCCGACCTCATCATTTCCCAAGAAAAGAATCAATCCGGTGCCAACCGACTGCCTTAATTTTTCCCTACGTGCTATATACTCTTCTTTTGAAAACATTTGTGTGATAAAAATTAAAATAAAACGAAAATTAGGTCAGGAATCAAGATAGGATTGCAAATCGAACCAATATAATCAAATCGCAAAGATCATTTTCCCCCGGCGGGCAAATTCTTTTTCCAAAAATCTTCCATGGTTTCCCTAAGGTGGTACGACGTATTTTCTCTTTCATGTATCGAATGCGAACGCATTGGGTACGACATCATATTAAAGATTTTGTTATGTTTTATCAATCTATCGATCAGCATTTCAAAACTTTGGTAATGTACATTGTCGTCTGCCGTACCATGCATGATCATTAGGTTGCCCTGCAAGTTTTGGGCAAAGTTGATCGGAGAACCATCATGATACCCTTTGGCATTATTTTTCAGCAACCCCATATATCGTTCTTGATAAGTGGCATCATATAAGCGCTGATCGGATACGAAAGATACGGCCAAGCCCGAACCATAAATTTCAGGATATTTGAACATACAATTCAATGTCATTTGACCACCACCACTCCATCCCCATATTCCAACTCGGGAAGAATCTATAAAATCATAAGTACTTAGTATTTTCTTAGCGGCCTTACTCTGATCTTGGGAAGCTAAAATTCCGATTTGCCCATAAATGGCATTTCTCCATTTCTTACCTCTTGGTGTTTTGGTACCTCGATTATCAACACTCATTACAATATAGCCCTGTTGTGCCATATACTGATGAAACAAGTCTCCCCCGCCCCAATTGTCTTGTACGGTCGATCCGGCCGGCTCTCCATAGACATAAAACAAAAGAGGATACTTTTTAGTGGCATCGAAATCAATAGGCTTGATCATATAAGCATCGAGAACATCTTCACCGATATCTACCTTGACAAATTCTTTCGGTCGCAATTGCAGTGCATCGAACTTTTGTTTCAATTCTTTATTATCTTCTAGAACCCTAACCTTTTTATGGGCAGGGAGACTAACTAGGGAATAAATAGGTGGAGTGATTGTATTTTGAAAAACTTGAATTCCCCATTTGGCATTATCTGAGATCTGATACGTGTTTTGACCAGAGTCGGAGACAGGGGTAACACGCTCAGCCTCCCCCTTTCCATTGATGCGACTTCTGTAAAGATAGCGTTGTGTAAAGTTATCGGGAGATGCAATGTAATAGACATAGCCCCCTTTTACATCGATACAATTGATGTTGACAACATCAAAATTCCCTTTGGTAATCGGCTGTATTTCTTTACCATCTTTTGAAACGCGATATAAATGAAGCCAGCCGTTGCGTTCGCTAGACCATGTAAAATACTTTTCATTATCTAACCAACGAATATCATCATGAACATCTAAAAAAGCTTCGTCTTTTTCAACTAAAATATTGTTGAGGCTCATTGATTCGATTTCTCCAATAAAAACCCTGTTGGTATTTTGTTCTCGATTCAATTGTTGGATCATAACCTCGTTGGAATTAGGTACGAAATCCATACGCGCCAAATAGTTATTTCTGGGGTCTCCCGGAATATCGAACCACCGTGTTTCCCCGCCCTTAGCAGCTATTACCCCAACTTTTACGGCAGAAAGTTGAGTGCCCACCTTAGGATAGGGCATCGGCAACGGCTTTGAGTACACCGAATCTATATTGTTAATCATATAAAAAGTACCCACGCCCTTGGTATCGGATTGCCAATAAGCAATATGTTCCCCGTCAGGACTCCAACGGAATCCGTCGCGGCAACTCAATTCCTCTTCATAAACCCAATCAAAAGTTCCGTTTATAATAGTATCGCCTCCATCGGAGGTAATTTGATTAACAGTATTCGTATCTAAATCTTCAATGTAAATATTAAGATTACTTACATAGCCGACTTTTGAAGCATCGGGTGAAAACTTGGCAAACATTAAAGTAGCGGAAGGTACTGTTTTGCCCAATTGGGTCAGTGTTTTTTTCTCAAGGTCTAACACCCAATAGTCCCCGCGGGTGTGATAACGCCAAACCTTTCTTGTATTGGTAAAAATAAGCAGTTTACTATTATCTGCCGACCATTGATAATTGTAAATAAGCAATGGTTTTTCTTCTTTTTCCGGTATTAGATCGTTCGCAGAAACCACAATCGATCTTTTTCCTGTTTTAGCCTCATACCTTACTATATCCTTACCCCCCACTTCGGCATTTGGTTCTAAAGTGGAATACCCTTTGTTATCTTTCATCCATCTGATCGGACCAAAACCTTTCTGACTAAAAACATTGTTTTTATAAACATCTTCCAATTTCAAGGTGCTTTTTTCTTGCGCCCATCCAAGGTTGGCCAAAAACAAAACCATTATTAGGTTGAATAAAATTACTTTCTTCATAGTTATTATCCTTTCAAAACAATACACTGTAGTTAGACTTTGACTTATCTGCGAAAACATTCTATAGATGTAATCTGAAAATTGCACCAATATTAATAAGTTAAAATGGGTTGTATACTACGAATATTAGCCATTCGTAATACTATTTTTTTCTTTATCATTACAACAAATAGCATTTAATACCTACAAAAAAACGGAAACATATTTCTTACCACTTTATGGGTGTACGCTTCAAATTATTTAACAGCCCTATGTTTTAAAGTGGCTCTGTACCGAGATGGAGACATTCCCGTATTCTTTTTAAAATGTCGGTGAAAATTAGATAGATTATTATAACCGCTACTGTAACAACAATCTGCAATAGAATAGTCAGCATTACGCAATAGCTCGCAAGCATTTTCTATTCTTACCTCGGTCAAATATTGAGAAAATGTTTTTTGAGTCATTGTTTTGAAAAACCTACAGAAACCAGTTGGTGACATATGGGCGATTGCCGCAATCTGCTCGAGGGTAATCGTTTCTTTGTGGTTTCTTTTTATGAAATCACAAATACTGCGAAGCTTTGGTTCATTTTTATCGCCGCCACCCCCAAAATTGGCTTTAGTTGATAAAACCGAGATATTTTCATTTTTAGCAACATCATCTATAAACTTCAAAAACAACAAAAACTTACTCAAGCCAATAGCAGAATTAATTCTTTGAATTTGCTTCACCAAGTATTCGCAATCTCCCTTAGAAACCTTAATTCCGTATTCCGAACATTCAATAATCTTATTTATCCGATAGGCCTCGGGAAAGTTTTTTAGCGCATCTTTTAATTGTTTTTGATTAAAGAATAAAGAAATGGTTCTTGAACCGTCAATTGCTTTCTTTTGATCGTCAATTTTTGAAGATTTCAAAGGATTGCTCAGGTTCCCCCCGAAGAAGAACAAATCACCCTGACAAAAAGGTATGACTTTATCCAAAATAAATAGCGAACCTTCCCCCTCCAACACCAGGGTCACCTCAAGCTCACTTTGAAACCCTGTCGAATGATGGAAATCAGCTGCATTGGGTTTCTCAAAACAGGGAACACCTTTTTCTCGAGGAGCATCGGAAAATTCAGGAATCTTCATGGTGTTCTAAGCTTTATACAGGTTATTTTTCAACTTCTCTCTTATGCCAAAAATGTTGAAACACTATTCTTATACTGCGTAGGTGTCATACCGATGACATTTTTAAATTGTCGATGAAAATTGGAGAGATTTGTAAATCCTGATTCAAAACAGGTTTCCGTGGCGTTATGAGCCCCTTCCCTAATTAATTCACATGCTCTTGCCACCCTTATCTCAATCAAAAACTGGGAAAATGTTTTTTGAGTCCTTGATTTAAAAAAACGACAGAACGACGACGGGTTCATATTGAATCGGTTCGCAATATTAGCTAGTGAAATCTTCTTAGAATGATTCGACTCGATAAAGTTGAAAATTTCCGTCATTTTTTGAGTACCGTATTCATCAAAATGTAAATTTTTAAATTCTGAGGTCGTAAGAGCCGTATGATTTGTACTCTTTGAAATGGCTTCAAGCATATAGAGCAGTCCCAAAAGTTTATCAAAATCATCTAAATGTTGAAATCGTTTCATTTTAGACAACAATTTTGAAGATTGCCGTTTGTTCAATTTCAAACCGCAATCCGCACATCGCAATAATTCATGAATGGAAGAAGATTCTGGCACCTGATTTAAAAAGGCAACTAGCGCATCTCCACTAAAAAAAATACTGAAATGGTGTGCTCTTACTTTTTTGGTATCCGCTCGACTTTCAACTTCCTTTTTGAAAACATGCGGTAAATTTCTACCGAACAAATAGGAGTCGCCAGGTCTAAAAGGATAAGAGTTCTGCCCAACAACGAGCGTTCCTCGACCATCTACGATGTGCGTAAGTTGGTATTCCTCATGAAAATGGACAGCATCGTAGAAATGCGCATCATCATGTTCTTCCATATACAAAGTTTTATCTCTATACAAGGGCACCTTGAAAGCGATTGGATTTGTCATAACACTTTATAATATGTAGTTAAAAACCCTAATTTACAAAAAAAGCCGTAACTTAGATTACCTAAAAGCACAAATAAATCAGATTAAATTGATTTTAATTAATATTCAGTGCTTTTTTAAGATTATTATAAAATACAAATAGCAAACTTTAATAATTCATATTATTAACCTTTTACAATATTTTATACTACAAACGCATCAAATGTTGCACTTAAAAAAGTTTCCATGAAATCATATCCCAGTATTTTCAACGATGTAATCGGCCCCGTAATGAGAGGCCCCTCAAGTTCACATTGTGCTGCCGCCTTAAGAATAGGGAGAATATGCAGAGACTTAATGAACAACGATATTAGCGAAGTATATATTGAATTCGACCCCAATGGTTCCCTAGCTACAACCCATTCCGGTCAAGGGTCGGACATGGGACTTTTTGGTGGTTTATTAGGATGGGATGCAGATGATGAACGCTTAAAAGACTATGAATTTCACATGCAGGAATCCGGCATAAAAATAACCATAGACATTCATCCCATCGGTGCCACACATCCCAATACCTACAAAATCACCCTAAAGAACAAGAATAAAAGCCATCAGGTCATCGGACTCTCTACCGGAGGAGGAATGATCGAGATTGTCGAAATTGACCAGGTACCCGTCTCCATAATCGGTGACTTTTACACCACTATAGTATACTCAGATGACGCTTACGATATTTTTGAAACTATAAAAAGCCTTAATCTGGGGGAAGCCCTAATACCAAATGCCTCTTCACCTTATATTCTCGTAAACTCAAAAGAAGAAGACCAGCAAAAACTGCTCGAAAAACTAGCGCAACATAAGAAAATAAAAGAAGCCATAAAAATCTTCCCGGTCCTCCCCATCAAATCAAGAAAAGACCTCAGCGTACCATTTATTACTGTGGAGGAAATGCTAAAGTATAACGAAGGTAAAGATTTAAGTCTATGGCAATTAGCTATAGCATACGAAAAAAACAGAGGCAACATTTCATCCCAAGAGGTAAAAGACAAGATGGGAGAAATAGTGGACATCATGCAAAACTCCATTCATAATGGCCTAAAAGGAACACATTATAAAGACAGAATTCTAGGAAGTCAATCGCTATCATTCAAAAAACAAATGAAAGAAAAGAAATTGGTTCCCGGCGATGTCTTAAACAATTCGATCATGTACACCTCGGCTATGATGGAGGTCAAAAGCTCAATGGGCGTAATCGTGGCAGCCCCAACGGCCGGGTCTTGTGGCGCCCTACCCGGTACAATAATCGGCACAGCAACCACACTCGAACTAACAAGGGAACAAATGATACAGGCGATGTTAGCCGCGGGTATAATAGGTGTTTTCATTACCGCCCATGCCACTTTTTCCGCGGAGGTCGGCGGCTGTATGGGTGAATGCGGCTCGGCTTCCGGAATGGCCGCAGCAGGAGTGGTCGTATTAAAAAACGGTACACTCGAGCAATCATTGGCCGCTGCGTCAATGGCGCTACAAAGTTCGTTGGGACTTATCTGTGATACGGTTGCCGACAGGGTCGAGGCACCTTGTTTAAACCGAAATGTCATGGCTGCCTCCACCGCTATATCTTCGGCAAACATGGCTTTATCCAATTATGACCAAGTAATCCCCTTAGACGAAGTTATCGAGACCATGAAAAAAGTAGGTGATGCCATACCGCACACATTAAGATGCACAGGGCTCGGAGGTCTGGCCATAACAAAGACAGCCAAAGCTATCGAAGCAAGACTTAATAAAAACAAAGCCCCTGCAGAGCCTGGTGCTTTCAAGTATTGCTGACCCAGTAAACTACCTCATGTCATAAATAATACACCCTTATTTTCAATAAGTAACCAACAAGTATGAACTACTTCAATCGACCAACCTTCTTCAATACTTGAGAAGAAAAAAATTCTTAGGAGATTGAAAACAGTATCAATACCTTAAAGATTACTCCAAATCAGTGAACGCTTCACCATGCAGTACCATATTTTAAATACATATTAATAACATTATATTAATACCGAAAAATAATCCATCCGTAACCAAGATATTACATAATACACTTACTATCAATTACTTAAAACAATAAAGGTTTAAAATCAATATATTTGTTTTTCTAACACTTTGTTAAAATAGTATAATCAATAGACAATATAATCACATTTATTGCCTGCAACATGCCTTACTTTTATAGTATTATTAAACTTATATTAATAATCTATGAAAGCAATTCTAAGAACAGTTTCAACCAAACGTCTTTTCCTCTTTGGAATTTATCTTTTCGTTACCGGAACAATGATTGCCCAAGATCAAATGATTTCTGGAACCGTTACCGATGAAACAGGTATTCCATTACTGGGAGTAACCGTCCTAGCCGAAAACTCAAACGAAGGAGCTATTACCGATTTTGACGGCAAGTACAGTATTCAAACAAACGAAAGTGCCACTTTGACCTTTAGCTATATTGGCTATTCGGAACAAACCATTGCGATCGAATCAAGAACAACGATTGACATAGTCATGCAACCTGACGTACAATCGCTAGATGAAGTCGTAGTTACCGCACTCGGTATCACAAGAGAGAAAAAAGCACTAGGGTACGCTGTTCAGGAAATTGATGGAGATGATATAAAAAATACGGCTGAGACCAATGTTATCAATGCTTTGGCCGGAAAATCAGCCGGTGTATTCGTAAACAGTTCAAACGGTAATGTAGGGGCTTCATCACGAATAACAATTCGCGGAAACCAATCATTGACCGGTAACAATCAACCGTTATTTGTTGTAGACGGAATACCTATAGACAATACCATTGTATCAAGTACCAGAGGTAACTATGATTTCACCGATATGGGTAATGGAGCCGCTGACATCAACCCTTCCGATATTGCCGAAATGACGATATTAAAAGGTGGAAATGCATCTGCACTATATGGATCTAGAGGGGCGAACGGAGTAGTACTTATAACCACCAAATCTGGAAAGGGCAAAGGTTTTTCGGTATCAGTCGAAAGTACGGTTACAATGAGTTCCCCACTACTGCTTCCAGATTATCAAAACGAATACGGACAAGGTGGAGGACTTCAGTTCTGGTATGAAGATGGACTAAATGGCGGGAAAAACGATGGCGTAGATGAAAGTTTCGGCCCGCGTTTAGACTACGAAGTCCAACCCGAAGATATAGTTCCAGGAGGTAAATTATACTGGGCAATAGAAGCTGGTTTTCCACAAACCCCCGGAGAAATTTTGACACTTCCTCAATTCAACTCTCCCGTTGACCCGGTTACCGGAGAACGAATACCCACTCCTTGGGTTTCCAATCCTGATAACATCAAAAACTTTTATGAAACAGGAATAACGCGAATTACAAACGTTGCCCTTAGCAATTCTGGCCAATGGGGAAACATGCGGCTTTCGATTACCAATTCAGATCAAACCGGAATGGTTCCCAATACCAATCAAATAAAAAACACCATAAACTTCTCGGGGAGCACTCAATTGAACGAAAAACTATCTTTTGAAGCAAAGGGATCCTATATTAACTCGAACGGAAACCTCAACGGGGCCGGATATACCTTCAACAATATAGGTATGCAGACCATATGGACGGCCAGACAGGTAGATTGGGCATATATGAAGGATAATATTGAGAATCCTGACGGTACACAGATTAGTTGGATCAACAGATGGCACAACAATCCTTATTGGATACAATATAAAAACTTAAACCCCCAAACAAAAAACAGACTGATCGGGTCGAGCAGCCTCAAATATCAATTCAATGACTGGCTAAGCCTAACTACCAGAGCGGGTATCGACTATTCGAATGAACAAGTAGAATTAATTAGGGCCTATTACGGTAATAATGACCCAGAAGGCAGATATGCCGTAAACAATTACTTTAGACAGGAAATAAATGCTGATGTCTTGCTTTCTGCTGTGAAGAATATCACTGACGACCTATCATTAAACGCTAACTTAGGCGCCAACATCATGAACAACCAATATAGACTACAAACCTCGTCAGTAGATAGATTGGTGGTTCCCAATATATATTCGCTGTCCAATGCCAAGGAAACACCGACTACCACCTTCTACCAAAGGGAAAAGGAAATTCAAAGTGCCTTCGCCTCCCTTTCCCTTGGTTACAAGAGCCAAGTTTACTTAGATTTAACAGGCAGGAACGACTGGTCTTCAACGTTGCCCCAAGTAAATAATTCTTATTTCTACCCTTCGGCTACCGCAAGTTGGTTATTCTCAGAAACATTTAATACCGCCAAGAGCCTACTTAGTTTTGGCAAAATACGTTTAAGTGTCGCACAAGTTGGCAATGACACAGACCCATACAGACTAGATGCGACCTACAATGCCGCTACCCCCTATGGCGATAATGCATCGTTCAGTTTGAGCACTGCCATGCCGCCTTCTGACCTAGTAAATGAGCTTGTTACCTCTAGCGAAATAGGTATTGACACCAAATTTTTCAACAATAGGTTAGGAATAGATTTAACACTTTATAAATCAGTGGCAAAAAATCAAATTCTTAGCGCACCTATCTCCCCTACCTCTGGTTTTAATTCACAAGTTATAAATGCAGGGCAGGTTAACAATGAAGGAGCCGAACTAATTTTGACCGGTACCCCGGTTCAAACCGCTAATTTCTCTTGGGACATTACCGCCAACTACGCCAAGAACACCAGTGAGATAATCTCTCTGAACGACAACATTGAAAGGCTTGAGTTATTTACGGCAGAAGGTAACCAGATTACCGTGGTTGCCGATGTAGGCGGCTCATACGGGGAAATGTGGGGAAAAGGTTTTGTGTATCATGAAAATGGAAAACCTATTGTAGATGCCGATGGTGTACCATTGACCAGCGACTTAAAAAAACTCGGAAATATAATGCCCGACTGGCTTGGTGGTCTCAATAACTCGTTTACTTACAAAAACCTCAACCTATCGATTCTTATTGATGCTAAAATCGGGGGTGACGTCTATTCAAGAACAAACCAAGATGGTTGGGCCACCGGAGCACTAACAAGCACCACAGGACTTAATGCAAATGGCGTACCCGTGAGAGACCCCCTAAGTGATGGCGGCGGTTACCTTTTTGATGGCGTTTTCGAAGATGGAAGCCCCAATACAGTCTATAAAGATCTCGATAGTTTTAGATGGAATCCTTTTGCAAGGGCCGAAAGATGGATCTATGATGCTTCTTACGTTAAATTACGACAGATAACACTGTCGTATTCCTTACCGAAAAAAACCGTGCAACAAATTGGTCTTAGCGCCATAGATCTTTCTTTGTTCGCTAGAAACATAGCCCTGTTATATAAGAAAAATGAAAATTTCGACCCAGAAGTTTCAAATAGAGATGCCAGCTTGTCTTCTCAGGGTTCTGAGTTTGCATCAAATCCATCTGCACGTAATATTGGAATACGGGCCAAAATTACTTTTTAACGTAAATACAAAAAATTCAGTGTAATCTTAAATTCAACCCAAGATGAACATCTATAAAAAAATAATTTTACCGTTAATTCTGATAAGTGCCGCCTTTGGCTGTACGGATGATTTTGAAGAAATGAATACGAGTCCGAACGATTTGACGTCGGTACCGTATACCACCATGATCACTGATGCCGAAATTAGCATTGTCAAGGCCTACAACCCCGTTCTTAACTTTGAAGTTAGCTGGTCTAGATACAACGTCCGTGATGTTTACGTACATAATGACCGATATAGCGTCACTGGCAGTGAAACTAATTTTGATATGTACAGCGGACACCTTAAAAATTTGGCTGTCGCAATGGATTTGGCAGAAAAAGCAGACGATAAAAACGCCGTTGCAATAACTAAAATATTGAACGCATACGCCTATCAAAACCTAACGGATTGGTACGGAGACATTCCATATTCCGAGGCACTCACTGCTGACGGTGAAGAAAATGCCACAATCTACCCAAAATATGACACCCAAGAGTTCATCTACACCGATATTATCGCCCAGTTGAAAGAGGCAAATAGCATGATAGATATTTCTCAAAGTATAGGCTCTGCAGATGTGATTTTTGATGGCGACATGATGCAATGGAAAAGATTTGCAAACTCCTTGTTATTGCGCATCTATATGCGAATCTCCTTAGTAGACGAAGCAACTGCGAAAGCCGGTATTGAAGAAATCATGGCAGATTCAAGTACCTACCCTATTATAGACTCCAATGCCAATGCCGCATTTAAATATTGGTTGCCCGAGGATGCAATATATCGCAGTCCATATTATATGGATCCGACCCAAGCGGCCAAACAAGAAAATGTCACCTCTGCCTACATGGTCGATTTTCTTAAGGAAAGAAATGATCTACAAAGATTGGCCGTATATGCAGAACCCGCAGCCACAAGTGGAGAATATATCGGTTTACCTTTGGGCACATTGGGTCAAAGCACACCAGACCTTTCAATTATGGGTATTGAAGAGTTTCGGGCCTTAGATTCGCCAACGAGGATAATGAGGTATTCCGAAGTGCTATTTATTATTGCGGAAGCTGCGTTGAATGGATGGAATGTCGGAATGTCGGCCCAAGAAGCGTATGACGCTGCCATTACCGCAAGTTTTGAGGAGTATGGTCTAGAAATTGGAACCTACCTCTCAGAACCTCTCGTCGATTTTAATGGAGGCACCGACCAAAGAGAGCTAATTGGTGACCAGAAATGGTGTGCCCTGTACCCAGATGGCAATCAAGGCTGGGCAGAGATACGGCGAACCGGCTTCCCCGTATACGTAGCCACTACGGAACCTGTAGAATCTTTATTTCCCGGAAAAGGTACAATCCTCAGAAAACCATATCCATATTCCGAAGCCATATCAAACCCCGATAGTTTTTCGGCCGCTATTTTGGCCCAACCAGGTATCGTGGACGAAAAATTTGGCACAGGCTTATGGTGGGATGTCGACTAAGTCTATGGCTCGTACCGAAATAACCATGTCTTATTTTATTTATTTTTGAATAAGAGCCTTGTTAAATTTGTAGGAATGACATTTTCAACTAGCTATTTTAAACATATGAACAAGTTGAAATAAATATAAGATAAAGCAGGCCAGTTGTTTAGGTTTTAAATTTATACAGCCAAAAGGACATAGTAAAACATCGAATAGAAAATTAAGTAATCATAGTTAGTTCGGAGTAGCACCCATCATATGCTGCCATTCCTTTTTTTTCATTCCGCTTAGAGACCAAGTCATAACAATATGGACTACTCCGGTATGTTGCGACAGTGGCATATCATTAAAAGAATGTAAAAAATTCTTCTTGATCTCAAATGATCAGAATGATTGAACCCTGGGATCAATTAACCGCCAAACCATCAACGTGACCCATAGGCAAAAAAATCAGAAATGAAATATTGGAAAAAAAATATCATTGGAGTACTGGTTTTTATCGCCTATATACTCACACCGAAAGCTGCCTTTGCCGATAATTACCCAAAGAATCCGAATATAGATGTTCTTCACTATTCCTTTGATTTGAAACTGTCCGACGCAACTGACGCAATCAAGGCCACCGCAACCCTCCTTGTTAAATTCAAAACGGATGGCATCAAAACATTGCGTCTTGACCTGATTAAAGAGAATACCGAACGCGGCAGCAAAGGGATGAGGGTAACCCAGATAATCTCTAAAAATACGACATTAAACTATACCCATAGTAACGATGTACTTTTGATCCATTTTCCCCCATCCGAAGAAAACGAAGAACGAACGATCAGTATTGCATATGAGGGTATACCCAATGACGGACTCAAAATTGGGCCCAACAAATATGGCGACAGAACCTTTTTTAGCGACAACTGGCCCAATAAAGCCCGAAACTGGTTGCCCACTGTCGACCATCCCTACGACAAAGCTACCAGTGAGTTTATCATAACGGCGCCCATGCGCTATCAAGTAGTTTCCAACGGCATAAAATTGGAGGAAACCATCTTGGAAAATGGAATGCGATTGACCCACTGGAAACAATCAGTTCCTATTGCCACTTGGCTTTATGTACTGGGCGTGGCAGAGTTTGCGGTTCAATATGTCGATTCATTTCAAGGCAAGTCAATTCAAACGTGGGTATACAAACAAGACCGCGATGCCGGTTTTTATGATTTTGCCACCCCTACGAAACATGCACTCGAATTCTATAGCGATTACGTTGGGCCATTTGCCTATGAAAAGTTGGCCAACATCCAGTCGAATAGCGTCAATGGGGGAATGGAAGCCGCCTCAGCAATCCTATATGGTGAAAATTCAGTAGTCGGAGATAGAAATGTACGTTGGAGAAATGTTGTTATACATGAAATCGCCCACCAATGGTTTGGCAATGCGGTAACGGAATACGACTGGAACGATGTGTGGTTAAGTGAAGGCCTTACAACCTATTTTACAATGCGCTTCATCAAACACGCCTATGGAGAAGATGCTTTTACCGCTGAACTGAAAAAGGCCAGGAATATCGTCTTCAAACTATCAAAAAATAATGAAGATTACCGAATTGTACATGACAATCTAACAAACATGGCCAAGGTAACTTCTGGTCTTACCTACCAAAAAGGTGCCTGGATAACCCATATGATCTGTAACCATATCGGGGAGGAAGCCTTTCAAAAAGGAATCAGGGACTACTACCAACAGTTTTTTAATGGAAATGCCACAACATTAGACTTGCGAATGGCCCTAGAAAGGGCATCGGGCAAAGACTTGAACAAATTGTTCGACCAATGGCTTTACCAAGGCGGAAACATCAAGCTAAAGGGCACGTGGGACTATGACAAAAAAGAAAAGCTCATCACTATTGAACTGAAACAGGTGCAACCCAAAAACTACGCTTTCAACATGCCTATTGAAATTGGCATATCACACGAAAAAAATACAATTCAACAGATCGAAACCATTGCACTGGATCAAAGAAGCATCACCGTTTCTATTCCTTCTGAAACTCTGCCCAAAAATATCGAATTAGACCCTAAAACCAAACTGTTGGCACAATTGGAATTTTCGCAAAAAGCGCAGTAAAGAAATCGTTCGAAAGCCTGAATCAAATGCAACATATCATCATAAAAACCAGCAAAAAGCATCGCCTAACAATTCACACTATGCACATAAAACTACTGATACATTGCGCTATCATCCTTATAGGAAATCTTTTACTGGCGCAGAACAATACAAATCTGCAGACCGGATCCGAAATCGAGCAAGTTTCTTTTGACCCAGCCACTGTGCTTTGGTTTGACGAACCTGCTTCCATTTGGGAAGAAGCCCTACCGGTCGGCAACGGTCGCTTGGGCGGTATGGTCTATGGTAAACACGGAGAGGAAATCATTCAGTTCAACGACGACACCTATTATACTGGAGGACCCTACTCCACTGTGGTAAAAGGAGGTTACAAAAAATTGCCCGAGATTCAAAAGCTGCTATTTAACGGCGAACCGCTAAAAGCCCATAAACTTTTTGGTCGGGAACTGATGGGCTATCCTGTGGAACAAATGAAATACCAGTGCCTAGCAAACCTGCATCTTTTTTTCGAGGAAGATAGCGTGCAAAACTACAAACGGTCCTTAGATCTTAAAACCGGAACTGTCACCATCAATTACAGCCACAAAGGCATTCACTATACTCGAGAAATATTTTCGTCCGCCATCGACCAGACCATAGCTATTCGTATCACATCCGATACACCCGGAAGCATTTCCTTTGGCGCCGAACTTCGCGGAAAAAGAAACGATGCCCATTCGAATTATGCGACCGATTATTTTAGAATGGACGGTTTAGGGAGAGATCAATTGCAACTTACAGGCAAATCAGCGGATTATCTCGGCGTAGAAGGCAAATTACGTTACGAAGCCAGAATAAAGGCAATCCCTGAAGGGGGCACCATGGAAAGAGACGACGCCTTTCTTACCATCGAGAATGCCGATGCGGTTACCCTATATTTCGTAGCTGCAACGAATTTCGTCAACTACAAAGACGTAAGTGCCGACCAGCATGCCCTTGTTGAAAATATGCTGACCAAATTAGAAAAACGTCCGTTCCCTAAAATCAAAGCAGATGCTTTAGACGACCATAAAAAGTATTTCGATAGAGTTTCGCTTACCTTGCCGACTACCTCGAACTCTTTCCTGCCGACCGACGAGCGCATGACCCATATACAGGTCGACCCAGACCCACAATTAGCTTCCTTGGTCTACAATTTTGGGCGCTACCTTCTTATCGCTTCCTCTAGACCAGGCACGCAGCCCGCCAATTTACAAGGCATATGGAACAATAAAATGAACCCTGCTTGGGATTCTAAATATACCACCAACATCAATACCGAAATGAACTACTGGGCCGTCGAAACGGCCAACCTCCCAGAGCTCTTAGAACCCTTGACTACCATGATAAAGGAACTTACGGATCAAGGCACCGAAGTTGCCAGGGAACATTACGGGGCCAAGGGATGGGTCTTTCATCAAAACACGGATCTGTGGCGTGTAGCCGCACCTATGGATGGCCCAACTTGGGGTACTTTTACCGTAGGCGGGGCTTGGCTGACCACACATTTATGGGAACATTACCTCTTTACCCAAGATGAGGAATACCTAAAAAACGTCTACCCGGTGATGAAAGGTTGTGTAGAATTTTTTATGGATTTTCTAGTGGAGTATCCTGGTAAGGACTGGTTGGTGACCAATCCGTCAAACTCTCCAGAGAACCCTCCTGAAGGAAAGGGGTACAAATACTTTTTCGACGAGGTTACATCAATGTACTATTTCACTACCATCGCCGTGGGATCTACCATTGACATGCAGATATTAAAAGACCTGTTCGGCTATTATGCATCGGCCAGTAAAACATTGGGCATTGACAGTGAATTTGCAGAACAGGTTCTTGCTGCCAGAAAGCGATTGGTGCCTTCACAAATAGGAAAAGACGGCACACTTCAGGAATGGACGGAAGATTATGGCCAATTGGAAAAAAACCATCGGCACGCTTCGCATCTGTACGGACTTTACCCAGGCAATGTAATCTCGGTAAACAATACCCCTGAACTCATCGACCCCGTAAAAAAAGTATTGGAACTGAGAGGTGATGGAGCTTCCGGTTGGTCCCGGGCATGGAAAACCAACCTATGGGCCCGTTTAGGTGATGGCGATAGGGCCAATAAAATTTTCAAAGGGTATTTGAAGGAACAGTGCTACCCCTCCCTTTTCGCCATCTGCGCAAAACAATTTCAAGTGGACGGTTCTTTGGGAATGGCTGCGGGAATAACGGAAATGCTTATCCAATCACACGAAGGATATATAGACCTGCTGCCCGCCCTACCCTCGGAATGGGGGCAAGGTCGATTTGACGGAGTATGTGCACGAGGTGGATTTGAACTTGATTTTACCTGGAAAGACAACACGCTTTCCTCAGTTGAAATAGTATCAAAAGCGGGCATGCCCTGTCGTATAAAATCTAAAAATAAAATAAAGGTATTTTCTGAAGGGATGGAAATCAAAGTAAAGAAACGTCCAAACCATATTACGGAGTTCAAGACCGAAAAAACAAAAACCTATACCGTAAAAATCAATTGAACAAACCTCATGGAGGTCATTAAAGGCAGATTCGGGGTCTGTTTAATTTTCCATTCCCTGCTTATAATATTAACTTGTGTTCCAACTCGCAAACCTCGAACATTGTAATCGGCCAAAATTGTAGTGACATAAAAATTTATCTTTAGGTAAACATGCCGACACCTACAATAAAATAAGGAAATAATAAATTACAATACTTTTAAATAACTCGAATTGACCTCAATATGAAGCGTAGCATTAAATCGTATCTAGTGTTAATTGTTTTAGCGACTGTTTTTTTAAGCTGTGAATCCAATCGTGATTATCAAGGCACCTATAATTACGAAATCTTTATTACGCAACAACATTTACACTCCGGAATTCTAACACTGGAAAAAAACAGCAAGGGGTATACGGGAAGCATGACTTCAGACATAGGGGTAACCATACCTCTGGAAATTATTGAAACCGATGGGAATTCTTTGGTCTTCGATTTGGAAATTCAAGGTAAGTCGAGAAGAATTGAGGGAATATTTAAAGATACTGGATTTACGGGCAAAAAGATGGACAAGGGCCCCGAAATTACCCTAACCGCCAAAAAGCATGACTTCACCCAAGAACCTATGCAGCAGAAAGCGGTAGCGTACGTCTTAAAAGATTCCGACTTACAGGACTACGAAAACGACATCGATCATCAAAGAATGATTCATGATTTTGATAAAGAGGCTACTGAGCGTGGGAGATTAGTTTACAACGCCACTTGTATCAATTGTCACGGCATTCCAGAAGTTGAGGGGTCCATACCGAGCTCGTTACAATTTTGGGCACAACCTTTTAAATACGGTAATGATCCCCATGCCATGTACCAAACCATTACCAAAGGTGCAGGTTTAATGCCTCCGCAAATGGCTTTAACGCCACAAGAAAAATATGATGTCATTGCCTATATCAGGGAAAACTATGTCAAAACCCTAAACCCGTCACAATACTTTGAAGTGAACGCCAATTATTTGACCGATCTGCCTGAAGGAAAATCAACGGGCCCGGAGACTAAACCCTACCATCCGTGGTCTGATATGGACTATGGTAATTTTTTAATCAACACCTACGAACTGGTAGATTCAGAAACTGGTCCCAAACGATTTCATTCTCCAGGCCCGCGCCCTTATCCCGACGAGAATTACCTAAAGAACAATTTTGCCTATAAGGGAATTGCCATACGCTTAGATGAGGGTCCGGGGGGAGTTTCCAAAGGTGATGCCTGGATGATTTTCGACCATGACCTGATGCGGGTGGCAGGAGGATGGACAGGAGAAGGGTTTATCGATTGGGAGGGCATTTTACTGAACGGTCACCATGAAACCTATCCTCGAACGATCGGTAAGCTGCATTTCGAAACTCCGGTTGGTCCCGCATGGGCCAATCCTAAAACCGGATCTTTTGAAGACCCCAGGTTCATGGCCCGTGATGGTCGAAGGTTTGGACCGTTACCCAGAGAATGGACCCACTTTAAAGGCCTCTATCACAGCGATAAAAATATTATTATTTCCTATGACATTGGCAATACAAGCGTGTTAGAACGATTTGGCATCCAACAATCGGGAAAGAATACGGTATTTACGAGAACCATGAATATCGAACCTGCCGATAGGGCATTGCAGATGCGGGTCGCTCCTGTTGGCACAACAGTCGAGATACGCGGCGAAGGAGCGTCTTTGACCAATTCACAAGGCTTCGTGGTCTTGAATATTCGCAAGGGCACATCGGCAAAAATCAAGTTATTTATATCTCAATAGAATATAAACGAATTAGCCAAGTTAATCATGAACGCGTCAGGGCCCGAAAACCTACATAAATATACCAAAGGAGGAAAGGCACATTATAAACAAGAAATCATCACCGCTATCACCGAAGGAAAAGAAGACGGCCCCATTGCCATGGATCATCTGACGCCTCCTTTTGAAAATCCTTGGAAAAGCCGTTTAAAACTAAGCGGAGTAGATTTTCTAGAAGATACCAATATTGGGGTGGTATGTACTACAGATGGTGATGTTTGGTCGGTCAAAGGGCTTACCGACGGTTCGAATAAATTAGTTTGGAAAAGAATTGGTTCGGGCTTGTTTCAACCCTTGGGAATCAAAGTTGTAAATGATGAAATCTATGTCATCTGTAGAGACCAGATTGTAAAGCTTAACGACCTCAACGGCAATGGTGAAACCGATTTTTATGAAAGTTTTAATAGTGACCATCAAGTAACCGATCATTTTCACGAGTTTGCCATGGGCTTACAGACAGATGAGCTAGGTAATTTCTATTATGCCAAAAGTGGTCGGCATGCCAGGGAAGCTTTGATTCCACAACACGGCACCTTACTCAAGGTAAGCAAAGACGGGTCGCAAACCGATATCATAGCCACAGGTTTCAGGGCCGCCAACGGAGTATGTATCAATCCGGATGGAAGTTTTATCGTGACTGACCAACAAGGCTTCTGGAACCCCATGAACCGTATTAACTGGGTAGAGGGAAAAGGAAAATTCTACGGCAATATCTGGGGCTATAATCCACCCAAAGACACTACGAGAGTCGCCATGGAACAACCCATGGTCTGGGTTGATATGGAATTCGACAGATCTCCCTCCGAACTGCTTTGGGTAAAAAGCCAAAAATGGGGGCCATTGAATAACAGCCTACTCAGCTTTTCCTATGGTTATGGCAAGATACAATTAGTGCTACCGGAAAAAATCAAGGGTCAAAGACAGGCTGGGGTGGTCGACCTGCCTGGTGTAAAATTTATGACCGGTATCATGAGAGGCCGATTTAACCCTCAGGATGGCCAATTATATGCCTGCGGAATGTCTGCATGGGGTACTTCCCAAAATATGAAGGGTGGTGAATTTTTCAGACTTCGCTATACCGGTAAGCCGTTATCGGTGCCGATTGCCCTGAGCGCCCATGAGGACGGTATCGTTTTATCCTTTCCATCTAAACTGGACCCATCAAAAACCGAAAACAGCATGAATTTCAAAATAGATACCTGGGAGTTACTCCGAAGTCATCGCTATGGTTCAAAACGCTATAACACAAAAACGCTGAGCATTTCAGAAACAAAGCTGATAGCCGAAGGAAAAAGCGTAAAACTAATGCTACCTGATATCGCCCCCGTAGATGTTATGAAAATCACCTATAAAGTTACCGATGTACACGGAAATAAATTTGAGGGAAAGGTTCAGAATACTATTCATAATCTAAAGAATAAACAGCAGCTCGAGTAGAATAAAACTCTAAGGCCTATAACCGTATGGCAAAAAGTAAATCGAGAACCATCTTCGACACCACAAAGATTAAAAGAGCATTGTATACCAGCTTTTTTATACACTTTAAACCAAGCCATTAATTTTTATTTCCTTCCAATTCAAGCGAAAAGCTGTAAAGTCGTCCATTCTTCAATTTATATTTTTCAACATCACTTTATAATTAGAGTATCCAAAGTAATAGATATAACAAAAACACCTTCTGTAAACCTCGTATCAAATAGGATTTAGGAACGACAAAAAACATCTACAAGGGAGTACCCGCATAACCCAACCCAACAACACAATACACCACAAAACATCTGTATATTAGATATATACTATTCCATATTCGCCCTTCCCCCTCACAATAGTATTGTATCTCGCTAAAATATCATTAAATAAGTTTCTAGTTTTAAGCTAGCTTTATGGTATTATTAAACTCATATTAATAATCTATGAAAACCAATTTAAAAACAGTTTTAACCAAACGTATTTTCCTCTTTGGAATTTATCTTTTCATTGCCGGAACAGTAGTCGCCCAAAATCAAACGATTTCTGGAACCGTAACCGATGAAACAGGTATTCCGTTGCTGGGGGTAACCGTACTCAACGAAAATTCGAACGAAGGAGCAATCACCGATTTTGATGGTAAATTTAGTATTACAGCAAACCAAAATACCAACTTGATTTTCAGATATGTTGGCTATGCGGAACAAACAATCGCCATAGGGTCAAGAACGACCATTGACATAGTCTTGCAGCCTGATGTACAATCTCTAGACGAAGTCGTAGTTACTGCACTTGGAATTTCAAGAGAAAAACAAACCTTGGGCTATGCAGTTCAAGAGCTTGACGGCGACCAATTGACATTAACACCAGAGCCTAATATAATTAATTCGCTTTCGGGAAAAATAGCGGGTATACAAGTCAACAGCGGGGGAAGTACCGTGGGCTCCTCTGCACGAATTGTTATTCGCGGTAACTCTTCCTTTTCAGACAATCAACCGCTCTTTATAGTTGACGGAACACCTATAGATAATTCATCGCCCAACCTTAGGGGAAATGGAGGTGTCGATTGGGGAAATACGGCTGCGGACATCGACCCAAACACAATTGAGTCAGTATCAGTATTAAAGGGAGCCAATGCCTCCGCCCTATACGGAAGTCGGGCAGCAAATGGTGTTATCATAATAACTACAAAAAAAGGTGACGGCAAAAACCAAAAACTGGGCGTTGACTTTTCCTCATCCGTAGTGTTTGACAAACCAGCTTACTTTCCCAAACTTCAAAACGAATATGGAGGCGGTAGGGACGGAAGTGAATACTTCTACAACAAATATAACCAAGATAATGGCACTTCCCTATCTTACAATGAATATGCCCAACAGTTCGCCTATAATTATGTTGATGGCAACGGTGGTGGTGTAAACGACGGCAATCCCATCAACTGGGGACCCCGACTCGATGCAGGGCTCCTGCTCGATCAATGGTCTACCGGCCCTAACAGCCCTTGGGAATCCCGCCCCAACAATATCAAAGAATGGTTTAATACCGGAATAACGATCGAAAATAATGTCTCGGTTACCTCCAATAGCGAAAAGGCATCAGGTAGAATTTCATTCACCAATAGCGAGACCGACGGAATCATAAACAACACGGGGCTAAAAGAAAATACGCTCTCGGCCAATCTAGGTCTGACGCCTTCCGATAGGCTTTCTGCCAACGTAAGTTTCACGTACATTAAAAGAGAAAGCGACAACCTTCCGGCAAATGGGTATTCTTGGGCCGACATCTTTGCTTGGCTACAACGCGATTTTCCCACCCAATATGCCAAAGACCTATTCTATGAAAAAGGTAACGAAGATTATATCTTTCCTAATGGAAACAACCCGTTTTACAGTTTAAGGAACACCAATGCCTTAGACCGGGAAAGGATATTTGGTAATGTAAGCGCCACCTACAAAATTACAGACTGGCTTTCGGCCAATGCCAGAGTGGGTATGGATTTCTACAACGAAATCAGAAAAAGTATCACCCAGTCAGGTACCTCACAGAACATAAGAAGGGGGCTTGGCGGACAATTTACCGAAACACATCTCTATAACAAAGAGACCAATACCGATATCACCTTAAACTTTGACCAAACTTTCGGCAACTTCCGAGTTGACGGACTTGTAGGGGCGAACAAAAGAACGAACCTGTACAATAGTGTTTCGGTAAGTGCAGCAGATCTTACCGTTGCCGACCTTTACACCATTTCGAACGCCAAGGGCACCCCAGGCACGAGTATGTTTACCAATGACTACGAGACAAACAGTGTCTATTTTGCTGCAAATGGGTCGTACAAAAAGTTCCTTTATCTTGGTGTAACCGGGCGCAATGACTGGAGTTCTACCCTTCCAAAAGAAAATTGGTCATATTTCTATCCATCGGTAAGTTTAGGGTTAAGTGTCACCGATGCGCTGGCCTTAAATTCAAAGTTTTTATCGTATGCCAAACTAAGGGGAAGTTGGGCCAAAGTAGGTGGAGATACTGGTGCCTATCAACTAAACAAGACCTACTCCGCCGGTACATTCAATGGTGTTTCGGTCTTTACCCCCACCAGAACCTTGCCGCCGACCGCACTACAACCGGAAGAAACCACATCGTATGAAATTGGTACCGATATGCGATTTCTGAACAACCGTATCTCTTTAGATTTTACCTATTACGCCCAAACCACGGTTAATCAAATTCTTTCCGTGGCCACATCGACCACAACGGGATATAATGGAATACGATTAAATGCAGGTGAAATTGAAAATAAGGGTATTGAGCTCATGCTATCGGGCGAAGTGATCTCCAATCCAGCAGGCTTTAATTGGGACGCTGTACTGAACTGGGCTACCAATAAAAGTATTGTAAATACCTTGTACGGAAACTTGGAATCGTATCAAATATCAGGAGGTTTCGGAGGCGTTACCACCTTGGGCATTCCCGGCGAGGAATGGGGAGTATTATGGGGCCTCCCCTTCGTGAAAAACGAGGATGGAAAGACCGTAGTCAACTCCAATGGTATTCCCCTAACCACCAACGAGGCGATTAACCTCGGAAATGTAACTCCCGATTGGACCGGGGGTATCTCCAATACCTTTAGTTACAAGGGTGCGAGCGTGAGCTTTTTAATCGATGCCCAAATCGGCGGCGACATGTTCAGCACTACGGCATGGCACTCCTACCCTACTGGAGCATACGAGAATACCGTTCAAAATGGTGTTAGGGAAACAGGCTTAATCGTAGATGGGGTTTTTGAAGATGGAACACCGAACGACATACGCGTTTCAGCGCAAGAATACTTTAATGGTTCATGGATGTGGAACAACCATGAATATTCCATTCTTGATGCCTCTTTCGTTAAGTTAAGGGAATTATCATTGGGCTATAGTTTTAATGTATCTAAACTAAAGGCACTGTCAAAACTTAATGTTTCGTTGGTAGGTAGAAATCTTGCCATTCTGTATAGAAGCGAAGGCACTAAAGAATTGGGCATTGACCCCGAAGTTGGTTTTGGAGGAGGTGAAGCCGGTATCGGATATGAAAATTTCCAGATTCCCACCACCCGAAGCTTTGGATTCAGACTAACTGCCGGATTTTAATCGATAAAAAATGAATATTATGAAAATAAAAACAAGAAATACGGCTCTCATTGTTGTACTGGTTACGCTACTATTGCAATCGTGTACAAAGGATTTCGAAGCCATGAACACCAACCCGAACGCTGCAACCGTGGTGCCAGCGTCCAATGTTCTGGGGCGCGCATTGCTCACCTCCTCTCAAATACTATTCGGGGAACGTTTAGATGTATATTATGCAGGTTCCTATGCGGGTTATACCGCAGCGATAGGTGCTGGCGATTATGAATATAGGGTCGGGATAAACAACAGCCAGTGGGATGCCATGTTCTCTTCAATGACCTATGCCGTTGAAACAATGATGCTTGCTGAAGAAGAAGGCAACGAGAACCTGTATGCCGCAGCCTTGACATTAAAGAGTTATATGGCGCACAAAGCCACTGATATGTGGGGAAGAATACCCTATTCAGAAGCTTTTACCTTGGAGGCCGAGGGAACGATTTACCCAAAGTACGATACTGAGGAAGAAGTTTATAATCAAATACTAGACGAACTAAAAACAGCGGCAGATATGTTCGATCTCGGAGGGGAACCACTGGGAGAAGGAGATTTTCTATTCAACGGAGATACCGAAAAATGGCAAAAATTCTGTAATGCCTTACGATTACGAGTGGCCATAAGAATGTCATCGGCAGACGAGGCGAGTGCCGCAGCAACAATTACCAATGTACTTGGCAACCCGACCCAATACCCCGTGATGTCCGACAACGAAGACAACGCCTATTTATGGTGGCCCGGTGTCGCCCCAGACCTTGAACCGTGGTATGTCAGAATGGGTGCCGATGACGGAAACAAGACAGATGGTTACAGAACCAACAATACATTGATTACCTCCTTGCTAGACAACAATGACCCAAGATTACCGGTCTATGCCGATGAAAACAGGTATGGGAATTACAGAGGTTACAAGTTTGGGCCCGAACAGCTAAACGACACCTTAAATAATGGCAATAACGTATCACACATCGGTGATAGGTTCGGAAACGACCCGGGCGGGTTCTCCCCGTTTATGAATGCAGCGGAAGTCTCCTTTCTAAAGGCCGAGGCCTACCAGCGAAATCTTGTTTCAGGAGGCAATGCGAAAGAAGCTTATGATACGGGCATTACCTTATCGTTGAAAGAGAACGGTATTGACGACCCTGCCATAGCTACCTATCTTACCGAATCGGAAGTGGCCTGGGACGGAGGAACCACCAGCAATTTGGAAAAAATTTACCTTCAAAAATGGATTTCGTTGTTCAAGCAAAGTGTAGAAGGCTGGGCCGAGGCCAGACGAACCGATGTACCCCTGATGCTAGGGGTCTCGCGCGACTATGCGGGTGCCCACAACAGGCCGCCGTTTCGAATGGCGTATCCAGATTCTGAAAAATCGTTAAACACAAGTTTTCCATTTGACATCGTCGAAAACGATATTTTTTGGGGTACGCAATTATGGTGGGATAAACGTCCAGATGTAAATTAAAAAGAGAATTGTTTGTTATAGTAAGTTGAGTTAGTTATGAAGAGTAGCAGCAGATTTTTCTCTGCTACTCTTTTGTTTTCCTAAAATTTAAAATTTGACGATGAGCGAATACGATAATAAAACAGCTGCCCTTTATTTTAAGTTATTTTCCGGTATAACAATATTCTCCTTCAAATATTCCTCAGAATGTCGACGAGCCAATTGCAATATAACGCACATTGATCTTTGACATGAAAGCATTTAAGCAAAAACAAAAATCATTACTATAGCCCATCAAATGTTCCCAGCGTAGCAATGGTTATATTACATACCTAATTGAAAATAAAATTTCAAACCAAGAACAAATTAACACCCCCTTCATTATGATCGTAAAAAAACTGGTACTGTACACACTTTTCATTACCACAAATTTACTATTGGGCCAAAACGCCAAGAATACACGAATTCTTTCTGAAATCGATCCGGCTACAATGCTCTGGTTCAATAAACCCGCATCAACATGGGAAGAAGCTTTACCCGTAGGTAACGGTCGTATCGGCGCAATGGTATACGGAAAATCCGGTGAAGAAAAAATTCAGTTTAACGAAGAAACTTATTGGACGGGTGGGCCCTACTCTACCGTTGTAAAGGGAGGCTATAAAAAACTCCCAGAGATTCAAAAGCATATTTTTAATGGGGAACCCATAAAAGCACATAAGCTTTTTGGGCGGGCGTTAATGGGGTATCCTGTTGAACAGCAGAAATACCAATCCTTAGCCAATCTTCATTTGTTTTTTGGTCAAGATAGCGTTGCTAATTACCGCAGAGCTTTAGACCTCAAGACAGGCATCGTGACAGTTGAATATACTTTCGAAGGAGTAAACTATACAAAAGAAATTTTTGCGTCTGCCATTGACCAAACCATTGCCATACGCATTACTGCAGACAAAGCCGGCAGTGTTAGCTTTGACGCTCAACTCAGAGGCGTAAGAAACAACTCCCATTCCAATTATGCTACAGATTATTTCCGAATGGATGGTCTAGGCACCAACCAACTTAAATTAACAGGAAATTCCGCCGACTACCTGGGCGTCGAAGGAAAACTAAAATATGAAGCTCGGATCAAGGCGGTTCCCGAAGGGGGGTCCATGACTTTGAACGATACTATGCTCAGTATAAAAAATGCAGATGCGGTCACACTATATTTTGTGGCGGCCACAAATTTTGTAAGCTATAAAGATGTTAGTGGAGATGAACATTCAAAAGTAGAGCGTATGTTGGGCAAATTGGAACAGCTTTCTTTTGCGAACATTAAGAAAAGTGCGCTTGCCGACCATAAAAAGTACTTCGACAGAGTTTCTTTAACCTTGCCTACTACCGAAAACTCCTATCTTCCAACAGATGACAGAATGTCAAAAATACAATCAGACCCTGATCCGCAACTGGCAACGCTGTGTTACAATTTTGGTAGATACCTTCTTATCGCATCGTCAAGACCGGGCACCCAACCGGCCAACCTCCAAGGCATTTGGAACAACGATATGAACCCAGCTTGGGATTCGAAATACACGACCAACATAAACACAGAAATGAACTATTGGCCTGTTGAAACTTCTAATCTTTCTGAACTTTCCGAACCATTGATTACAATGGTTAAAGAATTGACCGATCAAGGAGCTGAAGTTGCCAAGGAACATTACGGAGCCGACGGATGGGTATTTCACCAAAACACAGACCTATGGAGGGTAGCTGCACCGATGGATGGGCCAACTTGGGGAACGTTTACAGTTGGAGGCGCTTGGCTGACCACCCATTTATGGGAACATTATCTTTTCACACAAGACAAAGAATACCTAAAAGAAATCTATCCTGTTCTGAAGGGTTCGGTCAAATTCTTTATGGATTTTCTCGTCGAATACCCAGGAAAGGGCTGGTTGGTTACCAACCCTTCAAATTCACCCGAAAACCCACCAAAAGGAGAAGGGTACAAATACTTTTATGATGAAGTTACCGGCATGTATTATTTCACAACTATAGTAGCCGGTGCAACTATGGATATGCAAATACTAAAAGACCTATTTAGCTACTTCGGTTCTGCTTCGGAAGTTTTAAATATTGATCAAGAATTCGCTAAAGAAGTACTCGCCGCCAGAAAACTTTTCCCTCCTTCCCAAATTGGCAAAGACGGAATGCTTCAAGAATGGACAGAGGATTATGAACAAATGGAAGACAAACATCGCCATTTCTCCCATCTATACGGACTTTATCCAGGAAATGTGCTTTCCGCAAACAGAACTCCCGAATTTATTGAGCCTGTAAAAAAAGTGCTCGAGCAACGGGGTGATGGCGGCACAGGGTTCTCTAGAGGTTGGAAAATGTCATTGTGGGCACGCCTATATGATGGCGATAGGGCGAATTCAATTTTCAAAGGGTATTTAAAAGAACAATGTTACCCTTCCCTTTTTGCAAAATGTGGAAAACCTTTACAGGTTGATGGGTCTTTTGGTATAACTGCAGGTATAACCGAGATGCTATTACAGTCCCATGAGGGTTACATCGACCTTTTACCCGCACTTCCTTCAGAATGGTCTGACGGTCAATTCACCGGAGTATGTGCCCGTGGCGGATTTGAACTCGACTTTAGTTGGAAAAACAAAAGCCTAACATCGGTTAAGATATTGTCAAAAGCCGGTATACCTTGTGTTTTAAAAACAGCTAATAAGATAAAAGTGTTTTCTGATGGGAAACAAATTAAAACCAAAAAGGGTCGCAATCAAGTAATAGAGTTCAACACGGAAAAAGGTAAGACCTATACCATCGAAGGATTATAAAACTGTGTTCAACATAGTAAATACCAAAGTGAAAACCTATTAAGTCAAAAAATTACAGAAAATTAAGCCTGAAATGAGATACAACACTTTAGGAAATACAACTATTAGCATAAGTGAATTAGGTTTTGGAGCCTCTGCAATCGGAGGTATGTTCAACAGGGCAGAGAAAAATGAGGCCTTAAAGACCGTACACTTAGCTTTTGACCGGGGCATCAATTATTTTGATACTTCCCCTGCTTATGGTCGGATGAATTCTGCCTATGGCCCTATAACCTCAGAAATAGTTTTAGGGAGTGCGCTTAAAGATATGAAGCGTTCCGAATTCGTGCTTTCGACCAAGGCCGGAAAAATTTCATCATTACCGCCCGAATTGAATTTCAGTTATCATGCCATAATCAATTCTGTAGAGTCGAGTTTAGAACGACTTCAGACCGACTATTTAGACATTGTTTTTTTACATGACATAGAATATGATAAAGGAAGGCATCTTGACATGGCCCTAAATGAGGGATTGGAAGCTTTGCGGGATATGAAAAAAGCAGGAAAAATAAGGTTCTTCGGAGTTTCTTGTTATTCTATTGAAGTACTCAATAATGTTATACCTAATTATGATCTTGATGTAGTGCTAGTGCACAATCATTACACCCTAATAAATAATCAGCTTTTGGAATTAATTCCAAAAATCAAGGAAAAAGGAATGGGTTTGGTCAGCGCATCCCCTTTTGCGAGTGGCCTTTTAACGAACCAAGGACCTCCCGATTGGTACCCAACTTCAAAAAAAGACTTGTGCATCATGGACAAAACCCTTAATTTCTGCAAAGAAAACAACGTTCATATTGAAAAACTAGCTATTCAATACGCTTTAGGCAACCCTGAAATTCCGACAACATTGTTCAGCTGCAACCAACAGTACCATTTAAATCAAAATGTTGATTGGAGCGAAGAACCAGCAGACAATGTGATGATTGAAAATCTCTGTACGTTGCTTGAGCCATTGCGTAACAAGGATTTCGATTTCGGAGCATACAACGACTAGCATGCAGCGCATAGATTTATTTATAATTATTTTTTATTTGGCCGCAATCTTGGCTCTGGGGATACTTTCGACCAGAAAGACCAAAATGAACTCGGTCAACTACTTTTTGGCAGGACGAAGCTTGAATTGGGTCATAATCGGTGCTGCCCTTTTTGCCAGTAATATTTCTACGATCCATTTAGTCGGCCTGGCCGCCTCTGGTTTTGAAGACGGTCTCGTTTGGGGGAATTTTGAATGGATGGCTTCCATCGTCTTGATTCTCTTAGGGCTTATTTTCGCCCCTTTTTACTTTAAGAGTAAAATTTCCACACTTCCTGAGTTTTTAGAAAAAAGATATAGCCCCAGCTCACGGTCATTTTTGGCTTTTATGGCCATATTAGGGGCTTTGTTCGTTCATATCGGCATGAGTTTATATGCGGGCGCTATTGTTTTTAAATCTTTTTTCGGAATCGACGTCAGTATATCCATTTTAATAATTTCCGTCATAACCGCAACATATACCATTTTGGGGGGATTAAAAGCCGTGGTTATAACCGAAACGGTACAGGCCCTTGTTTTAATTGTTGGTGCCGTGTTGTTGACAATATTCGCCATAAACGCCCTTCCTGAAATTGGAATACACTCGTTAAGTGATTTTAAAGACCATATAAAACCTGACCAGTTAAGTATGCTACGAAGTGGTGATAATGCTGGAAACTCAGGTCTTTCTTGGTATGCCATATTTTTGGGTTATCCAATTCTAGGATTATGGTACTGGTGTTCCGACCAGACAATTGTACAGCGCGTATTGGCTGCAAAAAGTGAAGACGATGCCCAAAAAGGGCCTATTTTTGCAGGTTTTTTAAAAATACTGCCAGTTTTTATCATGGTTTTACCAGGGGTAATCGGCTATGTCTTGTTCAAGGATAAAATAACCACAAGTAATGAGACTTTACCCGTTTTAATAAATGAACTTCTCCCGGTCGGCATCAGGGGAATATTCGCGGCCGCCCTCTTATCGGCGCTCATGAGCACCATTGCGGCCGCCCTTAACAGCTGTTCTACTCTTGTGGCCGTTGATATTGCCAAAAGAATAAGACCTTCATTATCCGACCAAAAACAGGTAGCCATTGGCAAATGGGTAGCAGTTATTGTAATGATATTGGCCATGGCCTGGTCTACTCAGGGTGGCAAATTCAATAGTATCTTTGAGGCCATTAACAAGATTGCAGCGGCTTTGGCCCCGCCAATTGCTGTAGTATTCTTGTTTGGGGTATTCAGTAAACGGGGCACAAAAGAAGCTTCGTTGATTACATTAATATTCGGTTTTATTTTGGGTATCACGGCTTTTTCAGCAGATTTTATCCCCACGCTTTCGGGGAAACCAAGCCTAATAACCGACGCATGGGGCATACCATTTATGATGCAGGCATGGTGGCTGTTTTGTATTTGTACCGTGGTTTATTTTCTAGTCAGCTTTCTTACTCCGAAACCAGATAAAAAACAACTAAAATATACTTGGGACGACCCGTTGCAGTTTATTACGGGCAAAAAATTCCAAGGACTTCTTGACGTTCGTTTTCACGCAGCATTGCTCTTAACATCTATCGCCATATTATATATTATATTTCAATAAATCCCGTATATGAAGTTTAAATTTACCCACATCAATTATGCATTTCTTCTTTTTACAATACTATTGAGCTCATCTTGCAATTCTAAAAAAGTCGAGAAAACCGAACAAAAACCGAATATAATAATCTATTTGACAGATGACTTGGGGTACGGTGATCTTGGCTGTTATGGCAACCCTATAATCAAGACACCGGGCATAGATAAGTTTGCTTCGGAAGGTGTTCTACTCACCGACTGCCATTCGGCAGGAACAGTCTGCTCCCCTTCCCGGTCTGGGCTTTTAACCGGGCGAAATCCATACAGAAGTGGCTTTTATTACATTCAAGGTGCATATGGAGCTCATTTACAAAATGAGGAAGTTACCATTGCTGAGCTTTTAAAAGCAGAGGGCTATGAAACCGCTTTTATGGGAAAATGGCATTTGTCCAGACTTGAAAAGTCCGAAAAACATGATGAACCAGGTCCTGGTGACCAAGGTTTTGATTATTGGTTCGCATCTACCCATAATGCCTTTACAGGTCCTAAAAATTACGGTAAATTTTTACGTAATGGTGAAGAAGTTGGCGAAACCGACGGATGGTATGTAGATGTGCTTACCCAAGAAGCCACAAACTGGCTTACCAATATACGGGATAAATCCAAACCGTTTTTACTGGTCGTCTCAACACATGAGCCCCACACACCAATTGCCCCACCGGAGAAATTCAGCAACATCTATAACAATGCCACCGTAGCCAGTTTGGAACAGACCATAAAATATGGAGGAGTAGATCGTACGCTATATGATATAAGCCAAAATAAGAAAGAATATTATGGTACCGTTTCGCAATTGGACAACGCATTTTCCAATTTAATGAAGACAGTGGAAGATGAAAATTCTTATGACAATACCATGGTTATTTTCACAAGCGACAACGGTCCGGAGCACCCCGTTAATCTAGAGGAATCACAGGGAACCTGGGAAGAACCTATTCGAGATTATTGTTTTGGATCGCCTGGCATCTACCGAGGTATGAAGCGGTATCCGTATGAAGGAGGACATCGTGTACCAGGCATTGTTCGCTATCCTGCAAAAATACCAGCCGGAACTACCAGCGATGCGTTGGTAGTTGCAACTGATTTTCTTCCTACTGCTGCCCAACTTGCGGGGATAGCATTACCAACGGGCAAGACTATGGACGGAAAAGATGCCCTTACCGCTCTCCTCGGCGAAAAAACGGAAAGAAACAAACCCTATTTATGGCTTTTCCCCACCCATGAGGACACCTATTTTAGAATGCCGCACATGTCCATGCGCTATGAAAATTATACGCTATTAGGATGGTTCCCTGAAAAAACGGAAGAAGGCACCCTTGTTGAATGGATGAAATCTTCGGTACCTGTAAAATTTGCCCTTTACAATCTCACTAAAGATCCCGGTCAACAAAAAGATATCGCCGCATCTGAACCGGAAACGGTAGCGCATCTTAAACCTATTATGATTAAAGAGTGGATAGCTATTAGGGATGAAGGACCAGATTGGAATGCATTGAAGTCATCAAAACTTAAAGCATCTACCCCTGCCAAATAACTACAGTTCTTTGTGATGAAAACCCCCGAAAATAATCTTCAGCGATGAAACGACGAAATTTTATAAAACTAACCGGAGCTGGCGCAACGGCATTATCTCTTAAACCGCCTTATGAACTTATCGATGACCGACCGGCAATGTTCAGTTTTCCTCAAATGGTAGGGGAAGTAACCCAATCTACGGCCATTTTACAAACGCGACTTACGAGCATGAACGAAATGCCCAAAAATGGTTTCGATTCTGCCGAAGCGCTTCTAAGTTATGACATTCATGGAACCAGTGGCTTTGCAAAATTTGAAGTTGCGGACAATCCAAAATTCAAAAAAGCAAAAACTTCACCTTGGCTAGAGGCTACCGCTGAAAGAGACTTTGTTGTCAAATATAAAATAGAAGGACTCAATGCTGACACGCCTTATTTTATGCGGGTAACATTTGGTCCTACTTCATCAAAAACTGGGAAAGGACCTACTAGCCAATTTTCAACCTTACAGACACCCGACTCCGAAAAACCGGTTTCATTTGTGGCTACCTCCTGCATGAATTTGGGTAAATTTTTTCTGGGAGGAGGGGCACTTAGGGCGGGAAGCAGAAGTAAGGCCGCAGAAGGTGACGATCAAAGGTTAGGGTTTCCGGCCTTGGAAGTCATGTCTAAATTACAACCTAATTTTTGGGTTCAAACGGGCGATACCGTTTACTATGATTACCCAAATACGGGCATAGCAAAAACACTTCCTGAGTTACGTGCCAAGTGGCATCGCCAAATGGCCATGCCCCGTATGAAGCATTTTTTGGAAAATGTGCCGGTTTACCTCATGAAAGATGATCATGAGTACCGATATAATGATAGTGACAACGTAGAAAATGGCAAAGAGCCTTCACCAAGTTTGGCCAGAGCCACTTTTTTGGAACAGGCACCGATAGCGGTTTTTGAAGATGATAGTGCAGTAACTTACCGTACCAGACAGGTAAACAAACACCTCCAGATCTGGATGCCGGAAGGAAGGGATTACAGGGACCCTAACGACGCTCCGGACGGACCCCATAAATCTATTTGGGGAAAAGAACAATTAGACTGGATAAAGAAAACCTTACTTGCCAGTGATGCCACTTTTAAATTGTTCATTGTCGCTTCACCGCTTGTTGGTCCCGATGACGCCACAAAACATGATAACCACGTTAGTTATGGTGGTTTTCAACAGGAACGCGATGCCTTTTTCCATTGGTTGAAGAAACATAATTTAGACAGCAATTTCTATATCATAACCGGAGATCGCCATTGGCAGTACCATTCTATCCATCCTGCCGGTTTTGAAGAATTTGGGACGGGAACCCTAAATGGTCAAAATTCAAGACCTGGCAGAAAGCCCGGAGACCCAGGTTCAACAGACCCGTTAGGTTTTATTCGACAGCCCTACATACAAGAAAATCCCATTGGTGGATTTTTACATATTAAAGTGGCGCCTTCGGAAAATGGAACAGGTGTGCAACTTACTTTTGATACTATTGATGAAGAAGGAAATTATCTTAACACAGCAGTAAAAGATGCACAGTAAGCTATACATTTCTAAACGGTAATCGGTATAATTTCTAATGCAAAATAAGCGGGGCTACTTTTAAGAGTAGCCCCGTTCGTAATTATAATCTAATGCTATGAGATAATATATCTAGAACCTATTTAGAAAAGTAGTTCTCTGGTTTCTCCGGATTTTAGTTCTACGCTTCCGGTCTTACCTCTTGCAGTAACAGTACATGTCCCGCCTTTTTGTGATGAAATTTGCACGGTTAACTTAGATGCGTTCCACTCCATAGCGATTTCAAAACCTCCTCTTGCCTTAAGACCTGATACCTTGCCGCTATCCCATTGCGTTGGTAAGGCAGGTAATAGGTCTAGAATATAATTTCCGTCTTCCGTCTTTCTGTAGCTTTGTATCAGCATTTCGGAAATACCCGCGGTAGCCCCTAAATTACCATCAATTTGAAATGGTCCAATAGTATTCATCAAACTTGTCTTCTTTCCACGTGTCAGCAAAGTCTCGAGACTCTTATACGCCTTTTCGCTCTCCTTTAGCCGGGCATGCATTAATTGGGCATGGGCATGGGCCCACCCCATTCCGCCATGACCGTTCTGCTCTCTCCATGTCAAACTTTTACGTACCGCCTCATACAAATCAGGTGTTTCTTCCGTGATAAGCGAAAACGGGTGTAGCCCAAGTAGATGCGATAAATGTCGATGCCCCGGTTCCTTTTCCTCCAAGGGTTGGCGCCATTCCATCATTCTTCCATTACTGGCATCGATAGGCAAGCTAGGCAAGGCTTTTTTGGCCTTGACAATCCGGTCAGACAAACTATCATCCTTATTTCCTAAAATGGAGTTGGCTTCTAAAGTTGCTTTGAATACCGCCTGTATGATGGAAAGATGATAGGTCGATGTCGTGGTAATTCGCATCATTTCACCGGTATTGGGATCCTTATATTGATTTTCAGGGGAAGCCGAAGGCAGAAAATGAAGCACGCCTTCGGTATCTTCAACCAAAACATCCAATATAAACTCACTAGCCCCGGCCAATAGGGGGTATAATCGTTTCTCTAAAAACACCTGGTCTTGCGTAAACTCATAATGGTCCCACAGGTTCATGACCATCCAAGCGCCAGGCAGTGCATCTAAAACCGCATTATTGAATTGTGAAGACAAGGTCGATGCCGAAGGAGTCACCCTTCCGAAGGGGTTGGAGGCGTGGTGCGAAAACCATCCATCGGAGCCGTACATTTCCTTTGCCAGAGGTTTACTCGTTTCTGTAATAAGCTCAAACCAATTAACCAACGGGGCCATAGTTTCTGAAAGGTTGGTCACATCGGCAGGCCAGTAGTTCATCTGCAAATTGACATTTAAGTGATAATCGGCTTCCCAAGGAGCCCACATTCGTTCGCTCCACTTTCCCTGTAAATTGGCCGGAAGTATGGCAGGGCCCCGTGAACTTCCCATCAATAAATACCGTCCGAACTGAAACAATTGCACGGGCAAGCCATTATCTTTTGCGCCATTCTTAAATGCCAATAATCTTTCATCCGTTGGTAAAGAATCGTTGGGCGATGCACCTAGTTCAAACTGTACACGAGAGAACATTTCAGAATGCTCTTCACTATGATGCTTCTTTAACTGTTGCCAAGATTTGCCGTCGGCATTTTTCAGTATTTCCCTAACCTTTTTTTCAGGGTCGATAGCCGGATCAAAATTTAACCGGGAAAGGTTGTAATTGGTTGCGGCAGTATACTTAATCAGTACTTCGTCGGCATTTTCGATGACTAGTTCCTTAGCCAAATTTCGCACATTCCCGTTTACGGTTTTAGCATGAAGCCCAGCAGCGAAGCTCATGTGTTTTCCGCCTTTTCCTGATCCCCCGGCATTGTCGTCGCGGGCTTCCGGCGCTTCTATATCCACAATTTGACCGATCATGCGAAGTTTTCCGTCGGGTTCGGCCATAATTCGAACATCTTTCGGGCGTTCAAGTGAAATGGTACAGTTTATTTTCTTACTGCCAGAGGCCGAAAGCCGGATAAAAAGAGCGTCATCTTCGGTAGAAATAAATGACTCACGCAAAATTTCGGCATCTTCAATACGATAAGACACGCTACTGATACCCGTTTGTAAATTCAATTTTCGCTTATAATCGGAAACATGGGTCGAATCTGCAAAACGTATCAATAAATCACCTAAAGGTTCATAGGACCTAAAGGACGTTGGCGTTGCGGTCAAGTTTTCCAGTCCAAACTCATGCGCCTCAACCTTTTTACCTTGCAACAGCAATTCCTGTACCTTGGTAAGATTGGCCCTGTAATCGTCTGCACGAGGGTTACTGGGTGTTCCTGCCCACAAACTCTCTTCGTTTAGCTGAAATTTCGCTACGGTAGTACCTCCGAAGTTCATTGCCGCAAGCCGACCATTACCCAATGGAAAGGCATCTGTCCATTTTTTTGCTGGATTTTTATAGCAAAGCACGAGATCATTGTCCAATTCGTCCTCGGCCTTTTGAGTGCATCCTATAAAAGGAAACAGCAAGAAAATACAAACTAATTTATATATGTTCTTTTTGATCATCTTGAAAATCTTAAAATTCCGTAAGTGTTTGTTTTTCTCCCGCGGTCAATTGCAAGTCTTTTATCAAGTTTCCTTTTTGAATTGTACAAGAACCATCTTTTTGGGCTGTAACGGATAGCGATTTTAATTTTCCGTTCTCCCAAGTTAAGTCTACTTCAAAACCGCCTCTTGCTTTTAAACCGGAAATAGAACCTGTATTCCATTCTGATGGTAATGCAGGTAACAAGTTTAGTATGGCATTTCCATTTGTATCCGTTTCATGACTTTGCAATAGCATCTCTGCAATACCCGCCGTACCTCCAAAATTACCATCGATTTGAAAAGGAGGATGGTAATCGAACAAATTGGTTGCCGTTGACTTGGCGAGCAGGGCTTTGATATTCTCGTAGGCCTTTTTCGCATTGCCAAGGCGTGCATAAAAATTAATAATCCATGCCCTACTCCATCCGGTATGGCCGCCGCCATTAGCCAACCGATGTTCAATACTTCGGTTTATCGCATCAATATAATATGGAGTCTTCTTTGCGTCAAACTGGCTACCAGGATATAATCCGTATAAATGACTCAGGTGACGGTGCCCCTTATCGACTTCATTAAACTCTTGTGACCATTCCATCAAACGACCATCAGAACCTATTTTTGGTAACGAAAGATTGGCTAGTGCCACGCTGACTTGGCTCACAAACTCATCTTCAATATTCAATATTTTTGCCGCCTCTAAAACATTGGTAAAATTGTCCCAGATAATTTCTTGATCCATGGCATTCCCCATGTCTACATTGGCAAATTCCTCAGGACTCTTAGGCGTATAAAATTTATTCTCAGGGGAAGTAGACGGTCCAGAAACCAATTTACCCGACCTTGGGTCGGCAACCAACCAGTCTAACATAAACTTGGCAGACTCTTTCATTATAGGATAAGCCTGATTCTCTAGAAAACCCAAATCTCCCGTGAATCTGTAGTGCTCCATAAAATGACGTGTACACCAAGCTCCGCCCATTGGCCACATTCCGTATTGTACTTTTCCAATTGGGGCGGTCCAGTGCCATACATCGGTTGTATGGTGTACTACAAAACCGTCACTATTGTATACCTCATTTGCGGTTTTTTGACCTGAAGGCACCAAAGATTCTATAAATTCAAAAAAGGGTTCATGACACTCCGAAAGATTAGCAACTTCCGCTGGCCAATAATTCATTTGCATGTTTATATTGGTGTGATAGTCACTATTCCATGGCGCTGCTATATGATGGTTCCATATGCCCTGTAAATTGGCAGGCAAGCTTCCCGGTCTTGATGACGATATCAACAAATACCGGCCAAAATGAAAATAAAGCTCCATTAAACCAGAATCATCGGCACCATTAACCACCGATTCCAAACGCTCATTAGTCGGTATGTTTATATTATCAGAATCTCCCAAATCAATGGAAACCCGATTAAAATATGCTTGATAATCAGCAACGTGCTCTTCCTTTAATTTCTTGACTGACTTTTTCGCCGTTTTTTTCAAAATGGAAGCACAGATACTACTTAAATTATCTTTTAACGGAACAAATGGATCCTCTTTGTTATAGTCCGTTTTTGCCGATATAAAAAGAACAACGGAATTTGCTTTGGTAATTTTGATAGTCCCATCTGCTGCGGTCATATCACCACCTTTTGGAACCGCCATTACCTGAGTTTCATATTTGACTCCGAGATGCTTGCCCTTTTGACTTGCCCGACCCCACATTTTTAATCTATTCTTACCCACATTCGCGACCTCAAAATCTGCGGCACGATTCATTTTAAGCTCTAAGGAAATAGCATAAGACTGGTCTGCAGTAATCACAACCACGATGGTATTCTCGACAGCACTGGAAAAATATTCCCTAGTATATTCTACTCCATCAACAGTGAAAGTGGTTCTTGCTATTGCTTGTTTCAAATCTAGCTCTCTTTTGTAATTCGAAGCCTTTCCCGAAAATTCAAAATCAAGGCGTAAATCGCCCAGGGGTTGATAGCTTCGAGGGGCTATACGTGGACCCATCACGCTATCTTGCATAATCTTATTGGCGGCTACATAATCACCTTGAAAAATCAATGCCCTAGCCTGTTCAATAGACGAAAACGCCCCTACACGGTTTTCAGGTATTGGAGGTCCCGCCCAAACGGACTCCTCATTTAATTGCAAATGCTCATTTTCCACACCACCAAAAATCATAGCACCCAGTTTGCCATTTCCGATGGGCAGTGCCTCCATCCAATTTGCAGCAGGCTGCGTATACCACATTGTTGTATTGGGCTGCATGTTTGTATCGGACGATTGTGCAACCAAACTTTGTTGCCCGAACAAAACAGCATATAAGATTACCAAAAGGTTGGTCATTACACCGTATCTAAAATTTTTAAAATTCAAATACCTAGCATTGTTGAATAAATAGCCGAATGTCATGTTCATAAACTGTTTATTAAATTGATTTTGCACTAACGGAAGCACTTGCCAAGCCATCACTTTCAGCAGTTATACTAAATTTCCCTGCACTTTTAGTTGTTTTTACAATGATTAGGCATTTACCGTTAAAAGCTGTTCTTGTATCACCAAAGAAACTCTCCTCACTTTTTGGGTCTCCGTTATCAACTGCTAAAATTGTAGCTTCACCGGTCACCGTAAATTTTATTTTATTTAAAGCGTCCGGCACAAAATTGCCTTCCTTATCCAAGATATTCACCTCAACATGTACTACATCCTCTCCATTTGCATTAACCGTATCACTATCTGCTAACAATTCTATTTTGGATGCCTTCCCAGCAGTAACGATCACTTTTTCGGTTACTACTTTGCCGTCGATCATTCCCTTGGCCGTTAATGTTCCAGGCGTGTACGGTACTTTCCAAACCAAATCCATTTCATCACCCATTTCTTTTGTTCCCAAGGATTTTCCGTTTAAAAACAGCTCAACACTGTCACAATTAGAATAAGCTACTACAGGTATTTTTACCCCTTCTTTTCCTTCCCAATTCCAGTGCGGAAGTATGTGTACCATAGGTTCTTCGGTCCACTGGCTTTGGTAAAAATAATAGGTATCCTTTGGAAAGCCACACATATCGATGATGCCGAAATTCCAAAGTTTGGCGGGCCATCCGAACATTGATTCCCCCAAATAATCAAAACCGGTCCACCTGAACTCACCGGCCATATATGGTAAATCTCTTGTCAATTTCCATGAATCCCTGGCAGAAATACGCACCATTGAATTGTCATAGGAAGAACTATAATATTTACTTATTTCACCAAACACCTCTTCTTCGGCCAAATCGGGAACCTTCATAATACCCCCTAAAGGATTTTTTCCCCTATACCAACTCTGGCTTTGATAAACACCACGGGTCTGAAACGTATGCGGCACTTCCGTTGCTATGAATTTTCTTTCTGGATATGTTTCATGATCTTTTTGATACATAAAGACAGACCCACCACCACCATTGTAACCGGTAATATCCAAAGCACTTGCAAACCCCGTTTCATTGGCCAAATGCATATGGGTTATTCCGCAGGTGATTGGTCGGGTTGCATCATGGTCACGAACTACCGCCATAAGATTTTTTAAACGTTCGGTGCCTACCTCAAAACATGCATCGGGAATTTCGTTTCCTACACTCCACAATACAATTGAAGGGTGATTACGATCGCGTTTGATCAATTCGGTCAAATCTTTTTCAGCCCATTCCTCGAAATACAAGTGGTACCCATATTTTGCTTTTCCCTCTTTCTTTTTACGACCAAAGGGCCATGATTCCAACCACTCGTCAAACGCCTCGTCCATAACCATAAAGCCCATCTTATCGCAAAGATCCAGTAGCACTTCACTGGGCGGATTATGAGCCGTACGAATGGCGTTGCAACCCATTTCCTTTAAAATTTTCAGTCTTCGTTCTAGCACCTTGTCGTTCATAGCAGCACCCAGCGCCCCAAGGTCGCTATGGTTGTTGACTCCCTTTAATTTGGTATGAACACCATTCAATGTGAAACCATTGGCCACAGAAAACTCAAAAGTGCGAATACCCAAATTGGTCGATACCTGATCGATAACCTCATCGTCAACTTTCACCTCCGTTCTTAGCGTATACAAATATGGATTTTCGGGAGACCATAAATTCGGGGTTTTCACACTCATATCTTGAAGAATTTCTTCTTCCGTATTACCTAACAATTCCGTTTCAACTTCCTGTTGCACCACCAATTTCCCATTGCCACCGTAAACCGAATTGACAACGGTAAACATCTTTGTATCATTCGACTCGTTTTCAACCTTTGTTTTTACTTGTACCGTGGCCAAGTCTTTTGATACGGTGGGTGTAGTAGCATAGACCCCATAACGTGCAATATGAAGTTTATTCGTTTTCATAAGCCAAACGTGCCTATATATTCCAGAACCCGTAAACCATCGCGCACTCGGTTCTTTTGAGTTGTCGACCCTGACCGACAATACATTATCGCCATCAAAGTTCAGGTAAGGGGTTAAATCATAACCAAAGCTAATGTAACCATACGGCCGTTTGCCCAGATAATTTCCGTTAACCCAAACTTCGCTATTCATATAAACACCCCCGAACTCTACTGTGATTTTCGAATTCGAATCAGCCTTGTCTAAGTGAAATTTCTTCCGATACCACCCAATGCCACCAGGGGCATAGGCACCTACATTTCCGGCAGGATTATCTTTTTTAAAAGGCCCTGCAATACTCCAATCATGGGGAACATCAACGGATTTCCAGTCGGCATCATTGAAAACAGTTTCCTTGGCATCAGGAAAATCACCCTTTTGGAATTTCCAATCGAAATCGAATTTTATCTTTTGTCTGTTGTTCTCCTTTTCCGGAACTTCTCCTTTACAACTAAAAAATGCAATAGAAAATAGAACTAAGAGAAAACGGTAAAAATTATTTTTTTTGAACATGGCTGGTGCTTGTAAACTATGATACGATTAGAATTAGACGGGTTGGTCAAGAATGGCAAAGAGCAGAACTCGAATGTTCTGCTCTTTTTTTAGTGATTAACCATTTACTAGAATCATTTTATTAATTAGAATAACCTGGGTTTTGCTCCAATACCGCTTCTGTATTCCTCTCAATTTCTTGTTGGGGTATGGGCCACAAAGCATGGTAGTCATATATTTGGGCCGACGAATCAAATGTTCCGTTATACCACGGATTTCGTTCTTGCACCTTCTCTACCAATTTACCCATACGTTTGAGTGTTAAAGTACGGTATTCTTCCATAAGCAACTCCCTTGATCTCTCATCAAGCAAGAAATCAACATCAACATCTGCAGCAGAAATAAGGGGTGCGTTTACGCGTGCCCTAATCATATTGATATCATCTGCAGCTGCCGAAGTATTACCTGCACCTAAGTAAGCTTCTGCTCTAAGCAAATAGGTTTCGGCTAAACGGATGTGGTAGTGATCTCTAAAAGTAGAGGCTGCATTTCTAGTCACCTCACCGGTTGATTCATCAACAAATAGTTCTTCTGGAAAATTATTCGCTACCGTAGTCTTAGAGAAAATGGCCGTCCAGTTTTTATTGTATAAATTATTTTCTGGCCGAATAAGGTTATTCGCTACAATATACTGCCCAAAGTAAGGAGAATCTTCATTGTCCACTACTAAATCCCTAATGATATTATATTCGGAATTTCTCATATCGGTATCGCTATCTTCCCAAATTCCATTCAATAAATAATCAGAGGGTGCAAACCACCCAATACCTCTACCTCCATTTTGTGTTGTAGGACCTAAAAATAGGTTAACACCATCATCTCCCTGAAGATTATAGTAAGACGGACCAAAAAACTGGGTAATGATACTACCTCTACCACCTCCTGTTGCCAGATATTCATATTGTGCCACCCATATTGCTTCAGTGTTACCGGCGCTTCTATTTTGGTTCTCCCTTCTAAAAAGATCCCAATACACATCTCCTTCTTCGTCAGCACGAGAGCCGAAACGTTCGGTCATCAACGCATAGCTAGGGTTATTGATTACCAGCGAGGCATTCTCTATAGCTTTGTCATATTCGCCGATCGTATTGTAAATTTCTGCCAGCAGATGATGGGCAGCAGCATTGGTCAACCTTACCTCATCACCTAGTTCACTTACATCGGGCAGATTCGCTGCGGCAAATTCTAAATCGGAAATAACTTGGGCATAGACTTCGGCTTGGGTCGCCCTTACAAAATCTCTTTTGGGTTCCGAAAACTCTTCAAGGACCAAAGGCACTCCTCCATATTGATGTGCCAAAAGACGGTACATATTACCTCTGAAAAACATTGTTTCAGCCTTTAAAATTGTTCTTTGGGCTTCCGATTCAAACTCGGTTTCTTCTCCATCAATACGATCAAGAATAGCGTTTGTTTTAGCAATGATCTCATAAAATCTTTGCCACATTATTCTAACATATGCATTCTCCGGTACCAGCGCATTGCTATAGGAATTTATACCTAGATTCTCTCCGTTGGCAGCATAAGCTACATCTGAAGTGTATTGATACAAAAACATCGAGGTCAAAGCCCCCCAAATCGTATATTCGTCAGTAGTACTATATAATTGCGTAACGGCCGCATTAAATTGATCAGCGGTAACATATGAATTATCGGCACTGTAGAAATCAAAAACCTCTTCTTCTAAAAACTCATCTTCATTGCACGAGATCATGCCTATACAGAGAGCTAAAAACAGAACTATATATTTATTATTCTTCATGATTCTTCTTTTTAAAATTCAACATTTAGACCTAATGTATAATTAGACAATACTGGAGATACTCCCCAAGCATACGTTCCTCCCGCTTCAGGATCCCATCCTCTCCACTTGGTAAAGGTGTGCAAGTTTTTACCGCTTATAAATAGTTTAAGGTTTCCAAATCCTATTTTCTCCAATATATGCCTATCAAAAGTGTAGGAAAGAGAAACATCTTGAATACGTACAAAATTGCGTTGTAAATAACGGTTAGGCTCATAGGCCGCTGGCCCTTCAAGTGTTCTAAATCTAGCGTCTGTATTTTCAGGTGTCCAATAATCCCATCCACCTGATGGTACATTTTGGTCTATATAACGGGCTGATTGCGTATTTGCAGCTCCAAAAATCAGGGCATCGGTACCGTAGTAGTAATCACCACCTCCTTGAATTGTATTTACAAATGTATAAAGGCTCCAATTTTTATAAGTAAAAGTATTGGCAAACCCCATACGGTAGCTTGGATCGTTGTAACCCAAAATCTTACGATCATCATTGGCGGAAAAATCACCACTACCATCTAAATCGGCAATTTTGTAACTTCCTACAAAGAAACCGTCCGGAATAAGACCCGCGTCTTCATCAGCTTGCTGCCAAATACCGGTAATTTCATAGTCATAGACCACATCTGTTGGTTCGCCAATGAACAATCCATCAGACACCAAATCATCTTCTATTCCATCACCATCATTATCCGCTCCCAATACGGAAACAATTTCGTTTCTGTTTCTAGAAAAATTAACCGTAGACTCCCATGTAAAGTTTTCATTGTTTACAATTTGACCCGTAAGGGAAAACTCAAGACCATGGTTGGCCACTTCCCCTATATTGGTATTGATACTGGTAATCCCCACAGCATACGGTAAATCTATGGCGTATAATATATCTTTTGTAGAATTATCGTAATACTCTACATTACCACGTAACCTAGAATTAAAGAACGAAAAGTCTAAACCAAGATTAATTCCGGTAGTAGTTTCCCAACCCAAGTCATAGTTGGCCAATGATGATATTTCTTGACCGATCGTTGCCGTACCGTCATCACCATAGATATAACTTGGTTCTGAATTTACAATAGCTTGTGTATCATACCTACCAACACCTCTTTTACCCGTAGTTCCATATGTTGCCCTTATTTTCAAAAAGCTTAACCAATCCGAACTGTTTTCCATAAAGCCTTCTTCGGATATGACCCATCCTGCAGAAACTGATGGAAATACGCCAATTTTTTCATTCTCTCCAAAACCGGAAAATCCATCACGTCTAACAGTACCTGTCAATAAGTACTTATTATCAAAAGTATACTGTAAACGTCCCATGGTATACAAACTGGTCTCTTTTTCTTTCCCAGTATCTACTCCATATAGCGTAGGATCACCAGCCTCTAGTGAATTATAACCTAAAAGATCGTTTGTAAAGTTTTGTGCATTTACATTAGTAAAAGATTGATTTACCTCTTCAACCCCATACACGAAAGTAGCATTCACATTATGCCTGTCAGCGAACGTTTTATTATACGTAAGTATATTATCTAAAGACCAAACATAGTTTATAGTAGAGTTTTTGTATCCATAACCTGTAAAGTTAACCGCCGTTGGATCAAAGTTATAATGCTCTGTTGTACGATAATTCTGAGAAAAATTCACCCGATAGTTTAATCCACTTATAGGCAACTTTACGTCAGCATGTATATTTGCAAATAAGTTTAAACGCTTGTCATCATCTTCCTCTTGAAGATCATAAAGCATGTTTGTCCACGTGTTTTGAAGAATTGGTCTGATTGAACCATCTTCTTCATATAAAGGGGCCCAAGGCAATACCAATGACGCCGTTGCAATACGGGGAGCTGTACCCGAGTAATCGCTGGTAGTAACAAATGCTTCTGTTCCGACGTTTAACCAATCCGTGATTTTTGCATCAAGGTTCATTCTATAGTTCACCCTTTTGTAATCGTCATTGATATAAAAACCTTTTTGATCTGTAAAACCTCCAGAAAAGAAATATCCAAAATTTTCGGATTTTCCACGTACACTAAGATTATGGGTATTTATAGACCCTGTGCCTGTAAAAATGTCCCAAAGATTGTTATTGAAGTTACTGTCGTACCCATCTTTCAATTCTTGCGTTCCTAAAAGAGCACGCACATCTTGATCAGGATAAGCATCTGCCAAAAACTCTTTAAGTTCGTCAGATTTCATGGGCTCTAAAGCGGTATTGGTAGGCGTCTGCACACTGTAACTTGAAGTATAGTTGATAACAGGTTTTCCTGTTTTTCCTTTTTTAGTAGTAATCAAAATTACACCGTTAGAGGCTTGGGAACCGTAAATGGCCGCAGAACTGGCATCTTTGAGAATATCCATGCTTTCTACATCTGCAGAATTTAGATCCACCAAACTACCTCTATAAATAATACCATCGACAACAATTAACGGTGAGTTGTCGGCAGAAGCACTAGATAAAGAGTTCTGCCCCCTTACCGTAATTGAAGGGCTACCTCCAGATGCGGTAGTAGCACCAACGTTCAGACCCGCTACCGTACCTTGTAGTGCCTGTGCAACGGATACATTTGAAATTTCTTCCAATTTACCGACATCAAAACTAGCTACTGCACCGGTCAAATCTCTTTTCTTGGCAGTTCCGTATCCCACAACAACAATCTCATCAAGCCCCATGGCATCCGCCTCCATAACTATATTTATCATTGTCTGCCCTGCAACAGATACTTCTTGGGTTTTCATGCCCAGGTAGGAAAAAACCAATGTGGCGTCTGTTGTGACATCAATAGTATATTTTCCATCAAAGTCTGTCACAACCCCTTTCGAAGTACCTTTTTCTGCTACCGTAACTCCCGGCAAGGGCACGTCAAACTCATCAACGACTGTTCCATAAACACTAGCCTGAACGGGATCGGCAGAATTTTGAACATCATTTGGGGCAATGATAATCTGCTTGCCTATTACCGAAAAACTCACAGTGTTGTCAAAGATTATTTCTAAAACATCTTTGATTTTACTTTTTTCTACGTGAACACTTATTTTTCGCTCTACATCGACCAAATTATCGTTGTACAGAAAGAAAAACTCACTATTTTTTTCGATTTCAGACAGCACCTCTTTAATTGAAGAGTTGTTCATTTCTAACGAAATCTTTGTGTTTTGGGCGTACGATGTCGAGGGTACGACCCCGAAAGCCGACAGACAGACAAGCAGAATTATCAGTTTCACAATTAAGAACATTTTGGGAGGGAGTAACTTTTCAGAAATCCTCAACCCCATTAAATAATTTTTCATAAATTGGGTTTGGTATTAGTTAATACTATTTTAATCCTGAATTATCGGTTCAGGCAGCTACAGAACGGGGGAATGCGCCAACATTTCCCTGTTTTTTTTAGTTCGTTTCAATACATATGAGCATATTTATTTGATTCGATATTTTCAGCCAATGGCTTCACATTAGTTTATCGCTAATTTCACTTTTCTCGGACTGTACGTATTGTCTTCTTTCAATTTTGCCGGCTCAATTTCATAGTGCATGGGCGATGACATACTCAACAATTCTAAAACTTGTTCTAAGGATTCGTTCTGAATCGTTGCCGTAAAACGATAATTTTCCAGGGCTTTGTCGATTTCAATGCTGATATTGAACCATTTTTCCAAACGCTGTGTGACCACATCGATTGGATCTCCATAAAAAACCATGTATCCTTCCCTCCAACCCGTGTATTTGGCCATTTTCACATTAGGTATCCGATGCAACGCCAAATTCTTTTTACTGAACTCGACCACTTCATTCGGAGCAAGTACGGCCAGTTCCTCACGACCACCCTGACTCTCCTTTTCCAAACTCACTTTTCCTTCGACCAAGGCTACGATCGTAGCATCGTCTTCACCGTAAGCCGATACATTAAAAGCCGTACCATAGACTTTTACATCTATATCAGAAGTTTTTACGATAAATGGTTTTTCCGCATTTTTCGACACCTCGAAATAACCCTCTCCGATAAGTTCAACCTTTCTTTCATTTAAATTATCGAAGGAAATGGGAAAACGGAGTATACTCCCTGAATTAAGCCAGACACCAGAACCGTCGGCGAGAAGCAATTTAGTACGGGTACCATGCATTGCCTTGACCTCTTGTAAAACAGTTTGTGTTTCTGTCTCTGAAAAACCCATGGCATTCGAGAAATAATCGAAGCCAAAAGCAAGGGAAAACAAAAGCAATACGGCCGCGGCAGCCCTTGGAACCCAAAAGTTAATTCCTTTTTTAGTTTTGAATTCCTTGATCTTTCCTTTGGTGTCGATCAAAGCCTTTTCTACATCGATCTCGTCATGTGTTGCCAGAATCTTGGCCTGCTCCCACAATCGTTTATATTCGGCATATTTTCTTTTGTTCTGAATAGATTCAGAAACCCAGAGGTCCAATGAATCCTGTTCCGCATCACTTAGAACATCAGCAAAAGACTTGGTTATAATATTTATAATTTTCTTGTTTTCCACAGTACAGAATTGACATTTACCAGTTAAGAGACGAATTTGGAATCAACACACCCTACGTTTTCTTTAGAAATTCGTTAAAACACATTGTTATATTACTGATTTCAAACAATTTACAACCCCTTTTTTTTTTAATAATTCTAGGATTAAAAAGGGCAACCCTATCGATAAAATATTAAAGCTTAAAATTTGATCCTGCCCCACATTTCGACAACTTTATTGGTAAATGCGGTGGTGTAGCAACGAATTGTTTAAAGAAACAGTGATGAAGAGTTGATTTGCCAGGAGAAAGTCAAAATGAATGGTACTTCACTTTGCGATTGGGAAATTTGATACTCATAAAATACAGAGATTGACTTACGCGAGTGTAGCATACCGTAAGTTTCAGCCGAACAAACTGGCATAATACAGCGTCCACGATAAACAAAGCATACTAAATACCGGCAAATAGGGCTTAAGGTCTTTACGAAGTATTCTTAAAGCACGGGCAATGAGGGCCTCTACAGCTTTGTTCGAAATATTCATTTTTTGAGCTATTTCTTTATAAGTCAGATTGTCAAATCGACTGTACTCAAAGGCCAATCTGCTTCTTTTTGGCAATTGATCGATAACACGTCTCAAATTTTCCTCAAAAATACTCGAAGCCAAAAAATCTTCAAATTCGACCTCTACCTGTTCATATTTGATATTATCGTGAAGTATTCTTAGTGATTCCGCCTTTCGAATGTAATCGATACATCGATTTCGAACCATGAACGACAAATAAGCTGAGAGATTATTTATATTGGTCGCTGTTGACCGATTAGCCCATAATTTAACAAAGCAATCTTGAACCAAGCTTTGTGCCTTATCAACATCTTGAACATAACCATTGGCTTTGACACAAAGCCCTTTGTAATATTTACGGAAAATATAGTCAAAAGCTTCCTCGTGTCCCTTTTGTAGTTCGAGAATTACAATCTCATCTGACTTATACTCCTTCTTTCCCATCCTAAAACCGCCTTTCAATATTAGCTCAAACCGCTATGCATTTTATTTTAACATCACTTGAAAAATAGTAACTTGCTGTCAATCGCCATCTCCTTGAGCAACACTCAATTTAAGACAAAACACTTTTTAACACCGTTGCCATCACACCTGAATTTCACCTATTAATAGATGTCAGAATATTAGTCCTTGTATTAAACCAACCATTTTTCAGGTTACCATTACATTCTTTTAATAATATTTGTTTTAACTCTTCAGCTTTCTCTTGATTGCTTGAAACTAGGTTATTTTCCTCCCTATAATCATTCGGCAAATAGTATAATTGAAAAATATCATCTTTAGCAAAATACCTTAATTTCCAGCCATCGCGAGTGGTAATCCCAGGGCCGACGAATGAGGAGTAAACGACATATTCTTGCCCTTGGTAGTCTTCCTGCCCCATCAATTGTGGCAAATAAGACACCCCGTCTTTATTTTCAGGCAATTTAAATCCGACCAAATCGGCCATTGTAGCTATGAAATCATAGTTGGCCGCAAGTGCATTGGAGGTTGTTCCAGGTTTAATTTTCCCAGGCCATCGCGCTATTAAGGGCACACGTACACCGCCTTCCCAGTTGCTTCTCTTGATTCCTGCCATACCATCATTGCCATCAAAAACATCACCGGCCAATTCGCTATAGTATTTGGTATCGACATCATCAAAGAACTCCCCTGTCTTCATATTTCTAACAGGTTTAAGAATTCTACCCTCTTGGGAATAATAAATCTCATGACCGTTATCGGAGGTAAATATGACCATTGTATTATCATCAATACCTAAATCTTTTAATTCCTTCATAATTATCCCGACATGATCATCCAACATTTTTACCATAGAAGCATACTCCTTTTCGATTTGGGTAAGCCTATCGTCATTTTTGAACTCATCGTAAACCTCCGGAATAGACACAGGGCCATGCGGCAACTGTGTAGGATGATACAAGAAGAATGGGGAATCTTTATTCTTTCGTATAAAGTCAATTATCTTTTCTATAAAAATATTCTGGGAATAAACCGCCTTACCCTCCATGTTCCACCTTTCCTCAAAGGCCTTCTCCGTTTCCTTTTCGATACTTTTACCACAATTTGTCAAGGTATTGCCTTCTATATTCACAAGATTCCCGTTCTCAAAAAGAAAAGGTGGATAAAAGCCGTGACACCTCACATGATCTAAATACCCATAGTAGTAGTCCCAACCATGACGTTCCATTTGCTTATTGGTAGCTGAGAATCCCCATTCAAGTTTGCCAACCTCCCCCGTGACATACCCAGCCTCTTTAAAAACCTCAGGCAAAAAAACCTCACTTTCTGGAATTTCATCCAACTGTGCATTCAGCTTTGCCTCTATTTGTTGCTGATTTAAACTTCCCCGTGAGATATTCATATAAGCCCCGCCCGCGGTAATTTGCCACTTATCACCATGTGCATCATGGTAGCCGGTAATCAAACTGGCCCTGGCAGGTGCGCAGAACATTGAGCCGTAGGCATTTTCAAAGCGAACACCATCATTCGCCAGCTTATCGATATTAGGCGTATTAATAATTTTTTGCCCCTCTTCAGAAAGCAGCCCCCTTCCTAAGTCGTCGGCATAAATAAGAATAACATTCGGAGTTTCCTTTTCGTTTTTTTCTTTCTTTTCGACATCCGAACAACCTACAATCATGGCGATTGAACAAATTAGTACAAGTGTATTCCTGAAGCTTTTACCTTCCATATTTCAATTTAAAATTTTAAGTAACGTAACGATTTTTTATCCACCTTACTTGATGATTGTCAAAGGAACATGGCAAACATTACCAAAAAATCATTTTAAAAGTGTTTTTATCACACATTAATATTATCATCAAAACAACAGTCTTCAACCGCTTATTAACATTTTATAAATATATAAAAATAAGTATGAAATTATAAACTTCAAATTTATGTTAATAAAATATATTTCATTAAATATCTTATTATCAGTATTTTACATTAAAAAATTAAAAGAAAAACATGTTATATAGGCATATAGTTTAAAACGAAATTTGTCATATACATCAAATAAACTTACTTTTAAACTTTACTTTAATAAGTAAATTACCTCATTTTTACTGGGATCAAGAACAATCAAGTCTTGTGATAGTTAAAAATGGAAAATAAGCCAGCTACCAAATGTAGAGACAGATCTCGTGAAAAACCATGAATGAAAAATCACCTAAAACCATAATTATAGTTATGAAAAGATTGAAAAATTCCCCATTCTTTTTAGCGCTTCTTCTTTGTGTCAATTTCTTGTCGTGCAAGAACGAAGAAAAAACCGGGGAAAATAGCGTCCTGCCCAATATCTTGTTCATACCGGTAGATGACCTTCGCCCTGAATTAGGGGTCTATGGTAATCCTTATATTAAAACTCCGAATATCGACCGCTTAGCCGAACAAGGTGTTGCATTCACCAGAGCCTATTGTCAACAGGCGGTTTGCAACCCTTCAAGAGCCAGCTTACTTACAGGGTTGCGCCCCGACTCGATTCAAGTCTGGGATTTGGCTACGCGACTACGCGACAAGGTACCCAATGTCGTCACCTTACCACAATATTTTAAACAAAATGGATATATAACGATAGGCCTAGGCAAAACTTTCCATAACGATATACAAGATTCCGTTTCTTGGACGGAGCGAACACACCTTGAAGGTTTTCCGTTTGATCCTGATGCGGTATATGCATCCAAATTAAATCTTGATATACAAGAGGCTAAAAAACAAAAACTGATCGCCCAAGGAAAAATAAGGCTTGACCCCTTAGGGCAATGGTACCTTAAAGCAAACTCGACAGAGAATGCGGATGTTCCCGATGACGCCTATTATGACGGTGCTCAAACTACATATGCCCTAGATAAATTGGAAGAGTTGGCCGTTCAAGGAAAACCTTTTTTTCTTTCCGTTGGGTATTACAAACCACACCTACCGTTCAACGCCCCGAAAAAATATTGGGACTTGTACGATAGAGATTCCGTACCCATTGCAGAAAATCAATACATTCCGAAAGGCAGTCCTTCGTTTACCGTACACGGTGATCAAGAACCCCGATATTATGACGACAATCATGAATTGCCAAAACCAACAGAAGCACCTTGGAGCGAAGACCGCCAACGCCAAATGAAGCACGCCTATTATGCGAGCGTTTCTTATATTGATGCCCAAATAGGACGGTTATATAACCAACTTGAAAAACTAAAACTATTAGACAATACCATTATTGTACTTTGGGGAGACCATGGCTGGAAATTAGGCGAACACAACGGTTGGGGCAAAATGTCAAATTATGAAATTGATGCTCGTGTACCAATGATCGTAAGTGGTGCGAAGGTCAAGGCCAAGGGACAAAAGAGCAACGCCCTCACTGAACTTGTAGATATTTACCCAAGTCTTTGTGAAATGAGCGGACTGCCCATACCCGAATATTTGCACGGAAAAAATTTTGTGCCCTTACTTACAAATCCTGGGAAAGAATGGAAAACAGCCGCCTATAGCCAATTCCTCTTAGGAAGGTTCGGACCTTTAGAAACACGGGAAGAAGAACGTATGGGCTATTCGGTAAAAACGGACCGCTATCGCTACACGAAATGGTACAAATGGAATAAAGAAGAAGAACAAAAGGGTGAATTTATCACTAGTGAACTCTACGACCATGCCAACGACCCCCAAGAAAACTTTAACGTTGCTCAAAAGCCAACCAACTTAGACGTGGTAAATCAGCTTACGCAAGAACTCGATAAAAATTTTCAACCATAAAAACCAAGCTATTCCTAAAGATTCTTTGTTTTAAAACATAGGGTATCTTACGAACAATTCGTCTATTAGCTGATACGAACTTTACCAAACCATTGATATGCGTTGCACCAATCTCTTTTACGGAAATCTATTGTTGTTGCTCACTGCTCTCAACACCGCAGTTCACGCCCAGACAAAAGAAAATCCTAATGTCGTCTTTATACTTGTTGATGATTTAGGTTGGATGGATATCTCGGCCAACGGAAGCACCTTCTACGAAACGCCGAATATTGATCAATTGGCAAAAGAAGGCATTCGCTTCACACAGGCCTATGCCGCATCACCTATTTGTTCGCCCACTAGGGCCTCTATCCTGACCGGAAAGAATCCGGCGCGTATCGATCTTACGCAATGGATCGGGGGTCCAGGTAATCCCAATTATTTAAGAAACCTTCCGCTAGAGGAAGTACTGTTCCCCGAACTGTTGCAAGATGCCGGCTACAAAACCGCTTTTATGGGTAAATGGCACCTCAACAATGTGGCAGGTGAAGAAACATTCTGGCCCGACAAGCAAGGGTTTGACGTAAATGTGGCCGGACATTTCAGAGGGGGGTTGTACATCAAGAACAAGTATTTCTCGCCATGGAATATTCCGAATTTAGAGAACGGTCCCGAAGGGGAATACATGACAGATCGTTTGGCCGATGAAGCAGTCCAATTTATTGAGATCAATTCCAACAACCCATTTCTTCTCTATTTTTCGCTCTATTCCGTACATGCACCATTTGACGCCCCGGCAGACAGGGTCGCTAAATATGAAAAGAAAAAGAAGGCATTGAACTTGACCGATGAAGAACGATTTGCAGAAGAAACCAATACTGAAAAACCCTTCACTTACCGAGTAAAACAAGACCACCCGACCTATGCGGCCATGGTAGAATCAATGGACATGGCCGTTGGAAAAATACTGGGCAAACTCAAAGAAAAAGGTGTTGCCGACAATACGGTGGTTATCTTTTTCTCCGACAACGGAGGTTTATCTACCTCGGAAGGCATACCGACCGCAAACACCCCGCTACGAGCTGGCAAAGGTTGGTTGTATGAAGGTGGCATAAGAGAGCCTGCCATTATTAAATGGCCGGGTACCGTAACACCGGGTATTGTATCTGACGCTGTCATTACAAGTATGGACTTTTACCCTACTATTCTCGAAATGACGGGACAACCGATACGACCAGATTTGCATGTCGATGGTAAAAGCTTGGTGCCTCTCCTCAAAGGAAAAGCCAATAAAATGCATGAGGCTACCTATTATCATTATCCGCATCGGTCTAACCAAAAAGGGAGCCCCAGTAGCGCTATTAGGGATGGAGATTACAAATTGATCGTATTTCTTAAGGACAACCGATTTGAATTGTACAATTTAAAAAACGACATTGGTGAAACGCATAACTTGGCCACTGAACTGCCAGAGCTTACAAACCATTTGTACAAAAAACTTTATGAATGGTGGAACGAGGTAGATGCCAAGTTCCCAAAAGAATTCATTAAAAAAGCACCTCAAAGCTAAACCTGCCTCTAAAGAAATTCAATTTTTATTATGCCTATAAAATTAACTCGATTTTTACTTCTCTTATTTATATTGACTGTTGCCCATGGCAATGGTCAAAAAGAAAAAACAGTAAAAGTGGCCTGCATTGGCAACAGTATCACCTTTGGCTACGGAATAAAAGACCGTATCAAAAACGCATATCCCGAACAATTAAAACGGATGCTGGGTGAAGGCTATGAAGTCAAAAATTTTGGGGTTAGCGGGCGTACATTGCTTTCAAAGGGCAATGCCCCCTATATTGAATCAGGTGCCTATAGCCAAGCATTAGCCTACGAGCCAGATATTGTCATCATTAAACTGGGCACCAATGACAGCAAAGATTTCAATTGGGTTTATAAAAATGATTTCAAGACCGATTATCTAAATCTCCTTAAAACTTTTCAAGATTTAAAATCTAAACCGACCATTTATCTGTGCCTTGCAGCACCCGTCTATAAAAAGGGAAAGAAAATTAGTGCAGAAGTCGTAGCAAACGGGGTCAATCCGAAAATAAGGGAAATCGCCAAAGAACAGCAGATTGCATTAATAGATCTTTATACCCCCTTACTTGATAAAGGAGCGTTTTTTCCCGATGCGATACATCCCAACGGAAAAGGTGCCGGTGAAATGGCCAAGATCGTTTATCAAAATATTACGGGTAAATCAGGCGCTTTGGTTGACCAAAATTTTCCTGGAAAAAAGTCGGGCTGGAAAGGGTTTACCAAATATTCTTTTGAATTTGACGGAAAGAAGGCATTTGTTGTTGAACCCACCAAGGCCCTAAATAGCAAACCTTGGGTATGGCGAGCCCGTTTCCCCGGGTGGCATACCGAAATGGACAGCATCTTACTTTCCGAAGGGTTTCATATTGCTTACCTGAACACAAACTCACAATTCGGGAGCCCTAGGGCCGTAAAATCTTGGGACAGGTTTTACAAATACCTAACTAAATCTCATGACTTTAGTGATAAAGTAGCATTAGAAGGCGTTAGCCGCGGTGGGCTATTCATTTACAATTGGGCAAAAAAATACCCTGAACGGGTCAGTTGCATTTATGCCGAAGCACCAGTCTGCGACTTTACAAGTTGGCCCGGTGGTTTTGGTACAGGCATCGGTTCTACCAAAGATTGGAAAATTCTAAAAAAGGAGTACGGATTCAACACAGATTCAGAAGCGAAAAAATATATTGGCAACCCTATTGATGGTTTGGAAAAATTAGCGGCGGCCAAAGTGCCGGTACTGCATATGATAAGCTTGACAGATTCAGTAGTTCCCCCAAAAGAAAACACGCTTCCGTTAATCAACAAATACATAGAGCTGGGAGGAATTGCCACTGTTGTTACCTGCACCGAAGGAAAGCAAACATTACACGGGCACCACTTTCCTATAGAAACCCCAAGGCTAGGAGCAGATTTCATAAAATACAATACCAAAATTGAGATGGGGCCATTGTCCTCAAAACCCTATCATAAACTGAGGAGCGGACTTCAAAACAGTATCATAAAATTTGAACATGAGAAAAAAGGAAGAGTCGCCTTTTTAGGAGGCTCTATAACACACAATGGCGGTTGGCGAGATAGTATCAGCAACTATATTCGGCAGCGATTTCCTGATACGGAATTTGAATTTATAGAAGCCGGTATTCCCTCAATGGGTTCTACCCCTGGGGCCTTTCGTATGGAACGCGACCTGTTCAAAGATGGACCAATTGACCTTTTGTTCGAAGAAGCGGCCGTCAATGATGCTACGAACGGCAGAACTGATGAAGAACAAATACGAGCTATGGAAGGTATTGTAAGACATGCCCGTTATGAAAACCCTGCTACTGATATTGTTATTATGCATTTTGTAGACCCCGGTAAAATGAAAACCTATCGAAAAGCCGAAATACCTGTGGTCATTCAAAATCACGAAAAAGTTGCCGCACATTATGAGGTACCGACCATCAATTTAGCGAAAGAAGTAACCGATAGAATAGATGCAGGAGAATTTTCATGGAAAGACGATTTTAAAAATTTACATCCTTCTCCATTCGGTCAGGGAATTTACGCCAACTCTATGATAGCGTTTTTAGAGGAAGCTTGGGTTAAACCTATAGCGGAAGATGACAAAATAAAAAGTTACGCCCTACCGGAACCCATTGATGTATTGAATTACGACAACGGTGCACTGATACCCATTTCGGCCGTAAGGTTTAATGGGGATTGGCAAATAAATCAAAACTGGACGCCGACAGACGGTAAGGGAACCAGAGAGAATTATACCAACGTACCCATGCTTATAGGCGAGGGCGACGGAAAAGTAAGCTTTAATTTCGTTGGAAATACAGTTGGCATCGCAGTTGCAGCCGGACCAGATGCTGGAATAATCGAATATAGAATCGATAAAGGCAATTGGCAAAAACTCGAACTTCTTACCAGTTGGAGCCGAAGCCTACATCTGCCTTGGTTCTTTACTTTAGGTACAGGCTTAGAACACAAGAAGCACACATTGCAAATAAAAATTGCGAAAAAAGAAGATGCAAAAAGGGCAGGAAACACCTGTAGAATACGCTATTTCTACGTTAACAAATAATTTACCAACAATCTCATATCCCTTATGAATAAGCCAATTACAGATATCACGAATAGCTTTTTCAGACTAGTTTTGTTCACACTGTTCTTGTCGGCTACAACGGTCTATGCCCAAAAACCGGTTAAGGTATTTATTCTAGCGGGCCAATCAAATATGCAAGGGCATGGTGAAATTGAAAAAGGGGAAAAAGGCAATCTAAAATGGGTCGTCAAAAATGACAAAAATGGTGATTTTCAACATTTGGTCAATTCCAATGGAGATTGGAGTGAAAGAGAAGATGTATCTATTTATACCTGGGATAAATTCGATTCTATAAAAACGGGGAAATTGAGTGCGGGATATGGGGCATTTGATACCACCATTGGGCCCGAACTAGAGTTCGGCCATGTTATGGGCGAAAATTTTGAAAACAAGGTACTTCTTATAAAAACGGCCTGGGGTGGTAAAAGTCTGGCAGTTGATTTCTGCCCGCCAAGTGCAGCAAGTGAAAAAGGCTATGACCACGCCCCCGCCCAAGCTAAAGATACTGGTTATTACTATGTTCAAATGATGTCTACCATATACAAAGTATTAGACCATTTAGATCAATATGTTCCAGACTACAAAGGTGAAGGCTACGAACTTTCTGGTTTTGGTTGGCATCAAGGTTGGAACGACCGCGCCAATAAAAAAGCAAATGCAGCGTATGAGTCAAACCTAAAGCATCTGATAAAAGATGTCAGACGTGACCTTGGCAGCCCCGAACTTCCTTTTGTCATTGCCACTACCGGCATGAAGGGCTGGGAAGACAAAAATCCCTTAGCACTATCTTTAATGAACGCACAATTGGCTATGGCCGATTATCCAGAATTCAAGAACAACGTATCCGTTGTCGATACTAGGGATTTTTGGCGTGACATTGAGGACTCCCCTTCCAAACAGACCTACCATTGGTGTAGAAATGCAGAATCGTACCTGCTTGTCGGCCAATCGATGGCAAAAGCCATGCTGGGTTTACTTGAAAACAATAAAAACTTCAAGCCAGAATTAAAGAATGTAAAAAACTATGATAATGAGTACCTGACCCCCACCCCACCCATGGGCTGGAACAGCTGGAATGCTTTTGAAAAGGATATTGATGAAAAGAAAATAATGAACATGGCCGATATTATGGTCAGTTCGGGCATGAGAGATGCGGGCTACGAATATTTGGTTATCGACGATGCGTGGATGGCACCGGAAAGAAATGAGGATGGTCAGTTGGTCGCCGATCCGGTCAAATTTCCTGGGGGCATGAAGGCCATAGGCGATTATATTCATAGCAAAGGACTTAAATATGGAATTTACGAATGTAGGGGCGATCTTACTTGCCAAAAACTGCCCGGTAGTTTCGAACACGAACAGACCGATATGGATTCTTTCGCTTCCTGGGGAGTAGATTACATCAAACTAGACGCTTGTTTTGCGATAAAAAACGGACGTCTATCCAGTGAAGATTTAGATGTTTATCATAAGGCTATAGAAAACACGGGCAGACCAATGGTGTTGAGTATTTCAGATTTCGGTAGCGGTGCCTGGGCTTGGGGCGGTAAAAACTATGGCGAGCTTTGGCGTACATCGGGCGATATTTATCCTACCATAAGATCGGTCTATAACTGTGCAAATACCTCCGGAGGTGACGGATCTATCCATCCCGCTTTCAAAGGGTTATGGCAATTTGCCGGTCCCGATAGTTGGAACGACCCCGATATGCTCCAAGTCGGTAATTTAAAAACTACTTTAGAAGACAAGGCGCACTTCAGCCTTTGGAGTATTTTAGCAGCGCCGATAATGGCAGGAAATGACCTCAGTACCATGACCGAAGAAACCAAAAACATATTATTGGCGTCTGAAGTAATCGCCATCAATCAAGATGCTAGGGCACATCAGGGGTATAAAGTATTTGACAGAGACAGTGTTGAAATTTATAATAAACCATTAGCCGATGGCACAACAGCTGTCTTATTACTGAACAAAGGAGAAAAAAGAACCAATATCAGGGTACAGTTTAATGCTATAGGACTTCAAGGGAAACAAAAAATTCGGGATTTATGGCGTAAAAAAGACTTGGGCGAATTCGATAATTCATTTACTGCTACAAATCTTGGCAAGCATGAGCATGTACTCGTAAAAATCGGAACTAAAGGAGCAACTCCTATCAAAGGTCCGGCTGCGGTATCGGAAGACAAATACACCGTCACCCAATTGGGAACCACCTACCTCAGCGACCTTTTCTATATGTTAAAAAAAGGAAATGCCCCGGCGACCGATACCAACTTCCATGGAAAACCAATAAAAATCAAGGGAAAGAAGTATAAAAAAGGCCTGGGGGTTAAAAGTAATTCCTCGACCATGTACCGACTCAATTCAAAAGCAGACCGATTCAAGGCTATCGTTGCTTTGGACAAAACCGCTCCGAAAGATTCTACTGGGCAATTTAAAATAATGGTAGAAGAAAGATTCGGGGGGCGGGTTCTTTTTGATAGCGGCAAAATTAAAAAGGGAGAAAAGGCAGAATTAGATATTGATGTAAAAAACCTGGATTTTATCCTATTGGAATTTACGGGAAAAAAAGTATTTGGAAACTGGGCCGAAGCCCGTGTTATATCTGAATAGGAGGAAACAAATTCCTTTTATAGTAAAAGTGCGGTATATTATTTTAATCCCGACCAAACAAAATAAAAAAGCATAGCCAAAATGACAAAGATTAAATCAATCCCGAGTTTATTTTTGAACCTTGCCCGACTTGTGGCCTATAGTATCATTTTCTGTGGTTTTTATTCGTGTAAAGAAAAAACAGAAACTATAGAAGACAAAACCTTGGCACTATCCGCTTCCGATATATTTGAAGAAGCGAAATGGATAACCTATGACCGTGAGCTTCCTGAAAAAGATTCTTTATTTTATTTGGAACATCCGGCTCCTATTTTTAGAAAAGAATTCAAACCCAAAGGCGAAATTGCCAAAGCAAAGCTATACATCACTTCTGCCGGATATTACAAGGGAACGATCAATGGCGAAGCCATAGGAAAAAATGTTTTAGATCCCGCTTGGACGGATTATAGCAAAAGAACCTACTTCACTGAATACGATATTACTTCTCAACTTAAAAATGGCGACAATTGCCTAGGGGTCAGTTTAGGAAACGGCTTTTACAATCCGCTTCCCCTTAGAAAATGGGGCAGGCGAAACCTACGTACAGACCTTACCGTTGGCAAACCTGCCTTTATTGCCAACCTAATTGTGGAGTATAAAAACGGCAAAATCGATACGATAAGCACAGACGAAACTTGGAGATATGGCTATGGTCCCATACTCAAGAACAGTGTTTATTTGGGTACCGTTTATGATGCAAATCAGGAAATAGATAATTGGAACCAATCAGGCTTTATTGATTCTTCATGGGCAAGCGCAATCGTGGGGAATGGTCCCGGTGGGAAATTGCAACAGGCATTTTTTCCTCCTGTACAAATAACTAAAACCATAGCACCTATTGCCATCACCGAGCCGAAAAAGGGAGTTTATATCGTTGATATGGGCGTTAATTTTACAGGCACCTATAAAATCAAACTAAGTGGTCAAGTAGGCGATACCATTCATTTTAGGTTTGGCGAGCGTATTTATGACGATGGATCATTGAATCCTATGACTACGGTAATAGGCCAAATAAAGAAAAAAGGTGTTGGCGGCCCCGGAGCACCGGAAATCGCATGGCAAACAGATAGCTATATTGTGGGCGATGAACCGTTTTCATGGTTTGAACCAGAATTCACCTACCACGTTTACAGGTATATGGAAATCAAAGGTTTGAACAAAGCTCCGAATCTTTCAGATATACAAGGTTTAGTGATGCACTCGAATGTCGCCGATGCCGGTAATTTCAATAGTTCTTCCGAGTTGTTGAACAGCATCCAAGAAATTACCGAACGATCATTTTTAACCAATTTGGTCAGCGTACAATCAGATTGTGCCGCCAGAGAAAAATTCGGATACGGTGGCGATCTAAATGCGACAAGCGAAGCTTATATCAATAATTATGATATGCAGGATTTCTATCGGAAAACAATTTACGATTGGATCGACGCCATGAAAGATTCCACCTTCGTTGACACGGCTCCCTTTGCAGGCGTTCAATATTGTGGTATTAGTTGGGAGTCTGCCTACCTAACCACGCAGTATTATCTGTACTTGTATTATAATGATACAGCCATTGTCAAGGAACTTTATGCCGAAAACAAAAAGTGGATGGACAAGGTGGCAAGAATCCACCCTGAAGGTCTAGTCGATAACGGACTTAGCGACCATGAATCTTTAGAACCGGTACCCGTACAATTGACAGGTACGGCCCACTATATGCAATGTGCCGAAATAATGGAGACTTTCGCTAAAGTAATGGGCGATGAAGAAAATGAAGCCAGCTATGGCCAGCTTGCAGAACATTTAAAAAAACTGATCAAAAACGAATTTTGGGACAAAACTGTAACCAAAAAAATAAACCGTCAAACACTATTTTCTACCCTGTTATACCATAACATTATTCCTGAAGGTGAACTTGAAGCCGCCAAAGATTCATTACAAAAAGCCATTAACAATGGCCCTTCGGGACATTTCAACACAGGCATTTTTGGTACCAAATATGTACTAGAGGCAGCTTCGAAGAATATTTCCCCGCAGATGGTTTTTGATATAGTCAACAGTAAAGCGTACCCCGGTTGGGGCTTTATGATAGACAATGGTGCAACAACAGTTTGGGAGACCTGGAAAGAAAGTGATGGTGTTTTCTCTAACAACCACCCTATGTTCGGTTCCATTACCGAATGGTTTTATAGATGGTTGGGCGGCATTCGCCCCGACCCCCAGTATCCCGGCTTTCAGAAATTCATTCTTGCACCCTCGACGCCAGAAGGACTTGAATTTACAAATACTGCATATAATTCTCCTTTCGGCACCATAATTTCCAACTGGAAAAGAGAGTCATCAGGCAACTACCGCTACGAAATGACCATCCCACAAAACAGCAGCGCCCAAGTAAGTCTAAAAATAGATGCATCAAAAAAAATAAGTATCTCTAAAAATGGCAAAAAGCTTAATGGGAATACTGTCAAAAATCTAGAAACAGGAGAATTTGAACTCCCAGAAGGTTCATATAGTATTCTCGTTTCCGCGTCCTAGCAGTGACACGGGAATTCAACTCCAACAAAACCGAATAGACCAAAAATGTATCATTATAGACTTTTTTTTTCGCTCATAATCGTTATGCTGTCTTCTTTGGTTGTGAAATCACAGGAAAGAAAAAGAGATAAACCCAACGTTATTATCATCATGACCGATGACCAAGGTTTTGGAGATTTAGGGTTCTATGGAAACCCTCATGTCATAACACCCACCATAGACGATTTGGCAAGAGAAAGCGTGCGGTTCGATCAGTTTATCGTTTCTCCGGTATGCGCCCCGACAAGGGCGGCATTGATGACAGGCCGGTATCCTTTAAGAACGGGAGTTCGGGACACCTATAGAGGTGGAGCGATTATGTCGACCCATGAAATTACGATTGCTGAAATATTGAAAAACGTCGGCTATCGAACAGGCATGGTAGGTAAATGGCATTTAGGAGACAATTACCCGTCACGACCACAAGACCAAGGTTTTGATTTTACAGTTCGCCATTTATCCGGTGGCATCGGACAACCCGGAGACTGGCCCAATACAAGAAAAAGGGACAGTAGTTACTTTAACCCCATACTTTGGAAAAACGGGAAGATGTTTCAAAGTGAAGGATACTGTACTGATGTCTTTACTGATGCTGCCATTGATTTTATCGACCAAAATAAAGAAGCACCCTTTTTTTTGTATTTGGCTTACAATGCGCCACATGCCCCACTTCAGGTACCTCAAAAATACTATGACAAATATAAAGACATAGACCCTTCATCAGGCTTTGAAAATGACCAAAGACCTTTTCCTCAAATGAACGACAAGATGAAAGAGCAAGCAAGAAAGGTATATGCAATGGTTTCAAATATTGACGATAACCTTAAAAGACTTTTCGAAAATCTTGAAAATTCGGGACTCAAAGACAATACACTTGTTATTTTCTTAACCGATAATGGCCATCAACACGATCGTTATGCGGCAGGCATGAGAGGAAGAAAATCATATGTGTACGAAGGTGGTGTCAGGGTACCTAGTTTCTGGAGACTTCCATCTGAATTTAAAGGTAACCGTGACATTAAAATACCCGCAGCCCATTATGATATTCTCCCTACCCTAGCCGAGTTATGTAATGCCCAACTTCCAGATGACAGAAAACTAGACGGACAAAGCCTGTTACCCATATTGACTGATAAAGAACATAATTTGAACAATCGGTCGATAGTTCGCAGTTGGGTTAGAGGCGGCCCTAAGAAGTACGAAAATATTAGTATACGTAAAGGCGACTATAAGCTTGTAGGCAATAATGAAGCGACTGATGATATTACCAAATTCGAACTATATGACTTAAAGCACGATTATTTCGAACAAAATAATATTGTAAACGACGCTATTGAAAAAGCCAAAGGACTAAAAAAGGAAATGGATGATTGGTTGGATGAAATGCTTAATGAACCTAATTTCATCAATTCGCATGCCGCTATCATCGCTACCGAACACGAGTCACCTACCTTATTAAATCTTAACGATGCGATTTTTAATAAAGATGAAATACTAGATCAAGATATAGCATCTTGGGATATTGCTGTTGCAAACAAAAGATTATTTGATATCACCATTCATTTGGGAAGAAAAATAATGGGAAAGACCGAATTAAAACTCCAAATCGGTGATATGGAAATTGTTCAAGATTATGCAACAATCCCTGAGGGTACACTAAAAGTCGACAATGTTCCATTGGAAAAAGGAGAGGCAAAACTCACCCCATTCATTACAGGCCCAAAAGGAGGTTATATTAAACCATTTTATGTACAAATGGTCCCAAAGGATTGATAGATGTTCACCTATTTCTAGCGCCCAACATCAAAGTGTTGCCTTTTTTCGACGCTTATAAGTACATATTGCTTAACTTGGGAACACCATGCCAACCTTTGTCAAAGCTGGGGTTTTAGAACAACCGTTGTCACCGATTTATCAAACACCTGTATTTTACCGTTGCCCAATTCACCCGCACCCATTTTATGCAAATTGAAGGATTCATTGGTTACATAACTTTTAATCGGCGTTTTTGAGGGCAGCGACATATGCAACTTAATGTCGCACATCTCGTCTTTTTGATTCACGATAACGACCACAATACTGCCGTCCCTATTTTTGAACGCGGATAGCAAAATCCCATCCTTTAAATTATCCACATCATTAGCACCTTTGTATGTTACCAAAATACGTTTCGCCCCTGGCCTAATAAATCTGGAATAATTACCCAATGCCCAAAGCAATTTGGAATCGGAAACGGTGCCATCGTCGACCTTTTTATCATGGTAGATCAACCCATCTTTAAAATCATACGGACTCATTGCCAACCACCAGTGCCAGGCACTGGCATTTGCAATAGTCAAATCAGCATGAATTACACGTGCCACATAAAGCGCGGTACGCATGCCCAAATCCTTACCTTTTCCTCGAATCTCATCATTGTTCTCTAAAATGCAATATTCACTCATCCAATATTCCAAATTAGGGTATTTAAGTAGTTTTTCGGCGATTCGTTCTCTTTTCCTTTTTAGCTTTTGAACATCCCAGGTCGTAAAATAGCTATGCCCAGCGACCTTTGGAGCCAAAGACTTTAAACTCCCTAAATAATAAGGATTATCTGGACTAAAAAATGTCTCAATTTGGTCACTTCTATTTTCGTGTTTGTCTTTTTTGCCGGTTAAATAGTCAATTTGCCCAGCTTCAGTAATTTCTATTTTGGAATGGATGTTTTGCTGAACAAATACCGAATCTATAACCCTAGTCGCATTGGCCAACTCATCATTGTTCCAAGGTGAACCTTCCTGTCCGCCTTTCCATTCCCACTGCGGCTCGTTAAACGGACTTATATAATCAAAATCAATTGCTAGGCTGTCTTTAAAATGGTCGAGTACCTTAGATAGAAAATCGGCATAAGCACCATAATTGCCAGATGATAAATTTGCCCCTTGCCCATCATCGGAATGGGCCTTTTCATTTTTAGTCAATTGTATAGGCGGACTATTGACAAAGGCCACAAATTGATCCACCCCTCTTTTTTTTGCTTCTTTTAAAAACCACTGTTGCCCCAATTGTTTGTTCCAATTATAGCGCCCATCATTCTGTAGAAAACCTTCCGTTCTTCTCCAGCGGTCTTTAATTCCGCTTTCTTCACCTTGAGCGGCACTACCTGCTCCAATATTAAACCGCCAAGCAGATAAGCCTATTCCTTTTGGTGAACCCTCCTTATTAGACTCCATACTAAATAACCAGTCCGCCGTTTTACTTTTTATTGAGTCAGACCATGTACCCACGAACTGTGCGGCCCAAGCATCGGAGGCGCCAAAATTATGAATTGTCTGAAGCTCGACATTAGTATCGACATTAACTTCGAGAAGGGTATTTGATTGTGCCGACACGAAATGGAAGGCGCTACTTATCAGGGTTAGGATAATAAACTTTCTCATTATTTCTTGGGCTGAGCGTTGCATGGGTTTGTTATAAAATAATGCAATTATCTTATTATTTTAAAATAATATTGATACATCCAATACGAAAAAGGGTTTCCCATAATCGGAAACCCTTTTGAAAAACAACTCACTCAACAACTATTTTCAATTAACGTTTAAATAAGTTCCTTGGTTAAACTTATAAACCTCAGATGGAGTTCTCGCCTCCTTTAATATATCTTCTATTTTTTTTACAATTTCGGGATGCTTATTGGCTACATTATTGCTTTCCCCAATATCGGTAGTCAGGTCATAGAGTTCTATGGGCGCATCCGGGTTCTTTATCACATTGTACTTTACCCCTTTCCAATCACCCATTCTCACGGCTTGTCTACCCCCTTTCTCATGGAATTCCCAGTACAGGTATTCATGATCTTGCTGTTCCTTTTTATCACCTAATAGGGTTGGTAAAAAAGAGATTCCGTCTAGATTTTCTGGAAGCTCGCCGCCTACAATGGATGCGAACGTAGGAAAGACATCCCAAAAGGTAGATACTTGTTCGGTCTTACTACCTGCCTTAATCTTGCCCGGCCATTTTACAAGCATCGGTACGCGAATGCCCCCTTCATAAAGATCTCTCTTAGTGCCTCTAAATGGGCCATTGCTATTGAAATACTCGGGATCAGCCCCACCTTCGGTATGTGGGCCGTTATCGGACGTAAAAATTACAATGGTATTATCGGCAATACCCAGTTTATCAAGTTTTGCCATTATTTCTCCAACTTGGCCGTCTAAGATTTGAACCATGGAAACAAATGCGGCATGTGTTTCTTTTTGTGACTCATAAGGCCCCAATCGATACTCAGGCCCTCCATCAACGCCTTTATACGCTTTTTCAGGAAGAAATTTCCCTCGATATTTACTTAGCACCTCTTCTGGTGCGGCCAATTCAGCATGCGGAATAATCGAGGCTACATAAAGAAAGAACGGATGGTCTTTATTAACTTCAATAAAATCCAATGTTTTCTCATGAATGAGTTCGGGTGCATATACACCTTTTTGTCTTCCGAAATTTTCAGAAAGCACAAGTGAATCTTGATTGGCCCACAAATGACGCGGATAATAATTATGGCCCATGCGCTGGCAATTGTATCCAAAGAAAGTATCAAAACCTTGGTTCAATGGATCACCTTCAGAACCTGGGTATCCCAAGCCCCATTTTCCAAAGGCACCTGTGACATAACCCGCCCTTTTCATAGCTTCTGCCAAGGTATACGTATTATCAGGAATAGGATATTGACCTTCGGGCTGTATCTCTTTATTGCCGCGCACGACCGTATGGCCCGTGTGCATACCGGTTAACAATGCCGACCTTGAGGGTGCACAAACCGTACTTCCCGAATAATGTTGCGTAAAAAGCATTCCTTCTTTCGCCAGCTTGTCGATATTGGGGGTAGTAAACTTTTGTTGCCCATAGGAACTTAAATCCCCATACCCCAAATCATCGGCCAAAATGTATATAATATTGGGTTTATCGACCGATTTTTCAATTGTGTTTTCAGCGGATACTTTTGTTGATTGCCCTTTATTTTTACAAGAGGACAAAGCTAAAATCAAAAATAAAAGGAAAGCTAAATACGAGAAATGTCTCATCATTGGTTTAGTGTCAAAGCATACCATGGGACCAGAAGACTCGCCCCATGGTAGTGATTTATTTAAGGTATTACCTATACCCGTTGTTCGAAGGATCCGATTCTAATAAATTTGGATTCAGTTCCAACTGGTTTTGAGGTATCGGCAACAAAACATGGTACGGCTGTATATTGGTGCCAGGGTTGTTCCATGCCCTATGTTGGACCGATTGCACTCTTTCCAACAAGATACCCCAACGAATGAGATCCATACGACGATGTCCTTCTGCACTCAATTCAAACCTTCGTTCATCGAACATCGCCTCTCTAAATTGATCTTGCGACATACCAGCCCAAGGCTGATCTGGTTCAAACGCACGCTCACGTACCCTGTTGACATAGGCGTAAGCACTACCAGGCCCATTTAACTCATTTTCGGCTTCTGCCGCCATTAAATAGACATCGGCCAAACGAAAAACAATATAATTTTCAGGGTGATTGCTACGCAAAGAATTTTCTTGGTCTAGATTCCAATTTTTTCTAAAGTAAGGGAACGATAGTTTCCACCCCAAATATTCGGAGACGATGGTCGCATCATATCTTAGATCACCCTCTTGCCAGTTTTCCCTCAAAGCAAATTCGGGTAAGGGAACAGACCAACCGAAACCGGTCATATCTTCATTGCGATCGCGAAGCAACCCTTGAAAAATCGATACTTTACTACCTGAAACCCCATCAACAATGGTATCATTATTACGCCCAGCTGGTTCATCCCTAATACGCGGATTGTAGTCGTCTGTTCTTGTGGTAGACAATTCACCTACCAAATCAGCCTCAAAATCGATTACAAAAATATGTTCGTCATTGTATTGGTTGCTTGGGTCTGATTGATCGAATACGTCGGCATAATTATCTAAGAGCCGATGCGGACTTTGATCAATTACGATATCGCACTCAGCCTTCGCCAATGCCCATTCCTCATCAAAAAGGTGGTACTTTGCTTTTAGTGTTGCAGCGGCCCATTTACTGGCTCTACCTAAATTGCTACCTGAATAGGAAGCAGGCAACAAATCAAAGGCCCTGGCCAAATCAGCTTTCATCGCACTTCTTATCTCGGCTTTTGGAGATCTGCCTAAAACAGATCTTTCCGGCACCGGTAATTGCTCGGTATAAAAAGGGACGTCGCCCCAGAGGTTCGTCAAGTGATAATAGGCTAAGGCTCTCAGAAAGAGCAACTCACCAAGTCTCTGATTAATAGCATCCTCTGAAAGGTTTTCATTTCCCTCGATATTGGAGATAAACTCAGTAGTATTGTTTATTACACGATATAGCTGGATCCAAGTACCATTACCATCTGCCGTACCTTCTTGAATGAGATAATTGTGTATCGCATTGTTTACGTTTCTACTGGCTGCTTGTATATCGGCACCGCTGGTGTAATAATTGTCAAGTCCGCGTTGTCCGTAAAGGTTATTGTTGTGATAGAGTCGGTATACCCCGTTTACGGCAAGTTCAGCTTCTTTATCATTGGTGAAAAAAGCATCGGGTGTAATCTCATCTCTTAAATCTTCTTCTAGAAACTTGTCACATGAGCTCAATACCAAAAAGCTCAAAAGCAGTATCAAAAATTTGCTCGTTAATTTAGTTTTCATATCGATTTTTTTTTAAAATTCTACTTTTACACCTACGGTTATTGTTTTAGCATAAGGATATTGTCCTGATGCGAACCCCTGAGAAACAGAGCCAAGACCACTTCCGGCGGTAAAATTATTTACTTCTGGGTCACCTAATGTAAAGTCTGAAAAGAGTAAGAGATTTGTTCCGGTAACATATACATTCATTGCACTGAATACATTTCCGAGCCCTTTTGCTTCCATAGGAATATCATAATTCAAGGTCATCGTTTTCAACCGTAAATAAGAACCATCTTCTATGTTCAAATCACTATTTACGTTAAATAGGCTGTTCGATGGTCCGGCTCTAGGGATGTCGGAAGTTTCATTTACTCCTGCTATCCAACGTTGCAATACGATAGGATCCACATTTTGCTCTCCCCTACCATAGTATGCCGTCTGTGTGCGTACGTTCCAGATTTCAGCACCATAACTACCATGAAAAAACACATCCAAAGAAAGATTTTTATAGGTGAAGGTGTTTCTAAAACCTCCGTAAAAATCGGGTATCGGACTACCAAGTACTTGAAAGTCTTCGTCATTGATATTGGTATCACCATTTACATCTTCGTATCGAGGTCCTCCAATAAATGACCTTCCCTCCCTTCCATCGGAAATAATCTCCTCGGCGGTTTTATAGGTGCCCAAATATCTAGCCCCCACAAAAGTTGGCAATGCTTCACCGACAATCAACCTTGCCGAATTACCTCCTTGATTTCCTGTAGATTGCAAAGAGATAAACTCTTGATCATCCAACTCTAATATCTCACTATTGTTAGATGATATACTGAGATTCGATTCCCATGTAAAGTTATCATTTTGTACATTGATGGTATTCAAGCCTAATTCAAAACCCTTATTTTGTACAGATCCTAAATTCTGTAATTGCGTTGTTGAGTTTGCCCCTACCTGCCCAGATAATGCGACTGCAAGCAATAAGTCTTCCGTTGTCTTCTTATAATAGTCGGCTTCAAAAGATATTCTATTGTTCAAAAAGCCTAATTCGAGACCAAGATCTAACTGTTTAGTAGTTTCCCACGTCAAACCACTACTGGGTACTTGACCAACAAGCACTCCGTTTACCAAAGAACCATTAAATACAGTTGCCGTATTGGCATAGGTTGCAATGGAATTGTAGGCGGCAACACCTTGCTCCCCAACTATACCGTAACTACCTCTAATCTTAAATCTGTTTATTACATCAGAGTCGACCATAAACGCTTCCTCATCAACGTTCCAAGCCGCACCGATAGAGGGGAAAAACGCATATTTATTACCAGTCTCAAACACCGAAGACCCATCATACCGACCTACCAAGGTGAGCAGATATTTACTTTTATAGCCGTAGTTAATACGACCTAAGAATGAAGTCAAGGTTCGTTGACCATAACCGGAACCAACCGTTGCTGTTTCAGAATCACCTAAAGCCAGATTATTGAACGAAACCACATCGTTCGGAAAATTATCGGCTTCGGCAAACGTACTTTCGTTATTATCTTTCTGCCAGGTAAAACCTCCCAATACTTTTAAGGAATGGTCGTCTAAATCTAGGTCATAATTCAAGGTGTTTTCATTCAATATACTTTTGGTAAAATTGGTATTAATTCTACCATAACCACCAGTTACACGCTCAGGCAATATACCTGGCAAATAATTATTTTGTTTTACATAGTTCAGCTGGGCACCAAAAGTAGATTTAAAGGAGAGATTCTTAGTTATCTTATAATCTACATAAGCGTTCGTTATAAGTTGTGTAACCAAATCGTGATCGACCCGGTGTTGGATATCGGCCTCGGGATTACGTTCCAATCCGGCACTAATAGGGTTTTCAAAAGAAAAGCTGCCATCTTCAAGGTAAACTGGGCGTATGGGCAATACCGAACTAACGATATTCCCATAATTAACCTTATTATTCTCTATTTTATAGTGTGTCATGTTCGCTCGAATACCAGTCTTAAATCTATCGGAAACCCTGATATCAAGATTGGTTCGAAAGTTTACCCTTTCTAAACCAGACCCTCGTAACAGCCCCTTTTGATTAAAGTAGTTTCCTGAAATAAAATAATTGGCGTTTTCAGAATTTCCTGTTATCGAAACATCAGTATTGGATATAGCACCAGGTTGTTCTACTACATCCAACCAATCTGTGGTTGTCGTGTTTTCTGGATCAAAAACCAGCGGTAAACTGGTATCCGTAAACCCAAAACCATCAGGTCCGGGTACAAACTGGTACGATTCATTTTTGTAGTCGATAAAATCTTGCCCATCCAAGATATTGATTCGATTTGCTGTTTCTTGTAGGCTATAATAATGATTGACGGCAATTACAGGTTTCCCGGGTGCCATTCCCTTACCATTCTTGGTCGTAATCAAAATAACACCAGAGGCTCCTCTAGTTCCGTATATCGATAATGCCGTCGCATCTTTTAGAATCTCAATAGATGCAATGTCATTAACGTTAATAGTGTTTAAGTTAAAACCAGTACCCGCGATAAATCCATCGATTACATACAAGGGGTCGTTATTACCGTTAATTGAGCTATTACCCCGAATACGAATAGTAGCACCCGTACCCGGTGTTCCGTTGTTCGAAGTGACCTCTACCCCTGTCGCCCGGCCCTGTAAAGCCTGGTCTACCCTAGCTACTGGTTGGTTCTCCAGAACATCAGATTTAACAGAGGCCACCGAAGACACCAAATCTTTTTTCGTAGAAGTACCATAACCGATGACTACTACCTCATCTAATTGTGAAACATCTTCTTGAAGTACAACATTAATAGTAGTCGCAGTACCTACGGGAACACTTTTTGTAACAAATCCCAAGTAACTGAACTCTAAAATGGCTCCTTCAGGCGCCTTTATAGCATAATTTCCATCAAAATCGGCAACCGCACCTGTTGCGGTACCCTTCACCAAGACATTGACGCCCGGAAGGGGCTGCCCCGATTCATCCGTAATAGTTCCCGTCAAATCTTGCTGCGCTTGCAACGAGACCATACTGAAGAACAGTAGTAGCAATAAAATTCTTTTTAAATTCATAATTGTCTATGTTAGTTAAGTTATACTATCCACGTGGTTGAACAGTTCGTGGATTTTGTAAATATAAACGTCCATTGCGCCCAAGAAATCTCATTTAGGTATCTATATGTTGCATTCCCCGTTTTTATTGACCTGAGACAGCACCTATGCAACATTTACCTACCTCTTTAGCAACATTTAAAACCTTATATTTGATATATTGACCCTTATTTTTATTGTTTTTTCGTAAAAAAAGACTTGTTTTATCTCTAAATCTTGATTTTACAAGACACTAAATTGATTTATTGACGGTTATGGTCAATTCATACCATTCAAAGTTTCGCCCCATGAAACAATTACGTATCTACTTTTTAGTACTACTATGCCATGTTACCTGTTTCGCTCAAAATGAAAGGGCCACCTATTTTCATTCCCTAAATATTGACGGTATTCCGTTCAGTAAAAAAACCAATGTTATTTTTGAAGACCACTTGGGGTTTCTTTGGTTAGGCACCGATAGTGGACTTTACAAATATGACGGACATTCATTGGTAGAAAACCGCTATGATGTTTTTGATGAAAAATCTATTCCTAACAACAGTATAAACTCTATTACCGAAGATGACCAAGGAAATTTATGGATCGGAAGCGAAAGTTATCTGATTTACTACAATCGAAAATCAAATAGTTTTCGGGGCTACTATAAAAACAATACCAGCAAGATTCTCGGAAAATCATTGGATGGTACCATATGGGTCAATTTGCGAAATACTGGAATCGTAAAAGTGATACCCGACGCAAAGGAGGAAAACATAGCTTTTGAAACACAATTTAATTACAAACAAAAAAATAACATTTGGGCCAAAGACAAACAGATAAATCATTTCTGTGAAGACCTCTTCGGCAGAAAATGGTTTGCCACCCCAAAAGGTATTTTAGTGTTAGATGAAGAGTATACCCTTAACGAAACAGGTTTTTTATCAAACACAGAGCTCTTGATCAAAACTGAAAACAACACCTTTATTGCGGCTACAAATGAAGGCATTTTTGTATTGGGTTATAGAAAAGGTGATTTTCAATTAGAAATATTGGAGACCTATATGAGTTTTCAAAAAAAAGGAGCAATCCGACCCGAATTCACCTCAATATCAATTGAAAAAGAATCTGGCACACTTTGGGTCGGCAATCAATTTGGTCTATATAGAGGTATTCGTGAAGACAACCTGTATAAGTTTGAATCTGTAAGCAACGCCAACACCAAAGAAAACAGCCCTGTTGAGAACAAAGTTAATTCTTCTATAATAGACAGTTATGACAACCTGTGGATCGCCACCAACAAAGACATAAAAAAGCACATAGGCCGTGCTTCGATTTTTAAATACACCGCTATAGGTGAAAATTTAAATAATTCATTTGCGCAGTCCTTGCTCAAGGAAAATGCCAAGGAAATGTTACTGACGCTGAACAAAAACGGATTGTATCGGTACAATCTAGTATCTAACGCCCATACCCTATTATTGCCTACGGAAGAAAACTATTCCTTTGTTAAGAAAGATTTTGAGCAAAAAGAAATTTTGGTAGGGGCCGGCCCCTTTCTTTTAACATCAAAAAACTATAAAAGCGGCAAAGCCCCTATCGAATTTGACACTATCAAAAGTTTTCATAAAAGCATAAGGGATATCGTTACCCTGAACAAGAATGAAATTTGGGTAGGTCTTTGGGGTGGCGGTATAGATATCATTAGTTCAGCGAAAAACATTTCTGAATTTAAGTACAAAGCCATTTCACTTCTTCTTGGCAAAAATGTATCTGTAATGCACTTAGACAAATCACAGAATATATGGGTTGGTACTAGAGGTGACGGGCTATATAAAATCAATCTTATTGAAGAAGAAATTAAAATATTCAACCCCGATATCGAAAAAGGGTTGTCTTCCAATGCTATTTTAAGCTTACTGGAAACCGAAGGTGGAAATATATGGATAGGCACTAGAGGTGGTGGTCTAAATTTTTATAACGCACAAGACCATACCATAAGAAATTTTGGAAAAAAAGAAGGGTTAATATCAACAACCGTTTCAAGCATTGAAAAGGACCAAACAGGAAATTTATGGATCAGTACGCGAAACGGTATTTCACGCTTTGACGAAAAAGAAAAGAAATTTGTCAATTTCGGCATGGAAGACGGTGTAACCGAAAGTTACTTCATGTTTAACTCTTATTCTAGCGATATGGATGGGACATTGTATTTTGGTTGTCCTGGTGGTTTTTATACTGTGCATACGAAGAAATACAAAAAGGTATTTCAGGTCCCCAAGACTATTATAACCAATTTTACCATTTTAAGTGATCAGCCAGACGGACAATACCTCGAAAACCAAGGACCAACAAAAGCATTTTCAAATGCTGAGCCCAAGCAATTACCATATAACAAAAACAACATTGCCATAGAGTTTTCTTCTTTAGATTTTACGGCACCCACAAAAAATGAGTATGCCTATATGCTTGAAGGCATAAATGATTCGTGGCATTACACCAAGGCTTCCAATAGAAATGCGAACTACAACAATCTTCCCCCCGGAAAATACACCTTCAAGGTAAAGAGTTCAAACAGTGACGGTGTTTGGAATGCAACACCCACTGAATTTGGTTTTGAAATCATTCCACCTTATTGGAAAAGCAATCTGGCCTACTTTATGTATTTCTTACTCTTCACTATTTGCATCTATATAGCAGCTCTATTGGTGCAACGCTGGTACAAATTGAAGAAAAAACTGGTTGCAGAAACCGTAAGCCGTGAAAAAGACAATGAAATGAACCGAATCAAAATGGTCTTTTTTACAGATATATCACATGAACTGCGTACACCATTATCCCTTATTCTTGGCACAATAGAGAAAGTTGTAAAAGAAAAGAAATTTACATTAAGTCCTATCACCTCTCAACGCATTTATAACAATACCTTAAGAATGCATCGGTTGATCAATCAAATTATGGACATCAGAAAATTTGATGAAGGTAAATTTAAGCTCCAAATATCAAAAAACAATATTGTAAAAGACATTAGCATTATTAAGAATGCTTTCAATGATTTTGCTAAAATTTACGATATAGAGTATAAGTTCTTGTCCAAAGCAGAGGTCTTAAAAGGTTGGTACGATGTTGATATTCTAGAGAAAATACTCTTCAACCTCTTATCCAATGCCTTTAAGTACACACCAAAACAAGGAAAAATTATCGTTTCCCTAGAATGTACTGACGAAAATGACAACACCTTAAAAGCAATGCACTTGAAAAAAAGCACCTATATCAAATGCAGCGTTAAAGATAATGGCATTGGCATTCCAAAGGAAGATTTAACCCACATATTCGATCGCTATTACCAGGCAACAAAGAAATACAGTAACCAGATACCGGGTACAGGAATAGGTATGGAGTTGGTTCACAAACTTGTAGAAAGACATCATGGTACCATACGGGTCGAAAGCGAAGAAAATGTGTTCACCGAATTCACTTTTTATATTCCGATTAACAAAAACGTATACCATAGGAAAGAAAGAACAAATTCAGGAAAACCACTTACTAAAAATTATATTCATAATTCCGAATTTCAGGTTATTGAAGAAGTCGCTTCTAAATTTAACACGGAGCCGAGTGTCATAACCGATAAAAAACCAAGAGTATTAATCGTGGAAGATAATAACGACTTAAGGTCAATGATCAGAGATGAATTGAAAGAAGATTTTAATGTTTTTGAAGCATCCAATGGTCTGCAAGGATATGACCAATGCATCGAAATAAAGCCTCAATTAATTGTTTGCGATATACTCATGCCCATTGAAGATGGAATGTCAATGCTAAAACGTTTAAAAAAGAATGAAGAGACCAAAACCATTCCTATTTTTATGTTGACCGCTAAAAGTTCCGAGGAAACAAAAATAAAGTGCCTTAGTTTAGGGGCCGACGATTATATTGAAAAACCCTTTAGTCTTGAATTTGTAAAATGGAAGGTAAAAAATGCACTATTATCACGTAAGGAACTAAAGGCGAAATACAGTAAAATAATTACAGCGGAACCCACCGATATCGAAGTAGCTTCGAATGACGAGCGATTTATCAAAAAACTGGTGCGAATCATCGAGAACTCAATGGAAGATAATTTGTTAAGCGTCGAATATCTAGCCTCAGAAGCTGGGATGAGCCGCGCACATCTCTATCGAAAACTTCAGGCAATAAACGGAGAAACACCAGTAAACTTTATCAAAAAAATACGTCTTAAAAGAGCTGCTCAGTTATTGAAAAAAAATAAAATGTATATTTCAGAAGTGGCCTATATGACCGGTTTCAACAATCAAAAGTATTTTAGTAAGTGTTTTGCCAAAGAGTTCGGTAAGAGCCCCACTAATTATGTCAAGGAATTTGCTACACAAAAGCAAAACGTTACTAATCAAAGCCATTAACAAAATCGCTTTACAATTTATTTTTATCCTATAATACAAAATAAACTATCGTTATATGCGATGAAAATTCGTAGTCAACTTAAACACCTCAGGCACATCTATACCGAATAAAACATAAGCTACCTCATGAGGTCTAGCGATTAAAAAGACCAATAAAAACACCTTGAACGATTATAATGTGTAAAGCATAGTGGTTGTCATCATCTTCGACCAAGTATCTCAAAAAAAATGGATAGCGTTCGTTTCTAAAATAGAATTAAAATTAGTTGCCCATACTTACACACTTTCAGATCAAACCTATGGCAGACAAGACAAAATAGTCCCTCATTCAAATGAGAAGGTTGTCTTAACCCACATTTCCGTCGCTTTTGTTAGGAACGGTTTTAGACGATTTAATTCGCATTGTTGTTTATTTGCATCGGAAATAATTATTTGAAGACATACTGGTTACCCAAGCCATATTCTGATTTACCCCTAGGTCTTTCTCCATTTAGTTTCAATTCATTTTAATCTCCTTTTAAAACCTGCCCACTATCCGAGCACTTAACTTTAATGTTTGTTTTACTAGACGACGTCTCAAGTAAGAAATAATAATTAACAAATTACATTTACAAGTTTATTTCAAAAGATAATTTAATAAAACAAACTCTTTGATTTTAAACTTCGCCCTTCTATCAATACGACACCTTTAATTCAGTTAAGAGGCATGAAAAATAATTTAAATCAAGAAGGCAAATAAAGACACCCCACTCCAAATATCCCGTTTTAATTATTTAATTTACAGGTATATAATATACTAATGAGGCCAATTACAAGTCCGACCAATACAGACTATACCTATTCATGAAATAAACAGAAAAGTACTCATTTTCAAAACACATATTCATCCAACAAAAATCTTAGTAATAAAAAGTATAAAAGGAATATACGCAATTTAAACATTCTCAATTTACTCAAAATCAAATATATATAATATACTTCAACATATACGCCTTGACTCTCTTTTAAAAAATATCCATTAAAAATGGACCTTTATTGTATTTTTTAACTATTATCTTAAATTTTTCTTAAAAATTAAAATAAAAAACATATATTTACAACTTTATAATATCATTTTATTATCTATTTCCGTTACGGATGTATGATGTGACAACAACCTATATGCTTGTTGCTTGTGCCACTTTTTCAATGAACTGACCGCAACCATGGTCTGCAACACCGTAAATAAGAAATTCGAATAAATGTATAACCAAACTCAAAACCCATATGAAAAAGACAAGAGCAGCAACCGACAAATTAAGGTTTCGATCGGCATTTGTACTGTTTCTTTTGACCACGGCATGGACCATGGCACAAACAGTTACAGGAACCGTAGGAAGTAGTGAAGGCCCCCTGGCTGGGGCCAGTATTGTGGAAAAAGGCACAACCAATGGTACGCAAACCGACTTTGATGGTAATTTTGCCATCGAGGTAGCCAAAAGTGATGCCGTATTGATGATATCGTATATAGGCTACACCACTAAGGAAATTCCCCTTAACGGACAAAGTACGATTTCGATCAACTTAGAGGAAAGTGCCGAGGGCCTTGATGAAGTCGTGGTCGTAGGCTATGGAGCAAAGAAAAAAGTAAATCTAACAGGTGCCATTTCAGTTGTGGACAGCGAGACATTTGCCGATAGACCGGTAGCCAATGTTCAACAGGCTTTACAGGGCGCTTCCCCTGGCCTACAAATCACCACCTCAACGGCAACGGGAGAACCTGGAGCAGAAATGAACCTTAACATTAGGGGGCTGCAGAATTTCAGTGGAACAAATGGAAGTGGACCTTTGATTTTAATAGATAATATTCCCATGGGAATGAATGATATTGATCCTGAAGATATTGCTTCTGTTTCTGTATTAAAAGATGCGGCTTCATCTTCTATCTATGGTGCAAGAGCGGCGTATGGAGTCGTTTTAATCACCACGAAAAGTGGACAGAGGGACGAAGGCGTGAACATCTCCTATTCAACAAATTATGCCGTTACTACGCTATTGAATATGCCGGAAAATGCAGATGCACTGTCATTTGCGCATACCATGAACCATGCACGGGCAAATATGGGTGCAGGGCCCTATTTCGATGAACAAGCCCTATCGTGGATTACGCAGAACATGGCCAACCCGGGGAGCGCTCCCGAAGTACTTGAAAATCCGAATGGTTTATCTTGGAATATTGGTACCGATGGTCTCAACGCCCATGCGGCAACCGACTGGCGATCACACTTTTTTAAGAAAACCAGTGCCCGTAAAAAGCACAACCTCAATATTAGCGGGGGAACCAAGAACACGTCTTATTATATATCCGCCGGAGCTTATGATGAGGAAGGACAACTAAAACAGGCCGATGACTATTTTACCCGATACAATCTCAGTGGGCAAATAAGCACCAAAGTAACGCCGTGGATGGATGTTTCGCTTTTGACCAAATATAGGTATCAAGAGCAAGAATATCCAGCGCATCCCACATTGGGCAGATCTTTCGTAATGTTGCTTATGACCCGGCTTAAACCGACCAAACCCGCGTTTTACCCAGGAACAGAGGTTTGGACAGGAAGAATTGGTGAACAAGAGTTACATAAAACGATTACCAAACAGCGACAACTCATACTTTCCCCTAGAATAATCCTTGAACCGTTGAAAGACTGGGTTACAACACTGGAGCTGAATTATAGAACTAACGACAATAGCTCACAATCCCGTTTTCCAACAGTACCCACCGCAGTACCCGATGGGTCTGGAGGTTCAATAGTACTCTCCTCCAATCAGGCAAATACGCGGTACTGGTCTGAACTTTATACCAATACCTATATATCACCCAACCTGCGCACTGAATATTCAAAAAGTCTGGGTAAACATAATTTTCATGTTTTGGCCGGGTTTCAACAAGAAACTTACGATTATAATAACCTACAGGTACAGGCGAATTATCTGCTAACGGATGCAATTCCTTCGATCAGCACATCTGTTGGGGAAATCAATAATGTTAATTTAAACAACGGAAATCCTTTTGAAAAAGGACATTGGTCCACCCAGGGATTTTTTGGACGTTTCGGTTATGATTTCGACGAAAAATACTTACTTGAATTTAACGTAAGGAGAGATGGTTCCTCAAGATTTGAAGATGGGGATAGGTGGGGAACTTTTCCATCATTTTCTGCAGGTTGGGTTCTTTCAAAAGAAAACTTTTATCCTTTAAAAAATCAAATAGGTTTCTTTAAATTGAGAGGGTCATATGGCTCTATTGGAAACCAAGATGTGGCCAATTACCTATACATACCCAATTTACCAGTGAGCCAACCTGGCTTTTTATTTGGCGGAGAACAACTTTGGGGCGTTGGAACACCGAATCTTAGCAGTATTGATTTATCTTGGGAAACTGTAACTACGCTCGATTTTGGTGTAGATCTAAAAGCGTTTAACAATAGATTGGGCATTACGTTTGATTGGTACAAATCAATAACTTCAGATTTACAGACAGCAGGGTTGGCCATACCAGCGGTATTAGGTACCACTCCACCCTCTTTAAATGCAGGCGAAATCGAAACCAAAGGATGGGAAGTTGAACTTTCTTGGCAAAATTCAAACGCCGATAGTAGCTTCTCCTACGGCTTTACAGGCGTGTTATCCGATTATCAATCTACAATATCGAAGTTCCCCACCAACGCTACAAACCTTACAACCCAAAATTATGTAGGAAGAACTATTGGTGAAATATGGGGGATGGAAACAGATGGTATTTTTCAATCTCCCGATGATGTGGATAGCTGGCCAAATGACCAATCATTTATTTATAATGGTGATTGGTTTCCTGGCGACTTAAGATATGTAGATCAAAATGGGGATAATATAATCGATGTTGGGGATAATACGCTAGGAAATACCGGGGACCGTAAAATACTTGGCAACAGTACACCACGATTTCAATATGGTTTTAGTGGTAATGTCGCTTTGAAAGGATTTGATGCATCATTTTTTATACAAGGAATAGGGAAAAGGGATTTAAGCCTCACAGGGCTTGGAACCTTTAGAGGACCTGCTAACGGTCCCCTTCATGCCAACGTATATGAGGAGCATCTCGATTTTTGGCGGGATGATACCAGCCCATTGGGAGCCAATCCAGATGGCTATTTCCCAAATTCTTATTCCCAATTTACTGGGCAAAACAATAAAAACTATCGTTTTCCAACGACTAGGTTTATTCAAAATGGCGCCTATCTAAGACTAAAAAATGTGCAATTGGGGTACACTCTTCCTGCTAGTGCAATCGAAAAATCAAAAATTTCCAAAGCTAGGATCTATATTTCAGGAGAAAACCTTTTAACATTTACAGATTTAATGATCTATGACCCCGAAGCATTTAACGGGGCACAGGCCCGAATAGGTGATCAATACCCGTTAAGCCAAGTATTTTCATTGGGTCTAAACATTAATTTCTAAAAACAATAAAATGAAAAGGATATATTTTATAATCTTAACAATTACCATAGGAATTATGTTTAATTCCTGTGAAAAAGAAGTATTGGACAGAACACCTCTCGATACAATTTCAAATACTGAATTTTGGACATCCGAGGGAGATTTACAACTCTATTTAAATACCCTATATGATAATTTTCCCGGTTGGGCGGCTTCAGGTGCGGCACCCTCTCCTGATATAGGAACGGATATAGTTCTTGAGTCGAGTGAGTGGTTCGGCGGCTCATTCACGCAACGTTTAGATGGAACACTTAACGTTCCGGCTGCCTCTGGAGGGGCGTCATGGAATTGGGGAAATGTACGTAGCATAAACTTTTTCCTTGAAAATGCAAGTGGTGTGGAGTCTGCTGGTTTGGTAGACCACTATATTGGTGAAGGCCATTTTTTCAGAGCTTATTTTTACTATAGTTTATTCAAGAATTATGGTGATTTGCCAATAATTACCGACGTGTTGACTATCGACGATGAAGAAGTATTGTATGGTGCCCGCAGTTCAAGAACCGAGGTGGCCAATTTTATTCTCGCCGAACTCGATCTGGCCATTGCCATGATGAGAGAAGGCAGTGAAGTTGGGCCTTCGCGATTAAATAAAGACATTGCCGCTTTGTTTAAAGCCAGAGTGGCTTTATACGCAGGGACTTGGGAGAAATACCACCAGGGAACGGATTTTGCCGGCGAAACAAATGGTGCAGCGTTTTTACAACAAGCTGCAAATGCTGCAAAAAGTGTCATGGATGCAGGAAACTATTCCCTTGCTACAGGGGATCCCGATGAAGCCTATTATAATCTCTTTGTGCAGACAGATTATAGCAGCAATCCAGAAGTGTTGTTATATAGGCATTATGATTTTAATGGGCTTAATATTCAAAATTCATTGTGGAACCAACCAAATGCACATGGCATGTCGCGAGAGATGACCAAATATTACCTAGCTTCAGATGGCGATCCGATATCTGTGAGTTCTGAATTTATGGGAGATGAAACCCTGGAAGAATTAGAGATAAATCGAGATCCACGATTGGCACAATCGGTAATGGTACCGGGAGATTTGGATTTTGTCTCGGAAGATGGTACCGTAACGCTCTTTTCCGTACCATTTATGACGCGTTGCCCTACCGCTTTGGCCATAGAAAAATGGCGCACTAAAGAAGTATTTGCTGCCGATGGCAATAGAAGAACTCGAGATGTTGGCTACATTATTTTTAGATACGCCGAAGCACTTTTAGTCTATGCTGAGGCCAAAGCAGAATTAGGTACTTTAACCCAGACAGACGTTGATATCAGCATTAATCAATTAAGGGATAGAGTGGGTATGCCTCACTTGAATATAGGTGCTATTACAGCAGATCCCGATTGGCCAAATTATGGCTACACCTTGACTGACGCACTATACGAAATAAGAAGGGAGCGTGTGGTCGAATTGTTTGGAGAAGGGAATCGCTTGGACGACCTGATGCGTTGGAGGGCACATGATATATTCGTCGGCACAAGACCAAAAGGTACCACCTATACTGCAGAGATTGAAGCAGAATTTCCCAATTTAGCAGTTGATGAAAATGGATTTCTAGATCCTTATCTCGGTTTTTTAAGTGGAGATGGTTTTGGATTTGACCCAAATAGGGATTATTTGTTGGCATTACCTATTAATGAACTAACCTTAAATCCTAATCTGACGCAGAACCCTGGTTGGTAATCATTTAACACAAAATCTACAAAAAGGGCTGGCCGAAATACTAGGATAGCTCTTTTTGTAGTATATTATTTCGATGAAAATACAAAGTGATATATAAAACAGCTCTCAAACAAAGGTTTATGTTTAAAAAAATCATGGCTATGAAAATTAATTGCAGCATGCTCATAGGTTTACCACTTATTATTGGCTCCCTATCATCTTGCAAAAACATAGGTTCTAAAGAAGCGGAACAAAGCGAGCTGAAGAAACCAAACATCATTTATGTACTTGCCGATCAATGGCGAGCGCAAGCCACAGGCTATAATGGCGATCCGAACCTCATAGACAAAACACCAAACTTTGACCGGATGGCGGAGCAGGGTGTAAATTTCAAAAATGCCATTTCCGTCACCCCTGTATGTACCCCATATAGGGCCGCACTTTTAACAGGACAGTACCCTACAACCACCGGAATGATCTTCAACGACCTTCATTTGCCAGAAGAGTCCGTGACCATGGCAGAAATCTTTAAAAAATCAGGGTACAAGACAGGCTATATCGGCAAATGGCATCTTGATGGTATGGGGCGTCACGACTATACCCCCCCGGAACGGAGACAAGGATTTGATTACTGGAAAGCGCTCGAATGCTCCCATGATTACAACAGTTTAATTTATTACGAAGGAGAAGATAGTACAAAAAAGCAATGGGACCGGTATGGCCCCTACGCAGAAACCCATGACGCCATCACCTATATTCAACAAAATGCAGGGAGCGACCAGCCCTTTCTTATGGTACTTGCCTGGGGAGCTCCACACTTTCCCCATGCCACTGCTCCCAAAGAATTTCAAGAGCAGTTTGTTGAAGAAGATATCATACTTCGTGAGAACGTTAGCGATGACATGAAAGAAAAGGCAAAAAAAGAAGCTTTAGGGTATTATGCCCATATTATGGCCCTTGACAAGTGCATGGGAGAACTGCAAAAAGCGATGGATGAAGCGGGAATATCTGAAAACACGATTTTAGTCTTCACCTCCGACCATGGTGAAATGATGGGTTCACAAGGTGTTCGCCCCAGGCAGAAACAAGTGCCTTGGGTAGAATCGGTGAATGTCCCCTTTTTGCTTCAGTATCCTGCCCGGTTTAAAAACAATAAGATAGAAGTGGAAGCCCCCATTAACGCTCCTGATATTTTACCGACGCTGTTGGCACTGGCCGATATACCGGTGCCGGAATTCATCGAGGGAGAGAATATGTCTGAAGCAATTGGTAATCCGGAGGTAAAAAAAGATAAAGCGGCACTCGTTATGAATGTCTCTCCCTTCGCCGGAAAAGCAGATGAATACCGTGGCGTATACACTAGCCGATATTCGTACGCAAAGACCCTAGATGGTCCTTGGTTTATGTTCGATCAAAAAGCGGACCCGCTGCAGATGAATAATTTGATCGGTAAACCGGAATACGAAGACATACAGAAAGAAATGGAAATTGTACTTCAACAGGAATTGAAAAAAATCGGTGACGATTTCCATGCAAGACAATACTACATTGACAAATGGGGCTATCAACTGACAAAATCGGGACATATAGATTATTCGGAAGATGCCAAACCTCAGGGACCTAAATTAAACTCGAAAATATGAAAGATAGCAAAGGTTTATCACGAAGAAAATTCGTTAAAAGAATAGCACTAACAACCGGCGGTATAAGCATAGTACCCCGTTTTGTTTTGGGTAAAGGTTTTGTTGCGCCCAGTGATAAAATTAATCTAGGGTTTATAGGGTTAGGCATAAAGGGTGTTCGGCTTTCACGTGATTTTATCCGCAATACCAATGCGCAGATAGTGGCTGGTTGTGATGTGTGGACCACCAAAAACGCCGGATTCAAAAAAGAAATCGAAAAAGTATATGCCGATATCAGAAAACAGTCCGGTTACAAAGGTGTATCAATAACTAGGGATTATCAAGCCCTTTTGGCCAGACCCGATATAGACGCGGTAGTTGTTGCCACCCCCGATCATTGGCACGCTATTCAGTCGATAGATGCCATGAACGCTGGTAAAGATGTATATTGTGAAAAGCCAATGACCTTGACCATTATGGAAGGGATGGATATGGTGAAGACCACCAAAAATACGGGAGCAGTGCTTCAAGTAGGGAGTATGCAACGTTCTTGGCAAAAATTTCAAGTGGCGGTAGCACTTGTTCAAGAGGGGTACCTTGGAGACATAAGCAAAGTATTGGTCAATGTGGGTGACCCTGCCATTCCTTTTAATCTTGATGCCGAAGAGACCCCAAAAGAGGTGGACTGGAATCGCTGGTGCGGGCCTGCACCACTACTCCCCTATAATAATCGACTATCACCACCCGAATCTGAGGCATTTTTTCCCGATTGGAGAAAATTCAAGGAAACAGGAGGCGGAATTTTAACGGATTGGGGCGCACATATGTTTGATATCGCCCAATGGGGCTTAGGTATGGATCGATCAGGCCCCGTACGTTTTGAACCCCCAAAAAACAGAAATGCCGTTAGGGGAATGCGTATGATTTATGAGAATGGGATTGAAATGGTACATGAAGATTTCGGTAGAGATTTTGGGGTTCGTTTTATAGGAACCAAAGGAAGTTTAGATGTGGCACGGGGTTATTTGGACACTAACCCTAAAAGTATTTTGACCGCCAAGCTAAAAGACAGTAATACCGTGCTAAATGATTCTATAGGAAATCATCAGCAAAACTGGCTCGATGCCATAAAAGGGAAAGCCGAGCTTATATGTGATGTTGAAATCGGGCATCGCTCAGCATCCATAGGCAACATCTGCAACATCGCCTATGAATTGGGCAGGCCCCTGGATTGGAATCCCGAAAAGGAAAAATTCATCGGAGACAAGGAAGCCAATAAAATGAGGAAAAGAAAACGCAGAAAGTACTAGTTCTGTCGTATTCGACAGCGAGAGAACTTTATAGAATGGTGCTCAGTTAAACCGTACATTTCGATATAAATTATTCAATTGCCCCAAGCATACGTTTTCCCATTTCATTTCCCAACCAAATATTGGCCTCCGAATTAAAATGGGTATTATCTTTTCGTGTCGGTAACTTATCGGTATCGATAATGTAAACATTACCATCTTCGGAAGCCACCTTCTCTTGTGCATTCTGTACCACTTTGGTAAAGTCGAAATTCCATGGGGTCTTTCGTAAAAGTCCGATGGAAATACGGCCCATCACAATGGGTAGTTCGCTCTTTCCGGTTTGCACCCTGACATCTTTAAAAAGCATCTTTAAGTTATCTTCATAGGCATTGGCCCATGCTAAGGTTTCGGCATCCGATTCGCCCTGCATCCAAAGCATACCGCATATTTCATGCTTCGTGCCGTTATTTTTTAAGTCTTGTAGCGCGCGCTCCATATTTTTAAGGAATCTAACGTACATAGGCTGTCCGGGAAGCCAATGCTTCCATAGTTTGGTGCCTCCGGCTGAAGTTTTAACGATGGCGATGCGGTGCTTTGGGAACTTCTCGGCCATAAGATGTGAAAAAGCAACCTCAGGTCCGAATTTGAATTTTCGGCGTTCCGCAAAGGAATCCGTTCCCAAGGGTACCCATTTTTCCTTTTTATTGTCCCAGGTCATTATACGATCCGGGTGGGTCTGGTATCCTATGGGCAAATCTTCCGAACGGCCGGTCCCATCCATATTGGACTGCCCACCTAGTATAAAAACCTTCACCGATAGCGATCGGCTCTCTTGGCATAGCCCGTTAAAACCAACAAGAGACAAAACAAATACGAGTAAGTATTTTTTGATTTCCATTTAGTTTAGTACCATCTATTTCTTAAGCTCTAAAGCCATAGTGTCTTTATACTGCTTTCTCATTTCGACAAGTTTGTCTTGTAATTCGGCTTCTATGTTAGCATATGCTTTATCTCCAAAAAGATTATCCATCTCAGTCGGATCTTCTTGTAAGTCATACAACTCCCATTGATCTATATCGTTATAAAAATGAATGAGTTTATACCGATCCGTTCTTACCCCATAGTGCCTTTTTACCGAATGCGGACCGGGATATTCATAATAATGATAATACAGGGCATCGCGCCATTTTTCGTTACCTTCTTTTTCCACCAAGGGAAGTAACGATTCTCCCTGCATTTCCTCTGGAGGATTCACCCCAGCCAGTTCAAGAAAAGTCGGTGCATAATCAATATTCTGAACCAATTGATCAACCGTTCCTTTTTTGAATCGAGAAGGCAATTTCATCACCAAAGGCGTACGGAACGACTCTTCGTACATAAAACGTTTGTCGAACCAACCGTGTTCTCCCAAATAAAAGCCCTGATCCGAGGTATAGACCACCAAAGTGTTTTCCGCTAGACCATTTTCTTCGAGGTAATCCAATATTTCCCCCACGCTATCGTCTACTGAAGCAATGCACCTCAGATAATCTTCAAGATAACGCTGATAACGCCATTCCATCAATTCCTTTCCACTAAGGTTGGCTTCTTTGTAATATTTGATTTCCTTGTCATAGGCTTTGTCCCAAGCAGCACGTTGGGCAGCATTCATTCGATTGATCTGTTTTTCAAAATACTTCCTTAGTTTCCCCTCAATTTCACCCTCTTTATCGTACATTTTCAAATCGTTCACCGGACAAAAATCTTTGATATGCATTTTCTGTTGGGCAGCGGCTGTCCGATTTTCATAATCATCGTAGAAATTATCGGGTAACGGAAATTTCACATCATTATATTTCTCAAGGTATTTTGTATCGGGCATCCAACACCTATGCGGAGCCTTATGGTGCATCAACATGGCAAAAGGTTTTTCTTTGTCCCTGTTTTTCAACCAATCCAAACTAAAATCGGTAATAAGATTGGTGACATACCCTTCTACCCTTGATTTGGAGCCCATTTCAATAAAATCGGGATTATAGTAATCACCCTGTCCTGGTAAAATATTCCAATAATCGAACCCGGTTGGATCACTGCCCAAATGCCATTTTCCTATCATTGCGGTTTGATACCCCTCTTTTTGTAATAATTTTGGAAATGTCACCTGACTACCGTCAAATTTCTGACTATTGATTTGCTGGCCGTTCATATGGGAAAATTTACCGGTAAGCATTACCGCCCTACTGGGCGAGCATATGGAATTGGTTACAAAACTTCGTGTAAACAATATACCTTCATCGGCAATTCTATCGATATTCGGGGTATCATTTAGCTGTCCCCCGTAGGCACTGATGGCCTGATACCCATGATCATCGGTCATAATATAAATGATATTAGGACGATCCACTTGTTCGACTTCTGTGGTTTGCTTTGCTTCTTTACATGCAGAAAGACCAAAAACCAACAAAAGAAAAATACTTAGTACCCTAAAGAAAACTCTCGTTTTTGACATTTAAAATATTTAATAATTATACAATCAAATCATTAGCTTGAAACTGTTAAAACTTTACGTCAACAGTTGAAAACCACTTGCGCCGAAGGTATTCTTCAATACCCTTTCTTTCCCAATCCAACAACTTTCTATCAATGAGGATCATTTCGGCTATCTCTCCTTCCCACAACCCCTCGGTTCGCGCGATAGCCGCATCGGATGGAGATTGCAACTGAACAACCAGCGTACTAAAAGCCATAGGGTTGGGGGTATTGAAAGGATCAACTTTCTCACCATTTAGATAAATTTCGCCCTTCTTCGTTTTTGAATCAATGGTTTCGACATCGAAAATCGCTTTCCCAGTATCCTTGCTTGTGCCGATCAAATCGTTCAACCCTTTAAACAAAGCGGTTCCGGGAAAAGACATGCTATTCTCCCTGTACACCAAAATAAGGGTTTGGTAATCTTTTACCTCCTCTTTCATGATGCTTACCCAAACATGATCGAAAGCCGCTACGCCTTTTCCATTCAGTATATTGGGTTCATATTTTATGAACAGTTCATTGGGGCTGCGTCGCCTTGACTTATCCTTCCATGCCTTTACAGGACCTCGATCGGGATACGTCTCGTCAGGTTTACCATTTCCATCAATATCAGTGGCATCAAACCACAATTTGACAGAAGCGTCATCGAGCTCGGCCGGGGAAATTTCAACTTGCCGTTTATGGGCCATATCATCGACCGCAAAACCGATTCTGTTGCTGCTCTCTGCATGGGTACTCTTGTTCTGGGCGGCCACGTAATAGGTACCCTCATGTGGTGGCCAAAATGAAGTACCAACAGCCAAAGGAGCTTCAAAATGCTCTAATCGAGCCTTGGGCGCATCTTTTTCATACCACTTATAGGCATAACCGTTCACCGGATTTTCTATTTCCACACCATTTACACCTCCGTTCTTGAGGTTGATATTGCTTATTTTAAAAGGATAGGCTTCCGGAACCTCAACTTCACCGACTACCGTGTTATTCCCACTATCCATCACCACATAATGGTAGGTGTCGGGCTTGAGTCCCACGCGTTCATTTTTCGAGACCGAAATGGTTTCAACCACACTAGGCACCCTTAGGTAATTGATGTTAGGTATGGATTGACCGTTGGAAGCAAGCGTGATGATATTGCCCCCTTCGTTTAAAAACACCTCAGTAGTAGCCACGTCCCAACCCGTGTAAAGCGGTCGGGTTTGATTAAAACGAACCGTTTCTTTAAAATCCTTGCCATTGATGGAAAGTTCTGCCGATGAGCCTTTCATATCAATTCCGCCATAGACAATATCTACCGGATAAAACCCACTACGGGCTACCTTCACTTCCCATGAAATGGACCCCTCGTTTCCCTTAAAGTCAACATAGGTATTGTTGCTAGCGCTAAATAGATGTTTAAAGCTATGATCGACAGCTTTAATAATAGCATTGCCAGGCTCATATACTATTGCCGGACCGTATTTGTGCCCCGCATTTTTCCATAGTACCGTATAAGGTGCGCTTCCTCCGGAAGGATGAAGGGCAATCGTTCCATTATTTTTACTAATATCGGATGCCTGAATAGCAATGTCTACCTTTACCTCAGCTTTCCCATTTCTTTTTTTAGATTTGGATTTTGTGCCGTTTTTAACCGTACTCGCATAGCTATCATAACTGGTCTTCGTACTTCGATACTCGCTATCTATCACCGTCAATTCAAAAATACCCGCACCTACATCTTTCAATGTCTTGCCCGTTTCGCCGTTAGACCATTGGTAGGTATAGGGTGAAACACCTCCATTAGCATCGGCCTCGACCATGTACAAGCCGTTCTTCTTATCGGTAAGCTTCTTATCAAACGACACCGAAAGTGGCTTTGCCTTCTTCAGAGCTGAAGTATTGGTAATCTTCCATTCTACCGCTACTCGAGGAAATCGGGCAAAGGGTGGGTCGGGCCGTATATAATCCGTTTCATCGGTTATGGAGCATATCAATTCGTATTCAGAAATTGCACCAAATTCAACCTCTAATTCATCAACACCGGATGCTATCATTTTCCCGTTCAAAAACCATCGTACCACTTGGGTATTCGGCTCAGGTTTGATGTGGGATACCGAGAACCGTATGCGCTTGCTTCCATCTATTTCAATGGTTGTTTCTTGTGGACTAAAACTTGTAATCGGATCGACTAAATCGTAAACCCGCATTGCAACCCTTTGATTGCATACCGGACACATCTCTTCCGTATTATCAAAGACGCCAGCTCCCATGATACATCCTTGTGCGGTTGATCGATAATAATCTACAAGATGATATTGATTGCCTTCGAAAGCGCCGACCTTATCGATATATTCTTCTTCATACGGGGTTGGTAAGGGTGTTGTGGAGTCTATCCATTTTCTCCACTTGATTTTGTCCCGTTCATATTCAAGATCGGCCGCATAAGTCGGAAAAGCGTTCGTACCTGTTGCTGCAGTCGTATATTCGTCGCCTAAGCTCATACAGGTGTGCGAGATTTCGTGTAACATTTTTCCAATTCCGTTACCCGCAATCACAGCCGTACCTACCCTCTTTTCCAAATTTCTTGCAGCACCTCCACCACCTTTATCCCTATTTGGCATTATCAAAAAGGTTACCCATCCCCTATGCTCATTTTTCCATGGTAAAAACAACTTGTCGCGAATCGCATCTACTGTTTCTCGACCGATTCCTTTTCCCCATTCTGGTACATCAGGCACCCATAGGCCATAGACATTAAAAAATTCCTTATAGTTCGCATAAGCCGTTTGGGCCCTGCTATCGCCATAGGTTAGGGCAGCCACCATAGATTCCTCGATGTCTTTTACAAACTCACCTCTTAATTCTGGAGAATTATAAGGCTCACTATCCTTAGAAGTCCATTGGTTCATGATGACCACATTAATTCTATTGTCTTTGTCACCCGTGATCTGAATAGGTATTAATTCAGATTTTGCAATGAGCGCATCAACCTCACTTTCACTCCATTCTTCGTGACCACTTTTATCCTTCTGTGGGAACATTAACAGCGGTATCAACACCAATATTGAAAAAAGAATAGTCGACAAGATTTTCATACGCGGTCTACTGCTTTTATTTCTTATTATCATAAGTTAAAGAAGGGCTAAATTTAAGTGATGAAATTAGAATTACTGACATCGAAATTATCGACATAGTGTATTATATTGACCTATATTTATTTGGATTTTACTAAAACCTACCACCTCTGATTATCGGATATGTCTAAATACCACTTGACATAAAAAAACTAAGACCAACGTACAAATGGAGAGGCAATCGATCGATTGTCAAAATCTACACACCTTACTGTGTGACACGATCAGCCATAAGTTTATCAATTACCGAATCACACTTTCTCGCATAATATTCGAGCAAGTTTGCATTCTGCGAATCCAAGGCCAAATTATCAACCTCGACAACATCTTCCTTTAAATTATAGAGTTCCACAAATTCCGGATTTGCCTCATACCTAATGAATTTATAGGTTTGGTCTCTGAAACTTTCTGTTTTTGGCAATAACGTATCTCCTTCCCGCTGATGCTCAAAAAATGCCGATGTTCGCCATTCATCCAAATTATCATCAAAAAATGCGGTCAAACTCTGTCCTTGGTAACTTTCGGGAATCTCAACACCCGCCAAATCTAAAAGTGTCGGTGCTATATCAAGATTAAGCACCATATTCTCGTAGGACCCGCTTCGTTTCGTATCGGCTTGTCTAGGATCATAAATTATCAAAGGCACGCGAAGTGATTGTTCGTGCATGAGCCATTTTCCCGCAAATCCGCGTTCTCCCAAATAATAGCCATTGTCACCCATAAAAACGATTATCGTATTATCTGCCAAGCCTTCCTCCTTAAGGGTTTCCCGTATTCTGCCAATAGTGCTATCTACCGTACTTATCATTCGATAATACCCTTTCACCATTTTCTGGAATTTCTCGGGCGTATCATATCGCCAGTACCACCTTTTTCTATTCATGGAATGTTTCATGAACTCTGGTAAGCCTTCAAAGAATTCTGGAGCGGCAGTCTGAGGAACAGGAATCTCATTTTGTTGATATAGGCTATCTACATAATTCGGCCAGAAGTATTGTTCTTCCGCCCCATCATCGGCATGTGGAGACCAAAAAGAAAGCGATAGGCAAAAGGGTTGCCCTTTACTCGACTTGATAAAGTCAATGGCATGATTACCGTTGATGTCGGCAAGGTGGGTCTGCTTTCCATCAACATCTCTCAAGTAAGGCCAAAATGTTTTAATACTTACATCGAACAATGAATCTTCAACCCCCTCATTTACCTTTACGCCAAACTTACCTATCAAACCCGTTTTATACCCTGATTTCTTAAGTAAATACGGATAACTGTCTAACATATACTCATCTTTCAATTTTGGCTTTCCAAAATTGAAATCATGGGTTCTTTCATATAAGCCAGTAAGTATCGTGGCCCGGCTTGCGGCACAAATAGGGGTTGTCACGAAAGCATTTTTAAAATAAAGTCCCGAACTGGCCAACTCATCCATATTCGGAGTCTTAATTATGGAATTTCCGGCATACCCTAGCGCGTCCCACCTTTGATCATCGGTGAGAATAAAAATAATATTGGGCTTTTTCAGATCTATTTTATTCTTGGTTTTCTCTTCACATCCTACCAACACCGCAAACACTGCAAGAACAAATACGGTAACTCCTAATTTTCGCATATCTAAATTTTAAAGCCCACAATGATAGCGCATCATATCAATCGTAGGGTATCACCTTTTGAACGTACCCTTCTTTTAAAAGTTGGTCGGGTACCGAGGCTATATATTTACTAAGGTTTTCCTCATCAGTTTCACCCAAATAGCTAACATAAATACATTCTGTGCGCAATGTTTTTCCTTTTTCAGCGAGATTAAATGCTGTTTCAAAACAAGTTGTCCCTGCTTTTAAAGCTACCTCGAAACTCACGGTGGTCATATTTTTATCGACCTTTGCGATCTTTTCTATATTCCCCACTTTTAACCAGGCATTTTCAACTTTCAAGTCTTTGTTTCCCGCCTTATTCTCCACGATTCTTTTACCCGACTCCTCTGGCCAACGATTTAAACGAATCTCATATTTTCCAGCTCTGGAAACATTGACGACCCATATTTTTTTCCCGTTCCGGGTATGGGCATCGTGCGCATACATCTTTACCGGATTCTCATGGGGCGTTCCTACATGTATTTTAGCATATTCATTAAAGTCAACTGATACATCATGCCACCAATCTTCATATCTACCATAAAGTTCTTTAACAATGGCCGGGTATTGATTTGCCACATTTCGCAGCTCTTCAGGATCCCTTTTGATATCATATAGTTCGTCAGTATCCCTTTTAACAAGTCTCCACGCATCTGTAAGCACCTGATACTCTTTATCCTTTACCGGATACTCTACTCGTTGATTCTGTACAATGAGGGTTCTGTCATCAGGCCACTCTATGAGCTTTTCTTTTAAAAAGGGAGCAAAACTACGCCCATCCAACTGCAGTTTATCAGGACTCTCGAGACCACACAACTCCATTAACGTCGGCAATACATCTATGTGCCCGGTTAGGGCATCAATATCTTTACCTCCCTCGATACCTCCCTTTGGCCAACGAATAAAAAATGGTACGCGATGGGCATTTTCATACCCCCAAATCTTTCCACCTTTCATGCCTGCACTATACCCCTCTTCAACCAAGCCTGTATCAAAATCCATAACAACACCTCCAAACCAAGGGCACGGCCCATTGTCTGTCATAAAAACGACGATCGTGTTGTCTCTCAACCCTACATCCTCAATTTTGTTTAACAGTTTTTTAACATTTTTATCAATATTGTCAACCATGCCATAATAGCGCGCCAAACGTTCGGAAACTTTACCCCTATAAGGCGCGACATATTGCTCATCGACCAACAATGGCGCATGGGGTAAATTTGTTGATAGATAGCAAAAAAATGGCGTATCCTTATTTTCGTCGATATACTTAATAGCCTCATCAAACCACACCTCATTGCAATAACCTTCATACTTTTCAAACTTCCCATTATGTTTATAAGTATCATCGTAATAGTCATTACCCCAGTAATCCGGCCCCTGGCCAATACCGCCACCGCCGTGTACAATGGATTCTTTAAAGCCTCTATCTTGAGGCCTAAAAGGGTAGTTTTCTCCCAAATGCCATTTTCCGAATACGGCAGTTTCATATCCGTTAGAAGTAAATACTTCGGGCATGGTAACCATTCCCTCTTTTAACAAAGACCGACCACCAATGGTATGCCAAACCCCTGCACGTGAGGAATAGTTTCCCGTTAATAAAGCAGCCCTTGTTGGCGAGCAAGAAGGGTCTACATGAAAATCTGTAAAACGAACGCTTTCTGCATACAAAGAATCCAACGCTGGCGTTTTAACGTACGGGCTTCCATGGCACGCTAAATCTCCGTAGCCTTGATCATCTGTCATAATAAGAATTACATTGGGCTTCTCGGTGGCTGCAACCGTACTTCTAGGGTTTACATTCTCTTTACAACTAAAAGAGAGGACAGCTATTAAAAGTGGCATTAGGAAGCATTTGAAGTTCTTCTGTATCATTCCAATCATATGATCTTATGGTTTATAAAATAAAAAGCCCCCAAGCATGGAGGCATATACTACACTAAACGCGTATAGTATTTTAGCTCAATGTCAATTCTAGGTTTAGAATTTTCTCCAATATCAATGAAACCGCACCTATCGAAGTTGCCTGATCGCCATGCGTAGAAGGCATTATTTTCACTTCAGCACTTGCCGGCAACAAATACTTGCTTTTTTTCTTCTCTATAAGATCGAACAACAGGTCTCCGCTTAATGAAATACCTCCACCAACATACACAGTTTCCGGATTCAATAAATTCGCAATCGTGCCGATACCCTTGCACAAATACTCAGCTACCTCATCGTAAATTTTGATCGAGGCCTCATCCCCCTTTTTAGCCGCTTTCGCAACCAATTCTGCGGTTATCAGCTCTTCATTGCCCCTACAAAGTTCTTCCAAGAGTTCTGAACTATTGCTTGAGAATGCCTGTTTACCCAAGGAAGCAATTCTATGACCCGATGCCAAAGCTTCTAAGCAACCATACATGCCACATTTACATTGAACCGCACTATCTGTATCAACAGAAATATGTCCGAATTCACCAGCGAAACCTGAAAAGCCCTTTAGAAGATTACCCTCTACCACTAAACCTGAAGCAATTCCGTACCCTATATTTATAACTGCGAAGTTTTTCTGATTTTCCTTAACCCCCATCTTCAACTCGCCCAAAGCCATTAAACGGGTAGAGTTGTCATAAAAGAAAGGCAAATCAAGATGCTTGGCGAGTTCTTTTCTTAAATCAATATCTGACCAACGAAAATCAGGCGAAGACTCAATAATTCCCGTTTCACTATTCACCAAACCGGCAACACCTATTCCCACACCCCATATTTTCGCATCCGGTTCTTTTCGGTTACGAAGTTTATCAATGACCTTGACCACCTTTTCGATTATACTAAAGAAACCCTTTTCAAGTTCCGTTGGAACCTGTATCTCCGACACAAAATTTGCGTTTAAATCGACCAAGCACCCCCTAATATAGGTCGCCCCTAAATCAATTCCGATAATCAAATTATTGTGATTCTTGAATTTCACAATGACCGGAGGCCTCCCTCCGCTCGAATCTCCCACCCCAAGACTTTCAACCAATTGATCTTTAGATATTAATTCATCTACTATTCTAGTAATCGACGGTGGGGTGAGACCCGATTTTTTAGCCAACGAAGAACGAGTAATCTCATCATGATCTTTTATAAGCCTTAAAACAACCTTTTTATTGGCAAGGTGCAACAGCCCTACGTCCATTTTCGTATATTCCCGTTTCATTGAATAATGATGTTATCTATATCAAAGATATTAAAATAGCTTTCATATCCAACAAATATGAGAGATATAATTTATATTTCGAACATAAAAACACCCATAATTAAATCTTATTTAAGCAATATTAAAAACTAGAAAGAACACTGTTTTCGCAGTGAAAAGAGCGGTTTTAAAAGCATCAAACCCCTCATTGTGTTTGTATGAATTTCGTTAAAGAACACACCTTTTCTGTTGATAATCGTCGCCAAAATATGGAACAAGATCAATTCAAAGGAGCCAAAAAGTTGACCAACATACCGTTTTAACCATTGTTATTTTACACTTAGTTTTAATGCAAATTTAAGTACGATACAACGATACCGAACTTTACCACTTCTCTATCGGAATCTACATGGCAAGGTTGAACAAGAAAATAGACCTATCAGTTAATTCTTATTATAAGCCGTAAATTCTGAAGTATCGGTCAGTGTCTCCATAAAAGCAACAATATCTTGAATTTCTTGTTTAGACAAATCCAATGGTGAATCGGGCAGGGTTTGATTTTCAACCTCCAACCCCATACCTGCACCACCACCTAAATTATAAAACATTAAAACATCTTCTAAAGTATCGAATAAGCCGTTATGCATATAGGGCGCTGTTAATGCTATATTTCTAACCGAAACTGTTTTGAAGGAATTTTTAAAATAAGGATGATTATCAATGCTCAGACCATTACCCATACGCCCCACATCTGTATCTAGCTTTGGATTAATCGAATCAAACCCCTGTGTAATGCCTAAAACCTCCGATTCTGAATCCATATAAAAAGGAGGAATGGTCCCATTGAATATTGGCGCAAAATGACAACTACCACAGGCTCCCTTCCCCATAAACAAGTTGAAACCCCGTTTGGCATTCTCAGGGTACTCATTGGTCTCGTTTCGCACATATTTATCAAACGGGCTATTGAAAGACTTTAATGAGTTTACATACGCTGCAATGGCGTTACCTATAGAACGCTCATTGATATCCTCTTCAACAATACCCCCATAAGCTTCCTTAAACAACTTTAAATAAGTAGGGTTCTTATTGAGTTTATTTATAATAATATCAAAATTGGTATTAAATTCTAAATCATCATCAATAACGTGTGTAACTTGTTTTTCAAGATTAAACTCTCGCATGTCCCAGAAGTAGCGCGTGGAATAGCCTGCATTTATTATGGATGGTGAATTTCTTGCCGTAAAAAAACCCTCTCGATTCGATATGCTTTTAGGTAAGCCATCGGCAAAACCCATGCTCGGATTATGGCAGCTTAAACAAGACATCTCATTGTCATTTGAAAGTTGTGGATCTTCAAATAACAACTTACCCAATTGAATTGTTTTTGGGTTATCTAAGGGTAGGTAAACTAACTCCGAATAAAAATCGGAATTCAGAAAATTACTATCGAAAATATTTTTTGCCTGATAGTTTTGCGCATGTTTTTTATAGGGTTCAAGCTTGATGCCGTTTAAATTCTGAAACTCCAACAATTCTTTATACAAGGGGTTGACTACTTCTTTTAAAAACACCAGTCTATCAAAATCATTGAAATCGGTACGGGCTTTTAATAATCTTTTACCCTTTTTAAAGAGTGCTAAAATGGACTCGAATTTAGTTTTGGCTTCAGGAGAAATACCTTTTTTAAAATATAAAAACGTAGTTTCCATACTCTGAAGACTCACGTAACTTTCTTTCAAAGCATTTACAGAGCCCGGTGTATCAAAACCTGTGACACCCAACGTAAAAACTCTGACTATGCCCGATCGAATACACTCAATAATCTGGCTCGTCTTCAAATGTATTGGCAAATGTATTTTTGCTACAAAATCAACACGTTTTTTCAATCCATCCGCCAATACTTTTATGTACTGTAAATTTTCTTCGGATGCCGTTTCAAAAACAGCTTCGTCTAATGCTTGTAAGCCACAAGGTTCAATAATATTGCCCGCTTCAAAATACTCACTCACTTTAGGCAAAGGGGCACCATTGATATATGCCCCATTATAAGTTGTTTGGTAATAATCAAAAATAAACTCGATTTTCTTATAAACCAATCTAGTTTTCTCCACCTGTTTTTTCAACTCCAGTTCGTTGGAAAAAGTTGACCTATTGGCAAGGGCCGCTAATAAATCAACTTCATTCTGGAAGTTATAAAAATCGGTTACATATAATGCGGCCACTTTTTCCGGAATAGTATCGGATGAATACCGTATGGTTGTCTTTTTACCGGACAACATAAAAAAACAAATAAAAATTGACCCTATTAAAATGCTTGTCTTTTTCATTTGCAACTAGAGCTCTTTATCATTTCCGGGGTTATATTATCGCTCTGGATTTACCTTGTTCGAAGAACTTCTTTAAACAGGATAGCACCTAACCCTCACCGTACATCTAATTAGTCAAATTATTCTATCATAACGGGTTCGGTATACTTTCTTTTATTCGTAGTGATTTCAACAACATAGGTCCCTTTTGGCATTTTGCTCACGTCGATAGTTTCCTTTCTGCTTTTTTTCACCGATTTGCCAATGTTGTTGTATATCTTGACTTTCTTGAGCCTTTCATTATCATTAACTTTAATTTTAAGCAAGTCACTATCGGAAACATACAAAAGCGCTCCACTTTTTTGAATGGATTTATCTGCATAGGCCTTTGGGGCTGCTATACCTGCTTTGTTGATGGTAAAATAATCATCAATCTTATCATTTTCCCTTATAAACTTTACCGTCAGGTTTTGCCCTCCCATTCCATCATCTCCAACCTCCATAACGCAAGACCCCAGCTTGTTCAAAGACACAGACATGGCTTGGTGGTTTAGGTCTCCACCAGATATTTTACCGGCAGACCCTGTAGTTATGTATACGGCCCCTTCTGTAGCTACATCAGTTTTTTTGTATGCGCCATCTTTATCTGCTTTACCATCGCCATTTCCTGTTGCCCCAACGGTATGCCCTCCCTTGGTAATTTCATCCGCGTTAAAAGTATTGGCAAATCCGTAATGTCCGTTTAAGAAATAAGAACGCTCATAAGAATGGCTATGGCCGTTTAAAATAACGTCGACACCGTTAGCTTCCATCATAGGCATAAAGTTTTTTCTCATTTCAATAAGTCGATCCTCAGTATCAGAGTCATGGGAACCTTTGGTGTAAACCGGATGATGAAATAAGGTCACAATCCAATCTTGTGTGGTGTTTTGAATATCGGTTTGTGTCCAGTTGTACATAGCGCCTCCAACTTCACGACCTGAATGATGAGAATCTAATATTATAAAGTGAATGTTGGCATAATCAAAAGAATAATAGGCTTCGGTTCCCGATGCAGTTCCACCGGCTTGACCATCGGTCGGAAAAGTAAATATATCATAATACGGGCCAGATTGTCTAGCGGAATCGGCGGTCTTACCGTCATGGTTTCCTATACAAGACCAGGCAACAGATTTTTTAAACATCTCGTCGTAAATATCAAAAAAAGCATTTTGATACTCTATATCTGTTCCAGTACTATAGGCATTATCCCCCAAAAACAGCATCATATCTGTTTTGTCAGGGTTTATTGGAGCTTTGTCTACATAATCGTAATATGCATCCCGTACATCTCTTTGATTATCATTTGCCGTACCGGCATCACCTAAGATCCAAGCACGAACAAATTGTTTAGTACCTGCGGTCGGTGCCGTAATTACATACATATCACCAGAAGTACTTTCAGATAGTACCTCGGCTTTATTACCAATATTAAAATAATATTTTGTGTTTGGTTTCAACCCAGATAAAGCAACTTCGTGTTCCGTTGTTAAACTATTATTTGTTTCTTTCTTAGTCAATGCGCCAATCTGGGTACCATAATGAACAACAGATTCGGTCGCAGTATCTGTTCTCCATCTTACAACAACACTAGTTGGCGTACCACTTTGTAAATAAGGGCCTCTTTCTACAACTACAGAAGGTGAGTTCTGCTTAAGACCAATACTGTTAGATTCGGCAATAGCATTGATATTGGAACCCCCTAGAACTGAGGATTGCGAAAATGAATATGCCGCAAACAGCATTATTAACATTTGGGTACTTCTTCTAATCATAATTTCTGGTTGTTTAAGCTTTCTAATCTTGTTATTCGATCTTTTAATTTTATTATCGAGTTCATATTTTTAAACCTACTGTCTAATTGCTCAAGAGCGCTTGTAGCCAATTTTAGTGATATGTTGGCTTCTTCAGGTCTATTTACTTTTGCCAAATACGCTGCTTTCTTATAATACCAAAACTCTTTTCTTTTATATTCAAGAATAAAATAATTGTATTGTTCCAATGCTTTTTCAATTTGATTAGACTCTTTTAAATAGTCTAATTTCTTAAGTTGAAGCGATAAGGTATTTGGACCAACTTGGTTTAAACCAGCCTCAATCGCATTTAAGGCTCCCCTATAGTTTTCATTGTTCTCGGCAAGTATAATTTCAGCATACTCCAATACATCTTCCGGCCGAACATCGATCATGTTATTCATGACATAGCTGTATGCTTCTAAAGACTTTTGATATGCTTCTAATTTGAACAATATCTGGGCCTCCAGTTTCTTAGCCCTTACGTCAACGCTATCTAATTCTAAATAAGTTAGGATACTTGTTGAGGCATTGGAGTAGTCTTCTGCTAAATAGTTAACCTCGGCAATTCTATATTGCAACTCTTTATTCGTATTTCCCAAAGATTTGGATTTCAAATAATCTTCAAGGGCTTTATTGTATTCAATATGCTGTTGATATAAGAATCCTCTTTGGAAGTATAACTCAAAGTTATCTGGATTTTGTGATATTTCCTGCGTTTTTTTTATGATTCGCAGCGTTAAATCTCCGTGAGCAAACATATGCCCCGATAGTAATAAAAAAGAAATTATAAGTAGTTTTCTATTGATTACGCAACTAGTTAGATTTTGTAGCGGTATTTTAATCATTGAAAATGATACTTTCCCATAAAAACAAATGTACTTATTATAACAGTAAATGGATTCTACTCAAAACTTAAAAAAATGATAAAATATACAGGATGTTTTTGTGAAACTTCCAAAAACAAATACTACTCATTAATACCAGAATCTAATGGTTTAACAAGCCTTACACTCCGGAGTGAAATTACATGTTACTTTCTTAATTCTTCTATTGGAATAATCGCTAGTTCACCGCTATTGTTGTTCCAACTTTCTCTCCGTGTTTTTCCGGCATCCCTACCTACTTTCCCCCCATCATTTGAATAGCCGACATATAGTTTACCTTTAAGTTCGTATGCATGTGGATAAGACAATGCCGCTTTTGGATGCGATTCTCCCGGACCATCTTCAAATACAGCGTTTCTAATGATGTATAGTTTTGAAAAAAGCATTTTATTTGGCTCGCTCACTGCGATAGTCAACGGATTTCGTCCTCTTTCAACACCCTTATACATTGTACCAATTGCATAATATTCCCCTGTACTTAATTGCCCTGAGTATACTTTTGATGAAACCATGGGCAAATTGCTTTCTTTAAGTTCTGCCCAAGTTCTTCCGTAATCTTCACTTTTTGACGCAAGGGCTTTGTATTTCCCGCCCCAACGCGAAATATTAATTATAGATCTACCATCGATCATCAAAGTACTTTCTCCCCACACGTCGGTTTGTTTCATTGGAATAACTACCACATTCCATTCCATGAAATTATCACCATTGCTAATGGCTACTGCTGGAGGATTTTTGCCCGCCCCCGTTGAATTGACCTGAATTCCTGCCATTATCCAATTGCCATCATCCATCTTTACAGGTTCTTCCAGTGGCCAAAAATTATTACGACAAACTATGCCCTTGTCTATCCATTTGTCCTTTCTTTTTTTAAACAAAAAAGCCCGCATTCTAAGATTCTTCATCGTGCCATCGTATTCGCCATGAAAAGCCCACAACTTGCCTTTAGTTTTAAGAAACTCTCCATGGCTAACAGCAACTTTGCTTCCGCCCCCTATTCTTTTTACAGCGCCCCATGTTTTTCCCCCGTCTTCACTTACCCTATAGTTTGCTTCTTCGGTGACCGTATTTTCTCCATTCTTGTTATGGCCAAACGATGCATAAATTTTGTCTTCATACCACATAATGGCCACACCATGCAAAAAACGATAACCGTCTTTATAAAACTCATAAGGCTTAATTACTGAAAACTCAACATTTTCTAATACCGGAATCTCCTCTTTTGATGGAAATGGAACATTTTCATCCCATAAAACAAATGGCTTAGTTTCTTGGGCATTTACATTAAAATAAAAAAAACAGCAAACGATTATGATTAAAAGCTTCTTCACCTTTTCTTAAAATTTACTTTTGAATATTCGACTTAAAACTCAAATTATTCATTCCCATTTTTCTTTAATAAAGCAAGAATTTGTGGGTCGGTAATATGTTCACTTTTTAAAAAAGCAGCAATACTATTTGAAATGAATGCATTTTCAGATTTTAGAAAAACCGCTATTTTAAAATACATTTCAGCGGTTAATTCTTGTTCCGCCAGCACTGTCAATGCTTTTTTAAATACCTGCCCGTTCAAACTTCCTAAATTTTCAACCAAGTGCATTTTAACGGACTCCTTTAAAGCATTACATTCCCCAATTTTGTCAATAACACGAATTTGAACATTATAATTTTCTTGTATTAAAGCTTTCATCAACAACTGCTGAACATTAAGAGAATCAAGTTCAGTTTTATGTATAGCACTTAACGCCTTCTCCACGATGAGATAGTTCTCGCCCTTTATTAAATCGAATACTTTTTCTTTAAGGTCGGACGTAAAGCCCACATGACCGTCAATATGTTCCAATGCCCAAATCTTATCCGCTTGAACGGGGCTTTCCAATATTTTTAGTATCAACTCGGGCGAGATGTCCTGTATCGTAAGTTTTTGAACTTGATTTCTTGTAGTGCCGTGTATCAAATGCCATAGTTTAAAAGTGGTATAGGCCGCCCCATCAATTACATAGGGAGCCAAATTCTGCGGAGTCGCAGCACTAATTGCATCAATGTCTCCCAAACCATGACTATTCGATTCAACGGTTAGTTGATTATAATTTATATCGGCCAGCGGAGTACGCTCCGTGGCCAAAATTTGATTTAGTTTCTCATACTCATCAACTGAAAATGGGTCATGGTCGGTCTTACTCAAAAACTCCCCTTCCGGCAGCTCGAAACCCAGATAGCGGCCCGTTATATTCCAAAATAAATTAATGGTCAACGGCCGGCATTTATTATCAAAACAAACAGGAGTAAATACTTCCCTATAAAAATAAATCGGGGTTGCATCTTTTGCTGAAACCTTGAATAAGGAATTACTTTCAGAAATAGCGTCGTTCATATCAACCTGATACGCCTGTGTACTGTGCGGTTGCAACAAAATAGTCTGTGGCTGAAAATATTTTATGCTTTCGGCATTTGCAAAAGAAAGAGCGGCCAATACTGTAGCAATCTTTACATAGACCGTAGTACGTGTAAACCAATTGAATATGGCCGTTGATCTTATTTTTACCCAACGAAACATATGCTTTAGGTCGTTAAGGGTAAAATTCCACCATGGTTTCTTATTAATTTCTTTACTTCTTCAATAGGAACTTCATGAGGTGACACTCCTAGCTTATTTGCCAAAACTGCAGCCGCTGCGGCTGCCTGTGCCATACCCATGGCCGATGCTTGAACCCGTAGTGCAGAATTGGCCATTCGATCACTGCTTACACAGCGCCCTGCCACCAAAAAGTTTTTACTTTTTTTAGGTATAAGCGCTCGCAATGGAATGCTTGCCACCACATCTGGCTCTAAGAACACCTGATGAATTCCTTTCCCTTCGACATGAAGATCAATTGGATAAAAAGAATTGGAAATAGCGTCTTCAAATACCTTTCCTTCAAGATAATCGTTTTGGGTCACTTTGTAGATACCATCAATTCTATACGTTTCCCGTACGGCAGTTTCTGTTTTCAAATCGAGGATTTTTAAATTTTCACATCCCGGAAACCCCCTTAACTTGCGTATTAAATTCAATAAGGTTGACCGACCATCGTTATTGGCTTTTGTATGGGATTCTGAAGTTGTAGAATCTGCCCCGGGAACATACACATATCCATAGGGTACAAATGTATTTTCAGCACTTGAGCTGGTCTGATTTTTAATCATATTCTGTCTCAGAACATGATGATATTCCTTGGGAATTTTTGTCAAATCGAGCGCATCATAGTCATACCCCCCTATTTGGAATATCAACGAACCAGGCTGTGTTTCCGTCTCCCTTAGTACATCAAATCCGGCCATCGAAGCTATTAATGCATTGCCCGTACAATCAATTATTTGATTGCAGGTTATTTGCGTCGTAATTCCCTTGCCCGTGGTTTGAACCGCCCAATTTCCCTGCTTGAACTCCACACTGGTTGGAGTTTCATAATAGCGAATGTCAACACCTGCTTCGATACATTTCTCTTCGGCAAGAAGTGTGTACAAAAACCCATTTACCGAAACTTGATGCTTCCAATGTCGGGCCGGAGGGATTGAAAAATCAGGTAATTCATCCCCATTTAGTTTTACACAGTCCGTCACAAGTTCCCAGCCTATTCCTCCAATAATCTGTTTGCCCCATGCGTGGAAAATACCCGGAAAGGTTACACCACCAGTGGTCGTTGTTCCTCCTAGTTGGCTACCACTTTCTATCAACATCGTTTTTGCCCCTGCTCTTCCAGCTTGAATAGCGGCAATGGTCCCCGCCGTACCCCCGCCTATTACCAGTATATCAGTTTCCATTGATTTCTCAACCACCTTATAGGGCTTCTTTAGCGTTTCTGCATTTAACATCGCCGGCGTCATTGCTCCGACCGAAGCAAGACCTAATGCTTTAAGAACGGACCTTCTTTCAAGTTTTCTCATTTTCAAATAAAATTAATTCATAATAGAACCTCTAAAATACTATTCCCGCTCCTCATCTTTCAAAACGTAGTATCTCAATACCGACATCTCAAAGAGTGCGATATGAAGACCCATGATAAAGTTGAACTATAGGCTATACTACACCTTTAATATCTAGAAACCTAAACTAGTTCTTTTTTAATTTTTGTAGAACATTTTGCAATTTATTAATATTCTCGTCATTAGGTTTACTCTTTTTATCGGGAAAACCTGTATGTAATATACCTCCATCGACCTCATACAATAGAACACCATCTATTCTTTTGTCTTGCTCTATCGCATTTAGAAAATCAAAGTTTACCCCATCTCCCTGAGTGAAATAATTATGGACCCACACGCGCTTGCCCTTATCATTAGCATATGTTTTAATACTATTCGCCCTTTTTGGCCGGTAATCTCCATGATAATAATCTTTAATGGTTACCTCATCGACCAAATCAACTACTTTTTTCCAATCGAGCACTATTTTGGGCATGGCCCAGAACCCCAATTCATTAAATTCATCGGACAATACCCGTTCCTCATGGGCGTGACGCAAATGCACCTGCACCTTTTTACCGGAATCATGAATAATATCCGTTGCTTTTTCAAGGAACAATAGGAAAAATTCTCCTCTTATTTCCATTATTTTTAATGGATCCACATCTGCCGTGAGCATGTCAACACCATATTTTTCTTTGTAGCGTTTTACAATAGGTTCATTGTATCCATAATTTACGTAATCGGATACCATTCCCGAGTGGTTCTGAAGACGAAAATCAATTCCGTCAAAACCCATTTTCACAACACGTTGAACCTGATCCAACCAATACTCCCGTACTTCTGCATAGGCCTCACATGGGGTTCCTGCCATATATTTGCGCTTACCCTTTGCGATGCCGTACAGTGGACTACTGACCCAACCATCTCCCCAATGTCCTGTTCCTTGAAATTCAAATTCGAAACCCCAATCCATAAACGATTTGGCTGCCTCTTCCCCTTTAACCGGGCGTTTTTCCAACCCCCATTCCCTTACCTCAGGCGATTTGCTTGCTTCCTCTTGGCTCATCGGGCTTCTGGAATGTATCCCCGTGGTAATGGGAATCTCCCCAGAACGAGTATACGCTTTTATCATGGAATAGGGGATAGTGTACAAATTTTTATTTTGATCCAAGGTTATCGCCAAATAACTATAGTTTTCAGGCAGACTGAAATTTTTAATCGTTAAAACTAAAAAGCGCTTTGGCTCTTTAGCTAATGAAAAACCGTTCGCATCTTCTACCTGACGATATTCAAATTTTGATTCGACTTTGATATTTCCATTATATTTGACATACCTCCCATTCGTTTCACTGTACCATAGGGCAATATCAGGAATCTGAATTTCCGAATCCTTTAATCCGTCAAATTCTAAATATTTATTTGACGAAACTCTTTGTCTTATGGAATCAAGGCTAAAGGCAACTTCCAAAGATTTTATCGGTTCATCTAACCTATTTAGAATAGAATCGTGGTAAGGCTTTCTTTTTACTCTTAAGTTCGGATTATCGGATATTAAATTATCAAAATGAATATGTTGTCCTCCAATAGTCTCGATCTGTTTTCTGCTAAGTGGCGCATTGGTGCCGTGTGGAATTGTAAACCCCGTTCCCGATTCATAGGGCTTTATAATTGCCCAGGCTTCCATACCCAATCTTTGCGCTTCATATAGATACACGTAATTCGGATCTCCAAGTGCCAATATAGATTCCAGTGTTTGAATTCCCGTACCCTTATCAGTAGGCATAACGGAAAGCGTTGGGTCGGAGAAAGAAGGATATCCGGGTTGACACAATACAAAATAAACCCTGTCAAAACCTAACTTTTTTAAAAAGACCATTTCTTCACGCACTTTGTTATTATCATGAAAACCTCTTAGTTGTGGCATAATGTCAACAACAGGTGCATACATTTTACCTCCCTTTGTGGGCATCGGCAGTTTCTTAAATGATAATGAGGAAGTGTTTAAGGTATTCGAATTATTCGCAATCTGTGCAATTATCGACCCTGTCGTAATTATCAATAAGATAGTCAACGATGTAACTTTTTTCATAAAAATTAGATTTATTTAAAATGTGGAAAATATACCAAGAACTACTGCCAATTTTGCATTTATTCACTTATCATATTCATTCAGTTTATTTAGCCTATTGTTCTTTGAGAAATTGTCTACTGATGAAAAAAGTCCGTCACTATAGCAGCTTATTGGATAAATTTCATTGTTCATAGGATTGTTCGGCATTTGGAAAACTTGATTTTCATATCCAAAATGAAATATCCGCCCTAAAAATTCTAGATAATTGAATTTAAAGAGCGGATATTTTTATCACCATTATTTCTGATTACCTATTCCAACCAGGATTCTGTTCCATAATCACATCTTTATTTCTATCGATTGTACTTTGTGGTATGGGCCAAAGATTGTAATCGAAGGTAAGTGTTAAAGCTACATGCGGGTGTAAGGCATATTCTTTGATACGATCGGTAGCCACTGACCCTCCCATTCTTAAAAGGGTATTCCATCTACTTTCCTCAACATATAATTCCCTTGCCCTTTCATCTAGAATATAATCGATATCTATATCGCCAGCAGTAGCCAATACCTCACATTGTGCACGAGATCTGATGAGATTTATATCATCAGCGGCCTTTTGATTTTCTCCTTTTCGGTGATAAGCTTCAGCTCTCAGAAGAATAGTCTCCGGTAAACGAATTGCATATTCGTCACGGAAAATATTACTTCGATTTTCCCCCTGATCCAAGCCATCGAACTTATCGGTATTCAATTTATAGAAAATAGGGAAAATCCATCCCTGACCTTCGTTAGTAGCGTCTATCACATCTTGGGGAACCTGGGTTCCAAAAAGTGGATCTGCAGGTTGGTTATAAAATATTTTACGACTAATGTTATGTTCTGCATTGCGTTGATCACCTGTCGATATACTTTCGTCCCAAATTGCAAACTCTGTCAAAGGAGTCGGCGCATAAAACGCTACACCCCTCCCACCAGCATCTTCACCAACACCGCCTCCTGGGTCTCCATCACCACCGAATCCTTCAATGGCCCTATAAACCGGGGCAAAATATCTTGGATAATTTAAGACCGATTGACCATCTTCTTGAAGATAGGCATCAAAATCGACTTGAAAAGTCCATATACTTTCCCTATTTCCATCGGAATAATTTATATTTCCTTTTCTGAAAAGATCCCACCATACATCGGCACCACCGGTTACCGTGTTTTCCTCATCCATTCGGGTACCAAAACGTTCTGTCATCAAGGCGTAAGTACCTCCGTCAATGACATCCGAGGCATACTTTATGGCCTGATCATAAGCAGCGTCACTTGAAGATTCTATCCCCAAAGCGAGATAAAATTCAGCTAAGTAATTTTGAGCCGCACCTTTTACCAATCTACCTGCTTGTTCTGTTGTTTCAGGCAGATCGTCTACAATGGCCTCTAATTCATCAATGGCAAACTGATACGTTTCTTCGCGGGTACTTCTTACATAATCATACCGTGGTTCTGTCGCCACTTCGGTTACAATTGGCACACCCCCAAAAAGTTCGGCGAGCATTCCATGGGCGTAAGCCCTGAAAAAACGGGCCTGTGCAAGAATATAATCCTTTTTGGCTTCCGATTCAAAAGAGATATCATCCGAATCTGCTGCAGAAAGGGCCGTATTGGCGGTTGCAATCATGTTATAATAGAAATTATAAACAGTACTAAAATTTGAACTTTCAGCATTGATTCTACTATAATCGCTAAAGGAATTTGAAATCCTAAACTCTGGTGCATCCAAAACATCGGTACCGATACCATGCATTTGATCATTCGTAAGTTTGAAATTGCGCAATCTAGAATACAAGGTCAAAATTACCTGGTCAATCTGGGTATCCGATGAAAAGATATTATTCGTCGTATAAAAGGTTTTTGGTGTTTCACTCAAAAAGTCTTCATCATTGCACCCCACAGAAGTTAATAATAACATCAACAGAGTGAAAACCTGTATTTTTATTTTTTTGATTTTCATTTGATCAATTTTTAGGTATTAGAAACTTACTTTTAATCCCATTGTATATGTCGTTGGAACGGGTTGTGCATTGTCATTTGGTCTAATTCCAGCCTCGGGATCACCACCGCCAAACCAATTGGTAAATGTAAATTGGTTATTTATGCTGGTATAAAGCTCCAATGAATTTAATCCGATTCGGCTTAAAGTTTCCTCTGGGAATTTATAGGACAAATTAATGTCTTGTATCCTTACAAATCCTCTAGACTGTAACCCTAAGTAGCGGTTGCTGTATGCATTGGCCCGCAAATATTCTTCGCTTTGGTTTTCAGGTGTCCACCAGTCGTGGTCTATTTCATTAGTGGCATATCGGTCTTGGAACGAATTATGTAAGGGGTTTTCTTTCAGGTAAAAATTGTCTTTTCCACCACCAAAAATTCCGGACACCAATACATATAGGCTAAAGTTCTTATACTCCACCGTATTGGAAAGGCTCATTCTGAAATTCTCGTTTCGGCTACCGAGGATGGTTCGGTCATAATCGGCTGAGATGATACCATCGGGCACACCATCGGGACCACTTATATCCCGAAACATGGCGTCACCGGGTTCGGCGCCTACATTGGCAATATATTCCGTGTCATCTTCTTGAACCACACCTATATAGTCATATCCGTAGATGGTTTCTATTGGTTCACCGATAAAAAGGCTGTTGGAAATATCGTCATCTTCCTTCCCGTCACCATCGATATCATCACCATATAGGCTGACAATTTTATTTCGGTTTTGCCAATACGAAAGTCCAGATGACCACTTTAGGTTTTCGTTAGAAATATTGACCGTGTTCAAACTTATTTCTATACCCTTGTTGTCTACTTGGCCCAAACTTGAAAATATCGAACTAAAACCTGTCATGATAGGTATCTGACGCGAAAAAATTTGGTCGGACGTTTTTGAGAAATAGAAATCTAGGTCGAGAAACACTCGGTTATCGAACCATATGGATTGAAATCCACCGTTGAATGCGGTAGTTGTTTCCCAACCGAGACTAGGACTTCCTAAACTGGTCTGGTCAACCCCGTACAATATTGTTGACGGGGCATCACCAAACTCATAACGAATGCCTCCGTCGCTTCCACTGGCTACCCTTGCCAATGTTTGATATGGCTCGAGCCCCTGATTTCCGTTTTTACCATAGGAAGCTTTTAGTTTCAGATAGTTCATTTTTTCGAAGCCGCTTATAAAACTCTCTTCAGACGCGGTCCATGCAAGCCCGACCGATTGGAAATCACCCCACTTCTGATCTTCTCCAAAAACGGAAGCTCCGTCTCTACGCATGGTTCCCGTTAAATGGTATTTGTCTTTATAGGTATAACCAAGGCGGCCCACATAACCAACATTTGCTCTTTCAATTACATTTAGATTCGATCTTTGAACTGCAGCTTTATGAATTCCGTCAACACCGAGCAAGGTATTTCCGTTTGAGGAATAGTCACTGCCAGTCGTACTTACCAGTTTCTCATAAGAATAGTCACGTGTCGCCACCAAAGTCGCATCTAGATAGTGGTCGCCAAATAACTTCTTATAGTTTATAATATTATCCATGACATAGGCATAACTGGTCGTTCGATTGTTATACCCATTTGCCTGTGATAACAAATTTGACAATACCCCTTCGGAATAGCGGTTTATATACGGTGTGGAAGTTGCTTCTTGAACATAATAATCCTCATATACAAATCGATCGTTTTCATTATGATTGCCATTGATGGAAAAATTAAATCGATACGTCAAGCCATCTATTTTCGGAATCTTAATAAACGCATAGGTACTCAGTCTATAAAAATTCCGTTGATCAATATCTTCGATTGTGCCATCAGTTCCCCATAAAGGATTCGGTATCGATTGTCCGGTGGGGTATCTTTCCAACAATGTGCTCGTGTTTGCTCCCGGATTAACCGGCATACCTTCATAGCGGTAAGGATATCCCCATGGTTGCTGCATATAAGCGTTATTACCCAAAGCTGCCCTAACCCCTGAATAATCATTGTTATTGTACGTTCCGTCAATTCCTACCGTTAACCAATCGGTAATATCGGCATCTAACTTTGTTCGTATGGAAACCCGCTGAAAATCATCACCGACAACAACACCCTCATTACTGGTGTAGCCTCCTGAAAAATAGTAGTTTATTCGATTTGATCTTCCTGAAACGGCAATCTGATGATTTTGATTCAAACCATGTCGTGAAATAAGGTCCATCCATCTAGTATCCACCTCCTTCTGCTCCCATAACGTGGTCGCATAGGCCGCATCAAAGATAATTTCTTCCGGGGAATCAATAGATACGGTTTGTGCTATATATTTCTGTGTCCATCGCTCTCGATCCATCATGTCAAACTTATTTTGCCAGGTATTTACGCCAACCGAGGTAGTATAGGTGATTAGCGGTTTATCCGATTTTCCCCTTTTGGTCGTAATGACCACTACCCCGTTCGCAGCTCGCGAACCATATACGGCTGCTGCAGAAGCATCCTTTAAAACATCAATCGTTGAAATATCATCCGTATTGATATCGGTCATGCTTCCCAGATAAATAACACCATCTAAAACAATTAACGGATCGTTTGATCCATTGATTGAATTCCGCCCACGCACCATAATACTGGGTGTTGTTCCTGGTGAATTTTGCACCCCAACATTAACACCTGAAACGTTTCCCCTTAAGGCCTGAAGGGCGTTTGTATTTGGTGAAAGTGCAATCGGAGAATCTTCTAGCCTAACTGTACTGACAGCTCCAGAAATATCCTTCCTCCTGGCGGTACCATACCCCACAACAACAACTTCATCCAATTTAGCAGAATCTTCCTGTAGCACAATTTGCAATTGATCCTGTCCATCAGTAGAGACATCCAAGGTGGTAAACCCGAGGTAAGAGACCTCTAAAATAGCATTGTCATTTTCCAAGGCTATGGAAAAATTTCCGTCAAAATCGGCAGTCACCCCGTTGGTTGTGCCTTTTTCTACAATATTTGCACCTGATAAGGGCGTACCATTTTCGTCAGTAACCGTACCCTGAACTTCCATCTGTACCGGTATATAGGAACTGGTTTTCTTGAGGGTCAGTACAATTTGATTATCATTTATTTTAAAATCAAAATTTGCCTTTAACGCCAATTTGCTTAAAACCTCCCTTACGTTTTCTTCATCTACATTCACGGAGATTTTTTGATTATCGTCTATTTCCTTAACATTATAAAAGAATCGATAGCCCGTTTGTGACTTGATTTCGTTTAGAATACGTTTTAGCGGAACATTGGTATAGTTAAGCTCTATTTTCTTTTGTGACATTACCGTATTGGCCGATAACTGAAACATTACCAAGAAGGCAACAAGAAAACAATATTTAACTTTACTTTTAAATTTTTTGCCATTCATCATTTTGAAGGCATCGTCTTCATCATTTTTTTTCATAATTTTCTTTGAGTAGTTAGTAATTATTGCTTTAAGTGGTCAATTAAGTAGGAAAGCGGTTTTCGACACTTGCTTTTCTTTTTAATTCATTATTGTAATTATGTTTTGGTTGATTTTATAGGTAAAAGGAGTGCTCATGGCAATTGTCTTAAGAACTGATGCAATATCCTCGTCAACAAATTCTCCTTTGTAGAATTCATCATGTAAGTTTTCAGTATTATCAACAAATTTTACAGCGTATCTGCGTTCAAGTTTTACTAATATTTCCGAAAACTTTAGGTTATCGATGATCAAACGGTTTTGCATCCAAGCCGTATGAGCCTCAATATCTACTTTAGCCTTTTTGAAGTTGTTCCCGAACTTGTTGTAATTGGCCTGAAAACTTGGTATCAATCGCATGCTGTTATCGGGTGTTCTCGTTTCATAGACATTGACAGCCCCCTCGACTAAAGTTGTAGCTATATAGTCATCATTCTCGTAAGACGTTATATTAAATTTCGTGCCAAGCACTTTTACATCGATTTCCTGCGTATTCACGATGAACGGTTTATCTTTGTTTTTGGCAACATCAAAAAAAGCTTCTCCTTCCAAATAAACGGTTCGCTTTTTATCAGTATTTTCAAAGCTTTGCGGAAAACGAAGTTTTGATCCCGCATTGAGCCATACCAGCGAACCATCTGAAAGCCTTAATTTGAAAATTTCACCATGTGGAATAAAAATCTCATTGTATATCGGGCTGCTGTTCGTAGATTCCATCTCAGTGTCGAAAGCGATAGAATTTTTCTCTTTATTTGCAACGATATTTCCATAGGCATCGGTTACCGTTTCATTACTCTCCGAATTTAAAATCTTGGTAGTTCCATCGGCCAACTTGATTACCACATCATCACCAATAAGTATTTTTTCTTCATTTTCAACAACCTTTATTTGGGTTTTGGGAGCAGGAAAAAGTTGTTGTTTTGTTAAAACACCGATACTCAGTAATATTGCCAGGACTGCCGCATACCTAAGCACTTTGTGAAACCGATTCGGTGCTTTCTTTTTTGACTTTAGAGTTTCTGAAAATCTTAGGAACCCTAGTTCAGCGTCAAAATCGGTCGATGTTTTTCCACTTGATTCTTTGACGCGGTTTTTAAAAAAAGACATATTAGCCTCACTTTCTAACACCCATTGCTCCAAAGTTTTTCTTTCTTCAGGTGAAATCGTGCAACTAATAAATTTATCTATCAGCAAATGGCATTTATGCATTTGGCATTTCCTTTATCTTATAGATGCGACAATCACAAAAAACCCCTATGTTTTTTTATTTTTTATTAGATTTGGCCAATAATCGATTCAATATGAACGACAAAAAATTGATCGGAAGGCTCCGAAAAGGCAACCCGAAAGCCTATCAATATGTATTCTCGGAATACTACGATTGGCTTTGTAATTACATTTTCAATCTATGTAGAGATCGCTCATTAGCAGAAGATATTGTACAAGATGCCATTATTCGTCTGTGGGAAAAAAGGAATGCCATAATTATTACCTCATCACTTAAAAATTATCTTTTCAAGACTTGCCATAATCAATTTTTACAGCATATTCGAAGCGAAAAAATTCAATTTGATACTTTAGATAACATAAGATGGGACGTTATCTCAGAAGCTACTTTAGAAGATGATCTCTATGACTTTAGAATGGAAAAGTTAAATACCCTAATCAATCAATTACCCCCTCGCTGCAAGCAAATATTTGTTCAAAATAAATTAGAAAAAAAGAAGTATAAAGAAATCGCCTTGGACATGGGAATATCGATAAAAACGGTCGAAAATCAAATGTCAAAGGCCCTTCATTTTTTAAGGGTAAACGCTACCACCTTCATGCTATGAAATTTATGTGAAAAAGTATTAAAATTCGAGCTTTTTCAAAACTTGAAATCCAAGGAACTAAGCCCCGTGGTATTCCTTGTAATGATGTTAGAGCCTTACCATTTTTTTATATCAGCTCAATATATCCTTTACCACTTCGCCGTGCACATCGGTAAGTCTAAAGCGTCGACCTTGATGTTTGTATGTCAGTTTTTTATGATCAAGGCCTAACAAATGTAACAATGTGGCTTGAAAATCATGAACGTGAACGGGTGCCTCTATTATATTGTACCCAAACTCATCCGTTTTTCCATAACTAAAACCTTTTTTTACTCCCGCACCAGCCATCCACATTGTAAAGCAGCGTGGATGGTGGTCTCTACCATAATTTCCTTTCTCTAAAACGCCCTGCGAGTAGTTTGTTCTACCAAATTCCCCACCCCAAATGACCAAGGTGTCTTCGAGCAAACCGCGCTGTTTTAAATCTAGTACCAAGGCTGCCGATGCTCGATCCGTATCTCGGCACTGGTTGGTAAGGTTTCTGGGCAGATTATAATGTTGATCCCACCCTCTGTGGTATAGCTGAACAAAATTTACATCTCTTTCAATCAGTCGTCTTGCCAACAGGCAGTTGGCGGCATAAGTGCCCGGAACCTTTGATTCCGGACCGTAAAGGTCGTATGTGGACTTCGTTTCCCCTGTAACATCCATCATTTCAGGAACGGATGACTGCATGCGATAGGCCATTTCATATTGGGCAATACGGGTTTGAATTTCTGGATCTTGTTCAACCTCGAACTGGCGGGCTTCAATTTTACCAAAATAATCCAACATTTTTCTTCTCGTCTGTGCATCTATTCCCGGGGCATTGGAAAGGTAGAGTACCGGATCCTTACCTGAACGAAACTGAACCCCTTGATGAAGCGAAGGTAAAAACCCGCTTCCCCATAATCGAGCAGATAAGGGTTGTGCATTTGTTTTCCCGGTTCCATTGGACAGTAAGACGCAAAACTCCGGTAAATTCTTGTTTTCACTTCCCAACCCATAACTCAACCATGAGCCTATGCAGGGTCTACCATGTTGCTGGGAACCCGTCTGAAAAAAAGTTAAGGCGGGATCATGATTTATAGCCTCGGTATGCATTGATTTGATAACGCAAATCTCATCTGCGATAGCCGCTGTGTGCGGGAGGAGCTCACTGACCCAAATTCCTGATTTCCCGTATTGCTTAAAATCAAATTGGGCTCCTGCAAGTGGAAAGGATTTTTGTCCGGCCGTCATACCTGTTACCCGCTGTCCCTTCCTTATCGAGTCAGGCAATTCACTACCATCCATTTTCTGAAGTAATGGCTTGTGATCGAACAAATCATGCTGAGAGGGCCCGCCACTTTGAAATAAATAAATAACTCTTTTCGCCTTGGGTGCAAAGTGCCTTATACTTTCAGGAATTGACTGCTGAGAAGCTTCCCTACCCAAACCTGCAAAAGCATGTAATGGCTCGGTCATCGAGGCCAGGGCCAACCCACCTATCCCGATTCCCGCCTTGGATAGAAAATTACGTCTGTTCATCTGTAACTTATGGTTCACCAAGGGGTGGGCGTGTATTTTATCGAGATCGGAAAAATTCATTTTTACCAAATTATCGTTTATATATTTAAAAAAACTACCTACTAGCGCTTCATAATGGTCTCATCTAAACTGAGCAGGGTATTGTTCACCACGGTCATTGCAGCAACTTCTAGAGAAGGTAATGATGAATCTAATGGGTATTCCCCTACGGATAGCAAATCCTTCACAAAATCACCATTAGTTGCGAATTTTTCTCGGGTTTCTTGTTCTAGTTGAACCAAAAGATCCAATACCTCATCGTTCGGCTTCGTACCTGTAAGCAATCGGTGGGCATGGACAATTTGATTTCTTTTGGTGCTATTTTCCCGTATTACACGTTCCGACAATACCCTAGCGGCTTCTACATATTGAGGATCGTTCATCAGTACCAGGGCCTGCAAAGGTGTATTGGTCTGTTGACGTATTACCGTACAATTATCTCTGTTGGGAGCATCGAACAATGACATCGAAGGCAGAGGGGAAGTTCGCCTCCAGAAAGTGTAAAGTCCTCTTCTATATAGTTTTTCCCCATGGTCTTGGTCATAATTTTTTAAGACACTAAACTCACCCTTTTCAGACCAAAGCCCCGCAGGTTGATAGGGCTTAACACTAGCTCCGCCTATGTCGAAATTCAGCAGCCCACTAGCGGAAAGGGCGCAATCTCGTATAAACTCAGCTTCTAGCCTAGTACTTGGACCCCGCCCCAACAGCGTATTTGAAGGATCATTTTTTCTTGTCTCTTCAGAAACACGTGATGATTGCCTATAGGTTGCCGACATAACAATCAATTTCTGAAATGCCTTGATATCCCAACCAGAGTTCATGAATTCCAATGCCAGCCAATCCAAAAGTTCGGGATGCGATGGTAATGATCCCTGATTTCCAAAATCTTCAACGGTCTTTACGATGCCTTGACCAAAATACATTTTCCAAAACCTATTTACGATTACTCTTGCCGTTAAAGGATTTTTTTTATCCACTAGCCACTGTGTAAGTCCCAGCCTATTTTTGGGAAGGCTGTCTGCAAAATTCATAAGGGCCTTGGGCGTATTCGGATACACCCGCTTTCCTATATCTTCATATCCCCCTCTTTCAAGAATATATGTCGACCTGGGTTCGGGCAAGTCTTCCATCACCATTACCCCCATAAGTGTATCTTGCATTGCATTCCTTAGCTTGCCTAATTGATTCATCTTCTCCTGTACGGCCATTACATCCCTGTCATTATTCAACAAGTAATGGGTCTTCAAAGCTTTATCAGATACAGCTAGCGGTTTCGAGGATGCCTCACTGTAAAGAACATTTACCTCGGCCGCACTCAGTTCTTTGGCAAACACTTTTAGGTCATCAACACTTCCCCCACCATTCACCTCGGTTAAGTAACCGGGTCTGCCGCCAATGCTTAGTCGCTTTTGACCATTGCTGATATTTTGGTTCAAGCGATCCAGTCCGATATTTTTTTCTTCAAGCTTTCCGTTGACATAAACTTGCACTCCCTTTGCTCTGCTTGATCCATCATAGGTGAATACATAATGTATCCATTCGTTTCGTATTATCGGTTTTGGCGCCCTCACGGAAATAAGGTGGGCAGGCCAAGACCTCACCAACCGAAACGTGAGCAAATCGTCAATAACGGATATATCATACCCTTTGAAACTTGTTCCACCGCCGCTCAAATGATTGAGTACCGTCGTATGCTTCCCTTCGTGACCTGATTTGAACCAGAACGAAAATGAAAACCGATCGGCCCTGTCAAAATCAATAGATTTGCTCTGAATATGTACGCCATCAAAACCAGTAAACTTGACCGCATTACCTCGATTACGGACTTCTGTCGTAACATCCTTATCGGAGTTTATATCGATTTTTGTATTCGCCCTATTGACAAAATGTGATGTATCGGCATCAAAATCAATATCGATGACTGGAGCCAGATTGATTTTATTGGACCATTTTTCAGCGGTAAAAGGTTTCTCCAACAAGATATTCAAGGTGTCTTCAAGAGAGGCAATACGGTTTTCAATATGTTCAATTTCCTTTTCCACCGCTGGTGGCCCAACAAGTAGTTGTGGCCCCGAATTACCATCGTTCTGTGCAATACCTGATTCGTTGGCACTATTGAAGAATGCGAACATCTCGAAATACTCTTCTTGCGAAATAGGGTCATATTTATGGTCGTGGCACCGAGCACATTGCATTGTCATACCCATCAAAGAAGTTGCTACTGTTTCTGTCCTATCCATAGCATATTCTACCCTGTATTCTTCATCCACAATACCTCCTTCACCGTTGAGTCTGTTATTTCTCAGAAAGCCTGTTGCCAATCTTTGTTCCGATGTAGCGTTAGGCAGCTTGTCTCCGGCTACTTGCCAAGTTATGAATTGATCATAAGGCATATTGGTGTTGAAGGCACTGATCAACCAATCGCGCCAGGGCCACATGGTGCGCAGTCCGTCTTGGGAATACCCATTGGAGTCCGCATAACGGGCTACATCCAACCATTCTAGGGCCATTCGCTCACCATAGTGAGGGGAGCTTAATAACCGATCAACCACTTTTTCAAATGCATTGGGCGTTTTGTCGGCTATAAATGCATCAATTTCAGCGATAGTCGGCGGTAGACCTGTCAAATCTAGCGTAACTCTCCGTAGCAAAGTTTCTTTTGAGGCTGGAAGGTTCGGCTCTAAACCCAAATTTTCCAGCTTTTGAAGGGTAAATTTATCAATAGGATTTTGAACCCATTCGCTATTTTCAACTTTGGGCAGTGGCGGCTCCTTAGGGGAAATAAATGCCCAATGTGGTTTATATTCCGCCCCTTGTTCGATCCATTTGGCAATCATGGCCACCTCTAGATCAGTAAGAACCAAGCCTGACTGCGGTGGTGGCATTTTCTGTTCTTCATCAGTGGAAGTAATTCGAGAAAAAGCTTTACTCTTCCCAATATTTCCCGAAACAAATGCGTGGCCTCCAGATTTCAATGTTTTCTTTAGGGCACCTGCTTTCAAATCGAGTCTCAAATCTGCCTTTAGTGAATTTTGGTCAGGTCCATGACAAGAAAAACAACGGTCGGAGAGAACAGGCTTAATGTGAATATTGAAATCAACCGTATCAGGAACCATTGCCGACACCCTACCACCCAGCGTCGAAGATTTGTCGTTGGATTCTGTTCTATGGCAAGCACATGTAAAAACAATAAGAACAACGACTAGGGCGCTAATACATATTAAGCGGGCATACCGGGTCATAAAAATCATATTCAAAAAATAATTATAACTTCATATTAGTCTAAACTAAAATTATAAAATTCAATTTGTATAAATTCGGTCAGATGCTATATCATTATCCCTTTGTAGACCTATGTTTTCTTGGGCATTAGTAAATTTAGATTTTTTTTGTTCCTTGGGAAAGCCAATAATAAAAAAGATAGCCAACGATAAGCAATTATGTAAATTCTAGCCCGATAAAGAAGCCATTGCACATAATCTGGATGAAATACTAACTAATGAAATCAACCTCGATGAAACAAATAACTTTTTTATTACTTTTAACCCTTACTATGCAGTTGGGAGCACAACAGACCATAGACCTTTATACGACCTCCATTCCGAACAGCAAGCCTTCTTCCCTGAAAGAAAAACCAACTTTAAAAAATGGCCGTGTTACTTGGATCGAAAATGTTTCAAAACCAACATTAACTATATTTCTACCCAATGCAGAAGCAGCTACAGGAGCAGCTGTAATCATTTGTCCAGGAGGAGGGTATTCAGGAGAAAGCTATGAACTTGAAGGCATTGTTATTGCCGAAGCATTTGTACGCAAAGGGGTCGCAGCTTTTATATTAAAGTATCGCTTGCCCAATGATCTAATAATGAACGATAAAACAATCGGACCTTTACAAGATGCACAGCAAGCAATCAAAACCGTACGTGAACGGGCAAAAGAATGGCAATTGGATGCTGATAAAATAGGCATTATAGGATTTTCGGCTGGAGGCCATTTGGCGTCGACAGCTGGAACACATTTTGAAAAATCATACATTTCAAATGACGAAAACACAAGTTTGAAACCAAACTTTATGATTTTAGTATATCCTGTTATTAGTATGACCGATGCATTGACCCACAACGGGTCACGTGAAAAGTTATTGGGCAAGTCTGCCGTAGAAGAACAAATTAAGCTATTTTCCAATGAACTGCATGTTAAACCAAATACACCACCGACATGGTTGACCCATACAGGTGATGATAATGTAGTATCTGTTGAAAATAGTATACGTTTTTATCAAGAATTGGTTCGAAACAACGTATCTGCAGAAATGCATCTTTACCCAAAAGGTAATCATGGTTTTGTTTTGAGCTTACCTACCGACCAATGGATGCGCCCACTATTTGATTGGATGAATAAAAGTATTTTAGTTGATTGACAACAGTTAAATTCCAACACCGGCCTAAGATTTAGATGGAATTTAGTGCATTTAAAACCCAAAGGGATAACCTTTTTTCTCCTACAGATTTTACGCTTTCTAACTGAATTTAGCGTTTTTATAGACTCCATACCTATGGCCCTACTACTAAAGCATGAATAGACACTTGAATTTGTTGAACGGTCAAGATTATAACTTTCGAGATCCTGTCATCCCATTGTTTTTCCAACACTTCTCGATTTCCTCAAGACTCTTCCCTTTAGTCTCTGGCAAATATTCATAAAAGAACAGCGTTGCCAGTAAACACATACCGGCGAAGGTATAAAGCCCGGCGGACATCCCAATTTCACTGACATACGAATACTTGTCGGGAATATTTCGCCAATAAGCACCCAAATTTCCGCATTGATCGAGAAGGCAAGACAGGCCATATACACCCAGAGCATAATAATAATAATCCAAATACCAAAGGTTTGTCCGGTATAGAAAAGGGTCACAATAATCGTCAAAGAGACAAAAACCCAACCATGCCCCAAACAAGCAAGTCAAGACATCTCCAAACTACCTGTTTAAACTCAATTGCCGCCGATGATATACAGAAAGAACCTTGCTCAATTTCATAACTACCCTCGCAGTAAATTTCGAATCTATTTCATACTACATCGATTGGCCTACACATGCCCAACTCACCAAGTTGAGACGCCTTAAAACTATAAGCCATACTCCACCGCCCATCAAGTGGCCCAATCCTAAACTTTTTAGGAGGTATACATGTAACCCTGTTATCATTCCATGAAGGAAACAAACAAACATCCCTCGGAATGACAAAGTATAGTTTTGCACTGTCATCCATCGTCACGATTCGGTGGAAAATACTAGCGTAAACACCTTTAGATTTTCGCTCTCCATAGCCCAAAAGGTATTGTGTATCTGTTGATTACTTTATCGGTAAAGCTTTGGTCGCAGAGGGTACTAATTTCACTTCCCTTAAATCTAACAATGCTCCTTCCGAAAACGCAGAATCTGATTTAAAAGTCATCATCTGCTTACCTTTAGATAAACGGATGCTTCCAATTTTTGCACTCTTAAAGGTTTCCCATGAACCGGTTTTACCTACCTTATTTTTCAGCTGCTTATCACGTGTTACCAGAACGAAAGGCTTCCCGGCCTCTTTGTTTGAAACAGACCATTCCAAAAAAACATCGTATTCCCCACTTTCTTTTATAAGCACATCCCATTCTACTCGATCTTTAGCTGTAAACCAACCAAAAGCTTTCCATTCGGGCATATATTTAATATCTGGTCCTATAGCCCTTCCTTTTTCTGCACTCAGCCGGAGTGAACCATCAGATTCGGGCCGGACCAGCAAATCATTTTGATCAAAGTTGACACTCATAGCCTGGAAAGAAATCAACAGAAAAAAAGCGGTCAGCAAAACACTAAAGCAACAGGAATTTTTGGGCTTTTTTAAAGAATTGTTCAGACCAGTTTCTACTTTCATGATTTTGATTTTAATGAAATTCATAATCTTCAATATACTATTTTTAGAGCTCTACAATTACTTTATGCCGATGTACTATTTATTTTACTTGTTTAATGTAGGCCAAAAGATTTGCCATTTGTTCTTGATCAATACTATTTTCCAATCCGATCGGCATGGCCGACATGCCTAGCGATTGCAAGGAGGCAATGTCTTCACGGGAAATCGTTGTTTCTTGCCCACCGGTTTTGCGAAGTGTAATAGCGGTAGGAGTTTCAGCCGAAACAATTCCCTGTATCGATTCAGCGTCATTGAGCGTCACCGTCCATAAATCAAACCCATCAGCAATCGATTGGCCCGGATCTAAAATATCATTAAGTATGGATGCCGGTAGCCGATTTCTTATGGTGGCAAGGTCAGGGCCATAATTGGTTCCTAGTGCACCTCCAATTTGATGGCAGATAGCACAATTCTGCTGAAAGACCTGCTTTCCTTCTTCGACCGATCCAGTAAACTCTAGGGATGCCGCATACTGCTTTACGATTTTCTGCCTCTGATTGTCTCCGTCCTCGGAAAACAGGCGCCGCGCAAGGTCTTTATGTGCTTGATCTCGGCTCGTCATAAGACTTACGGCCAGTGCCCGATCAATATTAGTTTTCTGTATTTGTCCTGTTTGGATAGCGTCTAAGAGCAATCCAATTCTATTTGAGTCGTTCAAGAATGTGCGTAGGGCGGTGCTACGAACATCGGGCGTCATTACCTGCCAATGTTCCAAGACATAGTGGCTAACGGTTTGGTCGGGTATGGCGCTTAGTGTTTGTAATGCCGCAAGTTGAACAGACAATGGTTCATCTGGAACAATTAATTCTTTCAACAATTTTATATCTTCCCCAGGATTTCCAAGTGCAAGAAATTTTAGGGCCTCGCCCCTACGTTCTGCTTTTAATTTATGGTTTTGCGCTATTTTTTTTGCCCGCACCATGGCCGTTTTAGTTTCTCTCCCCTCTGGCAAGCCAATTTCCTGTAACAGCTGTAGCGAGGCATTTCTAATGGCTGTCGATGGGTGTTGAAAAAAGGCCTTCAACAATGCATTTTGTTCCGATATATACTCGGTAGTCGACATTTCCCTGCTTTTCATTCCCTCAACAAGACCTTTTAATAACGGGGTCTGCCAAGCATATGCTTCTTTTGAACCAATGTTGGTAGCTCTTTTCAAGAGTTGCTTTACCTCCGAAGCCTGTCCGTTCTTACCTATCATAGCACTCAAACGTTGCACAAGCGAAGCATATGCCGGGATATCTTCTTGAAATTGATCGAGAACTGCTTCCAACAAATTATTCTCCCGCAGGGAAGTCGCAGAAAGTGCGGCAAGTTGAACCCACTCATCTCGAACATCCTTAAATAACATTTTTTCTCTCGCCGCTGCAACCGATGGAGTATCAACAAACCCCAATGTAAGCAACAATTGATACCTCACTTTGATATTCTCATCGTTCTCTAAACCTAATAAAGCATCGGTCAGCGAAGCATCATCAAGATGCAATTCGGCCAACCGAATAGCATTTTCCCGAATTCCAGGAACTTCATCCGTTAGCGCCTGTTTTATCATTTCAATTGAAAGTTGCCCTAGCCCCTGTAAAGTCCATAAAGCATGCAGACGACCTAAAGGACGTTCCATATTTATGGCCATTTGCTTTAATAAGGGAAAAGCATCTTTGTCTTTTCGGTCTACTAAAAGACGCTGTGCATTTCGACGCCTCCAACTATTCGGACTAGCCAATGCATCTACAAGTTGCTCGATAGAAGCATTTCCCAAAAGTAAATTTTCAGGTTGATCAACTGGTTTTGCCCCCGTGGGAGTAATGCGATAAATACGACCCTTTTCAATTCCGTCATAAAGCTCTCCCGATTGCACCACCGCTTCTGCCATCCATTCAGGATGCTCAATGAATTTCCTGTAATAATCAAGCACATAAAGTGCGCCATCTGGACCGGTATAGATGTTGACAGGGCGGAACCAAGAATCGGTGGAGGCTAAAAATTCCTTTTGTTGATAAATTCGAGATGCAGTATAGCTAACCCCATCTTCAGACAACTTATCGACATGAACAAGATTGCTTACCGGCTCAGCGACAAATGTCGCGTTGTTGAACGCTGTTGGAAACAGCTCACCTTGGTATATTTCAAGACCCGTAGCAGAAGTAAAAACTCCAACGGAAGTCAGCAATTGATGTTGTGGATTTTTGGTAATAGGAAATACATCGGCAGGTTGACCGTGATCGGAAAGGGTTTTGGTAACTTTGGTCACAAGAAGATCAGGGTTACGGTTCAAGTACCGTGCGGCTATCAATTCTTGATAGATGTGATTCGAATTGTTTAGCAAAAGATGATGGCCCCAGGCGTCAAACGTATGACCGAATTGCGTGGCGGCAGCAGTCATTTCCAATGCTCGTGCATCAGGTCTAAAACGTACGTTTCGTCCGTTGGCATTTTTGGGTAGACGCGAACCTTTCGATTGTTCAGGGTAGAAAATATCTTCCCCTTCATCACCGAACTCCTCTTTGTAGGATTGCGTAGCAACAGAGGCTTCATGGGCCAAGTAAATCCAATTATCGAGCCCATATAACGGATTATTGAGGTTGTGTTGCGGATTTGACAAAGCAAAACCGGTCAGTAGAGTATCTCTGATATCAGCTTTGCCGTCATCGTTGGTGTCTTCTAGGTAAAGTACATTTGGCGCATCGGTTACGAGGACCCCTTTTTTCCAACGCATGATACCAGTGGGAAGCATCAGCCCATCAACAAAGACAGTGCTATTATCGATTTTTCCATCACCATTCTCGTCAGTCAATAGCTTGATCTTACCTGTACCACCCTTGTCCAATGGGTAACCATGCATTTCTACCACATACATCAGCCCGTTTTCATCTATAATCATATCTACAGGATCTGAAATCAACGGTTCCGACACGACCAATTCAATCTCAAAACCTGGCACCAGCTCTAATGTTGAGAGTGCCTTCTCGGCCGATTCACTATAGGGTAAATTAGGACCATTATAGCAGCTTGCTACGATTGCCGGTAAAGTATATAACAAAACACGAAAACAATACATACGTGCACCTCGTAAACTCATATTTATTTTTTATTTTAATTTAATTTCAGCGTTTCTCTATACTTAACCAACCCTAAAAAGGCTTTAGCAATCTTGAGAACATTTTTAATAGACGACTATTCGCATGTAAAATCAATTAATAGCCTTTTCCCGCTTCTCCTTCCAAATACCCTAAAACTGCCTCCGTAAGATTCTTGGCGGCAATAGGTGTAAAGGGACAAACAGTTTCAACTTCGTAGCCTCCATGCTCCCAAGCGGAGGCTGTTGGTAAATAGCCAAGCCAACCGTTGGTGTACCCAAAATAAAACGTAAACGGAAAAGGGGAACGATTGCGTATTTCGGTTGAAATTTCATTGAATAGTTCCAGCGGGGCACTCCATATAGCCACATCATCGTTGATTTTTAAAAAACGAACTGGAAGCCGTACCATTTTCTTTCCATTAGTGGTAGTTCGGGTATAGTTCACTAAATCCGATGGCCATCCAAGACCAATTTTCCTTGGGGTTTCAACGACTGTAGCCCCAGAATTTAACCTCACCACATTGGTTGTAGACAAAATGTTTTGGTTCGCTTCCAGAATTTTATCACCCAAGAGTACTCGAAATTGTTTTAAATGACCCGATTCAGGAGTTGGATAGGTGCTGTATATGGGTGCTATATTGCCTGCGGCACCGTTAATAAACAACACCGGTGCCCCAATTTTTTTTTCGACATATTCTGAGACAATTCCCGGGGCATCACCACTAATCTTCAAGTTTTCCCCTCCTAAAACAGTTCCGTGAATAGCATAGTTCGAAATCAGCGCTAACGTACCGCCATCTTCCCTATCAAGACGTAGCAGACCAATACGACGATCAACAGCTCCATCGGGGTTCATACCAAGAGAAGCTTTACCGTCAACATTAATAGCCCGACGATTGATATTAGCCCGTGAAAAACCCCAGCCTACACCTAAACGTGCAGGTTCCAAGTTTTCGAGTGCCTGTGAAATTCCTTTTAAAAGCTTTTCCGCTACCTGTGTTGTATATGCAGAATTAGCCTCATGTTGATAGCGGTCACCCATAAAAACAGCTGGAAGACCAGGAGGACCCACTTCTGGAGCAGAATGTGTATGGGTAACTGTCCACCAAAAATTAAGCGGTCCAACTCCATATTTATTTTCAATTTTGGTTGCGATTCGATCATACTCGGCAGGCGAAAGAACGCATATATCCGATGACACTAAAACAAACTTATTTATACCATCATCCATAGCGACAATACGATGGTAAATGCTATCATGAATTCCCGATGATTTTCGCGGGCCATATCCTAGTAACCATTGAGGACTTTCCGGGGTAATATTCACTTTGGACACGGAGGCCAAAAAAATGGCAGATAGGCTTTTATCCTCCAACGACGACGAAGCACGAGGTTGTTGGGTAAAACCGACCTTGGCAATAAAGAAAAGAAAAGAAACAACAAATAATTTTTTGACCGCCATACAAATTTGAAGCTACTTATACGCTTTAGGTAAAATACTATAGATTCCCTCCATGATTATTTCTTCTACATCTTCTGTTAAACGAGCAGGTTTTTCGTATCCTATCATAGCCCCGTCCGCTTCGTAGCCGCCCTCGTTCAAAACTCTTAGGGAAGGAATATAACAAGGCATATCATTCGCATAGCTATTCATCCAAATTCGGTCAACTCCCAGCTCTTTTTTAAGCCGTAAGGAATAATCAACGACTACCTCTCCCGCAAGAAAAATCATTGCCAGATCTTTGCCGAAGTTCCATACCTGTATTGGATAGGAAATTCCCATAGGAATGGCCTCGCTTCGTGCCATCCGACTGAGCAACAACAGTGAATAATTGCTTGTTCTACCAATCTCTTTTGCATCTTCTGCCAATTTCTTCGGATCCGGAATATCTGCAAAAGTCAAATCGACAGACCTCATTTTCACCTTTGGGGCCTTACTTAATGGCTTCAGTAATTTGCCGGCTATTAGTCTATTTACTTCATCAGCAATTTCTTTTCCTTGGTTTTTGGCATTTTCCAAATCCATTTTAGGATTCTTCGAGTTCATACGTGGATCAGAATTTTGATCTGCACCACAACCAATGGAAACCATGGCAATTGCCCCAGGAAAATTCCCTTCAATCTGAAGCTGGGCCTCACCGGCCCAATCACCATGAACCACATTATTTTTTGGACCTAGGGTAACCGCATGGCAGGCGTAATTAAAGAGTACGGCGCGTACGGCTCCATTGGGATCACTTATTTTTAAAATGGGAAGAGAATGGTCTACAACGCCTTTAGGGTTTATTGAAGTTCTACGGTTTACAGCAAAGCCCACCGTTCCTTGCCCCCATGAAACATAGGCTGGTTTAATATGTTGAATGGCCATCAATGCAACTTTCTTCAACTTATCCGTTAAATCAATGGCATATACCGCTATTTCTGCTAGTTCGTCTGGGCCAAGGGGCTTGTTGAAATGGGAAACAATATTCCCAATTTGAGGTCCACTATGGGTGTGGGAAGCGCAAATGGTCAAATTTTCAGGATCAAGTGTTATTGCATTCCCTAATTCAAATCTCACCTTTTCAGTAATTTCACCGGGTATGCCTAATAAATCAACCGTAAGCAATATTGAAAACCCTTCTTTTTCGCTACCGAAGGCCATAGCCTTGGCCCATAATTTGTGATGAACTTTTTCGAAAGGAATGTCCCTCCCGGAATACCCTGCCAAGCGCACCGGTTTTTCTGGAGTTATATCGATTCGGGCGACCCCAACATCTATTAATTTATCCTTTAGGTCATAAGCAAAACTAATGGTAGTGTTAAATATCAAAAAAAATGAAAAAACTATCAAGTACCTATTTCCCATTGTAGTCGTTCAAAATCACTAATTTTTTTCATTGTTAAATCGCCTCGGTAGATTTAGTATTACATTATATTCGATATGGGCCGTTTAAAAATAGTATATTTTTTTTTAACAGTATCTAAGCTAAAATTATCTCTCTATTACATCGAATAATTCCTGAAATCCCTATTTTTCAAAATCAGTTCATTGTTAGATGTATAAAAACCTATTTCTTCCTTCAATATTTATTGGTACCAAAAGGTACAACATTCCGTGGGCCACTACTAGGTGGCAAATGCTATCCCAACAGGTTGAACAAAAGACAGCTTCATCTCCCCAGTACTTGCGATAATTTCTTCAGTTCAAAAATTGGTTTCGGCCATTTTGTTTCCTTAGATTATTAAAACCATTCGGGGAAGAATTTCAGCAGAATCAAAAACAAGTAAATGTATATGATGACCACCCCTATTTTTCTTTCATTTTAAAAATTTAGTTTATCCCGAATATTAATAGGTATCGAAAAATTAATAGATGACCAATATATTTCGTTTTCATGTATTGGCAGTGCAAATGTTCATTGGTGTTTCTTTATTCAGATGATATGGAATGGGCTAAAAGTAGATGGACTTTTTAAAATACGGTCCAATAGAACTTTTGTTTTCTATCTTTACTTTCTTTTAAAAAATCGTGGTGTTTTTAAACTAATACGCTAGAATAATGAGCAAGGACTTCGACAAGTATGCCTATATACCATTAAAGCAGCGTTCAAACAGAGTCTGGCGTACTTACGGTGGGGGTGCTTTAATTGATCAATGGAAAATGCATGCGCCTGGGCTTGATGGCAATATGCCGGAAGAATGGATCATGTCTACTGTTACGGCCAGAGGAAAAGGTCGGCCAAAAAACGAAGGACTCTCATTATTGGATACTCCCGATGGGGTGAAATCTTTGAAGGAATTGGTTGACTCCAATAAAGAACTTTATTTAGGAAAAAAATTAGCTGATAAATTCGGAACGACCGGGGTTTTAATTAAAATGCTAGATTCGAACGAACGCTTGACCATACAGGTACACCCCGATAAGGAATATGCAAGTACCATACTCAATTCGAATTTTGGTAAAACGGAATCTTGGTATGTATTGAACAATCGAGAAATCAATGGCAAAAAGAGTGTGGTCTACATGGGTTTTAGACCGGGTGTTACTCCAGAAATTTGGAGCAAACATTTTAAAAGTCAAGATATCGAAGGCATGCTGGGTTGTCTACATAAAATAGAAGTAAAGCCAGGCGATGCCTTTATGGTTTATGGTGGAGTACCGCATGCCATTGGTAGTGGTTGTTTTTTAATGGAAGTACAAGAGCCAACAGATTACACCATGAGAGTTGAAAAAGTTACCCCTAAAGGATTATCAATCTCAGATGAATTGATTCATCAAGGGGTTGGGGAAGAAAAAATGTTGGACTGCTTTCACTATGATTGTTGCTCATACGAAGAGGCCTTAAAACGTTGGAAAGTTGAACCGCAGCTTATCGATAGTTCGGCTTCCTATACCTTAAAATCGATTTTTAATGAAACTCATACCGATTGTTTCGGACTTAAGGAGCTTGATTTAAACGGGGAATATACCATCAATGCAAATGGAAGTTTCTATGTTGCGGTCATATATTCTGGCAAAGGTGTTATCGTCTGTAACGGGAAGACATTTGATTATAAGCAAGGAGATGAGATTTTCTTATCCGCCGCCATTAATGAGGTTACTTTTAAATCTGATGTTGCCACTAAAATATTGCTATGCTACCCACCTAGCTAATTGGAAACATGGCATGAAATATCTTCTGTTAATACTATTCGTTCCTAACCTTCTTTTCTCCTTTGATGATTCTGGGATAAATCTGAAAAAGGAAAAAAGCACCGTTCCAAAAGGATTTCTAGTCTCTGTCAAAGAATTATCCGATATTGGGCACAAAGCCCACGAGGGCATTGAGCCTTACCATACCAACGTTACCCTTTTCCTTGGCTTTATTGATAGTCTGATGCAGGCCTCATTGGCCTGGCCCCAACTATCTAGAGAAGTCATTATTACTGGGCGTAGTTCACAAGACCCGGTTCAACTGAGCTCAACAGGAGGCAAATTGGCCTATGGTACAGCTATCGCCTGGCATCTGACAGGTGACGACAAATATGCCGTCAAGGCCAAGGAACTCATCTTGAACCTTACCGAAACCTATGGATACCGCAATGAGGAACATAAAGATTTTCAATGGGGAGCACAAGGCATTCTTAATCTGGCACGAGGAGGAACACCCTATATATATGCTGCCGATCTTCTGGAAGGTTGGGAGGGCTGGACTGCCAAAAACAAGCTGAAATACCAAATTTGGTTGCGCGATATTATGTATCCTAAAGTAGCATGGGCCAGTAGAACCAGAAAAAATAATTGGGGCGTGGCGGGTTCATTTGCCGCGGCACTCCTTTCTTTTTATGTAATGGACCATCCCGACTGGCGGTTGGAGGAAGTAAGTCCTTTCCCAAAAAAACTATCTCCAAAAGAAGCCTTTGAATCGCATAACCGTTACCAAATCGGACGACTGAAAACATCGGCAGACTGGAAAATGGATGCAAAAGTAAGTCTATGGGGAATTTTACCCAATGGAGCGATTCCCGAAGAGATTCGCCGCGGGAAAGATTCAATAGACGGTGACTATCTACCTTCAGACGGTAGCGGCACCCATTATACCATGACCCATATCGAACACCTAACGGCACATGCAGAATTTTTAAATCGCCTTGGGGACAGTTCACTTTATGACCATGTGGAAACAGATGGCTCAGGATCCCTATTACAGGCTTATATATACGTTATAAACAACCCCACGAAATCTCACTGCTTTACGGGAACTAGAATAAACGCACTTTATATGGCCTATCGATACTATAAACATCCCGCCATGTTACGGTCATTAAAAGAATGTGGGCCCGGAAATATTTCAGGGCAGCGTCTTGCGCTATATGGTAGGTTGACCCACCCCCTTGACATTTCAATGAACTAATCAATAATCAGATTATCCTTTCAGTCTTGGTAAGGCGTAGCACCGCCTAATTTCCCAAAGTTTAAAAAAGGTGTTAGCCGCCTAGTAAACGAAACAAATTTCAATCTGGAAGATCATTGGTTTTTGTCTATGTTATTTCCGCGTACAGCTGGGCCATCATGCCCATGCCCATTTGAGCGATGACCCTATAGTCGCCCTGTTGCAACGCCACCCCGCCCCGGTTGTCCTGGG